>PLYO01000021.1:0-102938 GCA_003151825.1 Ignavibacteriota bacterium
GCGGCGATTACATGGAAAGCTGGCAGCCCGCAGAAATCAGCGTGGAACATCTTGCCGAAGCGCAGCGCATGGCGGGCGCGGTCACAAAGTCGCTGACGGGATTTGGTATTTGGGGCGTGGAATTCTTTTTGTCGAACACGGATGGCGTTTATTTTTCGGAACTTTCACCACGCCCGCACGATACCGGCATGGTCACGATGAGCGGATCGCAAAACCTGACGGAGTTCGAACTTCACGCTCGCGCCGTGCTTGGTTTGCCAATCCCCGCTATTACGATCGAGCGCGCCGGAGCAAGCGCGGTGATTCTCGCGCCCGAAGAATCGCAAAATGAACCGAGTTATGAAGGCATTGCCGATGCTTTATCAATTCCTGGAGTTGAAATCCGAATTTTCGGCAAACCCACTGCGCGCAAGTACCGCAGAATGGGCGTTGCGCTTGCCAGCGATAAATTGGGAACTCCGATAAATGTTTTACGCGAACGCGCGAAAGAAGCTGCGGCAAAGGTTAGAATTGTAATTTAATAACCCTGCTTTTGTAACCATGTCATTCTGAGCGAAGCAAAAACGCAGCTTCAGCGGAGTTTTTGCGCAGTCGAAGAATCTCATGCAGTATACCTGACTGCCAAGCCACATGAGATCCTTCGACTCCGCAATTCTCCCTTCGGTCGAATTGCTCCGCTCAGGATGACAACTTCGAATCACTCTCATCGTCGGCAGTAGTTGCTTTCGGCTTAAACTTCTCGATCCATCCCTGAAATTGCCAGGGACGAAGAAAGAGCCAGATGCCGAGAACGAGTTGGATAAAGTCAGGAAGAATATGCCATCTAATTGAAATCCATAATCCGTAACTAAACATAGGATTTTCAATGGCGTCATTGATCTCCCTTACCACATTAGGAATCGCTGCAAAAGCAGTCCAAAGACCAACGAGACAGAGCAGGAGTATTTCGATGCTCTCCATTGAGATCGGAGCTTCATAGTAATCCATTATCTCAGGTGCTTCATCATCGGGATTTCGGGGTACAATCTCTGCGGTCATCTGTGGTTGCATTGGATCGGCTTCTTGTGTTTCCTCCGTGCTAACGTCAGAGAGCACAGGAATCGCAAAAACTTTTTCCATTAACCACTCGCCTTTCATCCACAAGAGATAAATGAAATAGAGGTAGTTACAAATCGTAACGACCTCAGTGATCGTGACACGACGTCCGCTCCCACTTGCCATCGTGTCGATATGTGGCACCAAATTAATTATCAGATACAGCGCGAACAGCCGGAATGCGAGAACGACGAATTGTCTTTTTGTCATAAGTTCTGAAAAGAACAAAAATACGGCAGAAATGGAAGCCAATATTAAATTTCCGTTGGGCTGCATAATTATGCAACTTTCTGCATAATTATGCATGTTACCGTTTCTGACGATGAAACAGATGCGAACGGCAGTCTTTGGGGCTTCGGGCTATGCAGGCGGCGAACTGATGCGTTTGCTTGCGCGGCACCCGAGCATGCAGCTTGAACGTGCGTTTGCGAAAAGCTTGGCGGGAGCGGCCGTCAGCAGCGTTCATGCGTGGAGTGATGAGGGCGCCGTTTTTGAAGAATTCTCCAGCGCCGACGAGATCGAAGCGGAAGTTTGCTTTCTCGCGCTTCCGCATGGCGAGTCAATGGAAATTGCTCCGGCGCTTCTCGATCGAGGCAAAATTGTAATCGATCTCGGCGGCGATCATCGTTTGAAGGATCGCGCGCTCTTCGAGAAATTCTACAATAAGCCGCAAACTTCCGGCGCCATTTTAGATGAAGCTGTCTATGGACTTCCCGAATGGAATGCCGATGCCATTCGCGCGGCCCGCTTCGTTGCAAATCCCGGATGCTACGCAACGAGCGTCATTCTTGCACTTGCGCCGCTATTGGTCGAGGGGATGATCGAGCCGGATTCGATTATTATCAACGCCATGTCCGGCGTTTCCGGCGCGGGAAGGAAAGCGTCGATTGAATATTCCTTCGCGGAAGTGAACGAGAACGTGAAGGCCTATCGTATTGGCGATCATCAGCATATTCCCGAAATCGAGACCGTGCTTAGAGAGATTTCCGAGCAAGAGGTGAAGATCACATTCACGCCCCATCTTATTCCTGTTACGCGGGGAATCTACTCGACGATTTGCGCGGAGCTTTCGGGCGCGTTTTCGGAAAGCGATGTGCAAGCGGCATTTCAAAAGCATTATTCGAATAAGCCATTCGTCCGGCTGCCAACGAGTATTCCTGAGATTCGCCGCGTGACCAATACGAATTTCGCCGATATTTACGCGCGAGTTTTGCCTGAGCGCAATCAGGTGATAATTATTTCCACGCTCGACAATCTCGTCAAAGGCGCGGCGGGACAAGCCATTCAAAATATGAACCTCGTCTGCGGCTTTCCCGAAACGGAGGGATTATTATGAACCCCCTCCTTTTCAAGGAGGGGGCAGGGGGTGGTCTTACCCTCACGCCACTCCAACCACCCCCCGCCCCCCGCCTTGGAAAGGCGGGGGAGTTTGGCTTCTGTGAAATCTCCGGTGGCATTACTGCGCCAAAAGGATTTACTGCGGCCGGAATATATTGCGGCATCCGCAAGGTAAAAAAAGATGTTGCGCTTATCGTGAGCGAGGTTCCGGCTAATGTCGCCGCAGTTTTTACTTTGAATAAAGTGGTTGCCGCGCCGCTCATCGTCGATAAAGAAATTCTTGGCCGAGGTGAAAACAAGTGCCGCGCGATTATTGTCAACAGCGGCAACGCGAATGCCGTCACTGGCGAGCAAGGCATGCGGGATGCGTGGCAGATGGTGCGCGAAACCGCCTTGACGCTTGGTATTGCAGACGAGGAAGTGCTCGTCTCTTCCACCGGCGTGATCGGGCAGTATATGCCGATGGAAAATGTTATTTCGGGCATCGAACAACTTCCCGCATTGCTTTCCGCGAATGGAAGCATGGACGCTGCCCAAGCGATCATGACGACGGATACCTACGCGAAGGAAATTGCGGTCGAAGTAACAATAGAACCCCTCTCCTTACCAAGGAGGGGGGCAGGGGAGAGGTTTAGGATCGGTGGCATTGCAAAAGGTTCCGGGATGATTGCGCCGAATATGGCGACGATGCTCGCCTTCCTCACAACCGATGCGAGCATTCCTCAACCATTATTACAAAAAACATTTGCGCGCCTGATCGACCGATCCTTCAATCGCATCTCCGTCGATGGTGACATGAGCACGAACGACATGGCGGTGATTTTGGCGAATGGGATGTCGGGCGCGCCAGCATTAGTTGAAGGAACGAACGCATTCGATCTGTTCGAACAGGCGCTGGAATATGTGCTCGTGCGTCTTGCTAAAATGATCGCTCGCGATGGCGAAGGCGCGACCAAGCTCGTGGACATCGCTGTGAAAGGCGCTCGAACCGAAGCCGAGGCGCTGCAAGCAGCGCGCGCCGTGGCCAATAGCAATCTTGTGAAGACAGCGATCCACGGCGGCGATGCTAATTGGGGCCGGATTCTCGCGGCCATCGGCTATTCGGGCATCGAATTCGATCCGGCGAACGTGGAATTATTTTTTAACGAACTTCCCGTGCTTGGTAGGAATTACGCCATTGTCATCGACGAGATAAAAGCCAAAGAAATTTTTTCGCAGGAGAATATTACCGTCACCATTAATCTTAATCAGGGCACCGAGAGCGCCTGTTTCTGGACGTGCGATCTCTCGAAGGAATACGTACACATTAACGCAAGCTATAGATCGTAAATGTGTAGCCGTGACCTTTAGGTCACGGTCGCGGAGCGAAAACAAACACACCGTGGCCTAAAGGTCACGGCTACACGGAACACATGATACAGACCAAAGAAGAAATCCTTACCAGCGCGCTTCCGTACATTCAGCGGTACGAAGGCACGACCTTTGTCATCAAATACGGCGGCGCGGCGATGATGGACGAATTGCTGAAAGAGTCGTTCGCAAAGGACGCTACGTTGCTGAAAAAAATCGGCATTAACGTCGTCATCGTCCACGGCGGTGGGAATGAAGTGACGGAACTTTCGACAAAGCTCGGCATGGAAAGCCGCTTTGTCGGCGGGCAGCGTTATACCGATGAAGCGACGTTGAAAACGGTCGTGATGACGCTCGCCGGCAGCGTGAATAAGGAGATTGTCGCGCTCATCAATCGTGCGGGCGGCAGCGCAGTTGGGATTTGCGGCATCGACAACACCCTTATCACGGCGAAGAAATTTGCGCCGAAGGGATACGATCTCGGCTTGGTCGGGCAAGTGGAAAAGGTAAATGCCGAGTGGTTGAACACGCTGATTGCTTCGGGCGTCATGCCGGTCATCGCGCCGATTGGCGTAGCGGAGAACGGCGAAATCTATAATATCAATGCCGATCTTGCCGCCAGCGCCATCGCGCAGGCGCTCGGCGCGGAAAAACTTTTTTTCCTGACCGACACCGAAGGCGTGCTCGTGGATGGCGAACTGGTTCCCACGCTCACCAACACCCGTTCGCAGCAGTTGATGAAAGAAAACATCATCAATGGTGGGATGATACCGAAAGTGAACGCGGCTTTCGATGCGCTTGCCAATGGGGTGAAGAAAGTTCACTTAATCAATGGCGCTGCAAAACATTCGCTGCTACTCGAAATTTTTACACACGAAGGCGTAGGCACGCAGATTATCCGGGAAGAAAAAGTCTTTGGAAATCCTGCCATTATCAGCACGACCCACTCGAAAGAAGAAAAGCGTAAGTACGATCTGCTCGATCTGACCGTGATGTCGAAACAGGATGTGGAAGACCTGATGCACCTGACCGACGTGCTGAAGCACTCCGACGCAAAGCCTCTGACGGGCAAGCACGTTACGCTCTTGTTTCAAAAGCCTTCGCTTCGAACGCGCGTCTCGTTCGAGGTCGGCGTGTCGCAGCTTGGTGGAACTTCTCTCTATCTGTCGAATGAAGGCATTGGCCTTGGCGAGCGCGAGTCCGTCGCCGATGTCGCGCGGGTACTCTCTTCCTATTCCGATTGCATTGTCGCGCGGCTCTTCGATCACAATATCCTGCTCGCACTGGCGGAACATTCGAGCGTGCCGGTTATCAACGCGCTGACCGACCGCTCGCACCCGTGCCAGATTCTTGCCGATCTTTATACGATTCGACAGCATGGCAAACTCACGCCGGGGCTGAAAATCGCGTTCGTGGGCGATGGCAACAATGTCGCTCATTCGTGGCTCGAAATGGCTGCGATTTATCCGATGCACCTTGCTATAGCCGCACCGGCTGGTTATCATCCCGATCCAGCTATTCTTGCATACGCCACGGAGAGCGGCATCAGCACGATAGAAATTTTAGACGACCCGCGCATTGCCGCCGATAGCGCCGATGTGATCTACACCGATGTCTGGACCAGCATGGGGCAGGAATCGGAGCAGGCCGCGCGAACGCAAGTGTTTAAAGCCTATCAGGTAAATCGGAAGCTTTTGACACTCGCGCATCCGAATGCGCTCGTGATGCACTGTCTGCCAGCGCATCGTGGGGAAGAAATTACAAGCGACGCAATGGATTCCGCGCATTCCGTTGTTTTCGATCAGGCGGAGAATCGGTTGCATGTGCAAAAGGCGATTCTTACCACGCTGCTGGCCGATGGCGGCGCGGGCATCGGCAACGCAAACGCATTTGACGGGTTACACGCATCGACTACGATGCGCCCCGTCCCACAACTATATGAGCAAGAACAAGAGACAATTTACCATTCGTGAAATCGTAACGAACAAGCAAGTAGGTTCCCATGAGGAGCTTCAACGCCTGCTGAAAAAGGCGGGCTACGATGTGAATCAGGCCACGCTTTCGCGCGATCTCATCGAGATGGGTATTAGCCGCGCGGGAACGACCGAAGGCCCGCGCTACACCCTTGATGAAAAGAGCAAGGATCGCCGCGTCTATTCGCTTCTGAGTTATGAAGTGCGCGACATTCAACGGAACGATTCCATGATCGTCATCAAAACGCTCGCGGGCCGCGCGCATGGCGTGGCGGAGGTCATCGATTCCTTGCAGTCGCCGTTCATTCTCGGCACGATCGCGGGCGATAATACTATTTTTGTCGCGCCACGCTCCGCGAAAGATTTGAACCGGCTCGCAAAAGAACTTCGAGGATTTATTACAGGAGAATAACAATGAACAATGTGAATGGACTTGGCGGCTTAGAAGGCGCTCGCATCGCGCTGGCGTTTTCCGGAGGATTGGATACTTCCGTTATTGCCTCGTGGCTGCAAGAGGAATTTGGTGCGGAGATCGTCACCGTTTCCGGCGATCTCGGTCAAGAAAAAGAATTGCGCGGGATTACCGAAAAAGCATACCAGCTTGGCGCGAAAGCCGCGTATTTCATCGATCTCAAAAAACAGTTCGCGGAGGATTTTTGCTTTCGCGCATTGAAAGCCGGCGCGCTATACGAAGGTGTGTATCCGTTAGCGACGGCCCTGGGCCGACCACTCTTGGCAAAAACACTTGTCGAGATAGCGCGCAAGGAAGAATGCACCGTCGTCGCGCATGGCTGCACGGGCAAGGGGAACGATCAGGTTCGTTTCGATGCAGGCGTGTGGGCATTAGCTCCCGATCTGCGCGTGATTGCGCCGGTCAGGCATTGGCCATTCAAATCGCGCGAGGATGAAATCGCTTATTGCGCCGAGCGCGGTATTCCGGTGTCGGCAACAAAGGCCAATCCGTATTCCATCGACGAAAATCTTTGGGGCACGAGCATCGAATGCGGCGTGCTGGAAGACCCAACCGTCGCACCGCCGGAAGATGCGTATCAACGCACCGTTTCACCAACCGCAGCGCCGGATAAACCAGAATCCATCACCATTACCTTTGATAATGGAGTTCCCATCGCGCTGAATGAGGAGAAGATCGGCGCGGTTGACCTCATTCGTATGCTCAATCATCTGGCCGGCGAGCATGGCATTGGCCGATTGGATATGATCGAAAACAGGCTCGTCGGAATTAAATCTCGTGAGATATACGAAGCGCCTGGGGCGACGCTTCTGCATTTCGCGCACACCGAACTCGAACGCATCACGCTCGATAAATGGACGGCTCACGCAAAGGCAAAACTTTCGCAGGATTACGCCGAGCTTGTCTATAACGGCCTGTGGTTCTCACCACTGCGCACGGCGCTCGATGCGTTTGTCGATGCAACACAAACACGCGTCAATGGCACCGTCGTGGTGGAGATGTATAAGGGCAATCTTCGCATCCTTTCGCGCACTTCTCCGAACTCGCTCTACGATAAGGCGCTCGCGTCGTACACTTCCGAGGACACCTTCGATCACGCGGCGGGCGAAGGTTTTTCGAAAATCTTTTCGCTTCCGCTCCGAACGCTTGCCCGCACCGTTGAGGTCGTGGAGCGCGAGCAGGAAATCGCGTAATGCCAACTCCCACCACGCTTTGGGGTGGCCGATTTCAGGAGGCAATCTCAGAAATCGCGCACCTTTTCTCGTCCAGCATCGCGCTGGATGGAAAACTATGGCGCGAAGATATTCGTGGCTCGATCGCGCACGCGCGAATGCTCGGTGAAGTGGGAATTATTACAAAAGAGGAGGCGAACGCCATCATCGCCGGACTTGAAGATATTGCAAACGAGATCGAAGCGGGCACGTTTCGATTCGACGATTCGATGGAGGATGTGCATCTCGCCATTGAACAACGTCTCACCGAAAAGATCGGCGCTGTTGGCGGCAAACTGCACACGGGCCGCAGCCGCAACGATCAGGTTGCAACTGATGAACGGCTCTACTTGAAACATGCGATCCCTGAACTCGCCGATAAGACCTCGGAAGTAATTCGCGTGTTGCTCGATAAAGCAGAAGAATATATTGACGCAATCATGCCCGGCTATACGCATCTTCAGCGCGCACAGCCGGTGCTTCTTTCCCATCATTTGCTCGCGTATGTGGAAATGCTCGCGCGAGACCGAGAGCGACTCGGCGATGTGCTGCACCGCGTGGATTATTCTCCGCTTGGAGCTGCCGCGTTTGCTGGAACGTCCTATCCCATCGACCGTGCAATGACGGCGCGGGAACTCGGCTTTGCCAGCGTGCTCGAAAACAGCATTGATGCCGTGAGCGACCGCGATTACCTGATCGAGCTTGCAAGCGCGTGTGCAATCATTATGATGCACCTCAGCCGCATGGCCGAAGAACTCGTCGTCTGGTCCACGCGGGAATTTGGGTTTGTCACCATGTCGGACGCGGTCACAACGGGATCGAGCATCATGCCGCAAAAGAAAAATCCCGACATGGCGGAGCTGATTCGCGGCAAAGTCGGGCGGGTTTATGGCGCGCTTATTAATCTGCTCACGCTGATGAAAGGCTTGCCGCTCGCCTACAACCGCGACATGCAAGAAGATAAGCAGCCCATGTTCGATGCGATCGAAACAACGCGCGATAGTTTGGAAATGATGGCGCTCATACTGCGTGAGACGACCTTTAACATCGAACGCATGAGATCGGCCGCAAGCGGAGCATTAATGGCTACCGAAATAGCAGATTATCTCGTTCGAGAAAAGAAGGTTCCGTTCCGGGAAGCGCATCACATTTCCGGCAGGATCGTCACTTTTGCGGAACAACAAGGGAAAAATCTGGACAAACTCACGCTCAACGAATACCGAAATTTTTCGGAACGCTTCGATTCCGATATTTTCGAATATCTCGATCCTCGACGAAGCCTTATCGAAAAAAAATCCGCCGGAAGCACTCATCCAACCATGGTTAAGGAAGCTATTACCGGATGGCGTAGGCGCATCCCATAATCGCTTGTTATTCGGCTGGCCAGAGGATGAAATTGCTCAAGAGTGTGTCTTTAACATTATTCACGACCGTGTCTTTTATCGCTTGAAATGCGACGCGAGAAAGCGTATCATTGACTCCAATCGTAACGTCCGGAAATACACCAACGCTATCTGACGTCATTCCTTTCGTAAGCGGATTGAACATGGCGCCCGTAGGATCGTCCGTCTGTTCGAGCGTTGCGCCGGAAATGGGAACGCCATTTTTGGTTACTCGCAACGTGAAGACATAATTAATCGGGCTCGACTCATTTAAAGAATCCACAGTAAGGGTGAGCGGATAGCTTGGCTGGTAGGCAGTGGAATCGGAACAGCCCATCCACAAGCCGCCAGCCAAACATACGAATAGCAATCGCGCGAGCAATTTCATTTAGCTGCCGAACGAAAGTGATTTGATCTTCTGCTTAATATCAGCCAATCGCTGCGGGCGTCCGGGGAAAAACACTGCTTCGCGCTCTTGTCCCTCGATTTTCACGCGAATGCGCTCCGGGTTGACGGCATCTAAAAGTTTCTGGACTTCCTCGCCCGCCGCGCCAAAACCATGCCGGACCTTCACCGAGACCGTGCCGCCGGCCTCGATCTGGAGCAGGTATTTCTCCGCCTTCATTCCGATCATAGATGTTCCGTATAGTGTTGTTAGAGTGGGTACGACCTGAGGGTGTTGCGCGTCGAAGCTCGATCTCGCGCCTTGTGCTGAACTTCGCAAAGGGCCGATTGATTTCATCCCCATTCGGAATTCTTCCATTCCTGCTGTCTGTTTGGACGATACTAACTTCCGATGGGGGTGCTTGCGCGATTTTGACCGATGGCGCGGCTGAGAAATACCCCAGGGACCCGATCTGGATAATGCCAGCGTGGGGAACGCGGAAATGACTCTTACTAATCATCCATTCGATTCGCTTAACACGAACGGACGCTCCTTTCGAGAGCACCCGAAGGTTGTGCTTACCATTGGCGGCGCCGATCCAACGGGCGGCGCCGGCATTCAGGCCGATCTCAAGACTTTTCAGCATTTCGGCGTTCATGGTCTGAGCATCGTTACCGCCGTTACCGTTCAAAATACCTCGGGAGTTATTTCCACGAATTCGGTAAGCGCCGAACTTGTTCACGCTCAACTCGCCGCTCTTGCTAACGATATAAAAATTGAGGCGATCAAGATCGGCATGCTTACGACGGCGGACGTGGTGCGTGTCGTTGCGGAATTTATTGCAGCGCAAAACGTGCCGACGGTACTCGATCCCATTATTGCATCATCGAATGGCGTTCGATTCCTCGATGAGGACGCCATTGAAATCCTGAAAGAACAATTGCTTCCACTCTCGACGATCGTTACGCCGAATCTGCCGGAAGCTGAAGTCTTGACGGGATTGACAATAGTGACAGACGATTCGATCATTCATGCCTCACTCCGATTGCATGACATGGGTGCGAAAGCAATGCTGATAAAAGGCGGGCACTCCGAGGGTGAAGAATCGCGCGACCTGTTCTACGATGGTCTTGGAATCGAATGGATCTCTGCACCACGAAGCATCAGGCAAGCGCATGGCACGGGCTGTTTGCTTTCCTCCGCAATCGCAAGCTGCCTCGCAAAACAGTTACCGCTTCGACATTCCGTTCTCGCGGCAAAAGAATTTATCACCTCCATGCTGGATCGCGCGATGCCGCTCGGCTCCGGTCAGGAGATTTTCCAGTATCCACCGTTAGCCTTGAATTAATATGGAAGAAACCATTCTACGACCATTTCCAAACAGCCGCAAAGTATATACAAGCGGCTCACTGCATCCTGACATTCGCGTACCATTCCGCGAGATCACGCTGACGCACACCAAGCTCGCAAATGGTTACGAAGAGAATCCGCCTGTTCGCGTGTATGATACGACCGGCCCCGCAAGTGAGCAAGGCGTTGCGCCGGATGGAACGGTCACCATGCACGATGTTCGGCAAGGGCTTGCGCCCATGCGGCGTGAATGGGTGATCCGGCGTGGAGATGTCGAAGAATATGAAGGGCGCCATGTGCGGCCCGAAGACAATGGTTACTCGAACGAAGATCAACTCGTTCGGGCCTTTTCGAAAGAAAAAGCAAAGCTCGAATATTTTCCAGGCTTGAAGCGAAAACCTTTCAAAGCAAAAATAGGCGGCGCTGTTTCGCAAATGTATTATGCCAAGCGCGGCATCATCACACCAGAGATGGAATTTGTTGCTGTTCGAGAAAATAATTCCGTGCCCGTCGAGCGAGCATCTGTGAGAAATTCCATCTTTCATCAACATCAAGGCAATCCCTACGGCGCATTCATTCCCAAAGTTATCACACCGGAATTTGTGCGCGACGAAGTCGCTCGCGGCCGCGCGATTATTCCATCGAATATCAACCATCCGGAATGCGAGCCGATGGCCATTGGACGCAATTTTCTCGTGAAGATCAACGCAAACATTGGCAATTCCGCCATTGCAAGTTCGATCGAAGAAGAAGTCGAAAAAATGCTATGGGCCATTCGCTGGGGCGCGGATACGGTGATGGACCTTTCGACCGGCAAGCACATTCACGAAACGCGCGAGTGGATTATTCGAAACGCGCCGGTTCCGATTGGAACGGTTCCCATTTATCAAGCGCTCGAAAAAGTAGATGGCCGCGCCGAGGAACTGACGTGGGAAATATTCCGCGACACGCTCATCGAGCAAGCCGAGCAGGGCGTGGATTATTTCACGATCCACGCCGGAGTCCGGTTGCCGTTCGTGCCGATGACTGCTAACCGCATGACGGGCATCGTCTCGCGTGGTGGAAGCATCATGGCGAAGTGGTGTCTTTCACATCACACCGAGAGCTTTCTTTATACCCACTTCGCGGAAATTTGCGAGATCATGCGCGCGTATGATGTATCGTTTTCCTTAGGCGATGGCCTGCGTCCCGGCTCGATTGCGGACGCGAACGATGAAGCACAATTAGCCGAACTTCGCACGCTCGGCGAACTCACGAAAATCGCATGGGACAATGATTGCCAAGTCATGATCGAAGGCCCCGGCCATGTGCCGATGCAGCTTATCAAAGAAAATATGGAACTCGAACTGCGCGATTGTTATGAAGCGCCGTTTTATACGCTCGGACCGCTAACGACGGACATCGCGCCGGGTTACGATCACATCACCAGCGCCATCGGCGCGGCGATGATCGGATGGTTTGGCTGCGCAATGCTTTGCTATGTCACGCCGAAAGAGCATTTGGGACTTCCGGATAAAAACGATGTACGCGAAGGCGTCATTGCGTATAAAATTGCGGCACATGCCGCCGATCTTGCGAAAGGACATCCGGGCGCGCAACTACGCGACAATGCGCTCAGCAAAGCGCGCTTTGAATTTCGATGGGAAGATCAGTTCAATCTTGCGCTCGATCCTGAACGCGCCAGATCCTATCACGACGAAACACTCCCGCAGGAAGGCGCGAAGACCGCACATTTCTGTTCCATGTGCGGCCCGCATTTTTGCTCGATGAAGATTACGGAGGACGTTCGAAGATATGCGGCTGAACAGGGCGTTGCGGAAGAAGAAGCAATTGCGGCTGGCATGGAGGACAAGAGCAGAGAGTTCGCCGCGGCTGGAAGTGAACTGTATACGATTCCTTTGGATGGAGTTTTAGAATAGGTCATTGCGAGGGGAGTCGAACGACCGAAGAGAGTTCGATTCGACAAAACAATCCCGCCATCGAACTTGGGATTACTTCGTCGGATCAGCTCCGCTGACGCTCCGCGATCCTCCTCGCAATGACAATAAAAAAATGACCGACACAAAACCACACATTGTCGTTGGCGGCGGCATCATGGGCCTCGCAATCGGTTGGCGCTTGCTTCGTGAAGGCGCCGAGCATGTCGAGATTTTTGAAGCGGGCGAAGCAGCGCGTTCGAGTGCCGCGTGGGTCGCGGCGGGAATGCTTTCGCCACGCGCCGAAGCTGGCTTCGAAGATTTGGATATTTACGAAGAGGGTCTGCGCAGCCTCGACCTCTATCCGCAATTTCTGGATGAACTGTGCGAGGATGCAGGAGCGCTTGTCCCGCAGTTCGATCGATGCGGCGCGCTCGTACTCGCCACGAATGCCGATGAAGCTCGTGAGCTTGACCGGCAATATAATTTTCGAACGCAAGCGAATATTCCCGTGGAACGCCTGAGTGGCGACGCTACGCGAGATCGGGAACCGCTCCTTAGTACAAAAGTTACCGCGTCGCTATGGCTCGAACAAGAGGCGCAAATCAATAATCGGCAACTGTGCCTTGCGTTGAAAGCCGCATTTTTAAAGCGCGGCGGCGTGCTGCGAGAGCATTGCAAAATTTCAGAGATCGTAAGTGCCAATGGTAGTGCAGTTGCCGTTCGTTTTGGAGAGGAAGAGATGGCTGCTCGTAGCATTACCATCGCGGCTGGAGCATGGTCATCGACAATCAAAGGACTTGTGCCGGCGATTCCCGTGCGCCCCGTAAAAGGACAAATGATCGGACTCCGAATGACGCCGCACACGCGCCTCAAGCAGTCCATCCGCGCGCCGCGCGTGTATCTTGCACCGAAAGACGATGGCCGCCTCCTCGTCGGCGCAACTGCCGAGGAAGTGGGATTCGACAAACGCATCCTTGCCGGACCGATTATGGAACTTCTCCATTTTGCATGGGAAATCGTTCCCGCAATCTACGAACTGGAGATCGAAGAAACGCTCGCCAGTTTCCGCCCGGCCACGCGCAATCACCGACCCATCGTCGGAAAATCCGAAATAGAAAACCTCTATTATGCCACCGGCCATTGGCGGCATGGGATACTGATGACGCCGCTAACGGCGAAAATTGTAACTGCCAATATTCTTGAAGGCTCTCGCTCACCATTGGGTGCAAAAGGAAAGGAATGGGTCGCATGAGTTCCATAAGACTTATTATTAGCGGCGAACCAAAAGAATTGGAAGCGCGCTGTGTAAACGATTTGGCAAACGCACTTCGTCTGCCAGAGGATGGCCGAGGCATAGCCATTGCAGTAAACGATGCGGTGGTCTCGCGCTCGCGCTGGGAGGAACACGCATTGCGCGATGGCGACCGCATCGAAATCGTCCGCGCAGTGCAAGGAGGATAAGCAAATGCAGGATTATTTTAAAATAGCAGATCGAACATTTACGTCGCGGCTGATTTTGGGAACCGCGCGTTACCCAAATCCCGAGACGATGCTCGAATCCATCGCGGCAAGCGGGACGGGAATGGTTACCGTAGCCGTCCGCCGCTATAATTTGGAAGATCAATCGAGCGAAAGCATTCTGGGCCTGCTGAAAAGCGGAGCGTTTCACATATTGCCCAACACTGCCGGCTGCTATACCGCAAAAGAAGCCGTGCTCACAGCAGAACTTGCCCGCGAAGCGCTCGAAACGAATTGGATTAAACTGGAAGTCATCGGAGACGATGAAACGCTGATGCCTGACGTGGTCGAATTGCTCAAGGCCGCTTCGCAGCTGGTTGCGCTCGGATTTATTGTGATGCCCTATACGAACGACGATCCCATAACTGCGCGTAAGCTTGCGGATACGGGCTGTGCAGTGGTGATGCCGCTTGGCGCGCCGATTGGTTCCGGCGGCGGCATTCGCAATCCGGCGAACATCACGATCATTCGAGAATTAGTTTCGATTCCCGTCATCATCGATGCGGGAATTGGCACGGCTTCGCACGCAGCGCTTGCAATGGAATTAGGAGCGGATGGGATTCTGCTCAACACGGCCATTTCCTGCGCCCAGCATCCCGCTCAAATGGCGCGCGCGATGAAGCTTGCCGTCGAAGCGGGCCGTGCGGCGTATCTTGCGAGAAGGATTCCCGAACGACTGATGGCCGAGCGTTCCAGCCCGATTGGAGGTATGATCGCACATGCTTGATTTCCGGCTCTATGCGATTGGGAATCGCGCGCTCGTTCCAGACTTGACTGAATTTGTGCGTGAAGCCGCACGTGCGGGATTGCGCGCATTCCAGCTTCGCGAGAAAGATTTATCAGGAAAGCCACTTTTCGAACTTGCAAAGAATATTCGACATGCGGCACCAAATTGTAAGCTATTTGTGAATGACAGGGCCGACATCTCAATTGCTGTGGAAGCGGATGGAATTCAATTGCCGGAAACAAGCTGGCCCGCGAGCCGAATCCACCAAACATTTCCAAAGTTACTATGCGGCGTAAGTGTTCATTCTCAGCATGGGGCGATGGCCGCTGAAGAAAATGGAGCAGACTTCATTGTGTTCGGTCCCGTCTTTGGAACTCCTTCCAAACTAAACATTGGCATGGAAGCGCGCGGCCTCGGCGCATTGTCGAAAATTGCTCGCTCGACAAAAATTCCCGTTCTCGGCATTGGCGGAATGACACCCGATCGCGGACGCCAATGCAGGGATCACGGTGCGTGGGGAGTTGCAACGATGAGCGATCTTCTCACCGCGCCAACTATCAGCGAACAGCTTGGAGCATATGAGGAAGCGCTGGGAGGATTATGAAATCCACTGAAGGCCTTCATATTATTCTTGGCGAATACGAGTTCGCCCGGACCTGCGAACTTGCGCGCATTGCGGAAGCGGAAGGTGCGGCCGTTGTGCAACTTCGAGAGAAATCGCTCCCCACAAGTGAAGTCCTCGAAATTGCCGATGCGCTACGAAAAATTATTCAACGCGCAACATTTATCGTCAACGATCGCGCTGACATCGCCTATGCGGTGGGAGCCGATGGCGTGCATCTCGGCCAAGACGATCTGCCCGCGAATGAAGCGCGGAAATTACTTGGACCCAACGCAATCATCGGCATTTCGACTTCGAATGTAGCTCAAGCATTGGAAGCCGAACGGGGCGGAGCTAATTATGTCGGATTTGGGCACATGTTTCCGACGCGATCGAAAGAAAAATCTTCGAGTCCTCGCACGATGGAGGAACTGCGCGCGGTCATTGCGGCGGTCTCGATTCCCGTTATTGCGATTGGAGGAATTACTACTTCGAATATGGATGAAATTCTTTGCCCCGGTCTTGGCGGCATCGCGGTGATTAGCGCTGTGAGCTACGCGGAAAACCCTGCCGAAGTTATTCGGCATTTTATCAGAACATTGGAGGAGCACCATGCCGTTAGTGCCTGACGAGTTACAGCGATATTCGCGACAAATTCTGCTTCCGGAGTTCGGCATAGATGGCCAGGAGCGGCTGAAAGACGCGCGCGTCATCCTCATCGGCGCGGGCGGACTCGGTTCGCCCGCCGCGCTTTATCTCGCCGCGATGGGCGTGGGAACGATTGGAATTGTTGACGACGATACGGTCGCTGTTTCGAATCTTCACCGGCAAATTTTGTATCGCGAAACAGACGCGGGAAAACCAAAAGCTTTGCTTGCTCAAACGCGCCTTTCGGAAGTCAACGAAGGCGTGGATATTCAAGCATTCGGTGAACGGCTCACGCAAAATAATGCGCTCGATATTCTTCGCGGCTTCCATCTTGTGCTCGATGGTTCGGATAATTTCGCCACGCGCTATCTGGTTAACGATGCATGTCTCGTTCTCGGCATACCACTCATCTCTGCATCGATTTTGAGATTCGAAGGACAACTTTCGGTTCTTTGCGCACCCCCTCCACTTACCAAGGGGAGGGTCGGGGAGGGGTCGCCGTGTTACCGTTGCTTGTTCCCCGAGCCGCCAAACGCAGCCGATGCGCCATCCTGCGCCGAAGCCGGTGTCATCGGTGCGCTGGCGGGCGTGATGGGAACGATGATGGCGATGGAAGCGGTGAAGATTATTGCAAAGATTGGCGAACCGTTGGTGGGAAAGCTTTTGCTGTATGATGCGTTCGGCGCAAAATTTCGTACCATAAAAATAAGCCGCGATCCCACATGTCTCACTTGCAGCATACCCCGCAATGAGCGCAAGCTTGCGAAACAATATGAAGTTGAAGCATGCAAGGACGATTCGGATGAGATTACGTGGGAAGAACTCTCTCGCCGTCCGATGCCACTTATTGACGTGCGCGAGGAATGGGAATTTTGTGCATCGCCATCCACCGGAAAGCTTATCCCGCTTGGCTCGTTACTCGACCGGCTCGAAGAATTACCGAACGAAGAATTTGCTATCGTGTGCGCATTGGGAATTCGCAGTGTGCGAGCAGTAACAAGGCTCCGCGAGCGTGGAATAAATGCAAAGAGCATTCGAGGCGGAATGTCATCACTTTAACTTCTATTTAATTTATTATGCCAGTCTTATTTTTAACAGGTTCAACGGGGGCGCTTGGTGGAGCGATTCGAAATACGTATCTCGACAATGGTTGGACGGTCGCCGGATTCTCCCATGAAGACGATGGATTCACACACGCGCATTACCGCTTCTGGGCGGTCGATGCAACGAATGAATCAAGCGTCGAGAAGATGTTTTCTGAGGCGTCTCAAAAGCTTGGTGCGCCGTATGCCCTTGTAGCAACAATCGGAGGTGTCCGACCGTGGAAGACAGTCTCCGAGACGCCGATCGAGGATTTTCGATTTCTTTTTGAACTGAATCTTGCGAGCTTTTTCCTCTCGGCAAAACACGCGATGCAACTCATGTCCGGATGCGGAACGATTATCTCGATTGGCGCAGAACCGGCACTTTCGCCATCGGCAAAAAAGGGCGGATATGTTGCCGCAAAGGCGGGCGTAATCGCCCTTACAAAAGTTTTGGCCGAAGAAGGAAAAGCCGTTGGCATTACCGCCAATTCGATCGTTCCCACCGTTATTCACACCAAAGCAAACGAAGAATGGGGATCACCGGATGAGATTCCCAAATGGACAAAGCCCGAAGACATTGCCGCTATGTGCCTCTTTCTTTCGACCGAAGCGGGGAAGGCCGTGAATGGCGCTGTTATTCGAATGCCAAATCGAATGTGAGAGAAAGCCATCTAAGCTTCTGTCTTCACCGCAGACAAACGTTCCCAAATCGCTTCGGCATGTGGCAGCGCCTTCGCCTGCAAACCATAGATAACATCCTCGACATATTCCTCCGACCGCATTCCGACCAAGACCGAAGATACCTGCGGTAAACTACGGATTAGAAGCACTGCTTTCTGCGAAAGCGAGAGATCGAAATAATCCTCGCCCATCAGCGCATTCAGCGCCTGATGAATTTTTGCCGAGCGCGCGTGGCCGCGATTCATATAATAATTCGAAAGGTGCTCGAACGCTTCATCCACGGTTTCCGCGTAATGGGTGAGAAAGGTCAGCAGTTCGGAATTATTTTGCGTGAATGGCTGGAGTATATTAAACGCATATTGAATGCGCGGCGCAAGCACGCTGCGAGATATTTCCTGCCATTCCTCCATGCTCGCAAATTCTTTCCAGTTGCCTTCGTCGAGATTCTGGCCTAACGTCAAAAATTGTTGCAGCGCATCGCGGGATTGTGAATCCACATCGAGCGCCTCAAAGTGCGTGGAAGCAAATTCCTGTTCCTGAAGTTTGAGATCGTGCAACAAATCGTCGAGATCCTCTTCCGGTGGAACATCGAGTTCCGGAAAATCGGCCAACCGAATCAACTGCTTGCCGGCAATGGCATTCAGCGGACGATTGATAAGCACGCCGAGATTCTTTTCAGCGCAGAAATCCAGCAGCGTTTCGGTTCCATGCCGCTGATTACGTTCCGAAATAGCTCCCGGCTCGAAGATATTCATCGGAAATTCCACGACGGCGAAATGATGTGCATCGCCAGCAATTTCTTCCGCAGATTGCCACACGCGTTCGAGCGAAGTTCGATCAATCGCATCTTCCGGCCTTGGGAACGTATTGGAGCTTATGCCATAAAATTGAATGCGTCCGCTCTCGACCTCCGTTTCGAGATACGCAAACGCTTGCTTGATACGACGGTAATATTCGTCAGTCACTTCTTCTGGCGGAATACCATCCTGAATAGCCCACTCGATATAATATTCGGGATTATGCAAAAGATAAACGTCGAGCGTTTCAAGCTGTAGCCGTTCGAGCGAATCGGTGAGTTGATCGCGAAGAAAATCGGGATGGATCGAATGCCAAAGACCCTGACTATGACGAACAAGCTCGGAAAGTTCCGATCCGGCGGCATAATCGGCATGAGCTGCATTCGCGCGACGCTCGATTTCCTCGAACAGTTCACCCTGAATATAACCACCTTTGGAAACGACGATGATTTCCTCGCGCTTAACGACGCTCTGCCCGGTAAGACCCATCAGCACTTCCCCAATCAGCCGCTCGGCATTCCCGCCCGCATAATTCGACGAAGTATCGATCAGGTTGACGCCCATCCTGAGCGCCTTCGCCAGCGCGGCCCGATGCTCCTGCACGCGCAGATGCACGCGATATGTGCCAAACCCCGCGCCGCTGCACGTAAAGCCCGTGCGGCCAAGATTGCGATACGATGTCGCCCACTCGGGATGCTGCGTGGGGATGGCGGCGGTAGCTGCCGGCGACGCTTTACCTGCAAGCGTTGCGGGATGCTCTTGGAGCCGTCCTTGTTCCGTGATAATCAAAGTTTTGCTGTTTTTTTACTTAAACTATTCTAACTCCATTCGGCCTCGTACCGTGCCAATCCATCGCATTGTTCTGACGATAACACAATGAAATTTAGTGAACATATCGGGAAAGGGATATGGGCATTTGCGTCTCGTACGTTGCAGCCGGCTTATGCGATTTCCATCATCATGGTTGCGCGCGCCATCTCTCGCGAGGAGTTTGGGACGCTGATGGTCTTCCAAACGCTCTTCAGCATGCTCTTCACCTTTTCGGATGCATTCGCGCTTCAGGCCATCGTGAAGTTCGGAGTCGAGCCATTGGTCAAAATGGAAGAGCTTGTCACCGTCACGACGCTGCTGTTCATAAGCTTTCTTTCCGTTTCACTTACGGTGCTCCTTATTTTTCGAACGTTCGTGGCGTCGCTCTTAGACAATAGCGCGCTTGCCGATTTGCTTCCCTGGCTTGCCTTCTTTGCGATCCTAACCATCCCAAGAGTCGTAGTTGTAAAGATACTTCAGACCAACTTTCAGATGAAAAAAATTTTCTTCGTCGATTTTGCGAACTTTGGGATTGCGGGGGTTCTTCTGGCCATTCTTCTACTCAATGGGCACATTCATTCGGCGTTGGATGTCGTTCACATTACGGTTTTCACGGGCTTTCTCTCTTCTGTTGTTGGCACCGTTTTGGTGCGGCCCTATTTGAAATTTCGAATCCGTTACTCGCGCGCTATGCTTGCACGGATTTCAAACTTTGTCCGATATCAAGTGGCCATGGGAGTTACCACCACGGCGCAGCAAAACATCGACACGCTTCTCGTTTCTGGGTTTACCGGCGCGACCGGAGCCGCGATCTATGGCAGCGCTAAAATGCTCTTTCGCGCATACGATATCGTTCGAGAAACGATGGTGCTCTTCGTCTTTCCGGCAGCGAGTAAGTATTACTCGCGCAACGATCTTTCAACGCTCCGAACGGTCCTCGAAAAAAGCGTGAGCTTTTTATATCTCATTCTTATTCCGGGAGGAATTGTCCTCGCGTTTGGGGCACCGTTTATCTTCCATCTTCTTTATGCAACGAAGTACGATGCGAGCATTCCGATTTTTCGCGTCCTTTTGCTTGCAACCCTGCTGTTCCCAATCCAAATGGTATTTGGAGTTGCGATGTCCGGGATGGGAAAAATCAAGGAGCTATTTAGAATGATACTCCTTAGCTTCGTTGTGAACGTTGCCCTTGCAACGGTGCTCTTAGCAACCGTCGGCATCGTGGGCGCAGCAATCGCGTTCGTTGTCGCAAGCGGCGTTCAGGCATTGCTGTTCCTATTTTACATTCGCCGGGAAGTCGGTATCCGATCATCGCAGCTCCTCACCCGTGGACTGTTCGATAGTATGCGGTTCCTTCGTGAACATCGCAACAAGTTGTTTTCTTAACAATGACTGTAATTGCGACCTCCGCATCCACATCCTCAATTAGTATAGAATCATTGCCGAGCGGGCCTTACTTCCTCGTCTGCCATACGGCCGGACGAACCGAGACGCGGTGCATCACGAAACAGTGACTTGCTTTTGATGGGCAATTCTTGCTAAACGCATCGAATGCGTGCGGTAGCGAGGAAGAACCATGCCGAGAAAATAGGACTTGACAATAAAGCTCCAGAAGCCGGGCTGTTGCAAGTCCGGGGAAATGTTCGAGGCAATTTTCGCGTGTGCTTCCGCCGCTTTGCTCCAGTGCATGCCCGCTTTCTCGTGATGCACCGTGTGAAAGCCGTTATTGAACAGCATCTTGTTCAGGAACCCAATAAAATTCCGTGAGTGATTCCATTGCGATTCCTCGTCGGCATGGACATGCTGCACGTAATTGAAAATCAGCACGCTGAACAAACCCACCTGCTGCGGAATAACGACGAAGATCAGCGCCTTTTTCCAGTCGATGACGAAGGCCACAGCAATCCACAGTGCGAGTAGCACATATTGCGAGATGCAGTGCCAGAAATACCGGCGATCCTCGATCCACTGGCGCTTCAGATAATCGCGAATGGGTTTTTGCTGATAATAACTGCTGAGCGTCGGATACAGCAGCAGCATGAGAAGATTATTATGCTCGGTGAGGCGGTAGGTAATCGTGTAATCGCCCTCGCGGTTGTTGAGCGCATGATGATTCATGTTGTGCGTGGGAATCCATGCGAAGGAGGGAAATCCGTAAAAGAGAGTGAGCCAATAATCGGTCGCCGCATTCCATTTTTTCCCGCGCCAAATCGGAACGTGATTATGGTTATGCGCGATAACCGTCACCGCGATCGAAAGGTATAAATAGACGATATAAATCGCCGCGTTAAAGCCCCATAGCCACTGCGCGAAAAACATCGTGGTGGTGGCGGCCATATAGACCAGCGTGCGCCGGTCAGCTTTGTATCGAAGCAAGGGAGTATTCGTTGGAACAGGAGATATTCGGAAGTTCTTCTGTTTTGTATAGACACTGCAACGTGCAATTAGGTGCCATTAATTTGCATTTCCCCCGAATGTTTGCTGATTTTGCATGGTTTTGACAGTATCGGATGAAATTATTCATGGACCGTCGAACATTTTTACAAATGACTTTAGCATCGACCACAGCCGCATCGTCCGCGGTGCATTCGGCCCGGCGTAATGGGCTTAACCTCAATTCCATTGCCGCCACGAACGGAAACCCCTCATCGCCGCCGGTGATGGCTCACTCGAATGACGCTGACGAACAATATTGGAGCGCGATTCGCGATGAGTTCCCAATCACGCAAAATTTGCTTTACTTTAATAATGGCACGATGGGTCCCAGCCCGCTCGTCGTGACCGAGCGCGTTACAGACCGCATCAAGCATGTCGATGCCACCGGCGACTACGGCGGCGATTACGAAGGCATTCGAACGGCGCTCGCTCACGTCGTCAACGCGGAAAGCGGAGACCAGATCGCGTTCACGCATAACGTGAGCGAAGCGATTTCTATCGTTTCGAGCGGCATTGATTTGAAAGCCGGCGATGAAGTGCTGCTGACGAATCAGGAGCACGCCGGCAATGCAATCCCCTGGCTCGCGCGAAAAAAGCGAGATGGAATCGAAATTAAATTCGTTCCGCTTACCGACGATAAGTGGAACGCCTTTAGCGATGACGAGTTTGTCCAGCGCGTGAGCGACGCGATCACGCCGCGCACGCGAGCCATCTCGATGCCGCACCTGACCTGCACCACCGGGCAGCTTCTGCCGATCAAGCGGCTTGCGGCGCTCGCGCGATCGAAGAATATCTGGTTCTTAGCCGATGGCGCGCACCCTCCCGGAATGCTGCAAACGGACGTGCGCGATTTGGGAGTTCATGCCTATGCCTCATGCGGGCACAAGTGGCTGCTCGGGCCGAAGGGAATCGGGTTTCTCTATATCGCGCCGGACTTTATGGAGCATGTCATTCCCACCTGGAGTGGCGGCGAAGCGGATAAATATTGGGGGTACGACGCCCGACTTGATTTTCTTCCCACCGCATCGCGCTACGATTTTGCCACGCAGAATTTCGCGCTCTTCGATGGACTTCAATGTGCAATTGAATTCATGGAAAAGATCGGCTTCGACAAAATCGAAGCGCGCGTGAAATATTTAACGAATACACTACGCACCGGACTTCATGAGATGAGCGATGGCAAATTCCATTTCCTCACGCCGGAAAGTTCCATGACAGGACTCACGACGATCAAGCTCGATAAGATGAATTACAAGGATTTCGCCGATAAACTCATGGCCAACTGCAAGGCCCGCACCCGCATTGTTCCCGAAGGCGGCTTGGAAGCGAGCCGGTTCAGCGTGCATATTTATACCTCGCCGGACGACATTGGGAAGTTTTTGGAGGGGACGAAGAGCGTGTTAGGATAGCCGATCTTGCCAATACCCCGGTCTTCGGGAATTATGACTGACTGCAACAACGACAATCTCGGTCGTCTTGACTCGGAAGTAGATCGAATACGGAAACGTTAGAAGACGCGCCACGCGAAGATCCCTGCCTTTCATCGAGGAAGTTGCCGCCGTATGGTTTCAATCGCTTCATCCATATCGACCGCCGTTTCCTCGCCGCGCTCGTAGGCTTCGAAGCGGCGCGCGGATTCGTCTAACCACTCGTCGAGAAATGCCGGCTCGGCGTGAGCGAGATTCACCATCAGTGTATCGACCAAAATTCCTTGACTCTCGACATCTAATGCGAGAGCCTCTCCCACTACTTGCTGAAGTTCTTTGCTCATAATGGCACAACCAATTTCACCCAATTCAAGTGCCGTATTTCAATCGCTCCAAATACCCCGAATCGCGGTCGTTGTGCTTTACGGAGGAGACAATAATTTCGTCAGGTTCAATCGTATAGAGAACGCGGAACGGGTATTTCCGAAGGGGCCATTCACGAAATCCATGAGATCGTTTTGGATACCGATTCGGATCTCGTCGGATTGCCTTGTAAGCCGTTTCCACTTCTTCTAAAAACCGCTCCGCACTTTGTGGTGACTGTTGATCCTGTGAGTACCACGTCGTGGCTTCTGCAATTTCATCATCTGCGGGTGAGAGAACTCTAAAAGTCATCCTCGGACTCGTTTTGCATTTTCGATGATGCGCCTCGATCGCGCGATGGATTCTTCGGCGCTAACCGATTTCATTTCGCCGCGACGATAGGCCTCCAGCCGTTGATACGCTTCGTCGAAGTCAGCCTGATGGGGTTCAACCGCCGCGAGCCGTTCTTCCACTTCTTCAACCAGCCTGCGCTGGTTCTCGGGGTCGAGCTCGAGCACTTCAGAACGCAGTTCTTCGAAAGTTCTGTCCATGGTCAATAGAACTTTCGTTGCGGGTGGTTAGTGCCGTTGTTCGAAATTCGTTTTCGCCGCAGGGCACTTTCCTCGCCACTTGCCGCTTTGAATGAGCATTCCATCATGCTCCCAAAACGGCTTCTCGCACTCGCCCTCTTCGCCGCGCTCGCGGTGTTGCCGGCGTGTGTACTGCGCAAGGTTTGTATTTTCGCAGTTTTTTGTGCTCTCATACCATTACTTTTGTCAAGTTGCAATCGCAGAAATCAAGAAGCGGAACATGAAAAATATCTTGACACTGTAACGGCGGCGCTTAATAAAGATATGGCTGACAGCATTCGGATATTATCTTTGAAATTATCGAATGATTCGTCGAACGCGGAAGCTTACGAAGGGCTAATTGATAATTATCTTGGCCTTGACTCAGACGATAAAGCTATGGCAATATTCCAACGTGGTGTTTTGCACGTTCCTAATGATACTGCTCTTTATTCACGTTACGCGGAGTCTCTCATTGAGAATGACGATGCAAGCACAGCTGACGATGTATTGCGCATAGGAATTTCGAAGGTTCCAAATTCCTTCAAGCTAGAACACCTACTTGGGGAATGTTTTGAGAAGGAAGAGCGCTATATCGATGCTTCGCACCAGTATCTCTCCCTTCTTGGTGAACACCCGAATAACGTGGAACTATTATTAGACGTTGCAGGCTGTTGCTTTTCTATGAAAGCATGGAACCAGCTTGGAATTTATGCAGGTCGTGCCCTTGAAATCGATTCGAATAGTTCAGTAGGTCATGGATATCTCGCTTATTATTTTGAAAAGGAATACACAAACGATCATTCCTTCGATAGCTCAATCAGTAGCAACTATAATGCTGCTATTCACGACGATAGCTTGAATAGCTGGGCGCTTCTTCATCGTGGACTGTGGTATTTAGAGGGCGGGCATGTCGATCAGGCTTGGAGTGACTATCGAGCATGTAAAAAAATCGATCCGGATAATGCTGATGTTTTATACTACGCACTGACTAAAGATTGACAGCGTATCCGATAAAATGTACGAAGCTGCGTAGATTCCATGATAAAATTGATTTAAAAAGAATGAACATTAATGGCGTTGAAGCATCAGTAAAAGAGAGGCTCGGAAAGTTTAAGGAATTGGTTCCTGACGAAGTCTCTGTGTTTGAAAATGGAAAAATCGTCCCAAAGACACCATATCTGCTAAATTGTTTCCGTGGGATGATATCGAGCCGAATCCTTGATTTGTCAGAAGCGGCAGTGGAGTGCTTTGACGCAAATCGTTTTGTTCCAGCAGCTCTGCTGATTAGAGCCGTCATGGAGTCAGCTGCGTTAGCACATTATGTTCAGGAACTTGTTCGGAAAGAATGCGACGCATCTGATCTGAAAGCCGCACATGAAGCTCTCGGAAGGGCAATGATTGGAAGCAAATTTGATTGGAAAAAACATGAAGATTTAATAGGGAAATTCGAAAATAAAAACGACGTGAAAGCATATCAAATTCTTAATGCTATCGACAGTGTTGTTAAATTTAGAACGGATTTTAGATTGCATTATGATGCTCTTTCCGAATATGCTCATCCAAATCACGAAGGCACTTGGGCTTCCTATGGTTCAAGAGAAACCACAAAGATGAAGATGGATTCAACTCGCTTCCCAATTGAATCCAGAAGTTATATTCTTCAATCGCTTGAACTTTCGTTACTCGTTAGCACAGCTTCCTTTGGAGGATTAGGTGTACTTTACGTTGATCTAATTTTCCTCTCGCTTCAAGATTTGAAGAAAATCGAGGAATCTAAGTAAACCCGCTTGGCATGGAAATCGCGCATCTCTTTTCCGGCGAACTGGGTGCAGGGAATCATTCCTTCATCTGGAACCCCGCCGGCGCACCCGATGGGATGTACGAATGCGTCGTCCGAATGAATGGAAGGGCTGAGACGCTGCCGATAGTGTTGATGCGGTAGGAAGAAACCTACATTTTAAATCCGGTCACGCAGCTTTGCTCGATCACGTTCATCATGATAGACTGCAACCACAACAATTTCCGATTCTTCGATACTATACAGAACGGAATATGGAAACTTTTTTAGCTTCTTTTCGCGAAAGCCATATTCCACTACTCGGGGTCGAGTGGGCGCATCGATGATATCATCATACGCAACATCGACCGCATTCGCAAATCGTTCGGCGGACTGTGGAGTTTCCTGATCGAGATAATACTCAATCGCTTCCGCCACATCGCGGTCGGCTTGCGAGCGAACAATGAAGGTCATGCGTATCGGTGATCGATCATGCGCGCGCGCGCTTGGCTTCTTCGATCCTTCGCCTTGCCCGGCCCATGGACTCTTCGCGCGTCAGGCTGATACCCTCACCGCGGCGGTACTCGTCAATCCTGCGTTTCGCCTCTTCCATCACCGCCGTGCGGTTGAACGTTTCGTCTTCCTTTGGGACGCTTTCGTATAATCGATCCGCAACTCGCAACCGGTCTATCGGCGGTAGTTGCAACCCTTCCTGAATCAAGCTTTCCGCGTTTCTAAACATGATAATTTAAAACTACTCCAATATTGAATTTAGTGCCCCGATGGGATGTATGAGTGCCTCGTTCGGATGAATGGAAGGGCTGAGACGCTGCCGATAGTGCTGATGCGGTAATAGTCTGAACTATGATTTGTTTGATTCTTGTGATTGGCTCAATGATGAAATTTGACGGAAATCATTCTTCAATCAAATAAATCACACGAATCATAGTTCAGACATTCCGCGCTCGCTCGCGAAGCCCGCGAATTACTTCATCTCCATCAATACCGTTGACCAATCCAGCGTCCCAGGCTGCCTTCCTGCGCTCGACTTCGTCGAGCCATGCGCTGGCAATTTCCTCCTCGGGTATACTTTCAAACAATCGTTCAGCCACGCACAGCCGCTCGTCCGGTGGAAGTTGCAGCCCCTCTTGTACTAAGCTTTCCGCTTCTCTAAACATGATATTTGAACCTTCCGAAGTGCTTGTTAGTGCCGCCTCCAAAATAGATTGCCCGATGGAATGTATGAATGCCTCGTCCGGATGAATGGGCAGGTGGAGACGCTGCCGATAGTGCTGATGAAATAAATAGAACCACGATCCTTCGGCAGGACCTCGTGCCGCTTGAGTTGCGGAGCGGCGGCGTAGTCCCAGCCCAGCGCCTGCTCTCGGCCTGATCGGGGAAGCTCGCTGCGGCAGGCTCACCGGGCAAAGATAAAATATGAGAGATGAAAGATGAGGGGAGGGGTGTCGGGCTGAAAGCACCGACCTACGCAGCAAGCACCCTCCCACAATGGCAAAATTGGCGATTTTAGACTAATTTAAGCAATTTGAATGAAAAATGATAAAAATCTTATGTCATAGTGAAACATTTTTGCCTTTTATGCGTAGTACCTGTCTGCGAGCGTTGAGAGTGTAAACAGACCGCTGCCAGTATAGGCATGTCTGATCCCTGCACATGGATGATCGAATCATCATTGATGATCCCTCATCCACTGAAATCAAATGGCGCACTGGGGGCGATCGAAAAGTCCTGGGCGGGTATACCCTTAGCTTAGGGGACATCGATCACCGGAGTTCTTTGAAAATGTATTGTGGCCTGTTGTAGTGTACTCTATAGCAGGACTAACATGATTTGCGCGGACTTTTATTTGCCTTTCCTGATGGCAGAGAAAACCTCATTCGTAATTCCGGCCTACATCCCCCAGCTAATAATTCCCTCAAGACCATTGACCATCTGGACCGTTTGCTCGGCGGGCATCACGAATTCCGTGTGATGGAATCCTCCCATGAGCCGCACCGAGGGCGAGACGCGAATGCCAAGGCCGGCCATGCCGGAGATGTATTGACGGAAGTGCATCGTCGTTTCGATTTCCGAGTATGCGAAAATATCTTTCGGCGACGATTGGAACCGAAAGCGAATAAACGGCGCATCGACGAAAGGTTCGGCGTCGTTGCCGGTTTGATAATGCGCAAGCCCGGCCGTGAGCAGGAACATGCCATCGTTATTGATGTCGCTACTGATACCGGCAGAATAAAAAAGCAAATGATGCGCAACGTGCAACGCCTGCGCCGCAAGGCCGAAGTTCGCGCCATCGAGCGTTGCGACCCGTGTGTAATCCACGCCGATGCGCCCATATTTTGCAAGATCGTAGGGGTCGGTCGGAATATCGACGGGCGGCGCGAGAGACATTTCGATAATCAGCCCCGGCGGCGGAGCGAGATCGCGCGGCAAGAAATAAAATTGTGTCATTCCAGGTACGGGCAGGAGTGCAGAACCATCGGCGCCCGCGAGTGGGCTTGGCACGGCGGAAGCTGGGGTGGGATTTTCCTGCCCATACGCAGCAGAACCGGCCAGAATCGCCAATAAGAGAACTCCGGTATTCGCCGCCTTGCGGGCGACGGCTACCGGAGTTGAAATCAATGGCATAAAGCAATGGTTCACAAACCCCTATACGAAAAGTACACCCAGATAGTTTTAAACTATTCCAAAAATCCGCCGTAAAACTCAAAAAAAATCACAGTGCGAGCGGTAATCTCCAAGAGTGTCGTATTTTCGTACACTCTTTTATGCCAAGCGTCCGATAATGAGACGGTTTTTGGCGACGAATACACTTAGAAAGACTATTTTTAATGGCTTCTTACGATTACGATGTAATAGTGCTTGGCGGCGGGCCTGGCGGTTATCCTGCGGCGATCCGCTCCGCGCAGCTTGGAATGAAAGTCGCGTGCATCGAGCGCGACCGCTTGGGCGGCATCTGCCTGAATTGGGGATGCATTCCGACGAAAGCGCTGCTCAAAAACGCCGAGATTTATCACACGATGCAAATCGCCCCCGAAGAATGGGGCATTGCGTATGATAATCTTCGCGTCGATTTTACCCGCGTCATCAAACGTTCGCGCGATGTATCGGATCGCGTCGTCAAGGGCGTGGAATTTCTTTTTCGCAAGAATAAAATAGATTGGATCAAAGGCTTTGGCGCGCTGACGGGGAAAAATTCCATCGAAGTGACAGATGCGGAAGGAAAAAAGCGAACAGTAACTGCGAAGAACATCGTGATCGCGACCGGCGCGCGCGCGCGGCAGCTTCCAAATTTGAAACCCGATGGAAAACAAGTGCTCTCTTCGACCGAAGCCATGATTATGGATCATATTCCGGAATCCATGACGATCGTCGGTGCGGGAGCGATTGGGATGGAGTTCGCGTATTTCTATAAAACGTTCGGAACGAAAGTTTCGGTTGTCGAGATGATGCCAAACATCCTTCCCGTCGAAGATGCCGAAGTTTCCGCCGAGTTGGAAAAGATTTACAAAAAGCAGGGCTATCAATTTTTCACGAATCACAAAGTGAACGATGTGAAGCTTTTAAAGAAGGGAACAAAAGTTGAAATCGAATCTTCCGATGGAAAAAAGCAGACACTGGAAGCGGAATGCGTTCTCGTCGCCATTGGCGTGCAGGGCAACACAGAAAATATGGGCCTGGAAAAACTCGGCATTAAAATGACGAAAGGCTTCATCGATGTGGATGAATATATGCGCGTGGTGGGCACCGACCCCGGTGCCAATAGTGGAATTTATGCCGTCGGCGATGTTGCCGGGCCGCCGTGGCTCGCGCATGTTGCCACGCATGAAGGAATTATTGCAGCAGAGCATCTTGCCGGAAAAAATCCGCACTCGCTCGATTACGACAACATTCCCGGCTGCACCTACTGCCAGCCGCAGGTCGCAAGCACGGGCATGACGGAGCGCGCGGCAAAGGCCGCGGGAATCGAATACAAAATAGGAAAATTCCCATTCACCGCGCTCGGCAAAGCCCGCGCCATGGGTGAGACCGACGGATTCGTCAAGCTTGTTATCGGATCGAAATACGATGAAATACTCGGCGCGCATATCATCGGAACGGAAGCGGCGGAGATGATCGAGGAAGTCGTCGTGGGCCGCGCGCATGGCGCGACCGGCATGTCGATGACGAAGACCATCCATCCACACCCGACCTGGAGCGAAGCAGTAATGGAAGCTGCCGCAGTCGCGGAGGGTGAAGTGATCGATTTGTAAACCCTCTTTGTGAGGAGTGCTTCATATTACTACAATCCCAATAATGCCTATCAATCACGTTTTAGACGAATGTACGGAAAAGTAAAAGAGCAATTAGCGAACGAAATCACAGCCATTCGCGAAGCGGGACTTTACAAGAACGAACGCGAGATCGAAACGCCGCAGGGTGTGGAGATCCGAGTGAAGGGTCGTTCGGGAACAGTTCTCAACTTTTGCGCGAATAATTATCTGGGGCTTTCGTCGCATCCGAAAGTGATCGCGGCGGCACAGAAGGCGCTGGAAACGCATGGGTATGGGATGTCGAGCGTGCGGTTCATTTGCGGCACGCAGGACTTGCATAAAGAGCTTGAACGCGAGATCTCGCATTTTCTGCATACGGACGATACCATTCTTTACGTCGCGTGCTTCGATGCGAACGGTGGGATCTTCGAGCCGCTGTTCGGTGAAGAGGATGCGATCATTTCCGATGAATTGAATCACGCTTCTATTATAGATGGCGTTCGGCTTGCGAAATCGAAACGGTATCGCTACAAACATGCGGATATGGGCGATCTGGAAGCGCAGCTACAACAGTGTGCTCCCCCTCCTTTTCAAGGAGGGGGCGGGGGGGTGGTCAGGCGGCGCGTAATAGTTACCGATGGCGTGTTTTCGATGGATGGCGACATTGCGAAGCTCTCGCACATTTGCGACCTTGCCGATAAATACGATGCGCTCGTGATGGTAGATGATTCCCACGCGACGGGATTCGTCGGCAAGACGGGACGCGGTTCCATCGAGCATGAAAATGTGATGGGCCGCGTGGATATTATCACTTCGACACTCGGCAAAGCGCTCGGTGGCGCTGCGGGAGGGTTCACATCGGGAAGGAAAGAAATTATCGAGATGCTGCGCCAGCGTTCGCGGCCCTATCTTTTTTCGAACACGCTGCCGCCGCCGATTGCCGGTGCGGCGCTTGAAGTTTTGCGAATGCTCGACGCCACGACGGAACTTCGCGACAAGCTGGAATCGAACACAAAATACTTCCGCGAGAAAATGACCGCAGCAGGATTCGACATCAAGCCGGGAATCCATCCCATCGTGCCGATCATGCTGTATGACGCGCCGCTCGCACAGAAATTTGCTTCGCGTTTGCAGGATGAAGGAATTTTCGTAACGGGATTTTTCTATCCTGTTGTGGCGAAAGGCCAGGCGCGTATTCGAGTGCAAATTTCCGCCGCGCATGAACGGCAGCATCTGGATCGGGCGATTACGGCATTCACGAACGTGGGGAAAGAACTCGGTGTTTTAAAATAATACGTGGCCACACCGTTTCATATCAAGCTTTTCACTTGGCTCGGCATAGCCGCCATTTCGGTGCAGCTGGGCGCTGTCCCTCTGGATTTTTTGCTGTTCCGCCTGAATCAAGATCAGATCACGCGAACGATGTGCGAGCACAAAATGCCGCATTGCAACGGGAACTGCTTCCTGATGAAGCAACTCGCAAAATCAGCTAACGCCGAGAGCGAAAAACGCGCAGAGCGTTTTTCGCTGCAACTCAGCGGCCACTATCTTTCGAGTGAGAAAAATAATGTAACGATATTCGAGTCCGGGAACTACGCTGGTTCCCATTTTGTGAATGATCCTATTTTGGCAGGCTGGCCCTCGTGTCTGTTCCAGCCGCCTCGTGTAGCGTAGATACGCGATTAGAATCGGTATCTAAAATCCCTCGGGCTTGAAAGCCCAGCCTCAGGCTAAAAGCCTGAGCTACACGTCACGCATCTCGATGCGCGAATAATATTCATTCATAAATTTTTTACTCGTATGAAAATACGTACTTTTGTATTTTTTTCAATGCTTTTTTTCGATGCTTTTATAATCATTCCCACGATCCATGCACAACTTCCGCCCGGTATCGTTTCCGAGTGCGATTTTTGCCAGTGTTCGATGGGGATTTCTCCATTAGTCGCGATGGGCGGATCGTCCATTCGCTACGATGCGCGCTATACCGAGCTTGGGACGATCACACAGAATGGCGTTCCGCAACCGAACACGACCAATCACGTCCAGCAGTTTTTTACCCAGGTGTTATCGTTTAACTACCAGATCGTTCCCGATCTCTCGGCAACGCTGGCTCTGCCGTTGGCGCATAAGATGGAAACCTCTGACAATCCTTCCGACTTGCTCGGAAGCACGGGAACCCAAACACCGAATGACCCGAATACAATAACGAATATTGGGTTGGCCGATATTTCGCTGCGTATGCAATATTATCTCATCGCTGAGCACACGATGGATGATATGCACATTCTTGCCGCTACGGCCGGAGTAAAATTCGCTACCGGCAGTATGGCCTTTGCCGATATGGGTCAGCCTGCCGATCCCGATATCGAGCTAAGCACGGGTACCACTGACTTCATCCTTGGACTCGGATATATGCAGGGGTTCGATAATTGGACGATCGGTGCGGACGGACTATTCAATATTCGCGGACCGGGACCGGGATACGATGGACACGTCTATGGAAACAACTTTAATTACGATGTTACAGGACGCTATCGGATCTATCAGAACGATAATGCCCAGCCCGGTTCCCTACTCTCCAGTGCGTTTGCTTCATTAGGAATACGAGGTGAGTGGCGTGGGTATGAATTGCAGAACGGCCAGCCGCTCAATAACGATTCACTCGGATGGTCCGGCGGCAACGTCATTTACGTTGCGCCGGGAGCGCAGGTCTTTTTCAGCCCGCGCGTATCGCTCGACGTAGCCGTCTGGATTCCGTTTATTCATGCGCTCTACGGCACCCAGCTTGCCGAAACGGTTAGAGCGATTGTTGGAATTCAGTATGGATTGTAACGCAGACTTCAGTTTGCGATCCTGCGCGACGGGGAATCGCAAACTGAAGTTTGCGCTACAAAGATTATTCCCAATCTTCTTTTTCAACACGATTACCATCGCTGGTGAATAGTATTGCGCCATCTATATCGGTGCAGCAGACGTTGGAACCATTATCCATCCAACGCCTGACAATGGCCGGCGAAGGGTGACCGAAGTGATTATACTCGCCAACGGAAATCACGGCGAAATCCGGATTTGTCGTCGATACAAAATTCTTCGATGAACTGGTGAAGCTGCCGTGATGCGCCACTTTTACCACATTCGACCGCAGAAAATCGCCATAGTCTCCAAGTATCTCTTCTTCCTCGCTCCGTTCGACATCGCCCAAAAAGAGGAAGCTTGTGTTCCGATAGACGATTCGGAATGCAAGCATCCCGCTATGGATGTTTTGCCCGAAGGCAGTGAGCCTCGCTTGGGGCACATGGCGGTCGGGATAGATCACATAGAGATCAAGATCGGAATCGAGGTGCAATCTGTCTCCTCGGCTCAAAATGCGAAGCGCGGTGTGCTGTTCGCGCGAGACCGTATCTAATGTGCGGGCGGTGCGATCGGCGACACGCTCCCCGCTTGTCATGAGTGATGCGACGCTGCAATTTTTGAGAAACACCGGCGCTCCGCCATAATGATCCGTGTGCATGTGGCTGATGAAACCGCCTGCGATCTCAGTCACATCCTCGGCACGCAAAAACGGAATTGCTGTCCGTTCGATGTTTGCATTGCCTTCACGATCGATTCTCCCGAAGTCGATGAAATAGGTTTTTCCCGATGGCGTGTGAAGAAGAATGCAATCGCCTTGTCCAACATCGAAAAAAAGCACTTGCAGTTTTCCCTCGTTTTTCGCGAGCACGGAATTCGAGAATGGAACTCCGATCGTTGAAAGCGCAAAGAAGCAAGCCAATGAAAGTGAGAGTCTGCCGAAAAACTGCGGTCGTGTGTTCGAGCGCAAGCAATAAATAAGCGTTACAAAAAGCATCACAAGAAAAATCCACGATGGCGATGCCGCCGCATGAGCGGCCGAAGGAACATGCGCGGAAAGGTGAGTCAAGATGAGGAGCACATCCGTCATATAGGTTGTAGCCGTCCCATAAAGCTGACCGGCCCAATGCGAGAGTGCCGTGATTGGAAGCAGCAGGAACCCATACGCTGTGATAATGGCAGAAAGCGGGATGAGCGGAAGATTCGCCAGAAGACCGATAAATGAAATCCGGTAAAAATGAGCGGCGATAACGGGATACGAAGCCATCGAGGCGCCAACGGAAAGCGCGGACGCTTCGAGAATACTTTGCAGACGCGAGCGTTTTAGTTTTAAGTCATTCGCCTGAGGCATGAAAAGCCAACGGATTTTCGGCGCGATGAGTATCATTCCCAACACGCCGGCATACGATAATTGAAATCCGACATCGAACAAATCAAACGGGCGCAGTAAGAGATTGATGGCCGCTGCGCTCATCACTATATTCAGCGGGTCGGGCTTGCGCTCGAGAAGCTTCGCTATCAGATAAAGCTCGATCATCAGGAGCGCGCGCACGACACTCGGCTGAAATCCTACGATAGCCGAATAGAGCAAGACCATCAGCATCGTGATACCAAGCCGCGTACGGTGCCAGTAAATACCAAAGATTCTGAGCAGCTGCGCGACGACCAGCGCGACAATCGCCACATTGAACCCGCTCACGGCAAGAATATGGGCCACGCCGGATGTGGTGAAATCATTCAGCGTCTCTTTATCCATGTCGCTACGGTCTCCCAGGACGACGGCTTCGACAAAGCCCCGAGCATTTCCTTCCTCAATCGCTGTGTCGAGCAGGGTCAGCAAGGATTGATGCGCGGATTGGAGCGAATGTCCGAGTTGCGAAAAAATATTTGTCTCCGGCTTATTTAAAATATAATAATCGTAGCGCGAATGGATTTCGCCCGTGGCTTCGGTATGTGTGGTAGTCTGTAATTTTAGTTCACTTGCAAATTCATGCGGATTGGTCGGCGCGTGAAAGGGTTCCAGCGAGCAAAACACGCGCAGTCTGCTTCCCTCATCCGGAAGCGGGACGCTGTCATGGCCAATCTTGGAAAGCCTTAGCAAAACGCGGCCATGGGTTGGAAGAAGCGTTTGCTTTACGATACCGATGCTGTCGGCATCGAAAATCCACAGATACTGCGTATTCGTCTCATCAATCTCCTCGATCGTTCCGATGAGAATCGTTTTTACAGGTTTCGTGGAAGCAATTCTGCTCAGGCTGGTATTCGTATAACTTTGGGAATCTAATTGCGTGAGTTGCTCGCCCAAAAGCATGAAGGCCATGAAGAGCAGGAGTATTCGGAAAAACGTAACTCGCCAAATAAAAATACTTGGAACAGCAACCAGTATTGCAATACCGACGGGAACGAAAAAACCACCGCCTTCCGAGCTAAACGCGATCCCGATTCCAAGCCCAAGAGCCGCAAACACAGCAGGGCGACCGCGAAGCAATTCCTCGATCATCTTCAAAGGACAAGAGGGACACGATTATCGGGTCATTTTTGAATAACGAGGTTGCGAATTCTCTGGTAATTCGCGGCGCTCATGCGGAGGAAATAGAGTCCGCTTGGTAAGTTGGCAGCGTTGATGGTTGCGGAATAATATCCAGGTTGTTTCGGCTCGTTTACAAGCGTTGTAATGATATTTCCCTCGGCATTGACAAGATCAATGGTAACTAAAGTCGTCGGGTTGTTGCCTACGGAAGCCACGTCATATTGAACAGTAGCCGGCACGTTCGCCGGATTTGGCATGGGCGTTCCGAGCATCATCGCATCGGGAATGGCGGGCTGCTGTTCGATAAATTGGGTATCGCAGACGGGGCCGACGACCGCATATCCGCTGTCGAACACGTGATCGGCGCACTGGTAGGGGATGACAGCATCGTCGAAGATAAGACTGAAGTTGATGGGGAATCCCTTCTCGAAGGTGAGCGGATTGGCGTCGGCGGGGTCGTTAGCGCCGCTCATGACGGGTTGAAATTTAAGATAGACGAGCGGAGTATCGTCGGTAGGTCCGCCGCCGCCGATGAGAGTAGCAGCGTTTTTACTGCCTTCGCCTCCCTGTCCGAAATTGATGGTGTCGCGTCCGGGCGGATTAGATGACTGAATAGAAAGATAGCCAGAAGGCGTGAGCGTCCCAGCCGTAATCACATCGAGGAGCTTAAGGTTGACCGAATCATACTGGATATAGATATGATAGCCATCTGCGGCGTAGGGAGTGAGGTCGGTTCGGGCGTATATGGGCATCAAAAAGTAATTATCAAGCACGTAGGCATGGACGTTTGGATTGGCGGCGAATTCGAGCGTGGGTTTATCGCCTGTGCCGGAAAGATTCACGGTGTCGGAGGGCCCCGATCCGTCACCTAAGCGAGGTAAATTGAAATTAAAAATAGCTTGCGCCGCTCTTGGGCCGCCGGCGGACGGGAGAAAATTGACCTGCACCGTGTCCGTTTTTCCGGCGGGAATAACAAGCGGTGTTTTCGTGGAGAGTGCAAAATCCGATGCATTGACGCCGATGATCCTCGCGGAGGTGAGCGTTATGGGAACATTGTTGGAATCGTTACTGATGGGGATGCTGAAGACGGCATTGTCGCAAACGAGTGTCGAACCCCATGTCACGCTATCGACGCCGGGCTGAAGCGCGGTAATCGTTTCGATATGCCCTATCAGAACGACGATATGCGTGCTCGTTGCCGAAGTAATAATAAGCGAATCGGAATAGAGTCCGTTAGCTAAACCCGTTGGGGAAAACTGAACATTAATCCGCGCCGAACCGGAAGGCGGTTCCGCAATTGCGAACGGAAGCGTTACAGTAGCGCCCTGATAGCTTATACCTGTTTCCGAGAAAATAACACTCGGGCTGGTAATAGAAACAGCATTCACATTCATAACCGCCGACCCTGCATTGCCGACATATACTTCGGAATCTCCCACCGGATCGGACTTCTGGAACGTGCCGAAATCGAGCGTGTCGATCGTTATGGTTTTATTCGTATCGGCGAAGATTCCCATGTTATCCTGTACGCCCCGGCCATAGACATCGACGACATACGCGCGGAGATGATCCGTGTTCGCCGTAATCTGCGTGTGCATTCGGCGGTTGACTTCGTGGGGATTAAATTGGATCCTAAATACATCCGTAGCAAGTGGCACAATGGTCAGAGGAAGTCCATTGCCCAAAGGCGGAACAAGTCCGTCCGTAGTCGAATCAACATTAAAGCGATCCGTGTCTTGAATTCGTTTTGGGAACGAGTAAATATTGACAGTATCCTCGGAGATATTCTTCAGAATAACCGTGGTGTCGAACGTGCCAGCGTACCCGGGAGGGGGGCCGAGTAATCGGTCTCCAAAGTCGATGGAAAGTCCGACGGTTTGGAGCGGCGTGATAGTCTTCAGCAGCGTGCCTCCGGGATGAGCATAACTGTCAACGTTTCCGAGTGCATAGACGGTTACGCCAAATGGCAGTGTGCCAGCGAGATTGTGCGTCCCTTGCACGAGTCGATGCTGTGCGTACTCAAAGCGTGTATTCGGAATTGGCTTGAATTCACTTGGATTGATCGGCGTGCCATCGATCGTCATCGAACCTATGGAACTTGCATCGGCGACGATATTCACGAAATTCCCCGTGAACGCGTTGGAATCGACAATGCTGATGATGGTATAAGATGACTGAAATTGCTCGACGGGAAACACCAGCGCGAGCGCGGGATCGCCATAAGCAGGTGGCTGAGCATCGATGCTTCCGTAACTTGTGTGCATGTATTGCCCTACCTCGATTGGCTTTGTGGCTTGGATCGAGGTCACTCCGGCAAGCTTTGTAATCTCATAAAAGTCGCCGGCATTAAAGGTCTTAGCAACGGGTACTCCATTGACGGAAATCTGAGTGCTGTCCTCGGCACAGACTGCCCGGACCAAATCGGGCTCCACGGATGTCGAGTATGGCACAACAAGCGCAGAATCCCCCCAGGCGCTGACGGGAGGCAGTTGCTCGACTAAATGATCACGGCTGGGGCTGCCGTCGGTATTGACGGCGCCCCTGGGCATTTCCGTGCGCCGATGGCCGCTGAAGACCGCGATGGGTTGATCCGACTCGATCAGGCTGCCTGTGAGGTCGTTCGTGGTGCTTCCTTCGCCGCCTTCAATAAGATAAATATCGCCCTTGTTGAGCTGTATGGTTTGGGGAGCGTTCGCCTGGGTTCCAAGGGAAGAAACATCCTTCAACGTGATGGTAACGTTGGTCGAATCGTTCACCGCAACGATCCAAAACTCTCCGGGTGTCAGCTGGTTGCCAAAGCCGCCGACAGAAGAGGAATTGTAATTAAGCGTGCGGTACTCGGTGCCGAGCACATTGATGGGCAGCCCCATATACGAATCGCTCGAATACTTTTTATGATTAATACCAAAGACCGCAATCTCGCTATCGCTGGTAATATGCACGGCCATCCCTTGAATAACCTGCTCGTCCATAGATTCTTGCAACTCGACCGTCTGCGTACCCGTATCGCCATTCGGCAGAGTAATCGTGGTGATTTGGCCAGGCGTTGTGGTGAATGTCTGGAAAAAACCAAGCGCTGGAACTTCCACACTCCCGTTAGCCGGAACGTGGCTTGTGATGTAAAGGTCCATCGTGTTCTGCGTTTCGTAGGGAGGTTGTTCGCCACCTAAATTCGGACCATACGCCACATAAAACTCGATGCCGAAATTATCGAACTTGGCGCTCTGCGCGTAAAGAGTCCCAATAACCGCGCAGTGCATGGCAACGACCGCCAGCGAAGCAATGAACGGCAGCACACGGCGCCTAAGGCCGGAGCTGCTTCGTGTTCCTCTGAGGAAATGGGGATGACACATGAAAAATTCTTTTGTTAGACCTGATTTTGACCGAAAAGCAGTGGATCGTCAGTCATCCACCTCTCTATAAACCCGAAAAGTGAGATTAATTACAAGAAAAAATTATTAAAAAAGTAGCAGCTATTTCATGACGTCTATCTTGCATGTCTGAATCGCCGATCGAATACCATCCGCGCTTACCGCCTCGACGCGGACGAACGCCTGCCCGGACGCCGGAAGCAACCCTTCCGGCAACGCGATCGTGCCCGCCCCGCCTCCAACCGCCGTCTCGAAACGCCCAAGCTCCTGCCCAACGGCATTATAGACCCTGCAGCTGACCTCGCTCGGCTCCGCGGCTTGGTAACCGATCGAAACTCCGTCGCTTTGGTTCGCAGGATTCGGCCAGGAGCCGGTGAGAATGAAGGATGGAGTTTCATGAAGCATGAAATCGCGTATCGTTGGATCGCCGCAATCGTCCGCATACGGAATCGAAAGCGTAAAGCTTTGAAGATTATAGGCGCATGGATGCACCTTCCAGGTGAATGTAGGAGTGACGGTCACAACCGTATCGGTAGTGACGTATGCTTGCATGAGAATAGTGAGTAGAAGATCGTTCGAAATGTTCGTTGGATCGGAAACCGCAGTGCCGGTGGCTATAATATTATAAGTACGGCTTGATTGATCCCAATATGGGGTAACATTTCCTGCACCGGAGAGCGAGCCGGTAAGATCGATTCCTGTCGGCACAAAAAGATCGTTCGAGAATTGCAGCGAGAGTGTCCAGCTATTAAGCTCGGTCACTCCGGCGCGCGGTCCTTCGACGGTAATCGGCAGTTTAAGTTCCGAAATATCCGCCGCGCTCGTGCCGGGCGCGCCGGCAACAGGCGGATGCGCCTGTAACGTGAACACGCGCTGCTTACGCACCACAGTGGCCGTGACGGTATCCACCACGGGCGGCTCATTGTCCACTCCATGCTGAAAAAGTCCCATCTTCAATGTCTGCGTGCCATTCAGGCTGTCGGGCGGGAAGTTATAATCGAGGTACAAAGGATAACTGCTGTCCGGCGCGATATTTATTCGGTGCAGAAAGGTGTTTTGCCGATAGCTGAATCCATCCGTATCCGAAAGGAGCTTGAGGCTATCGATCGTGAGTTCGACGTGAAAGTTATTCGGAATCAGGACGCTATCCGATACCGTATCACACGTTGTGATGGTATCGAACGAAACGTTGAACGACCCAATCGGCCCGATCCGCACTTTTGCCTTCAGGATAATCATGGGCTGGTATGTGCTATCCGAATTATTATAGAGATGATACCGCGTGTCATTCTTGATATAGACCGTATCGGTAAAATCCCCTTGTTGGGTAATGTTGAAGATTACCTTGCCCGTGAGCGCGCTGTCGATAGCCAGCGTTTCGTTAAGGGAACCAGTAGGTTGATTGAGTAGCACGGTGAAATCCGTGTCATCGTAATTTATTATCGTGTCTAACAATGCCTGATACGTACCGAAAGCATTCGAAACAACGAAGACAGTATCGATGGAGAGCGGGCTATTCTGATGAATCGTAATCGTTCCGAAATCAATCGTATCCAGACTCAAGAGCACCAGTGGTTCCACGCCCCTTCCCGTAAGCGTATCGAATACGCTATCGCCATCGATCGTATGGATTCGAATGACAAGCGTGTCTCGCCCGAGCGATTGCGGGTGAAATTGGACCGCAAACGATAGCGTGCTATCGCCTCCTTCATAACCAATCCTGAGCGGCGAAGTATGCGACCCGGATGGCGGAAGGCTGTCGAGCGAAACGGAAAAATCGGAATCCAAAATTTCGCTCGGATTTACGATGGTCACGCTGTCGATGACCGTCGTGTCCGTGCCGTTATTTACTATCCAGACCGTGTCCCATGCGGAGGAACTATCTACGCGCAACGACCCGAACGTATCGTTATGCGAAATAACATTCGGCGCTACACCCGTTCCAAACAGATAGACGGTTGGAGAGTCGGATGTAGTAGTGCCATCCGTCCAATAAATGGGAATGCGTCCTGTGTCGGGACCTAACTGTGTCGGAAGGAAAAAGACCGAATCACGAGGAGGGTTGATTAAATGTTTGAGGGATGGAGATCCCACGATACTATCTGCCCTAAACTCTGTGTACTGCACTGCTCTCCAATAGTCGAGAGCGGTGAGTGTAATCGGAGAAGCTCCGGTGTCCTCGATGGTAAAGGAACTGTCGCGCTGCTGCCCAATTCGCACTCTGCCGAAATCAATCGTGTCCGGAATAACAAGAATCGGAGGCGCAAGGCCATTTCCTTGCAGTTGGGCTTGGCTCCGTTCGAGATTCTGCGCGGAAGACGAGGGAACAAGTAAGAAGTAAGAGATAAGAAGTAAGAAGTAAGAAGTAAGAGGTAAGAAGTAAGAAGTGTGACGTGTGAATAGAACCGTCCGGGCAACGACCGGCTTTCCATTTCTACCCCATAATTTGCCTTCTTTGTACATTCTTCATCTCTTACTTCTTACTTGATTCATTCTCCCGCAACGATGGGAATACGCTCGTGAAGGTTTAGTTTGTTCGAAGTAATCTCGCAGACATAAACCCCGTTTGCAAGGCCGCGACGCTCGATACGAACCGAGTATGGCCCCGCGGAAAATTCGCTTGATGCAACGTGCTGGACCACCCGCCCAAGTTCGTCATAGAGCGTCATTGTGATATCGGCGGTTTCGGGAACCGAAAAGTTGATCGTGGTATATGCTGAGAATGGGTTCGGCGTAGCCGTTACGGTAAGGGAAAGCCCGCCCTGCCCAGCCACATCCGCCGCCGCCGCGCCCGCCTTAGGATAGAGCGTGAAGGACATTTCCGCCGACTCGATCCCGAAATAGGACGGAAGGTGAGAATAAATCTTTACCGTCCCGCTTATCGGATCGGTGAGCGGATTATCCGAAACGAGATGAATTTGTCCGCTACCGCCGATATCCACGCGGCCAATATCGAGGCCCACATTCTCCGCCACATGAATGCCGAAGGCCGAGGCATCGGGATTGTTGGGAATGAAAATGGCGCTATCCAGATACGCCGGCTGGTATGCCGTGTTGTGAAAATTAAGCGAGTTCGTATGGCTATGCTCGATGGACTGTGGCGGGTATTCGATCCGGATTGCCCGCTGCGGCACGAGAAGCGAACCGGCGGTGTAGCCATAGGAAATGACATCCCCAAGACCGTAAGCCAAAATTGTGAAGCCTTGTCCCGGCGGCATCGTCGAACTAATTGTATGCACACCTGACGTCTGAAGCTGATCTTCATATATCGAAAATGACCGGCCTCCGACATTTCCAGGCACGGGTTTGAAGAAGAAGGGAGGAAGGAGAGTCCCGTCAATAGTAATTGTCCCTTGGGAACTGGTGTCGGTCGCAATAATTACACTATTATAGTCGAACTTCATGTCGGGAGATGAGAAGAACGTGTAATTGTTGTACGTTTGGTCAACCGGAGGAACGATGGAGAGAGAAGGATCGCCACCGCCTCCTACATAATAATCCGAATGTTCGATCTCTCCGACAAGGAGAGGCTTGCTCGATGAGGTCGATGAGACGAGCGTTGGCCCTTTAATAAGTGAGTCGCTGAAAAGACTCGGATGCAGTTTACTTCCTAAGGTAACCCATGACTTGCCGTTCACGGTCACAACGGTATTGGAGTCAAGCGCGAGCACACGCATGAGGTCTCCCTGCGGGCCGATCGAGTCTTCATTATCGAGAGCGATAGCATTGAGCACGAAATTATACCCCCATGTACTCGTCGGCGGCATGACTTCCAGCAGCATATCGCGGCTGATGCCCCCATTGCCGTTAGTCGAGTCCAAAGGTACCTCGGTCCGCTCATGGCCGCTATAAACAGTGATTGGATGATTTGCCGATACCGTTGAACCGGTAAGATCGAGACCTGAGTCGTTAGCGTTGGTTTGTACTTGCACACATTGACCCTGTTGTAGTGTAACCTTGAATGGCACTCCGGCAGCATTGCTACCTAAAGTCCGGGCTGATGGAGTAATGGTAACCGTTGTATTGTCTTGGAACGCGGCGACCGCGAACTGCGAAGATGTTTTAGGCGATGCGGATTGCGAATTGGGATAACTCATAATGCCGTAATCAGTCCCCGCCGATTGAGCGGAGAGCGCACAGAAGGCGTCCGCCGTTTCGGCTTTGAAATCCATGCCATAACAAACGATAAATGAAGTGGACTGGACTTGCACAACACGATTATCGGCCACCTCGTCGCTCGTAATCCAAAGGTCGTGCATCGTAACGTTCACGCCGAGCCCTTCATTGACTATGCTGTCGGTGATACGATAGGTCACTGACGAATTAGGCTGCATGAAGTAGACCTTATTCAAGGAAGGGTACTGATTGGACGTGATCGTTACCGTGGCCGTGTCACCCAGCGTAGCGATGTAAATTTCAAGATAGCCATCGGCATCATCTAAAGGCGTTGTCGTATCGACATTCTCTTCGAAGCAGAGCAAGAAATCCGTTCCGGCATTCGTCGGGGTGCTGGTGATGGACGGGCCACCGCAGTCAGGATTCAGCGTCGGATTATTATGTTGCTGCGCCCGCGCGGCGGGTGGCCGAGCGGCAAAGAATGCTATCGAAAGCGCAAAAAAGCACGACGCGAGCATGCAGCGAAAGGTGAATGACCGATCATCCACGGAGGGGATGCGATGTAAAGTAGTCATCGGAGGTGTTTCTTATGGTTAAAATAAATAAGGAAGCACTGATCTAAGTCAATAATGATGTCATTGCTTCGTTGAGCAATCACGGCATCGAAGACTTAATTAGAGTTTCCATATTCTTCAACGTCGAACAACATAAGAATGATTAAAATTGATTACCGTTCGAGCAGGATGGTGACCGGACCCTCGTTTACGAGTTCGACCCGCATCTTTGCCCGAAAACGGCCCGAAGCGACTTTTTCCGTACCGAGACGAGCAATTAAATAGCCCAAAAATATCTCGTACATCATCTCGGCTTTCTCCGGCGGCGCGGCGGCCATGAAATTAGGCCGGCTGCCTTTCCGCGCGTCGCCATAAAGCGTAAATTGGCTCACGGCGAGTACGCTTCCGCCAATATCGCTTACAGAGAGGTTCATTTTTCCCGTTTCGTCCTCGAAAACGCGCAATTTTGCCAGCTTTTCGGCCATCCACTTGGCGGTTTCGGGAGTATCCGCATCGCCCGTCCCAAGCACGCCAGCGACGCTTCCATCCCGAATTCCTACAAAAGCGACCAAACCCGGCCCGATTTCGCCCACCACCTCGCTTTCCGTGGATGATCGGTCATCCACGACGCTAACGGACGCATGGCTAACCCGCTGTATAAGAATTCGCATCCGAGCGTTTTGTTACACCCCGCAATGGGAAAAGATGAAAGATAAAAGATGAAAGATGAAGGATTTTTACTCGCCTGCAACGATTGGAATACGCTCGTGAAGGTTCAATGTGGTTGACGAAATCTCACAAACATACACTCCGTTTGCAAGTCCGTGACGCTCGATGCGTATCGAGTACGAACCAGGAGAAAATTCGCTTGAAGCGATATGCTGGACGACGCGGCCAAGTTCGTCGTAAAGTATCATGGTGATGTCAGCCGCATCGCTGGTCCCGAGCCCGCGAGGGATGCTTTCGGGAACCGAAAAATTGATTGTGGTGAACGTTGAGAATGGGTTTGGCGTGGCCGTTACCGTCAGGACAAGCCTGGAGGCTTGTCCCACATCCGCTGACGCATTTGGGTAAAGCGTGAAACTCATTTTCGCCGGCTCGATATTGAAATAGGACGGAAGATGAGAATAAATTTTCACCGTTCCGCTCACCGGGCCGCTGAGTGGATTATTCGAAACGAGATGAATTTGTCCCATGCCGCCAACATCCACGCGGCCAATATCGAGGCCCACATTCTCTTCCACATGGATGTCGAACGCCGTGGCATTCGGGTTGCTGGGAATGAATATCGCGCTATCGAGATACGCCGGCTGATAGGCCGTGTTATGAAATGAGAGCGTATTCGTATGACCCGGAGCCATCGACTGCGGAGGATAATCAATCCTAATCGCTCGCTTTGGGATGAGAAGCTCACCCGCCGCATAACCATACCCATTGGCAAAGCCAACGCCGTAGGCCAATATCGTAAAACCCTGTTCTGGCGGCGATGGCGTGCTGATGGTATGAGTACCCTGCGGCAACCCATACTCGCAGATGGAAAACTTCCGCCCATTTGCCACGCCCGGCACCGAAATGAATTTTCCGGCGGGAATAAGCTTCCCATCGAGTGTAATGCTGCTCTGGCAATTGGTATCGGCTACAATGGTCACGCTTTGATACCGGAAGTTCGTGTCGGACGCAAGTGAAAAGGTATAGCTATCGTTGGTTTGATCCACCGGCGGCACAATGGCTAAGAATGGATCGCCGTTGCCGGCATAAGTATAAGCCGAATGCTCGAACTCGCCGACTAAGAGCGGTTCGCTCGATGTAACGAGTGTTGGCCCTGTAATACTAAGTGTATCGCTGAAGTTATGATTCTGCTTACTGATCAGGGTATCCCATGGCTTACCATTCACGGATACCACCGTATTGCTGTCGATCGCAAGCACCCGCATCAGATCCCCATCCGGGCCGATGGCCCCGGTGCTATCGAGTACAATGGCGTCGAGCACGAAATTCTGGCCCCAGGTGCTGGTTGGCGGCATCGTTTCTAAGAGCATATCGCGCGTCACATACTGATCCGATGGACGGTAAAACCCATCGGGTATTTCCGTCTCCACATGGCCGCCATACACGGCGACGGGATTATTCGCTCTGATGGTCGAGCCGGTGAGATCGAGATGTGGGATTGGACTTTTAACACTTAAGGTATCCGCCTGAATTTGCACGCACTGGCCTTTTTGGAGTGTGAACGTCTCGGGAATGCCGCCCGCGCTTTCGTTCAGGGTCAACACAGCCGGCGTAATGGTAACTATTGTATTATCCTCGAACGCCGCGACCGCAAACTGCGAACTCGCGGCGTTTCCTTCCACGCCGCCGGTGGAACTCGGATAACTCAGGATGCTGTACTCGGTGCCCGAGTACTCTTCCGGAAGCGCACAAAACGCATCGGCGGACCAGCGCTTGTAATCCAGCCCATAACACACGATTTGCGAGGTAGCCTGCACCTGCACCACCCTATTGTCGATCGCCTCGTCGGAAACAATCCAGAGATCGTGCATCGTATCGACTAAGCCGAGTGACTCGCGCAGCGTATCGTCCGATACGTCATACGACATCGAGGAATTCGGCGGAAGGATAAAAACTTTATTCATTGCAGGATACCGGTTGCAAGTGATCGTTACCGTGTCGGTTTCGCCCAAAGAAGAGCAATAAATTTCCGCGTAGCTTCCGCTCGAATACGTCGATTCGAAGTAGGGATCGATATTCTCTTCGAAGCAGAGCATGAAGAGCGTGCCGGCGTTCGTCGGGGTGCTGGTGATCGACGGGCCACCGCAATCCGGGTTTGGAGCGGGATTGTTAGCTTGCTGGGCGCTTGCCTCTGGAAGTAAGAAGTAAGATGTAAGAAGTAAGAAGAGGAACATTGCACATGTCGCAATCATCGTGGGCGATGAAGGCGTTGCTCGCAGCTTACCTACCCCATTTCTTACCTTATACTTCATACCTCTTACTTCTTATCTTTTACTTGGTATTTCCGGAACACATTCCAAAAACCGAGCACGATCGCCACGGCAAGCAGTGTGTGTACCCCATAAGCCGCAGCCCCGAAGGTAATAAGCCCGATAAGCCAAAGCACAATGAATATGGAAATAAGAAACCACATGCCAAAAAAGAAAGCCCAGCATATATACCATGCGCCAGCTATGTTAATTCCCGGAGCATGCTACAATCGGCTTAGCGCAAAATCACCACGCGTGGTCGGGCAGCTGGATATGAGCTGGGAAGAATTCCAGCGCGCATTGGTGAGGGTCAGCTAATTCATACGGAAAACAGAGCCTGCCCTTTGTCGAATGGGTGCCCATTTTTTGTTTTTCGTCGTTCATGATTCCGCTGCGGCGAATTGCGGCTAATGACCTGCTATATAGCACACTACAACAGGCCACAATACATTTTCAAAGAACTCCGGTGATCCATGTCCCCCAAGCTAAGGGTACTCCCGCCCAGGACTTTTCGATCACCCCCAGTGCGCCAATAGATTTCATTGTGCAGGGATCAGGCATGCCTGTACTGGCAGCGGCCTGTTTACACTCTCAACGCTCGCAACCAGATTCCTACGCATAAGTAGCACAAATGTTTCAGTATATTATACGATTTTTGTCATTTAATATCTAAATTGCCAAAATTTGCCCAAAATCGCCAATTTTGCAATACTGGCCGCACCCATTTCATACTTCATAATTTTCCCATTTCCCGCCCGCGCAAGAAATGCGAAATTTTGTCTTAGCCCCAGCGTACCTCTCGGAATTCTCAGCGCCGGAGGCACGGAATATTGGTAGCCCCGGACGTGAGTCCGGGGTTAGCGATTTTTTAGAGCCAAGAGTCCCGGAGGGACGGCACAAAGAACCCGGCCTGGGATCGAGTGATGCGTTCAATCGTGGACGTGGTGACTGCCCGGAATGATCGATTCCGGATGTAGTCAAAGCCGGAAATAGGTCGGCTGGCGCGCCCGCGCGGGAAATGCGAAATTTTCCGCTTGAAGATAGGTGAAACTATACTTTTGCTCTTTTGGGCGGCTCCCAAGCTTTGACCCTTACATAATTCTGCTTAGGAGGTATCCGAGTGATCGCCTCGCCAGCCGCCAATCCGGGAAGATTCGCGTCGCCTCCGAGAATAGCCCGAAGAGCACGAGGTTTGTTTGCATTTGTATGAAGCGCAATTGCAATTCCAATATTTTGAAGAAAGTCGTCCTCTTCTTGATCAAAGTCGTCTGGTGATTGGGACATGAGCCATATCCCCACTCCCTTTGAGCGAGCAAGGCGAATAAGATTGGAGAGGGAAGGATGCTTGAAGCCTAAAACGCGACGGGCTTCATCAATTGCAATAATGCAACGGAAGGAACGATTACCTTCAGCATCAGTGGGTGCATCTGGAAGACTCATAAAATACCTTTTTGCTGCATCAAGGATTAGGAATACGACCAGTTTTTGGTTTGTGTCAGAGCAATTATGTAAATCAATTAGCCACGAACGCGAAAAGAATTCCTGAACATTATATTGAGGAACAAAGAGAGGATGGCCTGCTGTAAGATCATTGAGGACGGAAAGGAGTGTGCCCCCAGCTTCTTGCCTGCTCTCGCATTCCCGCTCAACGAATTCTTTTATGCGTTCAAAGGAGGTAGGGCCTTCCTCGCCCAAGGCAGCGGTAACAGCTTGCCTCAGAATATCCTTCTGGTTTGCGCCTAGTCTAGATATTTTTTCAAAACTGTCACGAAAAGATACTGCCAAATCATTCCTATCGCGTACGGAAGCGCTCTGCGAAACGAGAAAGTTTAGAGGCACAGGTGATCGTGGAACTTCAATATGCTCGAGACCAAGAGGAGAAATCAATTCTTGTTTTAGTGCAATGTCTCCCTTAGCAATATCAAAAAAGATAATCGGGCAGTTTGCTTGTTTCTTCACCTGACGAAGCAAGTTAAGACCTAAATGTGTCTTTCCGGAACCCGTACCTCCCATTAATGCAAGATGTGGAGAGTAGCCTGGTGCATTACATGTCCAATCTACCGGCTTACCCGTGCTGATATCTGTTCCAGGATCTCCTATGCGCACAACAATTGGCCCGTTGCGTAGATTCTCAGTCGAAACAGCAGCCGTGCTTGAATATCTGCTGGCTGCGCCTTCTTGTACTCCCGCACGAGTTGCTAAGAAAACAAGGAATGCATCAAAATCTTCACCAAGGCTTATCCAATCAGACCAAAGCAACTTCATCCCGCGATGCCAATGCTCACCGATAGATTGCTGAAGTTCTTTCATCTGTCCGAATGGAGCCTGACGATGCTGAGCGATCAACGCTACCCATGCAAATGGCTCGCCACCGAATAGCTGATTCCCCTTGATTATCTTACATAATTCTTGCCCTTCAATACTTGGAGGCGTGGTTGAATCAGCCAACGAGCGAGTAATGGCTAGACGCGCAGGGAGATACCTGGTTTGAGCGCCAAGTAATTGCTCAAACTTTTTGCCAAGGTCATCCGCCTCCTTGGTGGTGCTGAATGTAGTCGTTCCTATTTGTAAAAACGAAATATCTGGCATTATCTTTTCCTCCAATAGCCTGTTTCAACGTGCGTATTTCCGATGCCCTCCTCAAGCTCTTCATATGATAAGTGGTACACTACAGAGAGCTTCTCTTCAATGCTCTTGTAATAACTACCCGAGACCTCATCCGTTGCCGAAAGTAAAATTACCTGCCCCGGTTGATTTGCCCAGTGATCCAGCACATTCAAGCGATGTATCTCATCAAGTCTTGCCAACGGTGTATCCACGACCATTGGAATTTCTATTTCAGAAACTTGAGCTATAGCTGAGATTAGCGAGATAGCGAAAATTTGGTTCTCACCTGCGGATGGGTCAAAGCGGCGAATGTCATTATCGAGGCGATCCATAAGACTCACCTGACAGTCGTCTGAAATTCGAATATGATCGAGAAGCTTTTTGTGAGCCAAAGCCTTATAGGTCGTTGTCATCGCGTCAGCAACATCTCGAACCTTTAGAGGATACAATTCTTGTATCAGTGTTTCTAGCATGATCGCAATTCTCTCTGCTTTATTCACTCTTGCAATAACTGGCTGAGACTTATCCTGCTGCTCCCGAACACGCTCATAGTCTGCGCGCTTGGAACTAAGTTGTGAAGAGAGTGCATCGGTACTTCTCTTAATTTCTTCTATTACTCGATTAATGCTACTCTCCTCCTCCTGTAAAGCCTTCATTTCTTCAGTGAGCCTCTCAACCTCAGCCGTTACGCTGCTTGTTTCTCGAATTCTGGAATCTACAAGTCCTACTTCTTGCTCCGCCGAAGTCTGATCAGCCAATAACTGCTGAAGGTCACCCAGGGCTAATGAGTCTATTCGTTCAAGTGCAATTATGGCTAGCTCGCGCTCGCGCCCGATTAGGCTTCTGTGTAGATAGTAAGCAGCGCAATTGGCCGGAGCTGGATACCAGAGAGCTTCCCAGCTCTCTGCAATTGCCCTTTTCAACCATTCAAATTGGATGTCATTAAGTGGTGGTTTCGCTTCAAATCTACGTTCCTGAATTTTCTCACCAAATTCCGAGAGTCGCGCTTGCCCCTCCATCTTTCCTGCTTCCCACTTTTCTCGCGCAGCCTCGCCTCGCAGCTGATTGAGAGTCACATTGCGAAGCGTAGCACCTGCAATAATAAGCGCCAAGTCGGTCTGTAAAAATTCCGTGAGGCGATCACGGAGCCTCATTCTCTGTGCCTCAGCCTGCGATTTGCGTTCATATAACTCTTCTCTATTCGCTCTATTTCCGCCCGCTACAGAACGCAGACTTCTCATTTTACTCTCTTTCGATTGCAAAATTTGGCTGAGTCTCGGCTGGATTGCATCACTCTCTCTTTTTTTCTGGCTTATTTGCAACTCGAAGGCTTGAATTTCTTCCGCCAATATTTTAAGGGTTTCGCTCCCTGATCTATCTGTATTGCTACTGCGATTTGCAGCGTAGGAATTTAGATCATCGCGGAGTTCGCGGAGTGTTCCGATACCTAATAATCCCTCGATTCCCGTTCGGACTTGCACAGCCATGTCTTGGTTCGCAAGCCGTTGCACCTGCTCACCATCGAACAAGAAGAAAGGAGCAAGCCGAAACGGTATGAAAGTCTGAGCAATGTAATTGCTAAAAAACTCCTTCTTATCGTCGAGATAGCCTACCCGCAGAGGTTGGTCACCATCTAGTATACGCACTTCTTCGTCATTTGGCCTGTGCCGTCCGTTACCGAGGAAATACCATTGCCGCGTAATCTTTATTCGCTTACCGTCGACCACAAATGTAACAGAAACACTCATATTACTCCGACCAGCTCGCAAAGCCCCTCCATAGAGTGCCCTGCTAAGAAACTCATCATAACCTGCCTCCATGTTTTCAGTAGAATCTGAGAACGTTGCACGTGGAAGATATGCGAGGCCATCCTGTCCAAAGAGGCATAGGGTTAATGCCTCAAGGAGTGAGGTTTTGCCGTAGCCGTTGTGTGCTCCGATGAGAACTACGTTCTTTTTAGAAGTAGGACGGGGAAATTCGAAGCTAGCATCAACGTAACTTTTCCAATCACGCAAGGTGATATTTTCGATATACATTAGTGCTCTTCTTCTTCTAATAAGTTATCGAACTCCACAAATAGGCTTCTGCGATTCTTCGTACCCTGCTGGCTAAGTTCAGCTTGCGCTAACTGCTCCAAAATCTCGATTGAAACACCTATCTCGCGACACCTGCGTTTCGCGAGTTCCCTGGCCGCACCTTTCTGATAAATCGGTAGACTATTTTCCATATCTAGTTGCTTTCTGACAATTGCTGGTAATACCTCTCTACGAATCGGTCGGCTTGCATTAGTGTATCACTCTCCCAGATTTTTTTGATGAGTTCCACTTCTTGATCCGATATCAGACTAAAGCCTACTTCCTCCTGGGTGCGAAGAAGTCGTTCCATGATGCGTTTCCTCGCCTCTATCGAGAAAGGTCCCGCGCCTGGTGTACCGTTACGCCTTTCGGTTTCTCGATAATCACGATGATTACGAATGCTTACTAACCAATCTCGAAAATCTAGAAGAGGTTCAAGATTCTCAGATCCGGCATCAATAAGACCTTCCATACTTCTATCTTTCGTTACCACAGTACACGTCCAACAGCCAAAACGGGCAGAACCAGTCCCGCAAGATGGCGCTTGGGAATGATCTAACACTAGCGGACACTCTCCCGCATTCGCGTTCCTATACACGGTAATCAGATCACGGTGGCTCCCACCCCATGGCGCTTGTCGCTGAAGTAGGACTTGCCAAACTTCATCCGTAGTGAAATTTAATATTGGCCTGTAAACCCAGCATCCATTAAGCTCGGTATGTCTATGATATTTTTCGCCTTCAACGGTATGCTTCGCAATTGTTTGAGCTCTTGTGACTGATTCACTCGACCGGACGCCTAATAATAAAATTACCTCGCCGGACTTGCTAACCTCACTGAGCACGTATGCTGACATTGGTTGAATTTTCATCCGGTCTGTGCACCATCGAAATTGCTTGTTTGGGCTTGGATATCCTCTCCCAATTAAGTTCACCCAAAACGTCTGTTCAACGGGGGGAGTAGTGATTACCGTTTTAACGGGGAGTCCAAGCGATTCAGCTCCTTCTCGAATTTTCTCAAGAGAGAGTTTTAGATGATGCATTAGAACAGGGGATTCAACTAATGTATCATTAGAAAGAACTATTATCTCACGGCGCCGCTCAGATTTTGGCAAATCAAGTATTGCCTCGAATACCATGTGCGCCATTAACGTTGAATCCTTCCCGCCAGAGAAGCCGATTATCCACGGCAGCGATTGGGCCTCGCTCGTGTATTCCTCCTTTATCTCTGCAACAGCTAGTCGGTACTTAGTGGATAAGTCTAAAGCTGGCAAGATCGGGAGGAGGTCTTCGCTAATCATGGTCAAATCATTCATCGAAACCATTCCAACAAATCGTAAGGGTAGAAATGTGCCGTGCTTTCGGCACTAAGAATTTCGGGAGGGATTTTTAAGCATCCCCAAACCCTCTCCCCCAAACCCCTGTTACACGTCCTCTTAATACGAAGGGGCATTACATAACGTGGGCTTTTATCCTCAATCGAATCGGTGGCAGTGCGGGCCGTTTGCGCTCAAGCATGCGCTGGCTATTGTGGGCCGGTTCGTGGATGAGGAGTCGCTTACCAAGGCTGCGCGTACCACCAAAGAGGGTACGGACGAGAAAATGCTTCGCCGCGCCGCCGAGCGCTTCGATTGCCGATTGCTGGAAGTCCGCCGGTTTACCGAGCCGGCTGCGTTCAAGGCGTTGACCTCGGCTCTGGCGCTGGGCCGCGCCTGCATGATCTGCATCAATCAGTGGGGACATTGGGTCACTATCGTTGGATTCGATGCGAAAAGCGAACGTTTTGTCGTGATCGATAGCGAAAAGAACCCGGTCGTTCGCATTCCTGCGTGGAGCGAGCTGAAGCGCCGGTGGGTCTATAACGAATACGATCGCGATGGCAAATTAAAACAATATTACGACTTGTACGTCTTGCGTCCGAGGTTTCGGGTGCAATCGAAGGCGAATTTTTCGATCTCACGCGCGCAATTTCTGCGCAGGGCAGGGAATGTGCAGTTCATCAAGCATTTCGATGAATATGTGAGCGATCTGCTGAATATCGCGCGGCCCAGTCCATCGAGAGATGGCGGCAGCGCGGTTATCTCGATGGCGGAATTCCTGCGTCGGCATCGGAAGATGCTGTTAGAGACCGTCCGCTACTGGCACGAGCAGACGACGGAAGCGCAATTACGAAAAGTGCTCGCAAATATGCGCTTCGTCGCTGAAACGTATGGCCTCGTAATCCGTCAAGAGGACGAAAAGCGGACCATCGCCAGCTTCGCCGCGCTGCTCATGACCTGGGCCACGACGCACGAGCCGCTGGAGGAAGCGCTGTATGGCTGATCGTATTGTCATTCCCGCGAACGCGGGAATCCAGACCTCGGAGCTACGATAACCTTATGGATTCCCGCTTTCGCGGGAATGACATTAGAAAGAATTATAATAGGGAATGAAAATTAGATCAACTACCGTACTCGGTATCGTAAAAGATGGCAAAGCGGCGCTTGGCTCCGACGGCCAGGTGACGAACGGCGCGACCGTGATGAAATCGAACGCGAAAAAACTTCGCGTGCTCTATAACGGTCAGGTCATCGCCGGATTTGCCGGCTCGACAAGCGATGCGCTTACGCTCTACGACCGCTTCAACAGCAAGCTCGAAGAATATCGCGGGAACGTTCCCCGCGCCGTTGTCGAACTCGGGAAAGATTGGCGGAACGATAAATATCTGCGGCGGTTGGAAGCGATGCTCGCTGTCGTAAGCAAAGATGGCGCATTCCTGCTTTCGGGAACCGGAGATGTGATCGAGCCGGAGAACGGCATCGTAGCTATTGGTTCCGGAGGGCCGTACGCGCTTGCCGCCGCGCGGGCGTTTATGGTGGCAAATCCGGAAATGTCGGCGAAGGACATTGTCGAGCAATCGCTGAAGATCGCCGGCGAAATTTGTATTTACACGAACTCACATATTACGATAGAAAGCTTGGAATGAGTACCGAGTAATGAGTAACGAGTACCGAGCGGATTATACCACTCCTTCTCGTTACTCATCACTCGGTACTCGATACTTTATGGAAGAAATTACTACTACGTCCGAGACTTCGCAAACTGTCGAAGCGCCTCCTGAATCGAAGTTTCAGCTAACGCCGCACGAGATCGTTGCGGAGCTGGATAAATATATTATCGGCCAATCGAACGCGAAGCGTTCGGTGGCGATCGCGCTGCGCAATCGCTGGCGTCGGCAGCAGGTTCCCGAAGTGTTGCGCGAGGAGATCATGCCGAATAATATTATCCTCATCGGCCCGACGGGCGTAGGCAAAACGGAAATCGCGCGGCGTCTCGCACGGCTTGCCGGCGCGCCGTTCCTGAAAGTCGAAGCGACAAAATATACCGAAGTTGGCTATGTGGGCCGTGATGTGGAATCCATGATCCGCGACCTCACCGAGCTTGCGATCACGATGGTGAAATCCGAGCAAATGGAAGCAGCGGAACCAAAAGCGAAAGCGAATGCCGAAGAGCGCATCTTAGATATTCTCGTCCCGCCCGCGCCGCAAATGCAGCGCGCGCAATCGCCGATGATGTTTCCCGGCGTACCCGTCAGTTCGACGATCACCAGAATGCCAAACGTGCAGCCACGGACGCCCGCGGAAACGCGCGAGCAAGCGGAACTAAACGAAAACACGCGCAACCGTTTTCGCGAAAAACTTCGCGCAAACGAGATGGACGAAAAGGAGATCGAAGTGGATATTCAGCAAGCGCCGCCCATTGCCTCGATGCAGATCATGGGGCCGCTCGGCGGCGCGGGCATGGATGAGATCGGGCAGAACATTCAGGATATTCTGGGCGGAATGATGCCTAAGAGGAACAAACGCCGCCGAGTTCCCATCTCCGAGGCGCGTGCCGTGTTCGAGCAGGAAGAAGCCGCAAAGCTGGTCGATATGGATAGCGTGGTGCGCGAAGCGATTGAGCGCGTGGAAAGTTCGGGAATTATATTCTTGGATGAGATCGATAAAGTCGCAAGCGGTTCCCGTCGCGATGGCGGCGGAGGTCCGGATGTCTCGCGCGAAGGCGTCCAGCGCGATCTACTGCCGATTGTCGAGGGATCGAATGTCAGCACACGTTACGGCATTGTGAAGACGGATCACATCCTTTTCATCGCATCCGGCGCGTTTCATGTTACAAAACCGAGCGATCTGATTCCCGAATTGCAGGGCAGGTTCCCAATTCGCGTGGAACTCGATAGCCTTACTCAGGAAGATTTCGTAAAGATACTGACCATCCCCGAAAACGCGCTGCTCAAGCAATATGCTGCGCTGCTCGCTACCGAAGGACTCGAAGTAGAATTCACCGATGACGCCATTGTTGCGCTCGCGCGTATTGCATTCGAAGTGAATGAAGCGATAGAAAATATCGGTGCGCGCCGGCTGCATACCATTCTAACCACACTGTTGGAGCAAGTGCTGTTCGATGTCCCCGACATCGTAAAAGAGAAGCACCTGAAAGTTACCGCCAAATTCGTCGAAGACCGCCTCGATAAAGTGGTGCGTAATCGGGATTTGAGCCAGTATATTTTGTAAACGCACGGGAAAAATCCTCCGCCTTGAAAAGGAGTGGAACGATGACGAATGGAAGAATATAAGACTTGAACGTTTTCACACTCGCGCTGTTAGCATTTGTATGGATGATCCACGAATTATCGAACTACTGACCGAAATGCTCGGAGAGCTGAGGCAGATGGATGGCCGATTGGGGAGTATGGACAAACGGCTCGAACGGGTCGAAAAACACCAGCAAACGACCAACCTGAAATTGCAGGAGCTTACGCTTTCGAACCTGAAGCTCGCCGATGAAATCCGGACTGTCGTCCAGCACGGGGAACGAATTGTTCGCCTCGAAGCTGCGGTCTTTCACTAATTCCGAGCCATTAAGTTACCGCCCAATTCGTCGAAGACCGCCTCGATAAAGTAGTGCGGAATCGGGATTTGAGTCAGTATATATTGTAAGATTGCGGCGTGGCTATACTTCTGTTACATCACCAATGCACCAAGAGTCTGTAAAAGATGAGCACTACCGCGATGAATACGATCGGATTCATCGCGACGATCTTCCATTGACTTTTCCACAAAGCAATAGCAGAAAACACAAAAGATATGGGAACTGCAATCATCCATAAATATAAAAGTAATCGCTCAGTTTGAGCAAGGTTTGAGCCTGCGTATGCCGCGTAAACCCAGACATACAGCTCAACAAATCCCACTGAAAGGAAAAGCAGGAATTTGAGTAGGAAGGTGATGAGTCGCATGGGCTGAAATCCTTTCCAAATTACGTTGCTGCCTCCACGATCGCAATAAACGCGCTGGCATCGAGCGATGCGCCGCCGATGAGTCCGCCATCGATGTCCGGCTCGGCAAGCAGCGCGCGGGCATTATCCGGCTTCACGCTGCCGCCGTAGAGAATTCGGATGTCACTTGCAATGCTGCCATACTTCTTTTGCAGATCTGCGCGAATAAATGCGTGTGCCGATTGCGCTTCATCCGGCGTTGCAGTCTTGCCAGTGCCGATGGCCCAGATCGGCTCATACGCAATAACCACTTTTGCGGCATCGTTTGCATTTATCGTAGCAAGACTTTCACTTATTTGCCGAAGTAAGACGGCTTCGGTTTCATTCCCAGTGCGTTCACTCTCGCTTTCGCCGATACAGATAATGGGAGTTAGTTTAGCATCCAGCGCGGAACGAAGTTTTTTGCTCACGAGATTATCCGTCTCGCCAAAAATAGTTCTTCGTTCGCTATGGCCGAGAATAACGTAGGTGCAGCCAAGCTCTGCGAGCATTGCGGGAGCGATTTCTCCGGTAAACGCTCCTTTTTCTTCACAATAACAATTCTGCGCGCCGAGCTTTATGCTCGTTTCATCGAGCGCGTGTTTGGCGATAAGAAGCATCGTGAATGGGGGGCATACGGCGACCTCGATGTCATGGCATTTCGGAGTCCACTCGACGGAAAGCTGAAAAAGCAGCTTGCGCGTCTCTTTGAGCGTGCCGTTCATCTTCCAGTTCCCGACGATAAGTTTGGGGCGCATTAATGTGTAAGGTACACAGAAAGACGGTCTACGAGGCGATGTAATCGTTCATCCGATATTGCTCCGACAACACCTTTAAACGTCGATCGTGATGCCGTCTCTAACCATCCAAGGCGGATGAGAGAGGGTACCTTTAATTTGCTTAGTTTGAAATCGGGATCGTTGGAAGAAATGATTTCATCGAAACCCTCGGCCCGCTGAAGCAGGTTCGAACTCAGGCCACAAATCAGAAAATCCCCGAACGGGGGCATCACTTTTAAGATCAGAGCGGGTCGGCGCTTAAAGATCCCATCGCTCTGAGGCATGTTAGTGATGACGATCTGCCCAGGGGTCACGGTACTCGGGATTTGGCTCGATAATCATATCGTCCGTATAAAGTTCTGGCTCATTGTCATACCGACGCCCAAGGTTTGTAAGCGCCATTCGCGCCCATTCGCGCCGTTCCTCTTCCACGGACTGCTCGTCATCCGGAATATCAACCAAGAGCTTCGTGTCCGGTTTAAGATTCACCGGCTCGTCGAGCAGAATTTGGTGGCCGTCAAAATGCGCATATACAAACATACCATTATTAACAACGCGCCGATGGGAAGGTTCATCGTCCTACAACGTCACTTTAAATCCGAAGACCAGCGATTGTTCGAGCGAACGCCGCAAGGAGACGTTTCGGTCATACGTCAGGTTGCCCGAATAGCTGATACCGATGAAATGATACACGAACCCAACCAACAGCAGCGAAGTGACGCGGGCGTTTTCGAAAAATGTTGAAGCGTGAGGTAAGGAATCCCCCGTAATGCGGTTGATGGCGACGGTCTTCCAGTTCGAGGTGAATTGCAAATCCTGGCCGATGTTATCCCGCAGGTTGAAATCCACGATCGCGCTATAGCCCGATTCGAGCGTGATCTCGTTTTGCACACTCGAGAGCGGGTTTTGCGCAGTTATTTGGATATTCCGATTCTGCGCCAAAATGAAGTTCTGCGCGACGGTCTGCTGAAGAGCGTATCCGACTCCGGTCGTTAAATCATACTGCCACGAGCCATCGTCCGCCGCGTCCTCAAACCGCCGGCCAAGAAAGAGGGATTGATATACGAAGACCGGATCGAGGAACTTAGTCGGCGAGCTGTCGCCCGCCACGCCTTTTGCCATTTGCGTCTCGCCGGCCATCTCGAGGAAGAGCCGGATATGCAGCGCCGGCAAGACCGTCCGCGAGGGGGTAACGCTGGCGATTAAATCGTCTTGTATGGTGCGCGGAATCCCTGTCTCGGAGCTTTGCTGTCCGTAGATGGCGTGCAGCTTCGCTCCGAATTGCCACGGTTCGCCGTCACAAAAGAAATTGGCGTCGAGGCCCACGACCCACACGGCGCTCAAGGCGTCGCTGTCCGCCGAGCTATTGCTCTGGATCGTGACTCCGATGGATGGTTCAATCGTGTGCTGAAAAGGCGAAGGTTTCGGCGCAATGGAAGTCGTATCCGCAGTGCTGGAGGTGGTGTCCTGCTGAGCGAGGATAGGGCTGGATGACCACCCTAAAATCAGTGGAATCAGCGCGAGGAAATAATTTCGGAACATGCAACTTCTTATGGTTCTCAGTGTTTCCTAATTGTCATTTTCAACTTTTTTCAAAGAAAGGAATTCTTTTATGCAACATAATCGTAATATTCGAAGAATGATTTCTGCCGCTATCCTGATGTCGGTTGTGCTCTTGGGGGCGACACAATCTCCCCATGCGTATGACGCCTATCTCAAGATCGACGGCATAAAAGGCGAGAGCACGGCCTTTCATAAAGTGGTTCGCTGCACCGGTGGAACCTGCCATATCGGACGAATGCCGGTGGGAGCCTACTATGTGACTATAGTATGGGTGGTGGATAGTACTAAGGGCCAGACGGACGATTGGAACGCGCTCGTAAAAACATCGTCATCGACTAAGGGCGCCCCGGCGTCATCCTCGATTACGATAACATCCAATCCGCAAAATGCCGGATCCACTGTGGGGAAGCGCATGCATAAACCGCTGAACATCATGAAGACGACCGACAAGTCGTCACCGATGACGTTCTCCATCGCCGCCGGCGATGTCGATGGCGATGGCATGGTCGATGTGACGATGGCCGTCAAAGGGCAGGGAGCTTCTTTGACAAAGTAGGTTGGAAACTGGCGTTGGGTTTCGGAATCTATGAGGCGCAGAACGCGCGCGTTATGCGCGCATTCTGCTTGTGCATCGAAAACGCGGAGCTTAAAACCTAAAGTGCGCGAAGGCCTTGTTGGCTTCGGCCATGCGGTGTACGTCGTCACGCTTTTTGACGGTGGTGCCTTCGCCATTGCTGGCAGCGATGAGTTCTCCGGCAAGGCGCGCAGCCATGGATTTTTCTCCACGCGCTCTGCTATACTGAATGAGCCAGCGGATGGCAAGGGCCGTGCGGCGTTCGGTGCGGACTTCCGTCGGCACCTGATAGGTCGCTCCGCCAACGCGGCGGGAACGAACTTCGATTGCCGGCGAAGCATTGTTCATCGCCTTTTTGAAAACTTCGAGGCTCGGTTGCCCGGTCTTTTCCTGAACGGAATCGAGCGCATCGTACATGATGCGCTGCGCGGTCGATTTTTTGCCGCCCATCATCAGCGAGTTGATGAACTGCGATACTAACGTATCGTTGAACTTCGGATCGGGGATCCGCGGGCGAAGTTCCGATTTGTGTTTTCTCATGTAAGGTTAAAAAATATAAATCTCATAGGACCCATCGGTCACATATAAATCGATGTTACTTAGGTTTTTTCGTGCCGTAGCGCGAGCGTCCCTGCTTGCGGTTTTGGACGCCCTGCGTGTCGAGCGTGCCACGGATGATATGATAGCGCACGCCGGGCAGATCCTTCACGCGGCCGCCGCGAATCATGACAATCGAGTGCTCCTGCAAATTATGACCTTCGCCCGGAATGTAGGCGGACACTTCCATGCCGCTTGTCAGCTTGACGCGCGCTACTTTTCGGAGCGCGGAATTCGGCTTTTTCGGAGTGGTGGTATAGACGCGTGTGCAGACGCCGCGTCGCTGAGGGCTGTTTTTGAGCGCCGGGGATTTCGACTTGTACGTCAGTTCTTCCCGGCCCAGACGCACTAATTGGTTGATCGTTGGCATGAATGCTTGTTTTGTGGCTAAAATGTATCATTACCTCGCTCGGCCCGAGCATACGCTTCAGCATAGATGCTTTCGCGTGAGGCGGGCTGTTAACCGGACAAGGGGCAATTCGGTTCAATTCATTTCTCGATTTCATCCTTCAACCCTCAACCTTCATCCTTTTCCCCCAGAAATAGGTGCCTTTTGTGTGTGCTCGGTTAATACTCATCGAAGTTTTCATGAACTTATGCAATAATGATTCTCCTTGAAAATGGTGCCCATAAGTTCACTGACTAATATAATACATTCAAAACCAAAAAGCAAGGAAATCCGAAATTATTTTGGATTCAATCCAATCCTTTCACAAGTGCGCTGAACGGGACGCGAAGGGCCTTCGAAATAGTCATTAGTTTATCGACACTTACATTGACGAGTCCTCGTTCAAGAGTGCTAAGATAATCGGAGTTCATTTTTGCTCGAACGGCAAGCATCTCCTGGGTCCATCCTTTGCCTACCCTTGCCGCCCTGATGTTTTCGCCGATGCTCTTTCGATGCTGCACCGGGCAAAATTGCGTATTTTTGTATCCATACACTTAGGGATATATCCCGGTTTATGGATATATCACGAAAAAGATGCCAAAAAACAGTTTGCACACCGATCCGATTTGGGAGAAGCAAATCGTCGCATTCGGACCCGAGCTCGAAGAGCGGGCACGACTCCTGCGCGAGCTATGCCCGGATGTTACCATGCGCGAATCGCAGGTTGCTGCACTTTCGGCAAAGGGCCTCGATAATGGGCACATCGCCGAACGGCTCGCTATTTCCGTCTTCACCGTTGAAAATCACACCAGCCACGTTAGACACAAAGCGAATGTGCCACGAAGGCTTAAATTCAGAATGCTCATAAAATTTGTAGAAGAACGGCACAATAAAGAAAAAAATAGAGCGGAGCTTTCTTAAAGACACATAGTAGTAAAAATGACGATTTTTCTGTGAGTTACATTATCCGATTACTTCGTAAGTTTGCGGCTCAAATAATGCCGCCGGCCGGGAAGCGGGTTGCCAAACTCCTACTGAAATCGTTCGGTTACCATCCCCGGCAGCGGACCTACTCACGAATCAACTACTTACGACGATGAAAAATTCATTCGTAAAACTAAAACTCACCGCACTCGCCGCAGCGGTGCTCCTAAGTTGCAGCGCATTATTTATTCATTCTAACGCACGGGCACAATGCCCGGATTCTACGGGGCCTGCGCCGAGTCCAGACAGCATCGCATGGAATCAGGATTCATCTTATGTAATGATTCCCGGCACCAGTTGCTGGATATGGGAGTATTATTGCTGGCGTGTGATACCAGGAACGCCAAACACCGTTCAGGGATGGCTCGATGGAGTTCTGGTCGATTCAAGCTCCGATTGTGATTCGCTTGCGGACTCCACACTTGTCTTCGATGCTCAACTTATGTTGGACTCCGTAGTGGCCAATAAGAATCCGGAGTTTGTCACGCCATGTATCAAGGGTCAATACACCATCTTGCAGGTCTATTCGCCGCAATGCTGGGCGCCTTATGGGGGAGGGCCCGCTTCACACCAAATACGGATTCAAGCCTGCTCCGCGTATGGTTACTATTGCGAAAAGCAATGCCAAGCCTGCTTCGAGTATGGCGTGGGGATAGTGATTTCAGACTGCGTCGTAATCACTTCGATCGTGGACATCGAGTGTTCAAGTGGGCCCTGGAACACGGGCGGCGGATGCTACTCGGCCAGTTGCAGTGGCTGGTATTATGGCTACGGCATAGAGCACAGCGCAAATGTCAAGGCTTCACCCTCCATCGACACAAGCATACGGGCATACCCGAATCCCACGTCTGGAAGCTTGATCATCACATCAGCTGTAGCCGGAGAGCAGGTTCAACTCCTCGATGTTCTGGGCCGAGAAGTGATGAAAGGCATGATTCCGGCGAACGGCCCGCTTGTTTTGGACGTTTCCTCTCTATCTGCTGGCACTTATTATGTAAGTGGTGGCCGGTCGGAAGTGAAATTCGTCAAGAAGTAGAAACATGCGAATGAGAATGCTGAAAACATTTCTCCTTACTGTGCTTACGTGCCTGACGATTGCGTCAGGCACGCGGGCGCAGGAATATGAATGGAGTATTACATATCCACCAGCAGATAGCGGGAAATACGCATATTTTTTCAACGCTGTTGATTGCTATGGCGAAGTCTGTACCGCCGTGGGGGATAAGAGAAATCCCGCTATTACGACTAATGACAGGAATGTTCTTATGTGTTTTCGCAGTACCGATGGTGGTGAGACTTGGAAGGAACAAGACCCCGGCTTGCCTCATGAGAGAAGTGACCTATTCGGCTCTCCACAGAGCACGCCGCAATTAAATTTTGTCCAGCAAATCGATTCTCTGAATGCAGTCGCCGTCGGCGATTCGGGTATCGTCATCAAAACCACGGACGGTGGCAATACCTGGCAGCGGCAAAACTTGAACTCGATTGGACAGGTCTTTAGCGTCAACTTTTCCGATCCAATGACGGGTGTTATCGTGAAATATTGGGGCACTCCCTCCGACAGCACCAATATTATGATTACCCATGATGGCGGCGCAACATGGGTTCGTTCGCCGTTTTGCCCCTGGTATCCCGCAGGAATGTGCCACGCAGACGGCGGGGAATCGTTCCGGGCCATTACATACGGAGGAGAATCGGTCTATACCACGCATGACGATTGGCAGACCTTCGACTCCACAGCATGGATTATCCCTCTGGCCGATACGAACCATATTGTTAGTTGGTGCAACTTCCGGGGAACCGATACGCTGATAGGATATGGCTCCGATCACTATGAAGGTAATCCGGACATGTTTATTATTCAAAGCACGAATGCTGGGTCATCCTGGAGTTCACCCCAAGTGCCTGACACTCTAATTCAATATGCGGGGAGTATGTCCTCGCTGGATCGTGATATCGTGTTTTACGGGGGATGGGGTTTGTATAAGAATAAAATTGCCGTCAGCCGCGACCACGGTATGACATGGGATATTGAAAGCTATATGTTTAATAAACCCGACACGATTCCTTCATGGATTATGTCTCTTGCCGTTACTCAAAACAACGAAGGGGTTGGGATATTTTCTTACGATGGCTTCTCAATTGATCCCTCTGTACTTGCGCGCGGAGTTCCAGCGTCTTCGGTCGTTGCATCATCATTACCTGCCGAGCAGGCGATGGAGATTTTCCCGAATCCAGCAACCATGATTCTAAATGCTAAATCGTCTTCCGGAACTTTTACAATTTCAGATCCTTTAGGCCGCAGTTACGATATTTCCCACACCGGCAGCAAACTCGATGTCTCCTCGCTTCCATCCGGCGTGTATTTTGTAAGCGATGGCGTGAGCCGGGCGAAGTTTGTGAAGGAATAGCAGTTTCGCTCGGTGGCCCAGACCCGAAACTGGGTGCCGCGATACGAGTTCACCCGGTAGCCAACGGAGATGATCGCGTCCAGATTGAAGAACTCGACCTGATAGGTTTTGCCGTCGGAGGCAGTTGTTGCAAATTTTGCAACAACTCGTTCGCGCATCAACTCGCCCTCGTCGAACAGATTCTTAAGGTGGCGCGAAATAACGGATTTATCCCGCTGGAATAATTCCGCCAATTGAGTTAGCGAGAGCCACACCGTCTCGGCCTCAAGCCGAACTTCTAAGCGCGAACGGCCATCCTCCGTTCGATAGAGAAGAAAGCCACCGGCTGCATCTAAGTGTGGTTGTAAATCACTCATATCATTTCAACGCTCCGCCAAACGCTTGCACGAGCATGGCCTGCCGAAGCCTTGCGGCAGGGGGATTGCACCTCTGTTTTCATTTCCTCCTAACATGCTGAACCTGTGTTCCACTTCCGCAACAATTAGTGTTCACTAAAAAAGTTGCCTCTGGGTGGCTCGGAAAAACCGGAACGCCGCCCGGCGGGCGGGCGTTGAAACCGTACCTTCCGCCTCTCGTACTCCTTTACCATCATTGTAACTTGGTTTTTGGCCGTTCATGGCGAAAATACCTCGAATACACCGAAACACTAACCCGAACAACGCTATCGACTCATTGTGACAATTGGGCCGCGACTTAAGCTTCTTTTGCGCGGCGAAAATAAAGAAATAGTACTGCTTGCTTGGACGATGCAAGCGACATGAGGCGCGGGATGAGGCTTTTTTTAAGCCTCGAAATTGCCGCGCCCTGTTTTGCGTCGTCCGTATTCTGGGTTCGGTAACGGTTTGGTGAGATTTTTTTCGGGCTTTCCATTTTTAGCGGCGTTGGTGAGACGGCCAGCATCGCCGGCGATACTCGCATCGCCCGGGATGCTATTGTGCGCCATGCTCGTGCTATTGGTGACCGCGAGTTCGCTGGACTCCTGCCGCAAGCCGAAGGAAGTCGAGAAGAACTCCACGCCGGGAGTAAGCGATACGGGAGCCGCCGCTCGGGATACCTCACAAAGCTACCTTTCGCAGCAATACGATTCGCTCTCGCATAAATTCACGAGTTTCTTTAGCTCGCTGCTTCCGCGTGGGAAGGATACGACGAAAGGCGTCCCGATTGTCTCAAGCCCGCCGCCGGATGTTACCCGGCCGGTCGTCGCGCCGGAAGTTCCCTCGCTGCCTGGCTTTCTGAATTCGCCGGTCAAGCGAAAGATCGATTTCGATACGAATGGAAATATCGTGCAGCACGATGTTTTTCTTGGAAGCGATGTGCGAACGCCGGTGACCACCCCGATGGTGGACTATCTCCATGCTCACGAAGATCAAACGATTTCCTCCGGCTTCGAGGCCGCAATGCACAAGGAGATCGATACGGGCAAGACGGTGGATGTGCAAACGGGAATTTTGGGGGATTACAACTCGATTTCGATCCCCATTCCGCCAAGCATCGTCCCAACCATTTTCGGCAAGCCTTCGATCAATCTCAAGGTCAATGGCGATGTGGCAATCCATCTGGCCTACCGCGATCAGGAAACGTACGCGACGGCGGGAGCGAATTTCTATGGCTCGGAGAAGGGACTCGATTTCAAGCAGGAGATTAACGTTTCGACCAACGGGACGATCGGCGATAAACTCAAGATCGGCGCGGACTGGGGTTCGGACCGCATGTTCCAATACGATAATCTGCTCCAGTTTACGTATAAGGGAAACCCCGACGAAATTTTGCAGGAGTTCGACGCCGGCAATGTTTCCTTTACTACTCCTTCGCAATATATCGCGCCGCAGCAGGACTTATTCGGATTGAAAGCGATCACGCGCTTTGGGCCGCTTTATGTGACGACGGTCGCCGCGCAGAAAAAAGGCGAGCGCCAAACGAAGTCCTTCGGCGGCGGCTCGGGCGCGGCTACCGAGCACCTCGTTCAACCCTGGCTCTATAAGCGCAACCGCTTTTTCTTGGATACCAGCTTCATTAAATATTACGAGCCAACGCTATCGACGATTCCCGAGGGCGGCACGCCATTGGTTACAACCGGCACGGTCGAAGTCTGGGAAAGCACCACCAACACCACAACAAATTACCGCACGGCCGTAGCCCATTATTCGCTTCCGCCCAGTAGCAGAGGATCGGGATATTCACCAGCCATTCGTAATGCAATCGCCAGTGGGGACACGATCGTTTATGCCAAATGGATCAAGTTAGATTCTACGCGATACACGCTCGATGCGAATACCGGCGTGCTCATCATGAGTCAGGAACCGCCGGATGTGTCACAGTCGCTTGCCGTAAGTTACGAGACCCCCGATGGTCAGCAGCATGGCGAGTCGAGCACCACTCAAATCGATTCGCCGCTGGTGCTAAAGCTCATCAAACCGGCGCAGACGTTTCAGAACCCCACGTTCCCGGAGTGGAATAATATCGTCAAGAGCACCTATTATATCGGCGGCGTAGGCTTTGACGCCACCAACTTTACCGCGCGAATCATCCTGACGGCTCCGGGCGGGCATCAGGTCGAATATATGCGCGCGGCAAAAAACGCCACTCTCGAAAAAGCCATTTCGATCATGGGTCTCGACCGCTATAATAATTCGTCGCCATCCGACAAAACGCCCGACGGACTCGTGGACTATGGGGGAACTATTCCAATTCCCACGGATTATATCGTCGATCCCAAGACTGGAACTATTATTTTCCCGTATTTGCAGCCCTTCGGAAAGACGGTGGCAAATTACGACACCGCCCAGTTTAAGAAAGACCCCACCTACAAATTCGATACGGATTTTTACCTTCCTGAAATTTACAACACGCCGCAGAGCACGCTCATTCAACGGGAAACGAAGCTTGTCAATCTCGACGTGAAGTTCACGGGTGGCGTTTCCTCGACGCTCAATCTTGGCGCCTTCAATTTGGTCGAGGGCAGCGTGCGCGTGACGATTGGCGGGACGCAATTAGTCGAAGGCACCGATTTCCGCGTCGATTACAACTCCGGGACGGTCACGATCTTAAATACCGATCTCATCAACACGGGGCAAATCAACGTCGAGTATGACGTGCATGACGTTTTTACGAACGCGACGAAAAATGTGCTTGCCATGCGCGCGGAAGTGCCGCTCTTCGACGAAACGCTGACGCCCAAAGGCGTCATCGGCGTGACGGCGATGAATTACTCCATGTCGCTGCCGACACTCAAAACGCGGCAGGGCGAGGAGCCGCTTTCGAACTGGATTTTGGGCGCCGACGGAGGTTACGATTTCAACGCGCCCTTTATGACCGACGCCTTAAACGCGTTGCCCTTCTTTAATTTGAAGGATAAATCGGACCTTACCGTCAAAGTGGATGGGGCCGTTTCGCTGCCGAATCCGAATACGGATATATCGCCCATGCCGGTGGATAACGGCGCCTCGATTGCGTATCTCGACGATTTCGAAGGCGGCCTGAACGAGTTCCCATTGTATCTTAATTACGGCCGATGGGTTCCGGCTTCGCAGCCGATGGATAGCGCTTTTCAGGCGCGGCATCCTGCCGGAACCAATCCCATCGGCAATTATTGGACGAATCCCATCAATCAGCTGAAAGGCCGAACGGCCTGGTTCCCGCCGACCACGACGCCGTCCCCAAACCAGCCGTTTCCTCCGCTGCAAATCATAAAGCCGAATGAGCAAACCGCAACCACCGGACAAACGGCGACCACCATGTGGTACTATTTCGATCCCACGAGTGCCGGTATCTATAATCCAAATCCTGGGCTGCTCGGCACACGGGATAATTGGGGCGGCATGATGCAATACGCTCCGGGGCTGAATGTCGCCGCTACCAATACGGACGCTATCCAATTTTATATCAAGATCGACCAGCTCGATTCTTTGGATGCCGATACCGCCAAACTCAGGTTCGATCTTGGCGTCATCAACGACGATATAATTCCGGATCAAAAACTCGAGACCGAAGATGCAGCTCAGAATGGCCGCTATGAGCCGGGCGAGGACGTCGGACTCGACGGACTTACCGACGCGCAGGAGCAAGCCAAGTTTGGGGGTAATAATGATCCGAGTAACGATGACTACGGTACCGGTTTCCTCCAGCTTAACGGCCAGGAAGGTAATGAGAACGACGCCTTCTCCGGCCTGACGCCCGATCACGAAGATTTGGACGCCAGCGGAGCCATCAATCTCGACGATGCCTATTATGAATATGAGATTCCGCTCAACATGGCGCTCAATAAATATATCATTGGGGGGAATCCATCGCAGGGATGGTATCAATTGCGCATTCCACTCGCAGCTTATAACCGTATTGTCGGGACGCAGGATAGCACGTTCAGCAATATCAGTTACTACCGGATATGGACGAAGGACGTTACGCACCCGATCGAGTTCGAGTTGTTCGAATTTATGATGGTCGGCAGCCAGTGGACGCGCGGAACGATCGGGCTGAATCGCACGAACCCCATTGCAGATACCTCGCTGAAAATCGACTACGAAAATATCTGGGACAACAGCGGCGCACCGACGTTTTATACTACTCCGCCCGGCGCGCAGACCACACTGCAACCCGCCGCGTCGGGTTACATTCCGGGTAATGAGCAATCGCTGCTGATGCACCTTTCGTGCGTGGAGGATACGGGTCGGCGCGAAGCGCAGCGCCTGTTCCCAAACCCGAACGACCTCTTCAATTATAAGTCGATGGCGATTTGGGTGCATGGAGACTCGACCGGGAGCAGCGCTATCTCGCGCGAGCCGCTTGCGACGATCAGGGACACGATCAACCGCGTGTGGGTCTATTGGCGTGTTGGCTCGGATCAATACGATTATTACGAATATCGCCGCCCGCTCGTGCGCGGATGGCAGAATATTCACATGGATTTTAACACGCTTACCAATCTCAAGGTCGAGCGCCTGTCAACGAGAGACACCATTACAATGCCGGATCCCAATGGCGTGCCGGGCGCGACGTATTCCGTCGTAGGCAGTCCCACCTTTACGAACGCGCCCTATTTTGTGCTCGGCATGCAAAACGAAACGCACCAAAGCTGCCTGACTACGGATATTTGGTGGGATGAAATGCGTTTGCTCGACGCCAACGACAAGGCGGGCTATGCCTGGAACGCTTCGACGAAGCTCAAGCTTGCCGAATTTGGAAATATCACGGCCAGCATTTCCGATCAAAGCGCGGATTTCCATCAGGTCGATGAGCGCTTCAACACCATGCGATCGGCCACCTTCAATTGGAATGTCACGGGCGTGTTCGCGATGGACAAAATGCTTCCGCAATCGATGGAAGATAAAGGCTCGAAACTCCCGCTCACCGTTTCTCACTTAGAGTCCATCATTACGCCCGAGTATATCGTCAATACCGACGTCAATCTTGCAAGCGCGATTGCTTCCGTCCAAAGCGATAACACGCTGACGGCCACGCAGAAGCAAAATCTGGTCGATTCGCTCAACAATAACAACCAGACGCTGCAAGTGAAGAACTCGATCGGCATGAACGACATCGCGCTGCGTTTCCCCGGCTCGTTCTTTCTCATTCCGTTGCTCGTCAATCGTTTGGATTTTGGATTTGGTTATACGGAATCTTATCTGAGGTCTCCAGAGTATCAATACGATTACACCTTTGGCTGGACGGTCTCCGGTCGGTATTCACTGCCGCCCTTGCCCATGCTTGGACTTGCGCCGCTGACCTGGTGGGGAACGACGACGCCGCTCATTGGGAATTATTCCCAATGGAAGATAAACCTGATGCCGAGCAACGTATCCTTCGCCATCGCCGCGACGCGCACGCGCGATCACTCGCTCGAACAACTTTCGACCTTGACCTTGCCGCCGGAAAACAGCCCACCAGCGGATACGCAAGCCGTGCTGGCCAGTTGGGTGCCGCTTGTCAACCGCACGTTTACGGCCACGCGCGGCTTGCAAATCGACTGGAAACCGTTCGAGGGCGGAATGCTTTCGCCGGTGTTCAACTATGCGCTCGATGTTTCGAGCAATCTCGCGCCGCTCGAAACCACGCAGGCCTTCAATCAGCCCACGACCTACGATGCAAATGGGAACCCAATTTATAATTACGACAGCGTCTATTATTATCAGCGAAGCTTCCACGATATTCTGAACGACATCTTTTTCAAGAACGGCCAGCTTGCCGATCTGGGGCAGGATTTCAGCGCGAGCCAGCGCGTCCACATGGGCACAACGCCGAGGCTTCCGAATTTTTTCGGCCTGGAAAAATTAGTCAAGCCCGTGTTCGATTACCGGGTCGAATACAAATGGCTGAACTCGCAGACGGGCTTGCAAAACGCAAAACAGGGCGCGTGGAATAATACGATCACAACGGGCCTCGAATTCAACATCCGCGATCTTGGCATTATGATCTTCGGCAAATCGTTCGGCGAAGAAGCGCCGCAGCGCGGCCACGGGCACGAGCGGAACGGACAAGTTGGCGTTACGCCGGAAGTGATTCCGCAGCCGGGATCCGAGGAGCGTCAATCGCCAGTCCCGCTTCCTCGGGAACAGCCGCGCAATCAGGTCGAGCGCGGCGAGGACATGCGTCCGCAGGCGCTTCCCAATCCGTTGGGACAGACCCCTTACATCACCGACACACTGCACAAAACAACGCTCGCCACGCCGCCCGTCGATACCACGGGTAAGATTCATATCCGCGGCGTGGGAACCGAAGGCTTAAACGACCGCGAATATGTGGTCGATACCACGCTCACGCCGGAAGCTCCGCCTTTTTCCGAGACGCCGCCGCCGGAGCTTACGGAAGAATCGCCGCCGATCACGGCAAAGCAAATTTTACAGGCGATTATCCAAAAGCCGCTCTTCGATTGGAATGGGACGCGATTCAATTTTACGCAAACGAATTCGAGCTTGAATAACGCGCTTGCCGGCAATGGTTCCGGCATCACGAATTTTCTCGACCGGGGTATTTTCTCGCCCGAGGACGATCTGGATGGGCCTTCGCGCGCGTATCAATTGGGGCTGATCACCGATCCCTCCGGGCGTTTGCTCTTCCATTGGCAGAACAGGTTCCCATTTCTATGGTATTCCGTTCGTCCCGGCCTTCGGGCCGCCGATCCTTTCGGCGGAAACGTCGATGTCACCGACGCGTTCAACGAGACGAATAATTTCGAACTCACCACCAGCCGCCCGCTCTGGACTGGCGCCTCGATCAGTCTGAACTGGAAACTTTCTTTCGGCTTCGATGAACGGGATGCGCTCAATATCAATAGCGAGGGCGAGCCGACTACCTTATACGAAACAAAATCGGGCGACATCTCGCGCACGTTTTTTTCGATTCCACCATTGCCATTCATTAATTCGGCTATTGTGCAGAGCGGCATCGCCGATGTAGGCAAAAAATACGACCAAATGGTTACTGCGGCCGGGGCGACCGATAGCAATGCCCGGTTCATCCTGCCGACAGCAGTGAATAACAAGATCGAGCAGGACGCCTTCATGCAGGGCTTCGAGACGCTTCCGATTTTTGCCGCCGCGGTGCAGGAATATCTGCCGCGCCTCAATTATTCCTTCACATGGACGGGTCTCGAAAAATTTCCGCTCTTCAGCTTTGCCGACCATGTGAGCTTCCGCGACGCCTATAGCGGGACGTACCGCCGCTCGTTCCGGCAGGATCCCGGCGATACGCTCGATCTCACGTCGTTGCAAACGGTCGTCTATGGATTCCGTCCGCTCATTGCATTCGATATGTCCTGGGATAAGCTCTGGAATGGGAAGCTTACCACGAGCGTGAATTACGATACGCAAACGCAATGGGCCGCCGATTATGCTTCGACACGCATCACGCAGCAGCTTTCGACCACATTTGGCATTACCGCGAATTATGCAAGGCAGGGGCTTTCCATTCCATTCCTGAAGCTGAATTTGAAGAACCAATTCACCGCCAGCTTTACACTCAGCCAGACTATCTCGTCCTACAACTATTACAATTTCTGGACAATCCAGCAGAATCCGACCGGCATCAGCGATGGCGGACTGACCAAGACAACGATCGAACCCCGCGTCGGCTACAACATGAGCCAGCAGCTGACGGTGGAGATGTTTTACCACTACGAGCGCACCACGCCCGCCGCGAGCGGACTCATCAGCCCGCCCACCCTGCTCGTCGAGGCAGGATTCGATATTAAGTTGAAGATACAGTAATGGATTGAACCCTTCGACAAGCGTCACCTTGATCTTTTCTTCTCCTCCGAACGGCTTGACCGTGCCACTCTGTTCTTAGCCTTCGATGGCACAACAACGTTTCGAGGATCTCGGCATCGGCACAAAAGCGTCCGAATCGCGCCTGCGATTGCTCAATCGCGACGGCACCTTCAACGTTCGGCGCAAGGGATTGCCGTTTCTCAAGTGGTTTTCGGGCTACCACTTTCTCATATCGCTTTCCTGGTCGAAATTCAATCTTCTGATTCTCGTTGCGTATGTCGCAATCAACGCGGCGTTCGGGGGAATTTATCTTCTGATTGGCACGAATGGCCTTTCCGGAATCGACGGGCATACGCTTACCGGGCGTTATATCGAATCGTTTTTTTTTAGCACCCAAACCTTCACCACGGTCGGCTTTGGCAAGGTTGCTCCGGAGGGGATGGCCGCTAATATCGTCGCGTCCTTCGAATCGTTATCGGGACTGCTCTTTTTTGCGCTTGCGACGGGCTTGCTGTATGGGCGCTTCTCCCGTCCGATCGCCAAGATCATTTTCAGCCGCAACGCCGTGGTCGCGCCGTATCAGAATATCACCGCGTTCATGTTTCGCTCGGCAAACCAGCGGACGAATCAACTGATCGATGTTGGCGCGACAGTCACGCTTAGCCGCTTAGAACACACAGAGAGTGGCGAGCGCACCAGGAAGTTTTACACGCTCGATCTCGAACGCAACGCCGTGGCTCTTTTTTACTTGAGTTGGACAGTTGTACACCCCATTACCGAAAGCAGTCCACTATTTGGCGTTACGAAAGAGCAATTAGAGGAATCGGACGCGGAATTCCTCATTTTACTGAAAGCCTTCGACGATTCCTTTTCGCAATATGTCCACGCGCGAACCTCGTACAAAAGCCACGAGGTGATCTTCGGCCAGAAATTCAAAGGCATCATCCGCGCCGCGCCCGACGGCATGACCGAGCTCGATCTGGGCAAAATTCACGAGTTTGAGAAAGAGGGATAGCCACAACGATGTGCGGGAAACACATTCCTTTTCAAAGCGTTGTTGAAACCGAGCGCGCAATCGCGTGTTATTAATCATGCGTGTCAATTTTCATTTTTTCGCGGGCAGTCAGGCTCTGGTTCGGAGCCGTGCTGACCGTGCTCGTTTTTTTTAACGCCGTGCATGCCCAAACGAAGGCGGTGCCCGCGCCCCCGGATCAGCCGGACATCAATATCACGTATCTCTTTGCGGGAATCGGCGGATTTATTCCTACGTCGAAGAGTTACAGCGAGAATTATTCCACCCGCTTAGGAGGTCTCCCGATCGAACTAAGCGGGGGCTTGTTGTTCCCGGTCGGGAACGATGTTTTCGTTCCCTTGACGGTGCGGTATATCCGCCGCGAGGCGAACTTCGTTACCGGCATGTCGATCGATGTCACGTCGATTGAGCCGGGCGTGCGGTTTTTTTTCGAACACCAAGCATCGCCGACGATGCAACACGACCGGGAAATTCGGCTGTTCGGTGGCGCCGAATTGCTGCTGGCCGATGCCAGCGCCGTGGGACTCTATGATGTATCGCCGAACGGAACCGTTACCGGCGCGGCATTGGCACAGCGGGACTACTTCAATCTCGGTCTGGGCTTCGATCTCGGTCTGATGTATCCGTGTACCCCGACGACCGCGCTCGATGTGACCGTTCACCTGGCAGCGTTTCTGGCAAGCCCGGTCAGCGATGGCGGGCTGGGAAATATCGGCGGAGTATCCATCACCGCCGATTATCGTTTTGGATTTTGATTATGCGCCGAGCAGCTATTACCACTCTTTTAATTTTCATCCTTGGATGCTCGACCGAGCCACCGCCGACCGGCTCCATTCGGCTCGAGTTTTCATACCAGCCATTGCAGTCTGCAAATGACTCGCTCTACCCTATCTTTCCGAACCCGTTCAGCCGGGTTTCCGGCGACACAGCCCTGAGCATCCGATTTGCTTTGGTGGACACGACGAGCGGGGCGAACCTTCTCATTCAAAATGCGCTTGGCGACCCCGTGGCCGATTTTTACGATACGCTGCTCCCGTCCGGCTTTTACACCGGCTGGTGGAACCCCGTTGCCTCGGACGGCACCGCGCTCACGAGCGGGATTTATTTTGTCACGCTTCAGAATGGAGGCTTTATTTATTCACGTTTGGTCAATGTGCAGGAAAATGAATAGCACGATAGAGTGGATAGCGGATAGTGGAAAGTGGATAGCTTTCGCTATTCTTGCTATAGCTTGCACGGCTGGATCCACGCGCGCGCAGACCGACTCTACTCACGCTCCACTCTCCACTATTCACTATCCGTTAGATAGCTATCTTCGGCTTGCGCATCCGGTTGGAACGGCGAAGCTCGATTTCCCCGGTCTGGATGGCGGATTTACATTCGTGCATCTTCCCACCGAGGAGGTGAGACCCTATTGGGGCGATACCCTCGTACACGATCATACCTATCTTCTCGATCTCAATGTTTCGAATGACGGGCTCTACCTTGCTCCGGACACGATGGTTTCGTTCTCCAGCACAACACCGTTCGAATTCGATTTGCCCGGCGGCCATATTATTCATGCGAATCTCACGCCGGGGCATTCGCACGAGGATATGCGCGCGCTGGATTCTACATTCAATGGCACGATTGGCTACGGGCTAATGAAACAGTTTGTAACGGCGTTCGATTTCAAGCGCAATCAGCTTACGTTTTATCCGCTCTATGCGAGCGACTCCATCGCGGCGGACGATACGAACGTTATTCAACTTCCCATTCTTGACGACGCAAAGATTACCTATTGCCACTGCAACGCACCGACAATTTGGCTTGATGTCGAAGCGCCGCCGCTGCCACAGGGACATGTAAATCTCGCGTTTCAGGCGCCGCAATCGGAAATCTTCAAGCCCTCGCTCGACTCCGCCACACGGCTTGTCATCGACAAAAATCACTTGCGCGATTCGCTTGCGGGAAAGAAGCGGCCCATCGGGCTCAATCTCGCGCAGTTTATTATCCATGATGTGTTTGGCCATGCCATCAATCTCGCCCCGCGCGGCCCGCACCGCGCCATCGACCCCATGCCGCCGATCTACCACGATTTCAACGTTCCCGTCATGGGCGCGCTCGGCACCGATGTGCTCCGCACGTTTAGTGGCATCATCATCGACCCCTCGCGGGGGAGACTCATTTTTGTGAAATAGGTCTGAATGAGATATTTCAGAATAGCGCCTTCACGACGCTTTCCGAAAACCGTTTCATCGGCAGTTCAAACGTCTCGCGCCATTGGCGATCCTCCGCCAAATCTCGTACAAAATTCCCATTGCGAAGCATTGCTAGCTCCTCGGATGTAATGGGGAACCAGGAAAAACCACCGAAGAGACGGGCAGCGGACGTAAGAAACCACAATGGAATCTTCACAGCCGGTTTTTTCGTGCCCATCGCGCGAGCGATCATCGTGACAAGCTCGCGATACGTTATTTTCTCCGGGCCGCCGAGTTCATAAACTTTTCCGATAGATTCTGGCTTCGACAGCGATTGCACAATGGTTTGAGAAACATCATCGACCGAGACGGGCTGGAAAAGAAAAGTTCCATCCCCTATAATCGGCACGAACGGAGCCATGCGAATGGCCTTCGCAATTTCTTGGACGAAATTATGCTGGCGGCGCGGACGGTCGTCGAAGATAAGCGATGGGCGAAGAATGGTCCACTCGAGATTGCCAGCATCGCCCACGATGCTCGCGCGAACGAGTTCTTCGGCTTCCCATTTGGTGCGATAATATGTTGTCGGTGCATTTGGCCTTGCGCCTAAGGCGGACATTTGAATCCATCGCGTGGCGCCGGCTTGCATTGCTGCCGCAAGCACATTATCCACTCCATCGACATGCACCGCGCGAAAGGTAATTCCTTTGCGCGGAAATTCGCGCAGCAAACCAGGGAGATAAACAATCGCTTCCGTCCCGCGTGGCACGGCGCGGAGCATTTCTTCCGCGTTTGTTACATCGCCTTTTACAACGTTAACATTTGGGTTGCTCCGAGCTATTTCCTCCAGCGAGCCGTCCGAATGCGCGAGCGCGACGACCTCATGGCCTGCGGCCACAAGATCGTCCAGAACCCTCTCGCCTACATAACCCGAAGCCCCCGCGAGAAAAACGTGCATAATGTGGGAATTAATTTTACTCTGGCCGCAATTCAAACCTCTTCCATCCGTTGTTGGCGTCGAAGATAGCATTGAGCTCGATTCGAACGAGCGCGCCGCTTTTGTAGAGCGGTAGCATGTCCCGGTAATGATCGCCAAAGATGGCTTCGGAATTCCCCGTTGGCAGCACGGCAAGCAACACATCGTTTTTCATGTCCGCGATCATGCGCATCGAAGGGCCGATCTGCATCTCATAAGGGTTCCAAAGATAATAGGAGCCTTGAAGAATGGTTGTTGGCCCTCCCGGCATCGGCCCCGCTTTGACGTCGACAAGCCGCGCCAGAAGCGGACTTTCTTTATCGAAGAAATGTCGAAAGGTGAGCGTATGCAGCATTCCCCACTGCCATTGGCGAATATCGGGACCAAACATTTGCGCTAAGATCCGAAGCGATTCGCGGAACGAACGTTGAACGACAGAATCGCGGCCACCATGCTTGCCATACCCATTATGCCACCACACATTCGCGGTATCCGGCAGAATGTGCGCGAGCGTTTGGAGCGGGATATTTTGCAAAAAAATAAATTCGCTGTAGCGCGCATTGGATGAAGCATCGTCGGCGATGCGTCGATCATCCGAAGACAGCCCATCGAAAAAAGTATTATAGAGCAACCGGTTGAGAAAAACGGAATAAATCGCGGGAGCGATTTCCTCCGTGCGCATGCCTCCATCCCAGTTTCGCAGATACTCCAGCACTTGCGCGGTAAAGGGATCGACATTCGCCGTTTTTAGCGTATCGTTCCGAGTCCGGTGCTCCGTAAGCCAGGCCGAGTCCTTTTCCCGGACGAGTTTTACTAAGCTATCACTGAGCGAGGTTTGCCGCACAAGGGAATCTTCTTTCCAGCGAAGCCGCATCGAGTCCAGCCGAAACGCGGAGGTGCTGTCCGGCGTCAGGCGTGGCGGATGGGGATCGGGATAGAGCGCCAGCAGATACGGCATCACGCGGTGAAGATCGTAAGGACTGAGGACGTCGGTTTGAATACTTTGGATGTATGCATTGTCCACATGCGGCCGTTCCGCGAGAAGTTCGCCGATGCGATCGGCGCGCGAGGAAGGTTCCCAGTTCATACTAAAAGGAATGGGACGGTCTTTCATGGGTGGGTTATTGGCCGATACAATATATCCACGAGCAGGATTTGTCACGGAAGGAAGCTCGGACATAGATACAAATCCCGTCCACTGATCGGCGGGATTCGTTCCATCGCGCGGCAAAAGCTGACGCTCCTCACTGCCAGACCGGCGCGGAAGACGCCCGATATATTGATACGAAATGTTCCCTCGCGTATCGGCCAGGCAAAGGTTGAGACACGGTGTGGCAAAACCGGCCATCCCGCGTCTCGCTTCCGCGACCGACTTTGCGCGTGGCAGCGCGAGAAAACCGGCCAGCTCGTCGGACAGTGCGTAGGTCCCGTTCCACATCATGGAAAGGGGTTTCGAATCGCGGCTGAAGATAGAAGTATTCGGTACGCCGCCGGCGCGCGGATCGTCATAGAATCTGCGCTCCATCGCGTCCGGATGCATTCCCGAGAGCACGGGACCATGCACCGTCATGCGAACGGTGAGTGGGAACGTCTGCACAGGGTTTGATCGCGTAGAATCGCGCACGCGAATCGTATCGTGAATGACGGTAAAGTTCTGCCGCGCGCCATTCGGCAGCAGATACTCCGTGCCGGTGGAATCGAGCCGTTCGATAAAATAATCGCATTCGTCCGCCATGCCGTTGGTAATCCCCCAGGAAAGTTCCGCCGTGCGGCCCGCAAGAATCACTGGCATTCCGGGAATCAAAAATCCCGCGACGTTCATGCCATCGTCGGTTATCAAATGCGCGAGATACCATCGCGAAGGCGACCCGAGCTGCAAATGGGTATCGTTTTCGAGCATCGCCGCGCTATCCGCCGTTCGGGAACCCGAGACGGCAAACGCATTCGAGCCGCCGCCCATGCACGCACCGATCGCGCTATCGAACGCGCTCGCCGACCGAAACAGCGATCCAAATTCACTTCCCGCATGACCCCGCTCCCCAATGAGCGGCAAGGGCTTGGGAACCCGCGGCTTCGGTGGTTTTACCGGCGGCTTGAATGGAGGAGGATTCGTGGAGGGTTGCGATGGCTTTGCCTTCGCCGAAGGCTTGGGCGATGGCTGCTTTGCTGGCGGCGAAAGTTTCGGCGTTACTGGCGTGGTGGAGGGTACGGGTGTCGCGGCCGGACTCGGCGTTGCTACGGAATTTGTCGCGGCCGAAGCGCGATGAGCCATAGTTTCAATCTGGCCAGTAGCAAGATAATTCGAAACAAACGTATTCGAATTTGCGCCGCCCAAAACCGTCGCGCCATCGTCGGGATAAACGGGAAAAAGCGAGCGAAGATGCGCGCTGTCGAGTGCCAAAGAAAAATCGCCGAAGGCTGCGTCCGACAAGGCTGAAAAATTCATTTCCCACGACATCAGCCGCCCAATCGCAAGGCAGTCCTGCGGACGCCAGTTTTCCGGCACAAGCGCCAGCGCGTCGAATTCAAAGCCAAGATGCTTACGGTGCTCCGCAAGATACGCATTGATTCCCGCAACGAACGCTGTCACGACTTCGCGTGTATGCGGCCCGGCTTTCAGCCACATTTGATCGGCGATTCGCGCGAATCCTACCGTGCGCGACCACTCGTCGAGCGGAAGCGAACGGTTCCCAAAAATCTCCGACATCCTTCCCGCGCCCAGCCGTCGCGCAATCTCCATTTGGAAGAGCCGGTCCTGTGCCTCCGCGTAGCCAAGTCCGAAATACGCATCGCGCTCCGTGACGGCATGAATGTGAGGGATGGCATACGCATCGCGGTCGATATCGACCGTCCCTCCAATGCCTGAAACCGCCGCCGTGCCCGAATACTCCGGAACGGTTCCCGACTTAAAATAAATGCCGAGCACTAACAATCCCGCCGCAAGCAGGATCGCCAAATATCCGAAACCAAACGCAAATCGCCGAAACATCGACACGCCTAACACATTTCCGGCTCATAAAAGCTCAACGTCTGAACTATGATTTATGTGATTCATTTGATGGAACATGATTCCATGCTCGCTTTAATCATCCGAGCCAATCACACGAATCACATAAATCATAGTTCAGACAATTACCGCATCAACACCACCGGCAGCGTCTTCACCTGCCCATTCATGCGGACGAGGCACTCATACATCCCATCGGGCAATCCTGTAGGATTGCTCCACATGAAGGAATGATTTCCCGCTCCCAGCTCACCCGAAAACAACCGCGCAACCTCCACGCCAAGCATATTCACAATGGATACCTCCGCATACCCGGCAGCTTGCGAGATGAAGGTGATCTGGGTGGATTGCGAGAAGGGGTTGGGGAAGATTTGAATTCCGGATGAAGTCGGTGCAGTGGTTTGTGTAACGGAACTAATGCCGAAATCCGAGAGCGGCCGACTCCAGACTCCGGTATCGGCGCCTGCAAATAGGTCCGTAGTGCTCGCGGCAAGGGAACTAATAAAAGTATCGGTCAAGCCGGCATTGACTGCTTCCCAGTTTGTGCCACTATTCTTCGAGAGAAAAACGCCGCTATGGGTTCCAGCAAAAAGATTTGAACCGCTTACGGTCAATGCATAGATATTCGTGTCCGTCAAACCGGAATTGACCGCAGTCCAAGTTACGCCCTGATCGGTGGAGAGAAAAACGCCGTTGTAGCGTGACCCTGCAAAGAGATTTGTACCGATCACGGTCAGGGTTGCTTCCGATGGGACATGCGAGACCGAATCGACAACCTCCCAACTCATGCCGCTATCGGTTGAGCGGCAAATGTAATAATGGTACAACGGCCATTGCATGGGAATAGAATCGTAATAGGGAATTGCAATCGCCGCAAATAAATTCGTTCCAATCGAAGTAAAGCCAGTAACGGACGTATCTTTTAGCCCACCGTGGTTCCAGCTTGTGCCATTGTTGGTGGAGAGAAAAATGCCGCTATCGGTCAGGGCAAAGATATTGGTGCCACTCGTCGCAAGGTGATAGATCAGTTGGGTCGTCAGGCCACTATCGGCTGCTTTCCGCCAATCCGCGGCATTGTTTGAAGCGATAAAAATGCCGCTATCTGTCGCCGCAAAAATATTTGAGTCACTCACTGCAAAAAAGCTCGCGCTGCCCAAGCTCCCATTCGCTGGAATACAGCTTGCCCCATTGTCATTTGACTGAAAAACACCCCAATCTGTCAACGTAAATAAATGCGGCCCACTCGCAGCCATGCCCCTGACGTAGAGATGTGACAAACCGTTACTCGAGTATGACCAATCTTTGGCGCTATTGTCAGAACTATACACACCGCCGCCGTTCGTTCCCACTAAAAGGCGCGTGCCGACGGTAGCGAGTGTTTGGACCGACGTGTTCGTCAAGTTGTTATTAGCCGCCGGGTTCCAATTCACGCCGTTATTGGTCGAAAGAAAAACACCGCTCTGAGAACCTGCAAAAAGATTCGTGCCGCTCACCCCAAGGCAGGAGACTCCCACCTGCTCCAAGCCGGAATCAGCAGTCATCGTCCAGCTTACACCGCTATCGGCCGATAGGAGCATGCCTTGCGAAGTCACTGCAAATAAATCGGATCCCTTCATTACGAAGTCACCAGCACCAAACGCCGGTGGACTGGTGTAAACTTTCTTCCAGCTTGACCCGGTGTCGGTCGAAAGGAAAATTTCCCCGTCAGAATTGCTCCCCAAAAGTCTTGCACCAATCACACTAAGATTTCCAATCCAAGGGTCATCGAGGCTCACACCGTTATTCGCGGTAGCCCAGCTTATGCCGTTATCAGTCGAGCGATAAACACCGTTCTGGGATGTTACCGCAAAAAGAGTCAAGCCGATCACCTCAATACCTCCGATAGCAGTATCCGTCAGCCCTGCTGGCGCCCAAGTTGCGCCGTTATTCGTTGAGCGGTAAACTCCGCCGGGAAAGTTAGTCCCAGCAAAGAGCATGGTGCCAATGACACCAATGCATCCTACGGGATAATATTGAGTGCCTTGAGTGGTTGGCAAGCCGGTGCTGGCCACAGCCCAATTTGTGCCGCTGTCGGTCGACCGAAACACACCGTTTTCCGTCGCGGCAAAGAGATTGTTGCCGCTTTTCGTGATCGAGAAAACATTACCGCCATACGGTCCATTCGTCTGCACCCACTGACTCACAGCGTTCGGGGCTGAACCGATTGAAAGTGAAAGGATCGAAACGATAAACACGAATCTTTGCCTCATAGCGTGACTCCTAAAAATACTCATTGTGCTAACATTACTAAAACACACGAAAGAATCAAAAGTTTCGAAATTTTAGTAGTAATTTTCAAATCATCCATCAGCCCATACCCGCTGCGCGCGCAACGCACACGCCGGCATCACCGCTATCGCGGCGAAGAGCATGAGCGCGAGAAGCCGTTTCGGAAGCATGGTCATGCACCCATTCAAAGCCGCGCGAGAAGGTAAAAGTGCCCGTTTCCATGTGTGTAGCACCGGACCTTCAGGTTCGGTGTAATCTTCGCCGAACCTAAAGGTTCGTCGCTACACGCGGTTTTTTTTCTTCGGTTTCGACTTGCGCTTCCGAACGGCGCTCGTTGCTTCTTTTCGTTCCACGGATTCTTTTCGCTTTAGTTCCGAGGCGGGAGTGGTGAGATCGAAGACGACGGGGATGGCCTGATCGACCGTCTTCACGGAAATAATATTCAGCCCTTTCCAGATGCGCTCCGGGATTTCGGCGAGCGAGGGACGGTTATCTTCGGGAATGATGACCGCTTTAATTCCCGCGCGTTTTGCCGAAAGCAATTTCTCCTGCAATCCGCCGATGGCGAGCACATTGCCGCGCAGCGTGATTTCGCCCGTCATCGCTATGTCGCCGCGCGCGGGCTTGCCGGTTGCGGCGGAAATAAGCGCCATGATGAGCGTGATGCCGGCGCTTGGGCCGTCCTTCGGGATCGCGCCCTCGGGCAAATGAACGTGAATTTCCTTGCGCTTGGTGAAATCTTTGGGAATTTTCAGTTCGCGGTGGCGCGCGCGAATGAACGTAAGCGCCGCCTGCGCCGATTCCTTCATCACATCGCCAAGCTGTCCGGTGAGCGTGAGCCGTTCCGTTCCATCGACGAGCACCGCTTCGACGGGCAGGACATCACCGCCGGTACTCGTCCATGCCAGCCCCATGACGGCGCCGATCTTGGGGCCAAGCTCGCTTTTGGAAATGAGATATTTGGGAACTCCGAGATAGTCGTTCAGCGATTCTGCGGTGATCGTCGCATGGAATCCTTCGGGCACCGGCAACGGCTCGCGCGGCGCTTCTTCGGTTTCGAATTCCTTCCCATTCTCCTCTTGGTTCTCTTCGATATGGAGCATGCCGTTCTCGCTCGCTAAAACGGTCGCATCTATTTCCTTCGCGTGGCCATTGGTGGTAATATCGACTGGCTGCGCGGTTACTTTGTAGGCATCGGTCACAATCGCGCGCGCGACTTTGCGGCATATCCGCGCGATCTGGCGCACGAGGCTTCGCACGCCGGCTTCCTCCGTGTATTGCCGGATGATGCGCATGAGCGCCGCGTCCTCGAAGGTCACGCTGCCTTCCGGCAATCCATGCGCGCGAAGCTGGTGCGGGATGACATGCCGTTTCGCAATCTCTAATTTATCGTGCTCGAGGTAACCTGGAATTTCGATGATTTCCATTCTATCCGCGAGCGGCAGCGGAATGTTGAAACGAACGTTCGCGGTGGTCACGAAAAAAACGCCGCTCAAATCGTAATCGACTTCGAGGTAATGATCCGTGAACGTGTGGTTTTGCTCCGGGTCGAGCACTTCCAAGAGCGCGGAACTCGGGTCGCCGCGAAAATCCATCGACATCTTATCGACTTCGTCTAAAAGCATGAGTGGGTTCGTCACACCGGCGCGCTTCATGGATTGAATAATCTTTCCCGGAAGGGAACCAATGTACGTGCGCCGGTGGCCGCGGATTTCCGCTTCGTCCCGCACGCCGCCAAGCGAAATGCGGACAAATTCACGCCCCAGCGCACTGGCGATCGAGCGCGCGAGCGACGTTTTTCCCACGCCCGGCGGGCCGACCAAGCAGAGAATCTGTCCGCGCATTTTTTCGACCAAATTTAGCACCGCGATATGCTCTAAAATTCGTTCTTTCGGTTTTTCGAGGCCGTAATGATCGCGGTCGAGGACCTCACGGACGTGCTCGATATTCAAATGGTCTTTCGTCCGCTTTTTCCACGGAACCTGCGCGAGCCATTCGAGATACGTGCGAATGACGGAACCTTCCGGCGACATAGGCGGCTGTTTCGTGAGGCGTTCGAGTTCCTCGTCGGCGCGTTCGCGCACCGCTTTCGGAAGTCCGGCGGCGTTTAATTGCTCGACCAATTTGCCGAACTCGGGATGCTGCTCGTCCACGTCTTCCCCAAGTTCCCGCTGGAGCACTCGGATTTGCTCGCTCAAAAAATATTTCCGCTGCGATTTTTGTATCGTCTGCTGGACTTTTTCATCGATCTCGTCCTCGATTTTCAAAATATCGAGTTCCGTCACGAGCAGCGCGGTAAGTTGAAGATATTGCTCGCGCAGGTCGGTGGTTTCGATAATCTTCTGCTTGCTGGCCAGATCTTTCGTGAGGTGTGCGGCCATATAAAAAAGTTTGCGGCGCGCATCCGGGATATTATCGAAGGCCATCAGCACTTCCGGCGGCACATGGCGCGACTCTTTCACATATTCGCGGAAAAGCTCGCTTGCGTGCCGCGTGAGCGCCTCGAGTTCCGGCATCGGAATATCCTGCGGATGAAGGACGGTGAGCTTCGCCTCGATATGCCCATCGGTGATACCATATTCGACGGCCATCGCCTGCTCCAGGCCATCGACCAGGACTTTCATCAGTCCATTCGGCAAGCGGATGATGCGTACCACTTTCGCCAGCGTTCCGAAACGAAACAGTTCGTCCGATTTCGGTTCTTCCTGCGTGGCATCGCGCTGCGCGACGAGGAACAGATAGCGCTCCCGCCCAATGGCGGACGTTACGGAACCCAGTGAGGATTCGCGCCCGACAAGCACCGGGAAAATCATGTAGGGGTAGATCACCACGTCCCGGAGCGCGAGCACGGGAATCCATTCCGGAAGCTCACGGACGGTTTCGTTCGAATCCGAGGGCACGATGCGCTCTTCCGGTGGCACGGGCGGCAGTGATGCTCGTCTTCGCTCACGCGGTTTCTGCGGAATCACCGGACTTTTCTCTGCGGGGTTTTTGGCCATGCTTTAGTATTTATTCTTGCGAACCTAGCTAAACAACGAGCTCAGAGCAAAAATTTGGTCGGATGCTCACCAAAATCGCGAAAATAACCATGTATGAACTTCATATGGCTATGCCTGGGTTACCCCTCGTTACCAAAAAATTCGTACTATTGTTTGACGAAATTGCAAGCAAGAGCAAAATTTCTTCTTATATTAGATACCAAAGTAATGGGCACCATGACAAAAGATGACGTTTTAAGCGAATTAGAGAAGATGGGGACACCATCGACCAAGAAAATACTTGTGAACCACGGCGCGCGCGAGCCGCTTTTTGGCGTGAAAGTCGGCGACATGAAGAAGATCGTGAAAAGAGTCAAGAAAGATCACGCTCTCTCTCTTGCGCTTTTTGCGACCGGCAACTACGACGCGATGTATCTTGCCGGACTCATCGCCGACGAGAAAAAAATCACCAAAAAGGATCTGGAATCGTGGGTAACGAGCGCATACGCCGGAATTGCAGAATACACGGTGCCGTGGATCGTTGCAGAAAGCGCGTTCGGCTGGGAATTGTCCATGAAATGGATCGATTCAACGAAAGAGCATATCGCTGCTACAGGCTGGGCGAGCCTCGGAAATCTCGTCGCGATTCTCCCCGATGAGAAACTCGATATTCCCGCCTTCGAAAAATTGATCGCCCGTATTAAGAAGGAAATTCACACCTCCCAGAACCGCGTGCGCTATGCGATGAATTGGTTTCTTATCTCTGTCGGCGCCTATGTAGCGGCGTTGACGGAAAGTAGCAAGCAGATCGCGAAATCCATTGGCCCCGTCACAGTTGATATGAATGGCACGGCATGCAAAGTGCCATCGGCATTCGATTATATCGCGAAGATTGAAAAGATGGGACGCATTGGAAAAAAGAAAAAACAGGCGAGATGCTGATTTCTCAACATGTCATCCTGAGCGGAGCAATTCGACCCGCATCGCCGACGATGCTGGGAGAATTGCGGAGTCGAAGGATCTCCCGTAGTTTGACGCGCTGCCAAACTTCCAAAGATCCTTCGACTGCGTTCATTGCTCCTTCGTCGCAATGAACTCCGCTCAGGATGACGGGACAATATAATTGTATGACTCAAGAAAAAAGCTTGCCCGAAAAGCTCACCCCCCTGATGAAGCAATACAATTCCATCAAGGCGAAATACCCGGAGACGATCCTTTTTTTTCGCATGGGCGATTTTTTCGAGACCTTCGGACCGGACGCGATAACCACGTCTAAAGTCACCGGCATTGTGCTCACCAAGCGCGGCAATGGTTCCGCAAGCGAAATCGAGCTTGCGGGGTTTCCCCATCATCAGCTCGACGCCTATTTGCCGAAGATGATCCGGGCGGGCTATCGCGTGGCCGTGTGCGAACAATTGGAAGACCCGAAGCTTGCAAAGGGGATTGTGAAGCGCGATGTGGTCGAGGTTGTCACGCCGGGTGTGCAAACGAGCGAGAAGCTGCTCGACATTTCGAAGAATACGTATGTCGGCGCGATTGTCGTGCAAGCTGGCGTGGCGGGGATTGCTTACGCCGATGTTTCGACCGGCGAATTCGTCGTAGGTGAACTTCAGGAGTCGCAGCTTGCCGAGCATCTCGATACCATCGGCCTCGCTGAATTGCTCATCGCGCGCAAAGATGTGAGCAAAGTCGAACTCGCCCCGTATTTCATCGCGCTTTCGAGAAAACCTTCCATCACGAAGCGCGAGGATTGGATTTTTCACGAAGAGACGGCGCGGGAACTTCTCCTTCAGCATTTCAAGACCACGACGCTCAAAGGCTTTGGCATCGACGATCTTTCATCTGGCGTGATTGCCGCCGGCGCCGTGCTCGATTATTTGCGCGAGACACGCTCGCAGACAAGCCTTTCGCACGTCACGCACATTTCGCGTTACGATGCAAAAGATTATCTCACGCTCGACGCCACCACGCGACGTAATCTCGAAATCTTCACGCCGCTGCAGCAGGATTCGAAAGATTCCTCGCTGCTCGCCGTGCTCGATGAGACGGCAACGCCGATGGGCGCACGGCTGCTGCGTTCGTGGCTTGCGCGACCGCTTCGGAGCAAAGAGCGGATCAACCATCGGTTAGACGCCGTGGGTCAGCTTTCCGAGCAGCGGGAACTTCGAGATAAACTACGCATGGAATTCCGCGAGCTTGGTGATATTGAACGATTAGTCGGGCGCTTTGCCAGCGCGCGCATTCTTTCGCCGAGGGATTTCCTGATGCTGAAGTTTTCGCTGTGGCATCTGCCGGAAATTAAGCAGCTTGCAGAACAGCTAACAAATGACGCAAAGGACGGAAGGAACCAAATTCTTTCCACTATTGCATTGCAACTTAATCCTTTGGGTGCTCTGGCGGAAGAGATTGATAAAATTATTGCACCGGAGCCGCCGGCGACAGCCCAGCATTTGGGCGTTATCCGCGATGGCGCGAACGCGGAACTGGACGAACTTCGCGCGCTCACGCGCAACAGCCGCGAGAGTCTTGCCAGTATTCAAGTGCGCGAGCGTGAGCGAACCGGGATTTCCTCGCTTAAAGTCGATTACAATAATGTGTTCGGATATTACATCGAAGTCTCGAAAGCGAATGCGGCGCGGGTTCCGGAGGATTACGAGCGGCGGCAAACGATGACGAATGCCGAACGCTATATCACGCAAGAACTAAAAGAATACGAAGCCAAAATCCTTGGGGCCGAAGAACGGATGCAGGCCATCGAGCGCGAATTGCTTGAGCAGCTTCGCGCGCGGATTCTGGAAGATACCCAGCCGCTCCAGCGCAATGCCGAACTTATCGCCACGCTCGATGTGCTCTCAACCTTTTCTTCGCTCGCCACCAAACACGCTTGGACGCGCCCTGCATTTAACGACGACGGAAATTTCTCCATCGAGCAGGGCCGGCATCCCGTCGTCGAGAAGCTGTTGCCGGTTGGCGATCGGTTCACGCCGAACAGTGTCATGTTCGCGCCCGGCGAATTCGAATTTTATATCATCACCGGGCCGAATATGTCGGGCAAATCGGTGTATCTCCGGCAAGCCGGAATTCTCGCGTATCTTGCCCACGCCGGTTCTTTCGTTCCAGCGCAAAAAGCAAACTTTCCGATTTTAGACCGCATCTTCGCGCGCGTCGGAGCAAGCGATAACGTCGCAAGCGGCGAATCGACATTTTTGGTTGAAATGAACGAAGCGGCAAATATTCTGAGCAACGCGACGAAAAATTCCCTGCTGCTCTTCGATGAATTGGGACGCGGAACTTCCACCTTCGATGGCATTTCCATTGCGTGGGCCATTGCCGAACATATTCACGATAATTTGCAGGGCGCGCGAACGCTTTTTGCCACGCATTATCACGAACTGAATGCGCTCGCCGACCGCAACCCGCGCATTCACAACTTAAAAGTGGAAGTCCGAGAGGCCGATGGCAAAGTGCATTTTCTGCATAAGATCGCACCGGGATTTGCCGATCATTCCTATGGGATCGAAGTCGCTGCGATGGCCGGGATTCCGCCGGATGTCATTGACCGCGCGAGGGAAATCCTCCGATCGCTCGAAGCGACGGAACTCGAAATCGCGGAAGCGAACATCCAGCGGGCAATCCCCTTTCTGGAACGAATGACACGGGAAGAACGCGCCGAAAAATTGCAGCAAGCCTTCGGCGACGCACGAGCCGAAGCCATCGCAAACGAACTACGGAATCTCGATCTCAATCAGCTTACGCCCATCGAGGCGATGAATAAGATTGCAAACTGGAGGAAGAACCTGGATTCCGCGGATTAAAGCGGATTACGCGGACGATTTACGGATTATTCTTTAAGTTTTTGTAATATTCAGGATTTTACAGATGTCATTGCGAGAAGCCATCGACGACCAAAGGGAGTCGATGGCGACGAAGCAATCCCTATCTTAAATTAAGGGATTGCTTCCCTCGTTCCCTCGGGACCGGATTTTTCTCCCTTCGGTCGATAAATCCTCCTGCAATGACGTTGTATAAGACTTAATCGGAAGTTCCCTTAGACAACAATCCTTAAATCGTCCGCGTAATCCAGGTTCTGTCCCAGGTTCAAGCCACTATCTTCGGTGGCAGATATGCCCGTAAAATTCCTCGCATCCCCGGCACTTCGAATCGCGTTAGTTCGAAGATCGCGACGGCGCTTTTTTTCATTTCGATCGCGTACTCCGTGCCGCTGATGAGAATGCTTGCAAGTCGTGAGAACAAGGGATCGTGACCGGCCATCATCAGAACTTCACACACATCTTTTTTCGATGCAATAATGGACATTGCAGTTTCTAAATCGCTGCCGGAACGAAGCCCATTGTTAATTTCAAATTTCGCTTTGGGAGCGAACTCTTCGAGCATAATTCGCGCTGTCTGTTCCGCGCGTGGCAAGGGAGAAGTGACGATAATCTCCGGCGGATCGAAATCTTTTTCTTTCAGCAATCGCGCCATCGCGCTTGTAACGCGAATGCCTTTTTTCGAAAGCACGCGATCGTCGTCGCTCGCGGCGGGAGTATCGGCGTCGCCGTGGCGAACTATATAGAGCAACATGAACCTGGATTACGCGGATTAAGATGGATTACGCGGACGATTTTTCGGATTTTGTCATTCCCGCGAAAGCGGGAATCCAGACCTTGTCTGGGAACCCGCCTATGGATTCCCGCTTTCGCGGGAATGACAATCAAAAACTTAAATGTTAAAACGCACGATCGTAGTAGCACTATTAATTATCGGTTGCGCAAAGCAACCTGCTCCGCCGCGCGTGGCCGATTCTGCTACTACAGCACATTCCGTTCACCAAATGGAAGGCAAGCACATGCGCACCTTTCGCGGCCCCGACGATATTCTGGGCGACACCACGAAAAACGCGCGGAAGCCACCGATGGTTAGGGAGCAGTAGTTTGAATTACTGCGGCTCCGTCCGTTCCGAGGGGTTCATGCTCATGACGGCATCGTGTGGGCCGCGTTTTACCCCTGAACCACGCACGATCCAAAACGCTGGCGCGAATGGCGGACGCGAAGGGAAGAATTCGAAATTATCGAAGCGGTCGAGCCACGCGATACGCTCCGGTGTGGACCAAAGAAACGTTTGCGGCTGGTCGTCAACGACGATATGCTGCAAGCGGTGGCTCATTTCAAAACGTTTTGCGCGGTCGGGCTCGACTTTGATTGCCTCCATGAGCTTATCCGCTTCGGGATTGGAATAGGCGTCCTCATTCGAGCCCTTGTTCTTGATTTGAGTGGATTCCCATTTCTGGCTGATCTCGTCCTCGACTCCTTCCGGGCCGGTCATATTGCCGATCCATGATGCCATGTGCGCGTCGAACTGGCGGTTACGCATGTTCTGCAAAAAGACCGAGAATTCAAGCTGGGAAATCTCGGCTGAAATCCCGACCTTTTTCATGTCGTTAACGACGATGAGCAGGATTTGTTTGGGAACCTCGCTGCCGCTCGGAATCTGGAATGTGAACTTAAATGGCGTTAGTGTACCGCCAATCATTTTTTGGAGAATGCCATCGGGGCCCATCTTCCATCCGGCTTCCGTGAGAAGCGTCTTTGCGGAGTCCGGGTTGTAAGCAGGCTGCTTGACGGTGGGATCGAAATCCGGCTGCGAGGGAGCGACAGGGCCTTCGATCTTCTTCGACATGTTTTTCAGTATGGCGTGGATAATTTTATCCCGGTCGATCAGCATCGTCAATGCCTTGCGAACTTTTACATCGGAGAAGAGGGGTTTGGCGTTATTCCAGCCAATATAGCTAATCGAATTTTCAAAGACCGTGTCCTTCTTTATGTACTTGTCTTGCGCGGAATCGAGGCCGGAGAGATATTGCGGCCCCGATAGATACTGATCGATGTCGATGTCCTGGTGCTTCAGCGCAATGAGCGCGGCATTGGGGTCCTTAATCGTTTTGATCGTAATTTGATCGACGTAGGCTTCGCCCCAGGGCTTGTTCTTCGCCCAATAATTCGTGTCCCGGCGCATCGAAACCCGGTCGTTCGTAATCCACGTCTCGAATTTATACGGTCCGCTTCCGAGGATGTGCGCGGGATCGCGTTGGGTAGCGGGGTCCTGGTATTTATCGGCAACTTGCTTTATTGCAGGATTCGAGGGATTTTCAACTTTCAGCTCGGCCCATGAAAATTTGCCGGTCAAATCCGTGGGATCCCATACATGCTTGGGAAGAATTTTAACGTAGTTCATGATCTTGAGAAGATCGTAGCGGTATTGTTTCCAATGGAAGATGACCACGTTCGGCTGACCCGCCGGAATCCAGCAGCTATCGAACGCGGCAAAGTAGCTTCGAACCGGTGCGGCATTGATCACGTATGGATTATCCATGACCTTATACGTATAGATAACATCTTCCGCTGTCACGGGCTTACCGTCCGACCAATGGGCGGCGGGGTCCATAGTAAACGTGAAGGTCAGATGATCCGGGCTTTCCACCGGCAGCGATGCAAGCCACGGGATGAATGCCTGTGTGCGAGGGTTTTGGCTGGACAACGTCTCGAAAATTTGCGCGTCCACGTAGTTGCCGCCCTCATCGCCCACGAGCAGGGGGTTGATGCTTTCGACATCGCTCGGAATGTACCACACCACCTTATTCTCGGTCGAAAGCCCGTTGCCTGGGCCGCCGGATTTGCCGCAGCTCCCGAAAACGAGTGCAAAAATGATGAATGTGGCGAGTGTGAGTGTGTTTTTTGGTTGTGTCATGGTTAGTTTGGAAATTAGTTATGCAAAAATACGAAGAAAAAGGGTCAGAACCGGGATTACGCGGATTTAAGCGGATTACGCGGACGATTTTTCGGATTATGCGAGTAAAATTCGAATTATGGTGAAAATCACATCCACCGAGTGTAAGATTACAAATCCTGGAATCGTCTGCGTAATCCATCCTAATCAGCGTAATCCAGGTTCTGCTTCCAGCGGCTCGGTAATCCTCCGCGAGGCATCCTTCAGCTCCACCCATTTCTCGGAAAGATACGGAATGTATTCCGTTGCAGTGACGAAGCTCCAGACATACGCAACGATGGCATAGAGCGAGCCGATGGTGAAGCGGTCGAGATCGATCGAAATATAGAGCGTCGAAAGAAACATGATGAGCAGAAAAAAGCGGATGACGCCGTAGCTCGCCGTCGAACGGAGGGAATAACGTATTTCCAAATCGGCGATGCTCGAATAATACGATCGGATTTTGCCCGGCTCGCGCGTGCCAAAGACGTTGTATTCGTCTTCGTATTGATCGTGCAGCGTCGATTGGATACTCTGTAGCGACCTCATGTAGTATTTACTTCCCACCATAACGAATACGATAAGAACGGAGCCAACGACCGTTAAACGCCAATCGAACAGTCCCAGCGCAATCACCGCGCCGCCAACGGCGATAAGCTGCTCCAAAAATTCCGGTACGTTATATTGGAAAAACTCGATGTTGTGCCACGCCATCGAACTTCGCGCCGCGACTTTCGAAAGATCTTCGCCTTGCGCGAGCTGCCGCGCGACCACATCGCTCGCAAGATTCGAGAACATCTTCGTATAGGTGCGCGTGTCATACACGCGCCGAAACGCGCCGATACTCGAATTGATAAGAAATAATAGCGCCCACGGAATGAGCGGCGGAAGAAATGGCCCGATTTCCCGCGTGAGATAAAACGCAAGCGGCTGCTTCGATGGCTGGTTCGTTGTGCCGGCCGGTTTGCCGGGACCCGGAGAAGGCTTCCCTGCCGCGTGCGCCTTGAGAATGGAATCGCGGGCAGCCTGACGTGTCATTTGAGGATGCTTTTTGTGCCGCTGCCGACTTCGAATAGAATCGAATCGCGCAAGCGCGTGGCGCATGCTATCGATCCTCGCACGTTCGGGGGTCCCTTCCGCTGGCAATGGAACAAGATTCGAATCCGGCACAATGGAGGCATTCCGGCGTCCGGTAAAAAATGACGCGAGATGAAGAAAGGATGAAGGATGAGGGATGAAGTATGAAGGATGAAGGGAGGATTGCTCGGGTTCCGCCGGTTCCACTTGTCCCATACGTCCTTGCGGAATGGATTCAAGAGAAGATTGGAGAGAGTCTATCCTTTGCAAGGAATCGATCATCTTCATGGAATCGACGACACGCGCTCGGATCGAATCCGCTATTTCCCTGCGTTGGGTCGTCGAAAGGCTCGAATCGACCTCCTCCTCGATGCTATGCGCCTCCCGCAGGCCATCTATCGCTTTCCCAAAGACATACGGCTCCGCAACATAGGCGAAATTCTCCAGAATAACGAGCGTAAACGCTATAATTATCTGGATACGGTATTCCTTGTAGAGCCGGCGAATCATGGTAGTAGGGTACTGAAACGCCCGTTAGTAGCGTGGGCGTTCTCTCGCACCCAAGCGGAAGAATGATTTAGCACATTCCTTACATAATGAATATTTTTCGAATTTGAAAAATGAAACAAGGATTTCGGGGTTACGTTAGAAAACTGACAATTCTCGGTAGTAGTAGGGTCGCATGGCAATGCGCCCATTCTAATCAAGGCGAACTCACTTGGGTGCATTGCCATGTGCCCGTATAAAATTTTCAATCAGGAGTCAGAAATATGTTAAAAAAGCGTCCGGTTATAGCGGCTATTTTTTTAGTCATGCTCGGTTTGGTATTCGGGGCGACGTTAGTGACGGGTTTTGGCAGCTGGAAAGGCATGAGCATTGCCTTCGGCGCCAGCCAGCCTACGCTCGGTGGCCCATTGCCGGACCTTCCGAACGATCAGGCTTTAGCAAGCCTGAACGGCTCGTTTGTGGCAATCGCGAAAGCGGTTCAGCCGACGATCGTGCAAATCAACGTCAAAACCGAAGCGCCGAAAGCCTCGAAAGAGCAGCAAATGAATCCGTTCGAGCATTTCTTCGGCGGCGGTAACGGAGATAACGGCGATAATGGTGGTGGCGGAAATATGCCGTTCCAGTTTCAATTCCCCCAGCCCCAGCAAGGACCGGAGGAAGGTATAGGTTCGGGCGTTATCATCACGAGCGATGGGTATATTCTTACCAATAACCACGTCGTAAAAGATGCCGCAAAAAAAGGCGGCATTACCGTCATGATGACCGATAAGCGCGTGTTCGATGCGCATGTGATCGGCACCGATCCGACGACAGACCTTGCCGTCATCAAGATCGATGCGACGAATCTTCCCGTCGCAGCGCTTGGCAATTCGGACGATCTTGCCGTCGGGCAGGTGGTGCTGGCGGTTGGCAATCCATTAGGTCTCCAATCGACGGTTACGGAGGGGATCGTCTCCTCGCTTGGGCGTCCGCTGGATATTTTTGACGAGAAGGTAGCCATCGGCCATTATGGCATTGCCAATTTCATTCAGACCGACGCGGCGATCAACCCCGGCAATTCCGGTGGTGGGCTGTTCAATATCAAGGGTGAAGTCATTGGCATTAATTCGGCCATTGCCTCGACCACCGGCATGTTTGCGGGCTATGGTTTTGCCATCCCGATCAATATGGCCAAAGAGGTTACGATGGATCTCATCAAAACCGGCAAAGTCAACCGAGGCTATATTGGCGTCCAGATTGCCAATATCGACCAAACAACCGCACAGGCGCTTGGGCTTGACCGTCCGCATGGCGTGCTTATCGACGAAGTCGTCAAAGATGGCGCGGGCGAAGCCGCCGGACTGAAGAAAGGCGACGTTATTCTTTCCGTCGATGGCCACGAGACCGATGCATCGAACCAACTGCAAAGCATGATCGGGATGCACCACGCGGGCGACCGTGTCACGCTACGCCTGTGGCGCGATGGAAAAGAATTGGAAAAGACCGTGACGCTCAAGCCGCGCGCGGACATCGCGGAAAATACTTCCGATGAAAATTCCGGCGACGAAGATCAGGCGCAGGAAGAATCGGCCAAATCGACGGCAACGTTAGACAATATCGGCCTCACCGTCCGCACCGCGACGGCGGACGATAAGGATAAGTATCATGTTTCGAACGGTGTCGTTATCACGGCTGTGGCGCCAGGCTCGGAAGCTTCGGACCGCAACTTAGGACGCGACGCCGTCATCACCGAAGCCGCACACCAAAAAGTGACCGACGCCGGAAACTTCGAGAAGATCATCAAGGCCAACGAGGGCAAGGCCGTCGGCCTGAACGTCGTCGATAGCAAAGGCGACTCGCACTTTTTCGCGATTAAAGTTCCAGGCGAATAATCACAGCGCCTTCAAATTCGCAAATTTGAGCATCAGGTTTTTTCTGCCGAATTTTGGGAACTCGACGGTCGCTTTGGTTTTGTCGCCGGTGCCGGCCACCTCGATAATGCGGCCTTCGCCGAAGGTTTCGTGAAATACCCGCGAGCCGCGGTGCAGCGGAGACGAGTGATCATCCTCGATCTGGGAATAATTCGTTGGCTCTTCCCCTGTTAATCGATCGAGCGGCGAGCGTTCGCGGCGCTTGCGGGTGAAGGTGCGGCCATTGACGACAGGCGATCCGGAAAATAGATGAGAGGTGGATGGGCGGCCGCTTTCCGTGCCATCGTCAAATCGCTGGCGTGATTGCGGTTTCGTTCCGAAGCTTGTGACATGTTCGGTCGAACCGGATTTTTCGATCTCTTCGATAAAGCGTGAGGGCAGCGCGCGCGTAGTCTCGCCGAAGCGCAGGCGTTCGATCGCATAAAAAACGAAGCACCGGCGCATCGCGCGGGTGATGCCAACGTAAAACAGCCGGCGTTCTTCCTCTAAGTCATTCGGCTCGCGGCTTACGCCGACGGGAATGCTCGGGAACAAACCATCCTCCAAACCCGTGATGCATACCACCGGATATTCCAATCCTTTCGCGGAGTGCAGCGTCATCAGCGTGACGACGTTTTTCGTTCCATCCGTTTGATCGACTTCGGATAGGAGCGCAATCTCTTCGAGGAATGATTCCAGCGTGGCGTCAGGCTTTTCGTGGAAATAATCGGTGACAGCGGAGAGGAATTCCTGGATATTCTCGCGGCGCGTCATCGCCTCGATGGTGTTTTCGAGTTTTAGCTCTTGCAGCATCCCCGTCTCGTCGATAAGCGCACGCAAGAGTTCGCTCACCGACATTTTATCGCGCAGATCGGTGTATTTACGAATGAGCCGCACAAACTCATGGATGCGCTGAACGGCGCGGCTCTGCACGCCGCCCACGAAATCGATCGCGCCAAGCGCGGCCATCATGCTTTGATTATGGTTCCGGGCATGGATGGCAACATGCTCCATCGTCGTCGCGCCGATACCGCGTGGAGGGTTGTTGATGACGCGGGCAAGGCTTTCGGTATCGTTCGGATTTACGAGCAGCCGCACATATCCCAGCACGTCCTTGATTTCTTTTCGCTTGTAAAATGCCGTGCCTCCAACGATGGTATAAGGAATGCCTTGCCGTCGCAAACCGTCTTCGATCGCGCGGCTCTGTGCGTTGGTGCGATAGAGAACGGCGAAATCTTTGAGATCAAGCTTCGATTTGCGGATTTCATCTTCAATCGCGCGCACGACCGAGCTTGCTTCATCGCGCTCGTCTAAGCATTGCGTGATGCGAACCGGCTCACCACGAGGATTTTCGGTAAAGAGCGTCTTCGGGATTTGTCCCTTGTTGTTTTTTATCAGTTCGTCCGCCGTGGCAAGGATGGACTTGGTGGAACGATAATTTTGTTCGAGACGAAAGAGCTTCGCGCCGGGATAATCCCGCTCGAAATCGAGAATATTCCCAATTTCCGCGCCGCGAAAGGCGTAAATGGACTGCGCATCGTCACCCACAACGGTGAGATTGCCATGCTTTCCCTCTAATCGTTTGATGATCGCATATTGTACGCGGTTCGTATCCTGATATTCATCGACGAGGATATAATGGAACTTATGCTGGTACTGCGCGAGCGTGTCCGGATTCCGGTCGAAGAGCTCGATCGTCTTGAGCAGAAGATCGTCGAAATCCATGGCGTTTGCCAGTTTCAGCGCGCGCGTGTATTCGGGATAAATCTTCGCGACTTGCTCGGAAAAAATATCGCGCGCAAGCCGCGTATATTCCTCGGGCGAGACCATCTGATTTTTCGCGCTCGAAATCCGCGACCGCACCGCGTTGGGATTGAACTGATCCTTCGAAATGCCAAGCGCGTTCATGGCTTGCTTAATCGCGCCAAGCGAATCGTCGCTGTCGTAAATGGTGAAGCTCGATGTATAACCGAGCGCCACGGCATTGCGGCGAAGAATGCGGGCGAAAATCGAGTGAAACGTTCCCATCCACAGATCGCGCGCGAGTTCCGGCCCGATTTCTGCCATCGCCGTTTCGCTCATCTCGTCGAGCAGGAGCGCAATGCGCGCTTTCATCTCCTGCGCGGCCTTATTGGTGAACGTAAGCGCGAGCACTTCCCACGGGCGCACACCGCGTTCGAGCAACAGCGCGATCCGGTGCGTGAGCACGCGCGTCTTGCCCGAGCCGGCGCCGGCCACGATCATCACCGGACCGCTCACGTTCGAGACGGCCTCCCGCTGCGCCGGATTCAGCCCGGCCAGTATGTTCGACATGGAAAAGTGCTAAAGTGTCCGCCGCAGCGGACTAAGTGATAATGAATTCAAAAGCACGAACACAAAAATACGAGCATTCGTACTTCGTATTGCAAAAGATTAATATTGTCGTTGCTCGATTAGTCAATTCATGACAATGTCATTCCCGCGAAAGCGGGAATCCATACTCCGTCGTTGCAGTAGCCCGCTGGATTCCCGCGTTCGCGGGAATGACAATCAATGAGCCTTGTGCATCGAATCGAACGGAACGCCTAACGGCGTCGCTTGCATTGCTCCCGCGCCGGGAATTTCCGGCGTTGGTGGCTTTAGATCGTTCCCGGATGATTTTCTTAACCCGAATGCGTCAGAGGACGAAACAATTGTTGGGTGCATGATGTGATAGTGCTCGAGATTTTGATCGCTCTCGAAGCCAATGCCGTCGGTTACGCGGCCGTCTTTTTCTACAATATGGACCGGCGCGTCGGAGTGGATGGTCTGCGCTTTGTTATCCCATTCGAGCGAATCGGTATCGACCGTAGTTCCCGAATCGCTGACGATATGCACATGGCCGTAGGCCGTCATATTATTGTTCGCTGTGTTTACTTTCGCGCTTTGCGAGGTAAGCACGCTCGAATGCAGTCCCATTCTATTGTAAAAATCGACGCGCACACTGCTATCGAGCCAGTTGTAGCGTTTGGTCTCGAACGTTTGGACGCGCCCCGCGTGAAGGATGGCGCGGAGCACTCCGCTTGCGGAAAAATTCATTGAGGTATTGTAACTGACCTGCCCCGGCTTGTCCGCGCCAAGCGCGGGAACGTTCGCGGTACTCGGCATGACTTTCGGACCTTCATCGCAACCGAGGAGAGTGCAGCTTAGCACAAAGCTAAACATCAGTACCCAGAAGTAACTTATTTTGATTTTAATATTCATACAAAGTGTCATCCGAACGGAGTCGAAGGATCTCATGTAGTTTGGCATTCTGGTGAACGACCAAAGATCCTTCGACTCCGCAATTCGCCGCTCCGCGTCGAATTGCTCCGCTCAGGATGCCATGAAAATAAATTTTCTGTTATTTTATACCCGATCATGCAATCCCCGCCTTTACAATGTCGTGGATGTGAATGATTCCCTCGATCGTTCCATACGAATCAACGACGAGCAGCTGCATAACTTTCGGCGCCTTGTCTTCCATGGCATGAAGCGCTTCGATGGCGAGGGCGCTGGCGGCGATGGTGCGGGGTTTGGTGGACATAAGGTCTTTTGCTTTTACGATGCCGGTATTGATGGTTGCATGCGATTCAAAAAATCTGCGAAGATCGCCATCGGTAATAATTCCCATGAGGCGTTCACCCTTTGTCACCGCCGTCGCACCGAAGCGTTTGCGTGACATTTCCATCATGACTTCGTTCAGCGTCGCGGTTTCCGTCACGCGCGGAACTTGATTTCCATGGGCCATGAGATCGGCGACGGAAAAAGTAAGTTTCCTTCCCAGCGCGCCCGCAGGGTGCAAACGCGCGAAATCCGCGCTCGAAAATTCCCGCGCTTCCAGGAGCGCAATCGCCAGCGCATCGCCCAAGACGAGCATGGCGGTCGTCGAAGCGGTGGGCGCGAGATCGTGCGGGCATGCTTCTTCATCGGAGTGGACAAGGAGAACCGTTCCGCCGCTTTCCTTCGCGGCAATGGCAAGCTTCGATTCCAATGCGCAGGTCATAGCGACGATGGGAACCCCGATCCGCCGAAGCGACGGCACGAGCACGAGCAATTCGTCGGAGGCCCCGCTTTTGCTGAGCACAATCACTACATCCTCGCGGCGCACCATGCCGACATCGCCATGCAATGCCTCGGCAGGGTGAAGAAAAAAGGCGGGAGTTCCCGTCGAGGCAAGTGTGGATGCGATCTTGTTTGCAATGTGGCCCGATTTACCCACGCCCGTCACGATAACGCGGCCCGTCGCGCGCAGGATAAGCGAGCACGTCGCGTCGAATGCGGAAGCATCCAATGTTTCGAGCGTCATTCGGACAGCGCGCGCCTCGATCTCAAACGTTCGCCGCGCGCTTTGGGTAAAAGATTCCATCACGCGCGCTCCTTTCTGGCTGCGTCGTGAATTTCGAGCAGGCGTTCTAACAGCGGCTCTAACTCGGCGAGCGGCAGTTGCGAATCGCGGTCGCTCTTGGCTTCGGCGGGATTCGGATGTGTTTCGATAAACAGGCCATCCACTCCAATGGCCATAGCCGCGCACGCAAGCGGCGCGATAAATTCCCGGTTACCGCCGCTCACGCCATGCTGGCTCGGGCGCTGGACGGAATGCGTGGCGTCGTACATCACCGGCGATCCATACGCGCGCATCGTCACGAGGGAACGAAAATCGACAACGAGATCCCCGTAGCCAAAAAAGGTTCCGCGCTCGCAGAGCAACACGCGATCGTTGCCGGTTTCGGTAACTTTTGATTTTGCGAACTTCATGTCTTCCGGCGACAGGAACTGTCCTTTTTTAATATGAATGGCGCGGCCCGTTTTGCCGGCGGCATGAAGCAACTCCGTTTGCCGCGAAAGAAAAGCCGGAATTTGGAGAATGTCGCACGTTTCAGCGGCGATGGCGCATTCATCCGGCAGGTGAACGTCGCTCAAGATTGGCAGATCGTAATCGTTCCGAATTTTTGCAAGCAATGCCAGCGCGGCATCCATCCCGATTCCCGTAAAGCTTGCGCCGCTTGTTCGGTTGGCTTTGGTGTACGAGGATTTAAAAACAAAATCAACCGGCAGCCGCGATTGTATCGCTATCAATTGTTCGGCGACCAATCGCAAAATGCTTTCGCTCTCGACTACGCACGGCCCGGCGATAACGGCAAAGCGCTCGGCATTGCCGAAAACAATTTTTCGCTTGCCAGATGGGGATGGTATGGTTACGGTGTGGGTCAAAAGAACAAATTGCTATCGCTTTTGCCATAACACGCAATGGAAGCATTTAGGTCTATCCGGATTGTAGTGGCGGGGTTTCCCCGCCTTTTGCCGCAACGAGTAGGTGTCTTTAGCCTCATTGTTACAACCTACATCGGGCGCGGGAACCGCGCCACTACATCATTCGTCATGACGTTTGCCTCCGGTATTCTGCGAGTATAATGGCGGCGCTCTGGGCCACGTTCAGCGACTCCCCGGCGCCATATCGCGGAATCGTGATCTGCTCATTCGCCAAGGCCAATAATTCCGGGCGAATGCCGCGCGCTTCAGTTCCGAGCAACAGCACGACGCGCTCCGGAAAGGAGGCTTCAAAGATGGACGTTGCGCTTGCTTCCAGCGTTGCCGCGAGGATGTGCCATCCGGCCGTTCGCAATTCCGTAAGCCGCTTCGATAAATCGGCGACCAGATCGATACTGACGTCGAAAATCGCGCCCTGCGTACTGCGCACCACTTTGGGCGCGTAGGGGTCGGCCGTTCCCTCGCCAAGCAACATATTTGGAACGGCAAACCATACGGCGGTCCGAATAATCGTTCCAACATTACCGGGATCCTGCACGCCATCGAGCGCGAGCAGGACATTGCCGTGAAGGTGCGTTAGCCGCGGCATGCGGGCTACCGCGAAGATGCCCTGCGGTTCCTGCGTGTCGGAAATGCGAAACGAAAGTTTTGCCGGCAACGAATGCACTTCGATGCCAAGCGATTCCGCCCGATCGAACAACGCGCCGTGACGAGCCACTGCATCCTGCGTAAACGCAGCGTACAAAATAAGCTTGGGAGCTTTTTCGAGCGCCGCTTCGAGCAGATGCGGGCCTTCGATTGCAAATTCCGAATCGCCACGGCGCGCGCGCGCATCGCGCAGCAGGCTCCGAATGTGGTTTGCGCGAAGTTCGGTGAGGGGAGTCATGGGCAAAGATGAAATAGGAAAGATGAGAGATGAATTGGGCGAACTCAGGTCGTCCTATTTGTTCTCTGCCGCTTTACGGCTTCAACGGATCGAAACTAAGGATCGTATTCCAGCCGATCGTCACGAAAATCACGCCGGCAATCACAAGCACGCCAAAAATGGTGAGGCCAACGGCGGGTTTCAACTTGTAATCGCGGACGATGTTCCAAATTCCCTGCAAGCCGTGATACATACCGATCGTGATAAATCCAAGATAAATTCCCTTGAACCACGGCGAAGCCAGCCGCGAAGCCGTTTCGCCATAATCATGGCCGCTCAACGGATTATAGTGCATCAAAATGTAATGCCCGACCACGAGAAACACAAGCGCCAGCCCTGTAACACGCTGTAGCCACCACGCCGGCGCGCCGCTTTTGCGCGGGCGCGAGTAGCTGCGTAGGAGTGCTCCCCCTCCTCTGCCAAGAGGAGGGGGCTGGGGGGTGGTGTGTTGAGTATCTGACATCTTTAATTTACTTTGCGAAAATCTCGCTTGAAAAAATGAGGAAAAACATCATTACAACAACCGCGACGCCGGTCACCCACACGGCAGCGAGCAATTTTTTATGATACCGCGCACCATTCGCCAGATCGACGACGGCGATGCGGATGCCATTGAACGCATGGAACATCANNAGCGCGCCAAGCAGCCACTCGGCGACCTTAAACGGCGGCGTGGTAAAGGTAACCATCTCCTTAGCGAACGCCGCGCGGCCCTTTGTGAGCGAAGTGAGCGCCCATATATGAATAAAGAGATACGTCACTAATCCCACGCCCGTAATACGTTGCAGCAAATACGCCCACGACCCGGAATAACGCCGATAGCCAAGTATCAGCTTATTCCAGGTGCTAAACGGTTCGCGATTGGGAGTGTAGGCCATGATGCGATGCAGTATAGGAATAGGTAAACAATCGGGGGACGGGGAATTGTTGCGTGGATGAATTTTTCCTCACCTTTTCTCGGGCACTCTTCTGATGAATATTGTGATTCCCTAAAACTCCAAGGAGTTATACGCCCAACATGAATATTTTCCTGAATAAAAAAAGAGCAAGATCGGTCGTCCTTGTCTTCATCTGTCTCATGCTCACAAGCGGAGCGGCGAGCGCGCAGGAATTAAGCGGCGCGGGCATTAGTGTGGGATTGATACTTGGCGATCCGTTAGGAGGAACGATGAAGTATCAGTTCGCATCGGCCCATGCGCTCGATGTCGGTTTCGGCCCCGATTATTTCGGCTCGCNNTAGATTATGTTTGGGAATTCAATCTGTTTCACTCGGCGATCACGAGCGAGTACGCCGGCCCCGGTTTAGCGGTGGCGTTCGCGAAGGGTGTCAGGATGTTTTTTAGCCGGGAACCGCATCACGAAAGTTTTGCCGATCAGGAGGATAATGGATTCGGGTTCGGAGGGCGGACGATCTTCGGTATGAATATTATTCCCCACAAATCTCGGATTGAATATTTTGTCGAAGCCGGCCCACTCATTGGCTTCAATCGTATATTCGATCTCGACCTCGACGGCGCCATCGGTCTCCGCTATAGGCTGTAGGTTGGAGTCCGCCAACTGTCCCGCAATCCTCATCGGGACTTCGACGCGTGCCCTGAGAGTTCAGCTTCCCATCCAAGCGGATTGTGTCGTCTCCATCGCGTGTCGCAGGGGGAATTTGGGGAAAGTAAGAAGTATGAAATTGGGAAGCAGCGGTGCGAGCCCGGGGTTGCCAGAAACGATGCAAAGCTCCAAAGGAGCGGCATAGCATTCTATGGGAATATTTCGCTCCTTACGGAGCTAATCGAAACAACCTCCTTCGTAAGCCTACGGCTGATACACTAACCACGCCCGGCTGAGATAATCCGTCATCGTGANNAACAGGATGACGAGCGTCGCCTTGATTCCGGCGATGACGAGCGCGGCCACAATGTTGAAATTGTGGAGATTGATGAAGGCGAACATGACCGTCAGCGCCGTGCCCACAAGGAGCGCGCTGAAAATCAGGTAATACGTTTTTTTCGGTA
>PLYO01000021.1:102980-185583 GCA_003151825.1 Ignavibacteriota bacterium
AATAGAGTCCCGTCAGCTCGATGTACGAATGATATTCTTTCGAAAATTTGCCTCGATTAGCCTGCCATGCAAGCATGAGCAGAAGAGCAATACCGATGACCATGTGCAGCGCATGGAATCCCGTCATGGCAAAGTAAAGCCAAAAATACATGCGGACATGTCCGCCGAAACCAGGGTCCTGCACTTCTTCCGGTATTTGTCCGCCTACGCCATAGTAGGGACCTTTCTCGGCGTATTTGGTCGTGATTTTTTCCGGAAGCGCCTGCTGCGCGTTGCCCTCTCCGTTCAAATGTTCTGCACCGATGAGCATGAGTAGGAGATCACCGGCATTGTTTGGCCTATTGGATTCATGGGCGATGGGCCAGCGAAAATCTCCGGCGGGGAAAACGTGCTCCTCGAATTTGTCATGATATTCGATATACTTCACCCGCAGGAAGATGCTGCCAAGCACAACGGTAAACAAAATGAAAAACACGATTTTTTTCGAGTTCCCGTGCTGTGCGTGCCAAACGGCGAGCGCCATCGTAAGGCTGCTCCCGATCAGGACGGCCGTGTTAAATCCGCCCCACCAAATGCTGAGCACATTGCTGCCGGCGGCGAATGCGTCGAAGTACATGTGCCGATAGACGGTGTATGCCAAAAACATGCCACCGAAAAACATGATTTCGGTCAGCAGGAACCACCACATACCGAGCGTACCCGCTTCGACTTGCTGCTCCATGCTGTCGAAGTGATGCACGAGATGCGGATTGTGCTCCGCGTGGCTCGCGGTCCGTTCGTGTGCCGTTTCTGTTTCTATCGTTGACAACTTCGTACCTTTTACTTCTTACTTTTTACCGGATTCTTCTGTACTTTGCGGGCCAAGAACCCCTTGGTCGGCATCGCTGGGAGGGCCAATCAATTCCATGGTTTCGATTGGCGCAAACTCATACGCTTCCCACGTCACGATGGGCGGCACGAGAAAGTTCTCGGTCGGCGGCGGCGAAGCGATGCGCCATTCGAGTCCCGGCGCGCCCCATGGATTCGCCGGCGCGCGCTTACCGTTCTTCAACGACCAGATAAAATAAAATATGGTCATCGCCACGCCAAAACCGAGAATGCTTGCACCGGCGGAAGAAAGCACATGCAGCACCTGGAACTCCGGCGGATACGCGGCGTAGCGACGCGGCATTCCGAGATAGCCCAAAATAAATTGCGGAAAAAAGGTCAGATTAAAACCGACGAATTGAATGATCATCGCCGCGCGTGCCCAAAACTCCGGATACATCCGGCCCGTCATTTTGCCCCACCATAAATGCATCCCACCCAAAAATCCCATGAGCGAACCGCCAACCATCACATAATGAAAGTGCGCGATCACGAAATACGTATCGGTTACATGCACGTCGATTCCGAGCGCGGCAACAAACAGGCCCGTCATGCCGCCAATGAGAAATAGCCCGATAAAACCAAGCGCGTAGAGCATCGGCGTATCGTAGGAGATCGAGCCTTTATAGAGCGTAGCCGTCCAGTTGAACACTTTGATCGCGGAGGGAATCGCCACGGCATAACTCAGGAACGAAAAGATAATTCCGAGATAGATGGACTGCGTCGCAACGAAAAGATGATGACCCCAGACTAAGAATCCGAACACCGCGATAGCAAGGCTGGACATCGCAATGAACTTGTAGCCAAAGATATTTTTATGCGACATATTTGCGATGAGTTCCGAAACAACGCCCATCGCCGGCAGCACCATAATATAGACCGCCGGATGCGAATAAAACCAAAACATATGCTGGAACAGCACCGGGTCGCCGCCCATGGCCGGATCGAAAATGCCAACGTGCGTAACGCGCTCGAAGGCCATGAGCGAAACGGTGATCGCAAGCACCGGCGTGCCGAGCATAATGACGAGCGCCGTTGCATAATGCGCCCATATAAACAGCGGGAGCCGGAACCACGTCATCCCCGGCGCGCGCATCGTATGTACCGTCACGATAAAATTGATGCCGGTCAGAATCGAGGAGAACCCGGCGATGAAAATGCCGATGCCCGCGAGCAGCACGTTAGAATTCGAATAACTCGTGCTATACGGCGCGTAAAACGTCCAGCCCGTATCGATACCGCCGGCAATGATGGCAATGACTAAAAATATCCCGGCAAACACATAACAGTACCAACTCAAAAGATTGATTTTAGGGAAGGCCAGATCTTTCGCGCCGATCATAATGGGCAGCAGAAAATTCCCGAGGATCGCAGGAACCGCCGGCACGAGAAAAAGGAAGACCATGATGACCCCGTGCGCGGTGAAAAGGCGATTATAGGTATCGGGATCGAAAAGACCCTGCGGCGAAAGCAAATTGATGCGGATGAGCAGCGCGTACACGCCTCCCACCATAAAGAAAAACGAGACCGAAATAAGATAGAGGATCGCAATACGTTTGTGATCCTTCGTCAAAAGCCACGAACGAAGGCCGTGGCCGTCGTTCAAATAATTGAGCGGCTCGGCGTTCATTTCGGTCGGTTGTGTTGCTGTCGAACTCATGCTGTTAGTGGATGAATAACGAGTGATGAGTACCGAGTATTACATTCCCTCGTTCTCGCAACGCGTTGCTCGTTACCCGTTAGTGCGTTCACGGTTTTTGCGTTTGCTCCGGTGGTTGTTTCTCCGATGGTGGCAGAATAGTGTTTACGCCACTGTTCATAATTGGTGGCCGCGCCACGGCCGGTACGGGTGCGCCTGACTTTACCGCAGCACCAGCACTTACGGCCTGCGTCGGGCCAATCGACTTGATGTATGCGATGAGCATCTGCAATTGCTCCTCGCTCACCTGCCCCTGGAATGAGGGCATGATCGGCTGGTAGCCCGCAACGATTTTTGCCAGCGGAAGCAGAACCGACTCGCGAATGTAGCTGTCATCGACGAGCACTTTCTGTCCAGTGGTAAGCGATTCCATCGTCCCATATTTTCCCTCGAGGTGCGGGCATAGGCCCTGGGCCGCGCGATGGCACGTTACACAGCCAAGCTGCGTGAAGAGCGCAGCCCCGCGATCGGCCATCGAGCCTTCCGCCGCACCGCCAGAGAGCCACGCCTCATAATCCTTATCGCTCATCACGGTAACCCATCCGATCATTCCCGAATGGCTCGTCCCGCAATACTCCGAACAAAAAATATGGAATGTTCCGGTCATGGTCGGCTCGGCCCACACGGTGGTATAGCGGTTCGGGCCGGGAACGATGTCTTCCTTCATGCGAAACGCCGGAATGAAGAAGCTGTGGATCACATCTTCGGTCGCCATGACGAATCGGATTTTGCGGCCCACGGGAATGTGAAGTTCATTGATCTCGCGCTGGCCTTCGGGGTGCTGAAATTTCCACATCCATTGCTTGCCGACGACATAGACATCGAGCGCGTCGCTCGGAATGGTGTATTGCTCCAGATAAATCTTCGCGCCCCACGCGAAGATGAAGAGGCAGATAATGAACGGTATGATCGACCATGCGCTTTCCAAAATAATCGACCCTTCGATCGGTTTCGGAGTGGGGGTATTCGGATGTCGTCGGTACTTCACGAAAAAGTAGAGGATCGCGCCCGAAATGAGCACCGTGAAAAAAACCGTCAGGCCGACCAAAAACAAATAGAGATTATCGACCTCGGGCGCGTAGGTCGAAGCCTGATCCGGCAGCATCCAGGACATGCCGAGGAACCATGAAGAAGGATGAAGGACGAATGATGAGATCACGAATGTCCCTCCCCGGTCATCATTCTTAATTCATACTTCATAATCTTTTGAGCATCGTCGGCGATGCGGCGACGGCGAAAGAAATAGAACATCGCGCCGATGGCCAGCAATGTCAGAACCCCGCCGGCACGTAAAATATTTGCGATGGCCAGTCCGTATTTGCTTTGGCTTGGATCGTAATGATAGCAAAAGAGGACCAGCTTATCCGCCAGCGATCCGATTTTCCCGCCGGAGGCCTCCATCAAACTGTATTTCAAATCCTTCGGATTGAACTGCACCCCGAAAAGATAGCGAGAAAGCTTCCCATCGGGCGTCACGATCATGATTCCGCTGGCATGAGCGAATTGATGCGATTCGGTATCGTAAGAATAACGAAAACCGACTTCTTTGCAAAGCTGCTCGATCGTGCTTTCATCTGCCGTCAAAAAATGGTAGCCGTCCGCGTGATCCGTTTGATGATAACCCGTTAGATACGTCTCCTTTTTCGCTTTCGCCAAGGCAGAAGAATCGTGCGGATCGATGCTGACGGAAACCACATCGTAATCCTTTCCGGCAATGAACGAGAGCGGCATCATGCCGGCAAAAACGCCATTCATCACCATGGTGCAAAGATTTGGGCATTCATAATAAGCCATCACGAGGATTATGGGTCGCTTGCCGAAATAAGTTCCGAGCGTGGTTGCCGTTCCGTGCTCATCGCGCACGGGCAAGCTCAGCGTGACCTGCTCGCCCAAATGCTGATCGATTCCAACTTTCTTTTCTATGTTCGGCAGCCCTTGCTGGGCGGCAGGGCCTTGCACGTCGCCCTTAAAAAACGGCGCATCGCCGGCGAACGCCGCGCCGGAGGTGAAGAAGGTTAAAATAGTAACGAGTAATGCGTAACGGGTAATGGGTAAAGGGTAAGGGGTAACGGGTAACGGGAAAAGAGAGACACGCAAGGAATTCTTGCTTGCTCTCTTCTCGAAAAAATTGAATGCCCTTTTAATTCGTATCATTCGCTCTCTCGATTCCTAATACCCTTTACCCCTTAACCGTTACCCTTTTCATTTGCCATTCTCCACATTAAGATTTCCGCCGGTCACGGTAAACGTACCGCCCGGAATGCGCTGGTCGCGGCGAACCGAAACCCTTCCCGAGCTTGACCAATCGGGGATCATAATCCGGCCATCATTCTCCTCCGGGGGTATGTTCGCTCGCACCGCAAGCCCGCGTTTCAAAAGCAAGTCTTTCGCAAGATCGATCGGAATATGGACCGACCCCGTGGCTTTGTTTAAGTATCCATAGGACTCGATCACACGCGAGACCGAGTCGCGGTAGTAAATTCCTTCGTCAATTGGGTGCTCCGTATGGCCTGGAGCAAGCTGCAACCGCGGCTCGGGCGGAAGCTCGTCCGATTTCGATTCCGGCAGGTGCGTTACCACCCGATCCTCCTTTACGACCCGCGCATCGTTCATCTTAAGAATGCCATACACGAGAAAATACGAAAAGACCACAAAGACCCCGAGCCAGATCATGAACTTATACACCGACGCAGGATTGATCTCCCCCACTTCATGCCCGGCTTCTTTCGAGCGAGCAAGGTCATCCGCGAGCTGTTGCTCGTGCTTCGGATCCTTCTCGTGTGCGTTATGGCCGCTCATGATAAATGTTAATGTGCTCCTTTCGGGTGAAGTGCTATTTCAAGATCAGGCTCGCCGGTGGGAAGCATTCCACGCTTTTTATATTGCCACGCCCACAGCCATAGGAAAAGCCCCACGAAACCCAGCGGCGCTACAAGATCGGCCCAGCTAAAAAAGAATTCCTCACGGTGCCAATTCGGCTCGATGAGCCAATACAAATCCACAATGCGCATAATGAATAACAGCGCAGCCACGGGAATCAGCCGCTTCGCGCTCCGCTTCAAATCCCGCGATAGCAGGAGCGCGAACGGCAACAGGAAATGGACGAAGATCACGATATACGCCACGGTTTCCCATCCGCCGCGAATGCGCTCGTGGTACCACATGATCTCATCCGGAAGATTTCCCGCATAGGTAATGATCCACTGCGAGAACATCAAATATCCCCACAAGAAATTGAACGCGAAGAGCAGCTTGCCGAGATCGTGCAAATGCACCGGCTTGATGATCGAAGCCATCGGCTCCTCGCGCATGAGCATACAGACCATGAGTATCGTGAACGTCATCGCCATGATGCCTTGCCCAACGATCATGATAAAGCCAAAAATCGTCGAATACCATTCTGGCGTCAGGGACATAATCCAGTCGGTAACAGCCAGGGTAGCAAGGATAAAATAGAAAAACAGACTCCCGCCGGAAAAATTTTCCAGCTTGCGGCTCCATTTGAAGCCGGGTGTTTCATCGAGATTTTTCGCGTACTTATTCAGGACAAACGAGATAATAATAAGATACGAAAAATAAATCGCCGCGCGAATAATCCAGAATGGTATATTGAGATAGTCCGATTTCCCGGCAACGATCGGGTTTGTTTTCAGCAACTGCGGATCGGTCCAGCTATAAAGATCCTTCAATCCGAAGAGAAGCGGGATGAATAGCAACGCAGCGAAGGGAACTAACCTGGAGCCTGCTTCAAAAATGCGCCGCGCCACCACGCCCCACGCGCCTCCCGAAACGTATTGCAGCATAAGCAGCGCCAGACAGCCCATCGTAAGCCCAAGAAATACGATATAGCCGAGCAAATACGAATGAAAAAATTGCGTGGGCGAAACCGCCGCGATCGAAACGAGCAGCAACGCAAGCCCGATCACCGCCGCAATCATCCCATTGCGACCGAAACGATCCACCGAAGCCGGTACGGTATAGTTAGTAGTTGCCAAAACGCTTGGAAATTACGAATGACAAATGACAAATGACAAATAGGGGGATTCGAGACCATCTCCCATTTCGTAATTCGTAATTCGTAATTCGTAATTCGTAATTTTCATTTTAAGTTTTGTACTTGGTCTGCCGGCACATCCGCGACATTCGCATTCTGGCTCAGTTGCAGCGCGCGAATGTATGCAACGATCGCCCAGCGTTCGTGCGGCGGAATTTGCATCGAGTAATCCGGCATTCTTCCCAAGCCATTGGTGATAACATCGAAGAAATGTCCGAGCGGCGCAGTGCGCAACCGGTCCTGGTGGAACGAAACTGGCCCCTGAAAGCCTCGGTTCGCAATCATGCCCTGCCCATCGCCAAGCACGCCATGACACGGCGAGCAATAAATGTTATACCGCTCCTGGCCTCGATCCAATATCTCGCGCGTGATCGGAAATGGGAATTCGTTGACTTCGGTGGCCGCCATTTTTGAACCGGTGTCCATCGGAGTTCCAGCTCCCTGAGCCGTTCGGCCCGTGTACATCGCAATATCCTCGCGCAAATATCCGCGAGGAACGGTTCCCTCGACCAGATTGCGCGAAGAGAGGCTATCCGCAAAAATCTCGCTGCCGCGATACGGCAGGTATTTCGGCTGATCCTGCATATCCTGGCGGCAGGAGGTTAAAGTAAGAAGTAAGAAGTAAGAAGTAAGAAATAGGAAAAGCTTGGGCACTATTCCGGCTTTCGTAATTCGTAATTCGTAATTCGTAATTGATTTACCCATCGACACGTGTCACCTCCGTTGCATGGGTTCGTTTCAGGAAATCGGTGACGACTGCTTCGTTATATAATGGATCGCGCGCTTCGATGCAGAGAAAGAAGCGGTTGTTCGTTACAAGGCTAAAACCGGGCACGTTAAAGACAGGATGATAGGGCGACGGCAATCCATTCATGGCGAGCATCCCGATCGCGCAGCTAAGTCCGGCTATGAGGATGGTGCTTTCGAACGTCACGGGAATAAACATCGGCCATGTAATATAGGGCCGGCCCGCGATATTGAGCGGATACCACGACGACGAAGCGAGACACGCAAGTGAATACCCGCCGATCCCGCCCAGCAAGCCGCCAACGAGGGTCGCTAACGGAACTTTGTTGTGATGCCGGAGAAAACCGAGCGTTTCCGAGACTTCCTCGATCGGGAACGGCGTGTAAGCATCCATCACGCGGTAACCGGCATCATACGCCTGCTTGGTGGCCGCAATGAGCGCGGCGGGCGTTTCGTACTCCGCCATCACGCCATAGACTGGATATTGCTTTGCCCGTTTCACGATGCGACCTCCTCTTCAAAATCCGCTAACTCCACGCGGCCCGTATGGGCCTGCGGAAGCGATGTCTTTAATTCGAACATGGGAATGGCCGGCATACTGCGCAGGAAGAGCAGCATCATCGTCACAAAGAAGCCGAGCGTTCCGGTAAAGGTTAGCACATCGAAAATGGTCGGTTTGAAATAGCCCCACGAGCTTGGCAGAAAATCCCGATGCAAGCTAACGGCAATAATCACGAAGCGTTCGAGCCACATGCCAATATTGACCACAATCGAAATGATAAAGAGCACGACGAGATTATGCCGGATTTTGCGCCACCACAAAAATTGCGGCGTAATCACGTTGCAGAGCACGAGCGTCCAGTAGAACGGCGCATACGGCCCGATCGCGCGATTCAAGATCAGGAAATGCTCGTATTTGTTGCCGGAATAAATCAGCCCAAAAAATGGCTCGAATGTATAAGCGTATCCGACGATAAGTCCCGTCGCAAGCATGACTTTACCCATGCTGTCGATGTGGCGCATGGTGATATAATCTTCAAGATGAAACAGCTTTCGCGCTGGCAGCACGAGCGTCAACACCATCGCAAATCCGGAATAGACTGCGCCGGCAACGAAATAGGGCGGAAAGATGGTCGTATGCCAGCCGGGAACGATTCCCACGGCGAAATCCATACTGACAACGGAATGGACCGAAACAACGAGTGGCGTACATAAGCCCGCGAGCAGCAACGCTGCGGTTTCATAGCGGCTCCAATGCTTCGTCGAGCCGCGCCAGCCCATCGAAAGCATGCCATACATCTTTTTGATAAACATCGGCTTTGCCCGATCGCGCAAGGTGCCTAAATCCGGAATGAGGCCAACATACCAAAAGACGACGGAGAGCGTGAAGTACGTCGAGACGGCAAACACGTCCCACACCAGCGGGCTTTTGAATTGCGGCCACACGCCCATCGTATTCGGAAGCGGGAACAGCCAGTATGCAACCCACGGACGGCCTGTATGAAATAACGGAAACAAACCTGCACACATCACGGCAAAAATGGTCATCGTTTCAGAAAACCGGCTGATCGAGGTGCGCCACTCTTGTTTTAATAGCAGGAGGATAGCAGAAATAAGCGTTCCGGCATGGCCGATTCCGATCCACCAGACGAAATTCGTGATATCCCACGCCCAGCCGACCGGCTCGTTGTTTCCCCAAATCCCGATGCCCTTGAACACGAGCACGGTGAGCGCGAATAGAAGCCCGACCAACAGCGACGATGAGATGAGCATCACTCCGAACCACCAGCGGGGTGTTCCCATTTTCAGGATGATGCCCGTTATTTTGTCCGTGATCGCTTCATAGCTTAGCCCCTGCGCGAGCACCGGCCCCTCGGCGGAGTTGATGTCAAACTCCCCGGGCCGTCCCGCATCGCCGACGATGCGGTTAAGCTTCACGTTTGTTTCGTAGGCGCTCATGCGATTATGAGGTCTCCTCCAAAATACTTTCGCGCTTCCCGGCCATGCGTTTGATCTCCGGGTTCGGATTGCGAACAACGCCGAGATACGTCGTGCGCGGCTGCGTGTTCAGATCGCCTAAAAGCGAATAATTTCGCGTGTCACTCTTCAATTTTGCTACGCGGCTATTTGGATCGTTGATGTCGCCAAACACGATCGCGTCCGTCGGGCAGACGGCCTCGCACGCAGTGATAATTTCGCCATCGCGCACGCGGCGATTTTCTTTTTCTGCGCCGATTTTCGCATTCTGAATGCGCTGCACGCAATAGGTGCATTNNTACGGGCAGTTATTCGAGCAATACCGCGTGCCCACGCAGCGGTTGTAGGTCATATCGTTCAGCCCTTCGGAGCTGTGTACCGTCGCGCCGACGGGACAGACCAGCTCGCACGGAGCGTTCTCGCATTGCTGGCATGGCACCGGCTGGAAATAGGTCTCCGGGTCTTCTGCTGCGCCGGTGTAATATCTGTCCACGCGAATCCAGTGCATCTCGCGGCTGCGAAGCACCTGCGCTTTGCCGACAACGGGAATGTTATTTTCCGCCACACAAGCAGCCATGCATGCATTGCAGCCGATGCAGGAATTGAGATCGATCGTCATGCCCCACGCGTAGCCCTTGTATTCATAACGCGGGAACATGGACATGTCCTTCGATGGCTCTTCTAAACTTTCGGTCGCTCGGCCATCGTCGTCCGCTTGGGGAACGGCGTGGTGTACAAAATCCGGATGCTTTTTATACTCCGCAAATGTTGCAGAGCGCACGGCATTCCGGTCTTCCATCGAAAAATGGATTTGGGTGCCGGCAAGATCGTAGGTCTGATCTTTTTTGGTAACTTTTGCGCCCGAAGCGAACCAGAAATTTTTCGTCGTCCGAATTTTCCCGGCATCGAAGCCAAGATCGGTTCCCACTTTTCCCGCGCGCTTCCGGCCATAACCAAGGTGCAGCGTGATCGTGTTATCCGGCTGACCGGGAATGATCCACACCGGCGCATTCACGCTCTTGCCATCGACTTCGATATGAATCACATCGGACTCATACTCGCCGCCTGAAAATCTTAGTGAAGCCTTTAATTTTAAATCTTCGGCTGTTTTTCTGCTAATGTAGGCCGCATTATCCCACGTCAGCGTGGAGATCGGCTTCGGCAATTCTTGCAGCCATCCTAAATTCGCATAGCGGCCATCGAAAATCGTGGGGTCGGGACGGAACACAATGTCAAAATCGTCCGCACCTTGCGATGCCGTCTTCGCGGCAACAGCAGTAGCCGAAGCCACCGGCATTACAGAAGCCGACGTCGAAGAATTTTGAATGATGCCGTCATTCAGCGCTTTGCGCCACGTTTTTACGACCTCACCGCTTTTTTCGCCGCTTGTCCAATAATTTTTTACGATCTCGTAAGAGGAGGCGTTTGCGTTCTTCGTAAATGTCGTAAGAACTTCTGAAGAAGTCTTTCCGCCATAGAGCGGAGCAATGAGCGGCTGGACGATCGAGGCTGTACCATCGTGAGCGCGCGCATCGCCCCAGGATTCCAAGAAATGCGCTTCGTTCACATGCCAGTGCGATAGCTCCGCCGTCTCATCGTAATACAGTCCATGATGCGCGATGAACGGAACTTTCTTCATCGCATCCGCAAAATTCAGATCGGCAGGCGCAGAATAAACCGGATTTACGCCGCCAAGAATAATGAGCGAATCCACTTCGCCCTTCGCCATATCGAGCGCAAGATCGGTGATCGAAGCAAGATGATCCATCGGACTTGCTTCGACTGCGCCTGAATAAAAAACAGTCTGACCAGTATTGCCCAGCACATCGTTCATCTTCGCAACGAGCGAGTGAACATACGGCGATTGCCACTCACCGGCAATTACAATAGAGCGGCCTTTATTCGCAAGTAAATCTTTTGCTACGGCGCTTACATATTCTTGCTGCCGCGATGAATTCGCTTTTCCCGATGCTCCAACTCCCATTGCTGAGGCTAGCGCGGCAACAAATCCTTCAAACTCGCTTGGGCGAATGCCGATGCGGTTATCCGCATTAGAACCAGTCGCAGTTATGGAAGTCTCCGCGACATAGAGGCGGCTCATGTCCGTGCTGGAAGAACTGACTTTTCTACGCTCGGCCCAATCGCGCGCATAGCGAACGCTGGAACCGGAATCCATCATAAAATCGCTGTCGAGCGAAAGAATGCGGTCCGCTTTATCGAAGCGATACATCACATTCGTGTTGGCTCCTGCACCGTAAAATTGTCCGTTTCCTCGTGCCGGTTCGTATTGATGCCATTTCGCATTCGGCATATCCGCAAGAATGCCCTGCATCATTGCTGCAAAGGATGGCGAAGTGGTCGATTCAGTTAGGAATCGCAGACCTTCGCCCTTTTTCGGTGCAAGAAGCGAAACGCGCCCGGCAATCGCCGTGATGAAATCGCCCCACGCGCTGATCTCACCCAAATGACTGATTCCCTGCGAACGGTCGGGATCGTATAAAGCTAAAATTGCAGCTTGCGCAAAAATATCGGTCGCGCCTAAGCTGGCAGGATGATCGGGATTGCCTTCGACTTTCGTTGGACGGCCTTCGTTGCTGCGGACGAGCAATCCAACCGCGCCACCGGAGCGAGGCATGGCAGTAGCAAAATAAAGTGGCTTGCCGGGTACAACTTCTTCCGGTTGCCTGATGTAAGGGATAACTTCTTCCTTCGGCTGCACGGTGCAAGCCGCAAGTCCTGCAAGGCCCAGTGAAGCGCCCATCAGCTTCATGAAGGAGCGGCGGCTGACCGGGTCGATGAGCACCTCGGTCTGCGAAGGATATTCTCTACGAACGAAGGCATCGAATTCGGGGCTGTCGGCAAGCTCATCGAGCGAACGCCAGTATTGCTTTCCGGTAGTGGCGAGTGGAGAGTGGAGAACAGAGAGTGGGATGAAATTCTTCATCGCTTCCTCGTTCGCCATTCGCCGTTCTCCGTTCTCCACTATTTTCATTTCCATCATCTATGACATGTCGAGCAGCTTGTTAGCACATCCGAGCCGAGCACGTTATATTCCTTCTTCAATTTCAGGCCAAGCTCCTCTTGATTCGAAGGAAATTGGTACGCCATATTGAACACCTGGCTTCGCGGCCTCAGATATTGCTCCGGCGCGCGATGGCACTGAATGCACCACTCCATTTGTAGCGAGGATACTTCCGTCACAAGCGGCATCTGATCGACCCGTCCGTGGCAGGTTGCGCAGCCGACGCCCTTATTGATATGGATCGAGTGGTTGAAATAAACGTAATCGGGAAGATCGTGAATGCGCGTCCATTTGATCGGGATGCCGGTCTTCCAGCTTTCGCGGACGGGTTCGAGGTAGGTCGTCGTGGAAAAAAGCTGGGTGTGGCAGTTCATGCACGTTTTCGTCGGCGGCATTCCGGCGCTGGCCGAGCTTTCGACGGAGGTGTGGCAATAGCGGCAGTCGATGCCATCGTCGCCCACATGATGCTTATGGCTGAACTGAACGGGCTGCGTTTTGATGATGTCCGTCTGATTCCAGTAAGAAGAGCGGGGAAAACCGAGAAAAATGAAATACACCGCGAGTGCGGCGATTCCTCCCGAGGCCACGAGCGAGGTGCGCGCGATCGCGTTCGTGCTCTTCTTAAAAAGTTGCGGCATCTATCGGTTTCGACGCGGGAAAATTCAGTAAAAAGGCTTTGGACGCACGATCGATCTTGCGTCGCGGGGAAGGAGCATTTACGAATGAGGAGGGCAGCCGCCGAGGGCGCATTTTATGCCCTCGTCCGACCATCGTCTTTCGTAATGGATCGTTCTTTCGACTACAAAAATAATAAATAATTGGAGCGCGCCCATAAAAATCGTATTTTTGTACCATGAAAGACTTAGAACTACTCGCTACCTACCCGACCGAATTTGAAGCCGAACTCGTCCGCAGCAAGCTTGGGGCGCGAGGCGTCGAAGCCATGATCGAAGCCCAGGATCGCTCGAACGTCATCCCCTCCATCGACTACGCCAACGGATTTCACCTCTATGTCGAGCTTGAAGACCTCGAGCGCGCCCAATCCATCATCGAGGAGGACAATGACGATTTGATGGACAATGACGATATGGAAGAAGCCTGACCAGGATTCTCAGGATGGAAAGGATTTTTCAGGATGATTCCGTCACCGCGGCGTAAGCTTGGAATTTCTGGAAGGGAAAGTGCTGCCGGCGTGAAGGCACTGGAAGATTAACACCCTACACGATTATTCGACAAAACCTGCAAACGGCTCAGACTTAAACAGCTTACTCACGCGCCAGTTTTCTCTCTGTAAAGGAGCCGCTTATTGACTTCATAAATCGAAATAGACGGGACGATCAAATTCTCAGCATCCTCGATTGCCGGAGCAAACTCAGAGGCCAGCGGGCTGTCGGCGAAATACTCAAGCCATCCGGATGAATCTACGACGTTCATACCCTGTCATCGTCTCGTTCGACGGTCGTATCGATCCCTTTAGCGGCGCCACGAAGAGCGCGGGCACGCTCGCGGTAGGTTGCCGCGCCATTCACACGACTGCCGTTCAAATAATCCGCATCATTTTCCTCATAAACGACAATGGCGACCTGCTTCTCCCGAAACATCGCTTTTACGCGATCGAGAAAAGTTTGATCGAGTTCGTTCGCTGCCAATCGAAAGGTGGTTGTCATAATATCGTAACGGTTTTGCGGGCCGGTTTCGTGCCACGCGCCAAGCGCGAGAAGCCGCTGCTGTTGCTCCGGCTCCAGAGCTGGTCTATCTCTCAAAAAGAGAAACAATTTTAATATTAGGAACACGAAATAGTGGCGATGATGGCTTTTCGCCTGTAACGAATTCGTCAGCATCGAGGAATTTAGCCGCAGTCAAATGAAGTGCATCGAGCGCCGATAGTCCGAATGTCTGAGCAAGCTCAAGAGCGGAATCAATAAATTTTGCCGATGGAGTAAGCCACTGATTCACGGCATCGAAAAAGACCTGATAAAATTTTGCTTCTGCGTAGCGTTCGTGATAGATAGCCTTCGGAAGTACTTCCAGTTTTAGGAAAACACTCGACACAAATTCTCTTTCAGGATCGGATAATAAATCCATCGCTCGCTTCGCGGTTGTGCCAATCCCACGAGCAGCATAAATCAATACGTCGGCATCGGCGAATGTACGTATCACAAATTAACGAGCATAAGCTCCGCCGCGCCGTGTATCCCGTTCTTTCGCAATCTCTTTATCACTCAATAGCGGAATGCCGGATTCTTCGATCTCACGTCTAAGCAATGCTAATTTACGCCCCAGCGGCGAGATTTTTTTCTCCGATGAGCGAGATGTTGCAAGCTTTTTAGTTGCATGTGGGCGAATGCGTGAATTGGCCGCTCTCTGTTTAGATTCCATACTAATTCAACATAGGATGTCGAAATATTGGTTCATATTTACCTCTTCGCGCACTCACTTACACTTTTCTGCGTTCATGCGTTGCGAATCGAGAAATTAGTCGTATATTTGTAACATAGCGTGGCGAAAACGAAGGCGAAAAAGCAGACGAAGTACATATTTATTACGGGCGGGGTGGTTTCCTCGTTGGGAAAAGGAATCGTCTCTTCTTCTCTGGGTTTGCTGCTGAAGTCGCGCGGGTTGCGTGTCACGATCCAGAAGTTCGATCCTTATATCAATGTCGATCCGGGCACGATGTCGCCGTATCAGCACGGCGAAGTGTATGTGACCGAGGATGGCGCGGAAACCGATCTCGATCTCGGCCACTACGAGCGCTTTTTGGACGTCAACATGACGCGCGCCAACAACACGACGACGGGCCAAGTCTATAACGAAGTTATTCAGCGCGAGCGTCGCGGCGATTACTTAGGTGCGACGGTGCAGGTAGTTCCCCACATCACGGATGAAATTCGCCGCCGTTTGACGCAGCTTGAAAAGTCCGGCGATTTCGATGTCATCATCAGCGAGATCGGCGGGACGGTTGGCGATATTGAATCGCTCCCGTTCTTGGAGGCCATGCGCCAACATACGATGAAAGTCGGCAAGAAAAATTCCATTGCCATTCATCTATCTTACGTTCCCTACATCGCGTCCGCCGGGGAACTGAAAACGAAGCCGACGCAGCACTCTGTAAAGACGCTGCTTGAAATTGGAATTCAACCGGATGTGCTCGTGTGCCGCAGTGAACAGCCTCTTTCGAAAGCATTGCGCGAGAAGATCGGACTTTTTTGCAATGTCGAAACGCGCGCCGTTATCGAAGCTCTTGATGCACCGACGATTTATGAAGTTCCACTAACGTTTGCGAAGGAGAACGTCGATACCATCGTATTAGAAAAGCTTGGATTGCCAACGACGGCAAAACGCGATCTTGCAAAATGGCGCCGATTCGTCGAACGTGTAGAACATCCGAAAAAATCCGTTCGTATTGCAATGGTTGGGAAGTATATCCAGCTTCAGGATGCGTATAAATCTATTACAGAAGCCTTTGTTCATGCCGGCGCGGAGAACAATGCGAAAGTTGAGGTCATCTGGATCAATTCGGAAGAATTAGAAACGAAACGCAATATCGAATCTTATTTCGATGGGATTGACGGCGTAGTGATCGCTCCCGGTTTTGGCTCGCGTGGCGTGGAAGGAAAAATCAAAGCGATAGAATATGTTCGCAAGAAAAAAATCCCGTTCTTCGGGATTTGTCTTGGAATGCAGTGCGCGGTGATCGAATATGCGCGAAATGTTTGCGGACTCAAAGATGCGAATTCCAGCGAATTCAAAAAATCGCGCGACAACGTCATTGACCTCATGCCCGACCAAAAAGCGGTGCAGACCAAAGGCGCAACGATGCGATTGGGAAGTTATCCATGCATATTAACGCGCGGATCGCTTGCCAATCGTATCTATCGCGATCAATTTATTACAGAGCGTCACCGGCATCGCTATGAATTGAATAATGCGTATCGCGCACTGCTGGCAGATAAGGGGATGGTGTTAAGCGGCGTTTCACCGGATGGGAATTTGGTTGAGATCATTGAGCTTCCGCGAGAAGTGCATCCATTTTTCATTGGAGTGCAGTTCCATCCGGAACTAAAGAGCCGTGCTACGAAAGCGCATCCGATATTTCGTGAATTTGTAAAGGCGAGTTTAGTGCATAAGGAGTTGCGGGGGTTGGATGGGAGTAGGAATGGAGTGGCGCATGGAAGTATTAAGACCCTCAGCAAGTCCGGTTTACTGAAAATGAACGCCTCATGAAAAAAACAAAACAACGCTTAACTAAATCTGATGCGGAAGACGATTTACGTCCGCATTACGATGTCGATTATTCGAAGGCTCGGCCTAATCGATTCGCGGGGATGCCGAAGGAGCAGACAGCCGTCATGCTCGATAAAGACCTTTCGAAAGTGTTCCGCACTTCGGAACAGGTAAAGCACGCACTGCGTTCCCTCATCGAGGCCATGCCCGCGACCGAGAGGCGCGCCTCTCGCGCAAAGTAAAAATCAGAACAAAAGCCGCAGGAGGAAAGCCGACCTTCTTTTCAGAGAGTTGTTCTTTTCTCCTCCCGAAAAATCCGATAAGAATACCCCCCCGTCCAAATCACCATCACGATTATCACTCCGACGGCAATGAAGAAGCTGGCAGACTGGAATATCAATGCAAGCACAATGCCGATAATGGAGCCACGAACCCATAGCTTGCCTGCGAAGGCGTGAGTGCGGTTCCAGTTGTCTTCGCTTTCGAGCGTCCAGGGGAGCCGAATGCCGATCATGTAATTCTGTTTTAGCTTTGGCATTGCAAATCCGAGTCCACAAAACATGCCGAGTAATCCGATGGCGATCAGGGGCATTACATCGAGCATCGGGTTGAAAGTTGTCGTGAGAGTAAGTGCAAAACAATAGGTGAGGAGCGCGGCAACAGAAAATCGGATCCAGTAATATGCCGACATAGAAGCCATGATATTCGCCTTCTTTGGATCAAGACGCGGAATGAAATAAAGTAAAATGGCCACGAGCACATTTATCCCCGGCAGGATCAAAAGTTCAAGCGGACTGCCATAGCGATTCACATTTCCATGCGCATCGAAGTGCATCGGTACTCGTGCAGGAAGTGATGGCCATGCGACCGCGAGTGCGATAAACGGCAGAATGAGCACAACGAAGATCAGCGACTCTTTCCGAAGACTAAAAGTGGGGTTTGCGGGGTTTGAAATAGGATTCATACGTGTATTTTGGTTTTCTCTCAAACACCTAATCCGGATCATAAATCCCTGTTCACACAGAAGGCGAACTTTCATAGATATTTTTTGATTAGGTAATTTCCACGCTCGAATACACGCGACCTGCCTATTATCCATTCATGAATCTATCCTTTTTAACCCATACCTGGTATGGGCCATTACTTTTTGTCGTCGTGACGGGCCATCTCACGATCATGTGTACTTCGGTCTATATGCACCGGGCGATGGCGCACACCAGCATTACGCTCCATCCGGCGATAAGCTGGGCCATGCGGTGGTGGCTGTGGATCGTCACTGGAATGAGCACGCGCGAGTGGGTCGCGGTTCACCGAAAACATCACGCCTTCGTCGAGACCGAGGACGATCCGCATTCACCGGTCATTCATGGCTGGATGCAGATTCTCTTTTTTGGCGTCAATTATTACCGTAAGGCGTATAACGATCCCGCCGTTATCGAGCGTTTTTCGAAAGGCTGCCCGGACGATTGGGTCGAGCGGAAGATATTCATTCCACACAAAGTGATCGGTCTTGTGTTCCTGCTCGCGATAGATATTTGGATTTTCGGTTTTATTACCGGGCCGCTCGTGTGGGGTGGACAAGTATTATGGGTTCCATTCTGGGCTGCGGGAATTGTGAATGGTCTTGGTCATACGATTGGCTATCGGAATTATAAAGTAAAAGACGCAAGCCGGAATATCATTCCGTTTGGCCTTTTGCTTTCCGGCGAAGAGCTTCACAACAATCACCATAAATTCCCATCCAGCTCGAGATTTTCACAACGCTGGTTCGAGATCGATATGGGGTGGTGGTATATTCAGGCGTTGCGTCTCGTGGGTTTAGCTAAAGTGGAAGTCGTCCAGCACGCAGTTCCCAACTTCAAGCAAGCGGCACTTGCCGCGAAAGAAACCGCAATCGAGCGTGTGCATGAAGCTGCAACAGCGGCCAAAGAAGCTGCGGCTCAGGCAAAAACGGCCGTGCAATTAGTGACGAAGCCGCTGGGAGCGGAGTATTGAGACAAGTGGTTCACTAAATCCGCTCGGCAAAGCGTAAACGATTACCGAACGGATCGACCACGTGCATCTCTTTCATGCCCCAGTCCTGCTCGATAATTCCAGGGCGAAGATACTTATACTGTTTCGCGAGAAGCTCGTTGTTAAATTCCTCCAGATTCGTCGTCGGAATAAAAATAGCAGTCCCGGGTATGCCATCGCCATGATGCTCGCTTAAATGTAGCAAGACATCACCGCGCGAGACTTGCATGTACAGCGGCAAACCTTCCTCGAACCGGTGCTTCCAATCGATCTGGAAGCCTAAGTAATCGATGTAAAACTCCGTCGCCTTCTCGATGGAGAACATGCGAAGAACAGGGATGGGTGGTTTGAATGCGGGTGGCATTACCTGGGATCACGATACGACTGTTTCAGCATGTTCCCATCCTTCCGCCATCGCGATCATGTCATCCCGATAACGGTCCCAATGATAGAGTGTCTCCGGATCGAAATCGGCGCCGTTGGGCCATTCGATGGTTTTGAAGTCCGGCTCAAGGCGCACTCGACGAAAATACGCCGGATCTTGAAGAGGAGAAAATAACTCTCCATGCAACATCCGGGTAAGATCTACATCACGGACCATACCGTCCTCAAACGTAAGTCTCAATTCGTGGTCACCAATGACCTCGACGTGCTCGATAAAATGGAGTTCGTGCAGGTATGCCATGTCAGTGTAACGGTTCAATTGGTAATGGTGGTTCTCCGGCAATTAATCGCTTCCAATCCTCCATCAGCTCATTTCGATGGAGTTCCGCCCAAGCTTCGACAAACCGTTGCTGTCGCTTCGGAAGAGAACCCGCGATGATTTCAAGAGTGTCTATGGTAAAAGAAGCAAAATGCTCCTGATACCTGACGTGAAAATGAGGTAAATGGTGCGGAACGTTCGATTCAGGGAACATCCGAATAATGATGCCAAGGAATCTACAGATTTCTGCCATCCTCACACATCCAGATTCCTCACATACGTCGCGTTCTTTTCGATGAACTCGCGGCGCGGTTCGACGGCGTCGCCCATGAGCGTTTCGAACATGTTGGCGGCGGCGTAAGCATCCTCGATGCGGACTTGCAGCAGTGTGCGCGTTTCCGGATTCATTGTGGTTGACCAAAGCTGCTCGGGATTCATTTCGCCCAATCCTTTGAAGCGGCTGATGATCGCGCCCTTCACGGGCTGGCCTTCGGCATCGACGGGCACGTCGGCCAAGTCGATATCGCCAGCCTCGACCACTTCTTCCTCTTCCACAGGCTTGCCTTTCTTGTCCGAGTTCCCGAATGCCTTCACCTTCATGCGCTTCAGGATTTCGTCGCGCTCATCGTCGTTGTAAGCATAAAATTCCTGCTTGCCCTTCTTAACTTTATAGAGCGGCGGCTGCGCAATATAAATATGGCCCGCTTCGATCAGATCCTTCATGTGATTGTAGAATAACGTCAGAATCAGCGTCCGAATATGCGCGCCATCGACATCGGCATCGGCCATGAGAATCACTTTGCCATATCGGAGCTTTGTCAAGTCCTGCTGCTCGCCAATGCCCACGCCGAGCGCAGTAAAGATATTTCTGATCTCCTCATTTTCGAGCATCTTGTGCAAGCGTGCCTTCTGCACGTTCAGGATTTTTCCTTTTAGCGGAAGGATGGCCTGAAAGCGCCGGTCGCGTCCTTGCTTGGCCGAGCCGCCAGCGCTGTCGCCTTCGACCAAATAAATTTCACAATGCTCCGGATCGTCAATGGAGCAATCGGCGAGCTTGCCGGGCAGCGCGGAGTTTTCCAGCGCGTTCTTGCGGCGCACCATATCGCGGGCTTTGCGGGCTGCTTCACGCGCTTCTGCGGCGCGTAGAACTTTTTCGATGATACGCTTGCCGATGGGAGGATTCTCCTCCAAAAATTGCGCGAGCTGCTCGTTCATGATGCTCTCGACGATGCCCTTCACTTCGGAATTGCCGAGCTTCGTCTTCGTCTGCCCTTCGAACTGCGGCTCTGGAACTTTAACGGAAATAATGACCGTCAATCCTTCCCGGAAATCATCGCCGGTAAGCGTAATTTTATCGGACTTGACGAGATTGTTTTTCTGCGCGTAGTTATTCATCGTGCGCGTGAGCGCGGCTTTGAATCCCGCAACATGCGAGCCGCCCTCGTGCGTATTGATATTGTTCACATACGAGAAAAGGTTCTCGTTAAAGCCATCGTTATATTCGAATGCGATCTCGACCGGGGTAGCATCCTTTTCGCCTTCGATGAAGACCGGTTTGTGAAGCGAAATACGCGTGCGATCGATGTGCTTCACGAAATCCCGGATGCCGCCCTTCGCGTGGAACGTTTCTTCTTCTTTTGTCCGCTCGTCTTTCAGCGTGATCGTAACTTGCGGATTCAGGAACGAAAGCTCCATCATACGCTCGCGGAGCACATCCATCCGCATAAGGATCGACTGCTTGAAAATTTCCGCGTCCGGTTTCCAGCGAACAATCGTACCGGTGTCTTTCGCTTTGCCGATTACTTTTACTTCGTCTAACGGCTCTCCAAGCTCGTATTTCTGAAAAAAGATCTTGCCATCCTGATGAACCTCGGCTTCGAGCCATTCCGATAGCGCATTGACGACCGAAGCGCCAACGCCATGAAGTCCGCCGGAAACTTTGTACGCGCTTTTATCGAACTTACCGCCAGCATGAAGCACGGTCATGACGACCTGCAACGCACTTACGCCTTCACCTTTGTGAATACCCGTCGGAATGCCACGACCATTATCGGCGACCTCGATCGAGCCATCTTCTTTCAGGACGATATTAATTTCGCTCGCGAAGCCGGCGAGGACTTCATCAATCGAGTTATCGACGATCTCATAGACGAGATGATGCAAGCCGCGCGACGAAACATCGCCGATATACATCGCCGGCCGCCGCCGCACCGCCTCGAGGCCTTTAAGTACTTGAATATCTTCCGCGCCGTATTCGCCACGCGCATCCGTTAAAACGATAAGTTCTTCCGACTTTTCAGCCATTAAAATAGATATGTAGCGCCGTATTCCCATACGGCGAAAAATCGAATGTAAATTCCCCGAAATTCATCTCGAAATAGGGGTGTTTCCGAGATGCTTGAATTGATCGCCAAAATCGCGCTAAATCCTTGTAAAATCAGCGGTTTTTGGCTCTTATTAGAACACGAAAATTAGGGTGAAGAGTCCCGATTTTTGGCCAATCTTAAGAAGTTTTTCGGCTAACCGATCTACAGCACGAACCACTGCACATTATCGATCACGCCGTTGGTGATCTGGATGGTCCGGCCCGTCGATTGATCGGGGCCGGAGAATTGGAAAGTGCCGGATATGCGGTGCGTTACGGTATCGAATTGCGTGATGGTAAGGCTGCCCGTCACGCCAGATTCACGATTAATTGTAACGTTATTTGGGCCGGAATACACCGGAGCCCATAGTGGATTCTGACTTTTCGAAAGATCGAAGGTGCCCAGCTTGGGACCATCGACACTCAACAGGATAAACCTCGATCCGGAGCTATCATACACCTCGATCGACAACTCCGTTGAACCAGCAGCTATAAACGCCGAAATCGGCTGACGCGAAGACGATGATCGTGTTGTGAAGAGAGCACTGTCGGTCGTCGCAGTGATCGTTCCTTGGCCATAGCCGCCGATGTAAATTCCCACATCGTTGAAGGACCCATTCGTGACGGTCTCGACGCGCGAGGCGTCCGGCGAGGGCTTCGCCAGCGAGGCGGTAAAAGAGAACGTGCCGGAAACGAGATTGTTGACGGTATCGAACTTCGTGAGGGTTAGTGTTCCGCCGTCCCGGGAATCATATTCAAAGCTATCAAGCGCAACGATGGCTTGCGCATTCACAGGATCGTCCCAATGGGTGATCTGGTATGTGCCCGTCACCGGCGATGTAAAAGGAACGTATAGTTCGATCGTCTTCGTATGGAATGATGCGAGGCTGATCTGCTCGTCCATGAGATCGATAGCCAGCAGCCAGGAGCCGGGCGTAACGCCAGCGCCCCAGTTGGAATCGATGGAGGCGGAGGCTTCGGTAGATTCGCCGGAGCTCGCCCGATCGAACACGGTTCCATTGAGCGTGTAGCCAAAGTCCCCCGAGGTGAAGAAGTGCGACGTCTGGTTATTGCCCGGTACGACAGGATTCGTGCATCCCGCGCTCAAAAAGAGCAGCCCAGTGATAAGACAGAGATAAGGGAATGCTCGTTGCATAAAATGACTCCGAAGAATGTTATGAAACCACAGGAGAGGGACTATAATTCGGACGAAAAATGTCAAGAAGTTTTTCACCCCTGTTGGCTGTTCTTCAAAAAAAATTTCACCCCGCCGCGATGGACATTGCTTCACTTCCGTACTTTACCCCGCTCGTCAAAGATTACCTGACGCGCTTCGAGGATGCGCCCATCCGGGAATTTTTCGCTATCGCTCCCGTTGCGCCGCACGAGCAGATGAGGGAAATTATCGACACGCGGCTTACGCGCGAACGCGCGCTCCCGTCATCGCATCGGAAAACCGTTGCCGAGTCGATTCGCGGGTTCCATTCGTCGCTCGGTGCGATACCCCCCGCCTCCGCGCGCAACATTGAGCTTCTCGAATCTCCAGATACAATTGCCATCGTAACGGGCCAGCAAGCGGGAATGCTCGGTGGGCCGCTTTATACATTTTACAAAGCGTTCACTGCCATCGAATTAGCGAAGTCGTTCCGAGAACAATTCCCAAATCTTTCGTTTGTGCCGGTCTTTTGGATCGAGACGGAAGATCACGATCTCGAAGAAATTTCATCGGTCAACGTACTGAATGCCGAGGGCCGGCTCGAATCCATTCGTTACACACCCACCGCACTTTCTGAAAATCCCGAGGCGCCATGGCGCAAACAGGCCGGATCAACGCCGCTCGAAGTAAAGCCGCTTGCAGAATTTTTCGAGAAACTTCAAGCTGCCTTGCAACCCACCGGTTTTTCCGCCGAAGTGCTCGACATGTTGCATCATTTTAATGCACCCGGAAAAACCTTCGCGCACGCTTTTGCATCCATCTTGCTCCACTATTTTGCCGAAGATGGTTTGCTCGTCATCGACGCGAATTCGAAAGAGTTGAAATCACTATCAAAAGATATTTTTCGGCGCGAGATTGAAACTTCGCCGCAGCTTTCGGAGCAAATTGTGCTTCAATCGGTCAAACTTGAGGAAACGTATCATGCACAGGTCAAAGCGCGCGCGCTAAATCTGTTTTATGTCAATGAAGAGAGTGACAGGCTCCTGATTGTCGAAAAAGAAAAAAGCTCTGGTGAAAAGCGAGAATTTTTTCTCAAAGGAACTCGAAAAACATTTACAATTGAGGAACTTCTGTCTGAACTTGATTCGCATCCCGAACGCTTCAGCCCGAACGTCGTCATGCGGCCATTATATCAGGATAGTCTTCTGCCGACCGTCGCGTATGTTGCGGGTCCGGGCGAGATTGCGTACTATTCGCAATTCGCTCCCGCGTATGAGTGGGCCGCGCTTCCCATGCCACTCATTCATCCGCGCGTAACGGTCACGCTCGTCGAAGATCGGCTCGAACGGGTATTCGAGAAATTTCACATCACACCGGAAGATATTCTCTCCGATGCGCACGGGCGCAACACTGCGCTCTTCGATGCCATGATCGAATCGGAGCTTCAACCGCGTTTTGCAAGCGCGCTCGCGGACATAGACCGCACGCTCGAATCGCTGCGCGAGAAAGTCGCACAGGCCGACCCGACATTGGATGGCGCGCTTACGTCGCTCAAAGGAAAAGTCCTGACGGCTGTGCGTGATTTCGAGAGTAAAACGCTTGCCGCCGAGCGCAAACGCCACGCGACGACAAAAGCGCAGCTCGATAAACTGCTCGCCGCATTATTGCCATCCGGAGAACTTCAGGAACGGGAACTCAATCTAGTTTATTTTCTCAATAAGTATGGCCCACGCTTTTTCGAGGTAATAAAGCAGCTTCTCCATCCCATTGCCCTCGATTTCCGGGAACATCATATCCTTCATCTGAAGGACCCGCCACAAAGTGGAATGTAGGTGACCCCTCAGAGAACTTCCCACGCCACTCCGCCGTTAATTGCTTCCCGCAATGAGAATAAATGAATTCTGGTAATAATGAGCCTTTTTCATACTTCATAATTCATCGTTGCGAGAACATGCACCCGTAGCTCAATTGGATAGAGCATCTGACTACGGATCAGAAGGTTCGGGGTTCGAATCCCTGCGGGTGCACTTTAAGTTGTTATATTGTAATAGGTTACGGGCTTTTTGAAGGGTCACGGGTGCCCAAATAATGCCCAAAATGGTTAAAAGTTGAGGTTCTCCAGCGTAGCGATTTCACCCTTTTTTTGCGCCCGTAGCTCAACTGGATNNGAGGGTTCGCGGTTCGAATCCGTGCGGGCGCACTATTGATCGTCGCGTGACGATCAATAGCTTCCCATTCTCCAATCCCCGTTGTCAGGCTCCCAAGAAGAATCCACTTTCATTATCTCACGAAATCTTGCTACCAAGTAAGATTACGGACTGATGCGAACAGCGATTGCCCCTTTGTAAGAGGTGTTCAGTTCCTATTTCTTCTGCTTGAATAGAATCTACTCACGGCTTGAAGAAGACGGCAAGAGAGAGATCGATTGATGTTATGTGCCAGCCGCTCGCGCCGTGAAGCCCCGGATCAGTGAACGGATCAAGAGGGACGTCCGGGCGAATATTGTTCAACGGCAAATCCACATTAAACATTGGTGCGATTTCCAGTCCAAACAAATCGAACTTATATCCCGCTGAAACCCTCGCTGAATATCGCATTGCACGAAGATCGCCCATCGAACTATCCACATCCTCTGCGGGAACTGGACTCGGGTGGCTAATATGCTGAAAGGAATTGGATACAAGGTATTCAGCTTCCGGGGTAACTTGGAAGAATAGTCCCGAGCCAGGAACATAATAGCGCACATACGGCCCAAACGTGAAATATCTCATTTGAATATTGATCTGATCGCTATTCGATGGATCGCTGGGAACCTCGTATGCGGTGAATGCCTTAAAATCAAATCCCGATTGGACGCCAATGGTAAACCCACGAATCGAAAAAATGTCGGATGAAATCGCAGCTATGAATCCAGCGCCTTTTCCACCATGGAATATGCAGCCGCATGGCGCACGGAAGGAGCCATCCTGAATATTGTAACTGGCACCTGCCTCAATAGCCCATTGCGAATGGGCTGGAACTGCATACAATAGAAGAGATAGAATACCTGTAAATAATTCAAAAGGAATCCTCTGTTTCGGGTTATTCTCTACTTTCATACACTTCAAAGTTTTAGAAGGCGAGCATTAATTGCTACGATCACCGTACTCATCGACATGAGTACCGCTCCCACGGCGGGAGAAAGCACAATGCCAATACCCGAGAGAACGCCAGCCGCCAGCGGGATTGCGATGATATTATATCCAGCGGCCCACCAAAGGTTTTGCACCATCTTTTTATACGTTGCGCGCGAGAGTTCGATAAGTGCGATCACATCGTTCGGATTGTTCTTGACGAGAACAATGTCTGCGGTCTCGATTGCTACATCGGTTCCCGCTCCGATCGCGATGCCCACATCGGCCTGCGCTAATGCAGGCGCATCGTTGACGCCATCGCCAGTCATCGCAACATTCAGACCGCGCGCTTGTACTTCCTTTATCTTTGCCGCTTTGTCTTGTGGAAGAACCTCAGCAAAATAGTTTATGATACCAAGTTCTTTTGCGACTGCTGCGGCAACTTGCTTGCTGTCACCGGTAAGCATCATCGGCTCGATGGACATTCTGCGCAGCCGTTCCATTGCTAATTTCGATTCAGGACGAACCTGATCTCCGAGTGCAATTGCGCCCGAAACCTGATCCCCGCTCAAAACAAATACTACGGTATGGCCTTGATCGAAGAGCGCCCTTACATCCTGCTCGGGATAGCGGAGTTGAGTATCACTTACATAACCGGGGCTAACGACCTTGATAGCGCGACCGTTTACCATCGCTTCTGCGCCTTTGCCTGGCAGTGCATTGAACGATGAAACTTCGAGATGTTGCTTTCCTGCCCCAGCGATCGCTCGCGCGATAGGATGCTCGGACTGTGATTCGAGAGCGGCAGCGTAATTAAGAAGCTCTTCATCATTTACAAATGAGTTACCAAAGCGTAGAACTTTGATAATTCCAAATTTTCCTTCCGTTAATGTGCCGGTCTTGTCGAAAATGATCGCGCGAACGTTCCTCGCGGATTCGAATGCAGCCCGATCTCGAATGAGCAGACCATTCTTCGCTGCTATCGCGGTTGAGATCGCAACTACAAGCGGCACTGCAAGGCCAAGTGCGTGAGGGCAACAGATTACCATAACGGTAACCATTCGAGTAAGTGCATAAGAGAAAGATGAGCCAACGATTAGCCACCAAACAAGGAGCGTAGCAACTCCGCCAAGCAGGGCGATGGCAGTTAGCCAGTTTGCAGCACGGTTCGCAAGGTCCTGCGTGCGTGATTTGGACTCCTGCGCTTCTTTGACTAACTTGATGACCTGTGCGAGAAATGTTTCATCCCCAACTTTTTTGACAATAACTTCGATGGCTCCCGATCCATTGATAGATCCACCCACGACTTTGCTTCCAGTTACTTTCCCGACCGGCTTCGATTCGCCAGTCAGCATTGATTCGTTGACAGACGTCGATCCACTTGCCACTTCACCATCGGCTGGAATTTTCTCACCAGGCCGAACGAGAAGACGATCCTCTTTCTTAACTTCTCCGAGCGGCAGGTCATGAATTTCCCGACCGTGCATGATATGAGCAACGGATGGCATCAATCGGACAAGCTCTTCGAGTGCATTCGATGCGCCGAGTACCGATTTCATCTCGATCCAATGCCCTAAAAGCATGATGTCGATCAGCGTCGCAAGTTCCCAAAAGAAATCCATACCCGCGAAACCGAATACGACTGCGGAGCTAAAGACATAAGCGGTTGTGATCGCGACAGCAATAAGCGTCATCATGCCGGGCTGTTTTTTTCGAAGCTCGTTCTCAAGACCGGTGAGGAACGGCCAGCCGCCATAAAAAAAGACGACGCTGGAAAACGCGAACAGGACATACTGGCTGCCTTCAAATGCGAATTTCAGTCCCAGCCAGGTCTGAACTTGCTCCGAGAGTAAAAGAATAGGGACAGTAATCGCAAGACTAATCCAGAAACGCCGCCGAAAATCCGCGATCATTGCACCGTGATCGTGCCCGCCATGATCGTGTTTGCTGTGGTCGTGGCCGGAGTGACCGTGTTCGACATGACCGTGATCCATGTGATTGTGCTCTGAATGAGAGGTGTGGTTCATGATATGAGATAAGCCAAGTGATAAGAAGTAAAATTTAGTGGTGCATCCAGTTCGCCATTGCGCTTGCTTGGAGCGTTCCCTTACGGAGCGCGCGGAGTTTAAGGAGGTAAAAAATGATTGGGGTGACGATGAGCACATGAATGGCACTTGTCAGCATTCCACCGATCATAGGCGCAGCGATCGGTTTCATCACATCCGCGCCGGTTCCGGTCGAATAGAGGATTGGAATCAGGCCGAGCATAGCCGTGAAGACCGTCATAAGTTTGGGCCGCAGCCGGAGCACCGCGCCTTCCATTGTCGCATCATAAATGTCTTCGGGCGTAAGCACTCCGCCTTTCGCCGTGAGCTTTTTATCTAATGCCTCATGCAGATAGACGACCATGACGACGCCCGTCTCTGTCGCCACGCCATAGAGAGCGATAAACCCGACCCATACTGCTACGGACCAATTCATTCCGAGAATCGCGATGAGAAACACGCCGCCAATAAGAGCGAAAGGCACACTGAGCATGACCACGCCAGCTTCCTTGAAATCGCGGAGGGTAAAATAAAGCAAGAGGAAAATTACCAAAAAGACAAGCGGGATCAGGAACTTGAGTTGCGATGCCGCGTGCTCTTGCTGTTCGTACTGGCCACTCCACAAAAGCGTATAGCCAGGTGGAATTTCCAAATTCTTCGAAAGAACAGATTTGGCTTCGGCAACAAAGCTTCCCATGTCTCGGCCCCGAACATTCAGATACACGACGGAGCGAAGCAGTGCATTTTCACTCTCGACCATTGCCGGACCGTCTTTGATCTCGATGGTCGCAAGGTCTCCAAGCGGTACATATTGGAACTGCGAGATCGGAAGCGGTGAAAAAAGACTGGACTGAATACTTGATCCTGAAACGGCTGTTGTACTTGGCTTTGCAATTTGGGAAGTTTGTCCCCCATCATTAGAAGCACCCATTCCACCATTCATGTCAGTTGTTGAGGCACGCTGCTCGTCACCAGCCGAACCCATTCCAGACCCCGCTTGACTCGTAGGCAAGGATGCGCCAGAATGAACGGGAACCGAGATAGACACCGGCAAGTCTCGTAGTTCCTCAATAGAACCGCGAAAACCCTGCATGTATCGCACGGTGATCGGAAACCGCTCGCGCCCCTGAACGATAGTTCCGCCGTTCTCGCCACCAATTGCGCTTTCAATGATCTCATTGATCGAGGCAGGCGTAAGACCGTATAATCTTGCCGCTTCTGGCTTCAACTTTATTTCCAGAAATGATCCTCCCTTGACACGCTCTGCCGCAACATCCGCAGCACCCTGAATGGGACGGAGCAAACGTTCGGCTTGGGTTGCAAGCTTGTCGAGTGTATCCAGATTATTGCCAAAAATCTTAAGTCCAAGATCCGTGCGGACGCCGGTCGTCAGCATATTGATCCGGTTGATGATCGGCTGTGTCCAACCGAGCGCGACTCCCGGCATTTGAAGTTCGCGGTTAAGATCATCGACGATTTTCTCCTTTGTTATTCCGATTCTCCACTGTGCTCGCGGTTTGAGCAGGATGATCGTTTCGATCATGGACTGTGGCGCGGGATCGGTTGCCGTCTCTGCCTTCCCGACCTTTCCGAGCACTTGCTCAACTTCGGGATAGCTCTTGATGATCGCGTCTTGTGCCTGAAGAATACGCGTGGCCTCGGTCATGGAAGTGCTCGGCACAAGCAGCGGCATGAAGAGTAAACTTCCCTCATCGAGTGGTGGCATGAATTCGCTTCCAAGATGAAGTGCGATCGGAATCGCAACTGCAAGCGCAAGTGCGTTGATCGCGATTGAAGTTTTCTTATGGTGGAGCGCCCAAGCCAGCGTAGGACGGTAGATTTTCTGTGCCAGCCGCGAGACCGGGTTCTTCTCTTCCGGTCGCATTTTGCCACGCATTAGTAGAGTCATAAGGACAGGAACGAGTGTGATGGAGACCAGCGCGCTGCCCAAGAGAGAGAATGTTTTTGTAAATGCGAGCGGATGAAACAGCTTGCCATCCTGACCTGTGAGTAGGAACACAGGCAGGAAGCTTACGACAATGATGATAAGAGAAAAGAAGATCGGGCGCGCCACTTGCTGTGCGCTACGGATCACAACGGCGCGGTAATCATACTCTGCCCCATCCTTTTCTTTTTGTGCCTGTGCTTCGGCGAGGTGCCGGTACGCATTTTCGAGGAGCACGATCGAACCATCGACGAGCACACCAATGCCGATCGCGATACCACCGAGCGACATGATGTTCGAGGTTATCCCGAATATCCGCATGAGAATAAATGCAATGAGTACCGATATTGGAATTTCGATCACAATTCTTAGCGCGCTCGGAAGGTGGAATAGGAAGATCAGAATGACGATCGTCACAATAATCGCTTCTTCGATGAGCGTGTGTTCCAGAGTCGCAACAGAGGCTTCTATAAGTTCAGAACGATCGTATGCTGTCTTGATCGTTACACCTTTTGGAAGTCCGGTGGATAGTTCTACAATGCGTGCTTTTACCCGGTCGATCACATCCTTGGCGTTTTCGCCGGTACGCATGACCACGATACCCCCAGTCACTTCACCTGTGCCGTTCTTTTCGAGCGAGCCTCGGCGCGGCGCGGCGCCGATCGTAACATCCGCAACGTTCCCAAGCGGAATCGAGACGCCATTATTCGTGGCGACGGTCACGGTACGAAAGTTCTCAATGGAAGTAAAGTATCCCTCACCGCGAACAAAGTTCTCCTGCCCGTTTATCTCGACGATTCTTCCCCCAACCGCATTGTTCGAGCGCGTTACTGCCCGCGTAACAGCATCGAGTGTGACACCATAGAGCTGCATTTTCCGGGGATCGAGATTGACCTGATATTCGCGCACGTATCCTCCAACGGAAGCAACCTCGGCTACTCCCTCGACCGATTGAAGCTGCAACTTGATGAACCAGTCCTGGATCGCGCGCAACGTGCCGAGATCGTATCCATTCCCTTCGACAGTGTACCAAAAGACATGGCCAACGCCGGTTCCATCAGGACCCAATTGCGTTTTCGTACCTGCGGGTAAGGAAGATTGAACAGTTGCAAGCTTTTCGAGCACCCGGCTTCGCGCCCAATAGGGATCGATCTTGTCTTCGAAAATGACATAGACGAAGCTCATGCCAAACATCGAAGTCGCGCGGACGGCCTTGACACCCGCCAATCCCTGAAGCGCGGTGACGAGCGGGAACGTTACCTGATCTTCGACGATCTGCGGCGAGCGTCCCATGTATTCCGAGAATACAATAACCTGATTCTCCGAGAGATCGGGAATTGCATCGAGCGGCGTCGTTGCGATAGCCCACACACCCACGCCTGCAATAATCAGGTAGAGTGCAATCACGATGGCGCGATGGCCCGCGCTCCATTCAACTATGCGTTCGATCATGGTTATGGTTAATGATTCGGCATCGGTATAATATTGGTCACCACATAATTCCCTTCGCCCCGATCCTGCAAGGTAAAAGTAACGGAATCGCCCACGGCCACTTCGTGCAGAGCGGCCGAGTCCGAAACCGGATATTCCATCGTCATCGCGTCCATGATGTTTGGAATAGTATTGTGGTCAAGCGTGATGCTCTTCGTAGCGGTGTCGATGGCACGGACGATGGCCTTCCCTTGCCCTTCCTTAACGGCGGTGGCGACTGCCTTCATGGTGTCAGCGGGAGGTTGTGCCTGTTCCTGCTTCGAGCAGGACGTAAGAAGCATGACGCTTGCTATTGCGAATAGAGTGGTTAGTTTTGTCATGGTTATGTGTAGGTTAGTCTGGATTTGGTTAGTGATGCGTTAATGTCGTTCCCGGCTCTCACCTCCGGGATTGGCGTCGTTCATTTGCTGTATTTCCGAATCCGGCAGGTGCGGCAGCTTGCGGATGAAGAGCACGTACTTCCAGCTTTCGCTGTCGTTACGCGCTGGTCCCCAAGCCGGCATTCCGGTCAGACGAATGCCATTGTGAATGATGTAGTAGAGTTCGCCGTCCGTCAAATTTTGCACCTGCGTGCCGCGAATATCGGGCGGTTTGGGATAGAGGTTTTTCCCGACATCAGTAAGTCCACTGCCGTTATTCGCATGGCAAAGCGCGCAATTATCTTCGTAACGGTTCCGCGCCCCGCGAAGCAAATCCTCCGAGGCCGTGAAGGGATTTTTTTCCTCTTTCGCCTTCGATGGAATCGAAAGGGCGAGCGATGTTCGCGCAAGGAATGCTTCGAGCGCCGAGGGCTGGTCCCGTGCTGAAAAGCCCCCGCTCATCCAGCGTACGAGCCAGATTATGAGGCCCGCCAAGACAGCGAGAATAACGATAAGTATGATCGTGCTTCGTTTCATTTCCTCTCCTTACATATTCAGGCTGGCAAGACTCGGATGAATGGAAAAATAAACTTCATACGCCGCCGGATGTTCGGTGTATAGTGGCGCGAGCGATGGCGGAACGAAATTGAGCGTGCCCTGCGCGCCGAGATCGAAATCCATCCCTGCCGTTCGAAAGAGATTGCGCGTAAATCCAAGCGTCACCGCTTCCACATCGTTGATCTTGTTCGGATCTTGAGCAAGGACGAGTTCACCATTCGATTTTTGAACATATTCGGCGCGGCCGTAAGCGCTCCAGCTTTTCCAATTATATTGCGATTCGAGCAGGAGCGCATCCATGCTTTGGCCGTTTACCTCGTGGTTCAGCCCCCACACCGCCGTGGTGGACCACCAATTCATGTTCGCATATTGCTTGGTGTAGATTGCCGAGGCCGTCGTGCGGACGACGTCGATTCCATCACCTTCGGGATTTTTTATTAGCCCGCTGGAGACTTGTAGCGCAATATCCTTCGTGGGATTGAACGAGAGCCTGCCGCTATAGGAATTTAGCTTCAGTGTATCGAAATCGTAACGGTTCTCGTCCGGCTCGCTTCCATTGAAGTAGGAGCCTTCGAGCTTCCAGTTCCCAAGCGAAATGCCCGCGGTCGCAACTCCGAAGGTGATGTGTGTCGCGTCCTCCCAGTGATGCCCGATGGGAGCATTCGGATTCGACATCGCACTCGGCCGGTGCATAAAAACAGGCGGCCCAAGCGCCGGCTCGCCCGGATACCCTAAATAAACATACGCGGATGATTTATCCGAAAGCTTCTGGCTGTATGCGACCGAAACCTCATCGAATAAATCGTGCGGATGCTGCGCATCGACGAGCTTCGCGCCATGCCAGGTCTCGCCGGTTTGAAGCAGCAACGGGTATCCCTGCCCACCGATCGTAAGCGGGTCGAGGCTCATCATAAGATGCGCGGTGAACTGGCCATCCATACCAACGTTATGTTCGGCCATTCCCATGAACCAATTCGGTGCGTCGAAGCGGTGGCTGCCGCGCGGCCCGCCCTGCCAGTCATAGCGCGGCATAATATCGCCATGCAGCATCAGCATCCAGTCGCCCGCCTGCTGCATCGCCATATACTCCGGCGAGGAAGCGGGCTGCCAGCTCGTGCCGGAACCTTCCTGTGCCATTGGTTCCGTCAGCAGAATGCCGCTCATGTTCATTTTACCTCCCACTCCACTCATTGCGACGCTCATGCTCGCATGCATCATCTCGTCCATTGTGGCGCCAGCTTGCGTGACAACCATCCATCCCCTCATGCCTTTGACCGCATGATCGCGGTAGCTGCAGAAATAAGGATAATATCCCGGCATGAGCGCCCGAATTGTGATCTCTTCCGCCGAATATTGGTCGTTCTCCGAATAGAGTTGCCGAGTGGTTCCCACCGTTCCCGCTGTATCCGGTATTAGGACACCGCCGAAGCGCATGTCATGCGGCATGTCGTCGTCCACATTTGCGAAGAGAATTTGCACGGTCGCGCCCGCATGAACGACAAGCGTCGGATTCCGCAAACCCTGAATCCGATACGAGAGCATGTCGTCATCTGGCCCGGTGCGGACAACAATCGTATCCGCGCTGCCCGCAAGAATCAGCGCATTATCGGATACTTGAAGTTTCGGCTGAGCGGCTTCTATGGATTCGAACTGCGCCTTTGGAATCGTGCGCTCGTGGCTTTCGATCAGGGTAAAAGGCGTACCCTGAGCGAATGCTGTCCGAGCAAGCATCGGCATTATGACGATGGTTACTAGTTTGGTTATGTTATTTAAGGTTTTCATTTGGTAAGTTGCATTTACAAGAAAAAGACATTTTTATTTATTGTGCCCGCATCATTTCCGGCATGGTTGCGTCAGAGTTCAAGACAATGATCGCCCCTTGCATTCCATTTTTTGCATGGCTGCCGATACTGCAGTAATAGATGCATCTGTTCGGCGTGAGCGCGCGAATCGTGATCGCCTCCGCCGAGAAGGTGTTGCCGCTCGCGCGCTCGAGACGGATGGTTCCCACCGTACCCGCAGTGTCCGGCGGCTTGACGCTGCCGATGCGAAGGTCGTGCGGCGCATCGCCATCGGTATTGACGAAAAGAAGATGCACCGTTGCGCCCGCGCGAAGCACAAGCGCGGGGTTGCGAATGCCATGGATGCGATACGACTCATTGTCGTCCTCGGGCCCGGTGGTCACCAGGAGCGATCCAGATGCGCCCATCAGCACGATACCCTTTCCGTCCGTGGTAGTCATCGGTTTCGCTTCGGCACTCTGTAATTCCGCAAGCTCCGCTTTTGTAAGCGTTTGCCGGTGCGTTTCCGTTACGACAAAGGGAGCTTTTTGTGCATATACGGAAAGTGGAAGGAGCAGAAAGCAACCGCCCATTACCAGAAGTTTGATTTGATTTCTTCGTGTGTTCATTCGTATTGTTGTTCTATTTGTTATTGTTTTTCTATCGCCGTTATCTCGTAATCCCCATTTCCCATCCGGGTTAGCGTAAAGTGAACGGATTCGTTGATTTTAACGGACTGCAAAAACTTGGGATCGGAGGCTTTGTACGCCATAGTCATTGGCGGCATCACTCCAGGCACGTTGCCATGATCGAGCGTAATGGTTTCCAGCTGCATGTCAATAGCACGAACAGTTGCCGTTCCTTCGCCGGAACTCTTAGTGCTGGTTTCGCCCATGTTCATGCCTGCCATTGGGTTGCCCTTCGTTATCTCATGCTCGGCATCGACCAAGAAAGAGCCATTCGATGCAACCTTTTCGCCAAGAGCAAGACCGCTCACAACTTGGTAATAGTTATCAGGCGATAGGACGCCAAGCGTGACTTCATGCCGCGAGAACATATTGCCGGAGTCGAGTACCCAGACATAATTTCCAGTCCCGGTTCGAACGACGGCATCCTGTGGTATCGAGAGAGACCGTCCCAAGTCAGAGCTTATCGTTGCTGAGAAGGTCATTTGCGGGCGGAGTTTGTACGAGGGATTTGGCAGGCTTAACCGGACTCGAATCGTGCGCGACGTTTGGTCTTCGACTGGCGAGATCAGGATTACTTTGCCCACGAATTTCTCTCCCGGATAGGATTCTGTATAAATAGTTATGGATTGTGCGAGCCGAACGAATCGAATGGCTTGCTCCGGCACGTTGATTTCAGCCCATACCGTCGAGAGATCAGCAAGCTGGAAAATACTCGCACCTTCATCGACATACGCTCCCTCCTGAGAAAGTTTTTCCAGCACCACTCCATCCATCGGCGCGGTAACGATAACGGTGTTGGCTACTGTGCCATTTTGTTTTAACTGGCGGATCTGATCTTCGGTCAATCCATAGAGTTCAAGGCGTTTCTTATTTGCATTCGTCAGTCCAGCATCGGCGTGGTCACTCATACCCGGCATGTTCGCTTGATCCGACTTGCCGTTACCGGCAGCGATCAGATAATCTTTTTCCGCGCTCAGGATGTCCGGGCTGTAGAACTCGAAGAGGCGTTCGCCCCTACGGACGTACTCTCCTGTTGCTGCAACGAACATGTGCTCGATCCTTCCGCGCGCGCGCGCGGCAATGATCTTTTCAGCCGGCTCGGGAATTTCGATCACGCCGACCGTTGAAATCTTGCTCGAGAATTCGCGCGATTCGACCGTGACTACTCCAATGCCCGAACGGACCATTGCATCACTCGTTAGGCTGACCATCTCCGAACCACTGTCGGCAAGGCTCGCTATGTTCGTTGGGCTTTTAAGAACGGTGTATTTTTTCTCGCGCTGTGTCAGTAAAACAACGAGTGCGATGGTGATTCCAACGGCAACAAGTGCGGTCGCCACATACCATACCCGCTTTCGGTTCGTGTTTGTTTTAGCTTCTATGTTCATCATAACGTTAGATTCTATTTCCAATCACTTCTGCCCGTATATTGCACGAGCGTTGTTCCTGTCAAGAATTCTATGCTTGCAATTGCTTTATTGTATTCCGCTTCCAAACGATAGCGATCGTGCTCGCGGTGAAAATGCGCCAATTCGGTTCTCACCACGTTTTCTATATCCGTCTTACCGTAGGTATAGCTGGCAATGCTGGTTTGGGTCGCTTGTTCAGACGAAGGATAAATTTCGTCGTGGAGCAGCGCGTATTCCTCTCGGACGCCTTGCAGCTTGGCGAGATTCGTTTCGAGTGCGGCGTGAATGTTAAGTTCCTCCTCCCGCCCATCCGTTTCCTTCATTGTTCGCATTGCCTCGGCTTCACCCAACGCCTCGCTGCGTTTTCCGTTGAAATTAAATGGAAGCTCGATACTCACGGTTGCGGAGATCATGTTCGACTGGTACATGGAAGTGGGAACGATGCCAAGCACTGAGGCGCCGGGATAATTTGCCGGGTTCATAGGCGATGCAGCCGAGAGCGCATCGCGCTGCATGTAGGCGAGTGTAAGCTCAAAGTCCGGATACCTGTCAAGATCGTTTCGTTGATACTGAAGACGTTGTTGTTCCGTCTGCGCTCGCAACTTTTTTAGTGAAGGACGGTTCTCATGAGCTATCGAATCAAGACGGGCCAGCGAATAATCAAATGTGGGAAGTCCCAACGTAGGTGTCACAGAAAATTGGGCAGCGTTCCCAACGGCTTGTTCCACATCGGCCCGAAGCTCTCGGACCATCGTCTGATCCTCAATAACCTCTGTTGCGATGTTAGCGTGTTCGAGCTTAAGATCCAGAATTTGTGATTGTGTGGAATTACCTGTTGAAAGCTTCGACTCCGCGAGACGAATAAGATCATCAAGGTCTCGCGCATGCAATTCATTGACTGCAATGGCACGTTCAAGATGATAAATGTCGAAGTAGGCGAGCTTCACTTCCATAGCGAGTTTGTTTCGTGTTTCGCTTAAATCGTCTTGGCTGGTTAAAGTATCTTGCGCAGCGATCTCTCCTTCAAGCGGCAGTTTGCCGGGATAGGGAAAAGCCTGACTTATTCCGATCATCTTGGATGTCATCGGATCATCGGAGAATGTGAACGAATTCGTGGGAAGGTTTTCGACACCGAGCATTAGCATCGGATTCGAGAGAGCCGACTTCTGGGCTATTCTTCTGCGGGCCGCCTCGATCTGTGCCATTCCCGACGCGATCAAGGGATGTGACTCTATATGGGCAATGAGCGCATATAGCCCTGAGATCGAACTGTCAGAATTCGATTGCGCTCGCGCGATGTTTGCTGTCAGTAACAGCGCGCTAAAAAGTGCAAATTTTAAGAAAACGTGTTTATTCATTTTGCGATACGATACGATCGGTAACCGCGACCATACGATCACGGTGAAATTAATTCCGAAAGTATTGTTCGCTAAATGCGGAAGGTCGAGAACAGGGCACACTTCTCCACCGAAGGTTGGTGTGGAGGTGCGAAAGATGCTATACGAGCACTATTAGAAGCACCAAAAGAGGACAGCGGAAGGCAATGGGTGCTTGAAAGGAATGATGAAGAAGAGAAAAACTTGAACGAGGCTTGTATTGCGAATTGAGATTCGAGCGCAAGATGCTTTGAAATAGTGACGCAGCACGATTTTCGGGCGGTTCCAGCCTTTTGGCAGGCTTCGCATGTCGCCGTGGACATTCCCGATCGTTTCGAACAAGCACGAGTCGTTATCGTTACACCCGTCGTCGAGACGAGGAGCGCGAGTGATAAAAAAACCCTTGCTATCTTACTCATACAACTCGAAAAACGAATTTAAAGAGGAAAAGTTCATTTGTGCAAATCCGTCCAATTCAATATTCGTCACCTTGGCATTGGCATCGTAGGTTACCGCATACGAGGACGGCATCGACATCGTCATGCCGTTCATCATCATGGGCTGACGAATTGTGTTACTAATGACCTTATGTCCATCAAGTGAGGCCTTATCACACATGGTTTCGTAGAAGACCAGGTTCCCCATCGAAAATCCATAGTCGAATGCGCATTGAAAGGGAGTGCCGTGATATTCCGATGCGGTCGTGTCCATCCAATGAACTCCCATCATCATCTCCGACATGCTATCGGTCGTATAGCCAGAGGGCATCATCATGTTCATCGGCATCATTCCGTCCATGCCTGACATGATTCCCATGCGAGCAGCCATGACGATCAGGAAGAAATGTGGATCGATGTGCGGCTTGTTGTATGGCGCGGGATCGTGCGTGGCATAATCGAGCGCAATACTTTTGAATATGCTTGAAACACCGCTTGGCGCAGGCAATTCGAACATCGAATCCCTCGTACCTATGCTCGCAAGCGCAGCATCGGAGATTGTTACGCCCACTGAGGTCACTTTACCCGAGGCATCGGTCTTGATCCATGAGTTCGCGCTTCCTGTGCCGATGGTGACCGGCGAGCCATCGAAAGTCGTTGGAGTAGAACTTGTCGAGTTAGTTTTGCATCCTGCAAGCAATCCGAAGGAGAGAAGCAGTACAAAATGGAAGAGATGTTTCATTAGTAAACGAAATGATGTAATTAGTGCAAGATGTTAATAACGGAGCCTACACTCGTGCTTCCGTTGGACTCGAACCGAAGGAGATATGCGCCGGATGGAACAGATCCCACCGCAATATCGACTTTCCCTGCACTCGCTATTGGTGTGCTAAGTATGCGCTGACCCGACGTTGAGTAGAGAACGAATTGACCCTCTCTCATACCATCAGGCAGACTGACAGTGACCAGCGCGTTTGCTGGATTTGGGAATACTTCCATACTTGGTTTGGAAGTCCGAACCGGTGAAACCGAAGCACCTGCCGCGGTCATCGTTACCGCATTTGTTGTGAATGTTCCATAGTTATTTCTGAGGGTATAAAAGTTGCAGAACCCCCGCAATGGTATTCGGCGCGTTGCCTTCCGTGCGGTTGTTAATAAAAGCGTAGAGTTTCCGATTCGCAGCCATGCTGAGACGCGCGGTTTCTGCAATCGCTTCTCGCATTTCCGGCATATCTAACTGAGTGCGGTCATACGGTTGAAATTCATCCACCGCTTCGTTATGCTTCACTCCGGGCCGAACCAACGCCCGAATGACCGTGTGCGGCGCTGGAAAGACGTTCGGAATTTCCAGTTGCTCCGCAATGGTTGGAACCCACGTTTGCTGGTTCAGGACGTGTGCCACGCCGTGATGTTCGAGGCAATCGTAATACCGCTCGAACGTAATTAGCTGAGGGTCACGAACCTCAACAGAGAGCTTCGCGTCGGTCTTAGGAATGAGCGACAAAAATTTGTGCAAGTCTTTCACAAATTGGAGCGGCGAATAATCTAATTGCCCGTAGGATCTTCCAAAAAAGAACGGCGAGAATTCGAGAATGATAGGGCCAAGTTTTTCTCCAAGTGCGCTCACGGTTGGTTCGAAAAAGTGTTCTCTGTAAAGCCGCGCATCGAGGAAGCCAGCATTCGGAACGCCTCTATGATCTCGCCGCTCACTAATCGAGTTCGTAACTTTAATCGCGAACCGGAAATCGTCCGGCACTTGCTCCGCGTATTTCGTCAGTTGTTTTGGTTCCGGGAAGCGCCAGAAGCCTCCATCGAAGCACACCGTTGGAAAAATGGTTGCAAATTCAGATAAGCACTCGGCCTCGAAACGCTTCTTTTGCACTTTCGAGCGCGGGCCGGAGTAGTCTTTGTTATAGACCTGTCCGATCCACCCCTCGTATTTCCACGAAGAAGTTCCAATATAAATACCCTGCTTTTCAAGCTCCTTTAATTTGGGAGTGGTCTTTTCAACTGAGAATTCCATGCAAATAAAACAACTTGGGTATTCTAATTCATTTCCGATGTTTTCAACATCCACCAATGCGTTCGCATTATTTCTTCATTAGCGGAACCACCAATAGGTGCCCATATTGTTGCCATTCTTGCGGTGATAGGCACCTATTTCGCATGGAAAATCATATTCTACATCTTGACCTCGATACATTCTTCGTTTCAGTTGAGCGGTTACTTGACCCGGCGCTGAACAATCGTCCGGTGATCGTCGGGGGGAATCCGTTCGGGCGCGGGGTTGTCGCGGGTTGCAGCTACGAAGCGCGGGCGTTCGGAATACACTCCGCAATGCCGATTCGGAGGGCATACCGCCTTTGCCCGGACGCGGCGTATCTTCATGGCAGTTACATTCATTACGCGGAGTATTCGAAGCTCGTTCGTGAAATGCTAACGGAGCTTGCTCCGATCTGTCAGGTATCGAGCGTTGACGAATTCTTTTTGGACTTGTCCCGCACGGAATCGCTAAAGGGAGACACCTATCGCTGGGCGCAATCCATTCGCCGGGAAGTGAGCGGCGAGACAAACCTTCCTCTCTCTTGCGGTCTTGCATCGAATAAACTGATTGCCAAAGTAGCAACCACCGAAGTTGCAAAAAAAGGTGAAGCGCGGCACTTCAAAGTTGCGGGCGGTGGGGAAGCAGCCTTCCTCTCACCGTTCAACATTCGAGCTTTGCCGGGAGTAGGAGAGGTCAACGAAAATAAGTTAGTACAACTTGGAGTACGGCGAATCGGTCAACTGGCACAAACCCCTGTGCCGATCCTATCTCGTTTCTTTGGGCGCAAAGCCGGAAGCAATCTGCACGAACGCGCTCAGGGGATAGACCACTCTGTGGTGCTTCCCACAAGAGAGCAGAAGAGTTATTCGAGAAGCAAGACATTTGGAGAGGATCTGATGGAGCCAGACAAACTGTATTCAGAACTTCTCGCACTCTCGTCTCAACTTGCCAGCGATCTTCGGCAAGCAAAACTTCTCACGAAAAAAATTACGCTCACACTCCGATATTCCGATTTTTCCTCGTTCACTAAGACGATCACCTGTTCGTGGATAAACAAAGACCAAGAAATTTACCGGCTTGCTTCCAAGTTATTTCGGGAGTTGTGGACACGCCGCGTTCGTATTCGCCTTTTAGGGCTTGAAGCGAACGCACTTCTCGAAGACTTGGAGCAGCAATATCTTTTTCAAGAAGAGAAAGCAGCCGATCCTCTGTACGGTACGATTGATTCGCTACGGGATAAATATGGAAAGAGAATCGTAGGGTTCGCAAGTGGAATGGCAGCATGAAGGAGAGTATTTATATCGGAGTAGAATCGCACGGACAGTGGATGATCGCTCATCCACCGCTTGAATCGAAGCCGCACTTTCCAACGATGGAATTTTCTTTCAGTGTTCATGGATTACCGGAACAATCTATCGTCACCAAAGCTCAAAGGACGATTCCCCGCCCAGTCTGGCGCGTGACGATCACTGACTTTGAATCCGAACAGAAATACTTTCTTCATTCGTCCTGGCCCTTATTCGTGAATGCGCTCGATCCACTTCGGGACACGCTCATTCTCGCATTAGACCGATCGAGCGAGTACGAAGCAAAGCAGCTTGACACGTTACGCGAGATTGTTGAATCCCTGTACCCGCTCCGTTGCTTTTTAGAATTCGAACATCATTCGTGGTCACATGGCAAGGACGTTTTGCGCGGCGCGAAGAGTCTCATTGTACAGCATGACTCTCCTGAACTTCCGGGAATCATAAAGGACATTCAATCGTGCGGCAAGCATTCATTGCTCCGGCTTCTTGGAAGGAACAAGCGCACTTGGTTCGAGCACCGTTCAAATGAACGATTCACGTATGAGTATAACAAGTCGGAACTGTCATCCATTGCCGGAAGGATTCGCTCCCTCAGAGAAGGAACGGATTCGGTAACAGTGATCGTCGCAGCCCACCCCGCTCAATCGGCACACGAAACAGCAATCGGTTTAATATCCATTATTTCAAAATAACTATGTTCACGCACTTACACGCTCACTCATTCTATTCGTTCAGTCGCGGGACAATCTCGCCTGAGCAACTTGTCGAACTCGCCGCAAACGCGGGGATGAATTCTATTGCCCAAACGGACACAAACAATCTTACCGGAGCAATCGAGTTCTACATTGCAGCAAAAAAGCACGGAATCAAACCGATTATCGGTGTAGAACTCCGAACGAGATTTGAGACTGCTACAATTCTTGCTCGAAATGCAAATGGTTACAAGGAGCTATGTGATATTGTAACGGCAGTGCTGGAAGCCATTCCACAAATCAAACCTAAGTTCACACTTGAAAGCGAAGAACCGGGAAAGGCGCAAATGCAGGAAGAAGAGACAGAGTATAAACCGCTCGCTCCGTTCCTTTTGGATCTGTCTGAGAATGCCGTTGCGCTTTCATCGAGCGTCACACTTCTCGAACAGCTTGCTTCGAATGGCAGAAAAAAGAATCTCTTCATCGAACTAACCCCGCACTCCCGAAAGGACTGGAAATCACTTCGAAATATCTATCGTCGTTTTGGGTTGCCGTGTGTTGCTACGAACGATATTCTCTTCGAGAAAAGAGAAGAGCACGGGTTACACTCTCTACTTCGAGCTATCGGCACCAATACGACGATCACAACTGTACCGGCTTGGGAAGTTGGTGCGGAATGTCAGCACTTTACTTCCGAACAGGAACTTCGAAACCTCCTTTCTGGAATTGGAGAGGACGCTTTCACCAACGCTCAGAAGATTGCCGATTCATGCAACATCGAGCTTGACTTTTCCTATTCGAAGTTCACAAAATATCCTGTTGACGATCCTCCGGCGTTCCTTCGGGCACTTGCTGAGGAAGGATTCCGAAAAAGATTCGAACACCCAACCAGCGAACACCGCGCTCGATTCGAACAGGAGCTAACGACGATCACTGAACTCCGTGCAACAGACTATTATCTTTCTGTTTGGGATATGATTCAATTTGAGAAGAGCAAGAACCTTCCTCACTTGGGACGCGGCTCCGGCGCTAACTCGCTCGTAGCATACTGCCTCGAAATATCGAATGTTGATCCTATTAAGAATAAACTACGTTTCGAGCGGTTCCTGAACCCGGAACGATCTATGCCGCCGGACTTCGATATTGATTTCATTTGGAAGGATCGTTACGAAGTCATTCACTATATGATTGATAAATTCGGCAAAGACCGCGCTGCTATGCTTTGCACGGTTCAATGTTATCGAGGGAAGGGAGCTATTCGTGAGACGGGGAAAGCGTTGGGTTTTACGGACGCTGAGATAAACGAGCAACAGGCGCACGTTCGAAGCGCCTTCGCAACGGGTAACCCGGTTTCACGTTCGAAGGATGAACTGAACAAGCTCGAAGATATTAAACAATGGATGCTTTGTGCCGCTCGGATCGAGGGGTTCCCTCGAAACCTCAACATGCACGCCGGGGGACTTCTAATTGCAGACAAATCTCTTTCGCATTATACGCCTGTTCAAATGACTCCAAGCGGGCTTCCGATCACTCAGCAGGATATGTACACGGCGGACGATTGGAGGCTCCCCAAAATTGATATTCTTGCAACACGGGGACTTGGGACGTATTGGGACACCATGCGAATTGTTGAGGAGTGCACCGGCATTCGTCCTCCGGTGGAAGATGTGAACGTTGCGCTTAACGATGAGCGAACGCGGGAGCTTATTCGAAGTGGCAAAACGAGGGGTTGTTTTTATATCGAGAGTCCGGCAATGATAGGACTCCTGAGAAAGCTCCAAACTGACACGTTCGAATGTCTCACCGCTGCGTCCTCCGTCATTCGTCCCGGTGTTGCACAATCTGGAATGATGCAAGAGTTCATTGCCCGTCACCGCGACCCTGAGCGGCGAAAGAAAGCCGATCCTCTCCTTGCCAAGCTAATGCCTGAGACTTACGGCGTTATGGTGTACCAAGAGGACGTGCTAACCGTCGCGCACGAAGTCGCGGGACTCACTTACGGGGAAGCCGATCTAATGCGCCGTGCAATGAGTGGAAAGACGCGCTCACACGAACGCATGACCGATCTGGAAGGAAAGTTCTTTCAGGGATGCAAACGAAAGGGAGTGCCGGACAACGTTGCCAGTGAGATTTGGAGGCAAATCGTCTCGTTCTCCGGTTACTCGTTCTGCAAGGCGCACTCTGCAAGTTACGCCGTGCTCTCGTTTCAGGAAGCGTGGCTGAAAGTTTATTATCCTGCTGAGTTTCTTTGTTCGGTGCTGAATAATCAGGGCGGGTTCTATCGTCACCAAGAATATCTGAACGAAGCGCGGTTGCTTGGGGTAACGGTAAAGCTCCCGGACGTGAACCTGAGTGGCTTTGAACATACCGTTGACGAAGAAGGGGCAATCCGTTTAGGGTTCCTATCTTTCAAGAGTTTGTCCAGCAATTCCGTTGAACGCTTGCTATCGTCAAGAACGGAAATGCTATTTTCTTCCATCGAGGACTTTGCAATTCGAAGCGGAGTGACGATGGAGGATGGAGCATTACTTATCACTCTTGGAGCGTGTGACTCATTCGGCCTTCGACGTGTGGAGGCACTTGTACGGTTTCGTGCTGCTATGTTAGGCAGTTCCCATTCCCAAAAAATAAGAGGGCAAGCGGGTTTGGGCTTCACGGACGATCTATCTCATTTCTCGCTCTCACACCTCAGCGATTATGACCCACTCAATCAATTCCGATTGGAACGAAGCACGTTCGGTTACTCCGTCACAAATCATCCGTGCGACTTTCTCAATCGGTGTTCTGAAAGAGAAATAACTGCTTCCAATCTTGCAAAGCATGTTGGGAAGCGAGTGACGGTTCTTGGAGCCGTGGCAGCTACAAAGAGAGTTACCACGAAGCGCGGGGAGAATATGCTAATGCTAAACCTCTCCGATCACTCCGGCATGATGGACACCGTTATCTGGCCTGAACAATATCAGAAGTATCACACGGAGCTTTCAACGGCGGAAGCGTTACGGATAACCGGAAAAGTCGTGGAGAGCTTTGGGGTATGTACGCTTGCAGCGCAAGCAATTGAGAAGGTGGAGTTTGAAACCCCACCTTCCATTCATTCAAATCACACTATTTCCCAGCAAGAGCGAGCGTTGCCGGCTTCGCAAGCAGTTCCACTGCACGGCGAACGGTTGCCGAATTTCGCTCCCAAAGTTTGAAGAAGCCAAGCTTATTCCAAATACCGCTGGCAACATCGGCCTTGATAAGCTTCGGAACCATCCAAGCGAGCTTTGCCGTGAGAGACTTGTCGGCGGTTGTATCTTGAACGCGGATGCTATCCATCGCCCATTCGATGATCGGTTGTGAAATCTCACAATGAGACTCGAAGCTATCAATGGTGGTTTTGAGTAGCCACTTGGCATTTACTCTCAAATAGAGCGCGGCAGCGCCTTCAACGGCATCCCGGAGCCATTCGGGATAAAACATGTCTTGCGAGACGAAGTAGTCTGGCACAATGCCGCTAAACGGAATCACCGATCTACCGCTCGCTGTCCGGTAGGTTGGGCAGTCAGCCTCGCTAACGCCGCTATCGAATACGTGGGCGGAGTTATCAAAGCTACCGAAGTCCCGATCCTCGCCACCGATCAAATCGCCATTGTAATACGGACGCTGAACCGATCTACCCGAAGGCAGCATGTAATAGGCAATCGCAAGATACAGCCTGTCCCTGTTCGGTAAGTTGAAAAATTGCATCACCAAACTCTTACCGACTGTTGGCTGTCCGACGATAATCGCTCGATCAAGGTCTTGCAGAATGCCGGAAAACATTTCAGCGGCGCTGGCGCTCGAATTGCCCACAAGGATCGCGAGTGAAAGATTGGGATAGCGCGCCACTTCACCGAGCGAATACTGCTTGATATGCGACGCCTCGATTGAATTCTGAATGATCGTTTGCCCATCCGAATGGACAAATAAATTTGCAGCCGTAAGACATTCACTTACGAGGCCACCCCGATTGCTACGCAAGTCCAGAATGAGCGCGCGCATTCCACAATGGTATAGTCGGTCCACTGCTTTCTCAAGCTTCGAAGCGGTCCCTTCATGGAATCCAGTTAGAGCGATATATCCAACTTGCGAATCGACCATACTTGCAACGGGCACGCTTGAGGTTCCGAATCTGCCTTTGAGAATCGTCGCGCTGCCGTCGCTGTCGATTCCAACTCTGCGGATTCCAAACGTGACCTCATCCCGATTTGGAAGATAAGTTTCCAAGCCGGTGTCGCTAATGTTCGGCAGGTCGTCCACTGTGACAATTTCATCGCCAGGGCGCATTCCGGCCTTATATGCAGGGCTTCCGTGAAGGACTGATGTTATGAGCACATGCCCGAGTACCGACCGGATTTGAATACCGAATCGGTAGTCCTCATCATCAATGCGATCCATGAAGCCGTCGGATTCCTGCTTTGTAAAATAACTGCTGAATGGGTCCAGCCGGTCGATGATCTCCTGAATGGGCAGCGAAGTGTCAATTCTGGTGTGCTCGAAGTAATTCTTCTCGATCGTCTTGAGGGCGTAATCTTTAACGACCCTCAATGCCTCAAGAGAATCAGTTGGGAGAATCGGGATAGGTTGTTGGGCACGGCTAACTTCGACCGCCGCAAGCAGCGTGGCGGCGGCGAGCAAGCGTTTATATCCATGATGTTTCATAGGCGTGGTTGAAAAATGTGGTTCGTTCGTCTTGTTTGATTTCCAAATCGTATCGAATTTCCATCTTTACCTCCCGTCTCTATGAATATACAGTCATCATCGTTTCTTATCCTTCGTAGAACTTTCGTGCCAACGAAAAGAACCTGAATGCTTGCGGCACACTTAGTGAAGTTCCCTTATACGTGAGAGATCAATGACTTAAAAAGGGGACACATTATGAATTTCGCTAAAATTGCGCGATTCCGCGTTGTCGAAGTTTATACTAATTGCAACATTTGGTTCTGCCCTAATTAGAATAGGTTGCTAAAGCGTTATACTTTTTGTTGTCCATTCAAATTTTCGGTTTCAAACACGAATGAATGTATTTGGTGGCTATACCACGCTTCAAAATGGGTTCCCTGTTTACCTCTAAGATCGCTCCATTCAATCGAAGCTCGAATTGTAATTGGCGGCTGGTCATTCAGTAATTGTTCTCCTGTGTATTTTATTGGAATGATAAAAAGCCGTTCCATCGTTTCTGAAAAATCGCCCAATCTTTGATCGACGGGCGGTTCGTTCCGAATCCCTCGGATATGAGCTTCTGCTCGAAGTCGGATACCGAAGGCTGTTGCATCTCCAATTTTCTTGACGCTAAAGTATATCATAGTGTCCCCCGTAATGGCATGATTACCAATCTGAGGGGAGCCAAGCAAAACCGAAGCCTTATGAAGAAGCGCAAATTGATTCCGTTGTTCTCTTAGCTGCTTTTGAGCCGCTACCCATAGGCCAAGGGTAACCCCAGCAAGAACAAATGTGCCTATTACCAGCCACCAGCCGGAATCCAAACAAAGAAAAAATGTGGAGGAACAATCTAACAGCATGATTCTTAATCTTGCTTTCTTACGGCTCCGAGAATCATTCCAAACCAGCTTTTAAAAGCATGTGAGCGAATGAGCGTTTTTGATGGTTTGCGAAGAGCCTCTAAATAGTATGTGTGCCTCATTGGGTTTCCGTGTCGGTCATGCCACATACATTCGGCCTCAAGATCCGTACCGTAATTCCACGTAGCAATTCTTGTAACCGACATAACGGGGCCACCATGCTTTAGCTGCACCACGTCACCCACGTCGATTCCACTGGTGTTCTCCTTCATAGCTCACGGAACGCCTGAGATTCGAGGCTCGTTCGCTCCGTGAACCAAGAGTATTTCCATTCAAATGAGTCTCGATTTTCCCCGTTCTGATGGCAAAACCTCACCCCTTTCTTCGGGTGCAGGGAGTAGCTCGCTTATCTACGACAATCAAGTTTTCGGCAAAGCCGGTTCGTACCTTTTCGATAAGATACGACCAAACTCTCAACTCTCATTCGTCACCGCTTACTTCACCATTTATGCTTATGAGCGGTTGCGAGAAAAACTCGATTCAATCGAGGAACTCCGCTTGCTCTTCGGAGAACCGACATTTCTAAAGTCTGTTGATCCAGATAAGACAGCACATAAGGCATTTCACTTGACGGAGAGCGGACTGAAGGTTGCAAACCAACTTCAGCAACGATACGCGGCGAAGCTCTGTGCTAATTGGATTCGTGACAAAGTTCAAATCCGGTCGGTGAAGCAGGCCAATTTGCTGCACGGCAAAATGTACCACATCGACGACACCGACGCACTCATCGGTAGTTCAAACTTCACGGCTGCCGGCCTCGGTCTTGGTATGGATAGCAATATCGAACTCAACATCGAAGTCGATGCGAAGAGCACTATCCGCGACTTAAAAAAGTGGTTCGATACTATTTGGAATGACAAGAATCTTGTTGAAGATGTCAAGGATAAAGTTCTTGAATATCTGTCCGTTCAGTACGCGGATCATTCGCCGGAATTCATTTACTACAAAACGCTCTTTCATCTTTTCGAGAACTTCCTTGCTGAGAACGAAGAGATGGACCCGTTCGAGGGACGCACTTCATTTCTTGAGAGCAAGATTTGGAATGCCCTATTCCAATTTCAGAAGGATGGAGCTAAAGGAGCCATTCAGAAGATTATCAAATACAACGGCTGCATCCTGGCGGATAGCGTTGGACTTGGAAAGACCTACGAAGCTCTTGCCGTTATCAAGTATTTCCTGAATCGGAATGAGCGCGTCCTTGTGCTTTGCCCTAAAAAGCTCAGAGAGAATTGGACGATCTATGATGTAAGTGCCGGAAGCACTCTCAATCCGTTCATGGAAGATAGGATGGCATACACCGTCCTATCACATACCGATCTCGGTAGAGAGAAGGGACATGTTGGTACAGTCGATCTAAAGAATTTCCGATGGGATGATTTTGACCTGATTGTTATAGACGAATCCCACAATTTCAGAAACACGGGACAACGATATGATTTCCTTTTCGAAAAAGCGTTGAAGAGTGGTGGCAAAACAAAAGTGCTTCTCCTCTCTGCCACGCCCGTTAACACGTCACTACGTGACCTGAGAAATCAGCTTGACCTCATCACGGAACAAAACGATGAGGCATTTCAGGAATCACTTGGAATCCGGTCAATCAAGAGCTTGCTCGGAGTATGCCAACGCACTTTCGAAAAGTGGGCGAAGGTTGGCGGAGAAAGAAGAATCTCGAATCTCCTTAATTCGCTGGACGGTGCTTTTTTGAAGCTTCTCGATGAAGTCACAATTGCCCGATCACGAAAGCATGTTGTCGATTATTATTCTGAGGAGTTAGATCGAATCGGTCGTTTCCCAAAGCGGGAGAAACCGAAATCTATATATCCTAAGATCGACACGAAAGATGCCTTCGTCTCTTATGAAAAGATCGCGGTGGATATTACGGGTCTTAAAATGGCCCTTTACTACCCGGCTTTTTACTTGAAAGATGAATTCAAGCCGCAATATGAGACAACAGCCGGAACGAAGAGCGAAAGGAACCTCACACAGGAAGGACGCGAAAAATCTCTAACTTCGATGATGAAGGTCAACCTTCTAAAGAGGCTCGAAAGCAGCGTAGAGGCATTCCGGTTAACGCTCGGCAGAACAGTCGAGTCAATCGAAAGACTTGAGGCAACTCTTCGGAATGCAAAAGAAATCGAGCTTGCTACTTTTGAGGCCGATCCTGCCAATGACGATGAGGAAGTCCAGGAAGCGTTGGAAGTCGGGAAGAACAAGAAGTATAAGACGGCACACATGCGTCTCGATGACTGGCTCCGCGATCTCGAATCAGATAGAGTTGCACTTCAACGGCTGTATGACCATGCACAACCAATTACACCGGCGCGAGACGCAAAGCTTGCCGATCTTAAGAGCCTAATTAAGGCAAAAATGACGAAGCCGACAATGACGGAAGATGGACGCAAGAATAAGAAGGTGCTTGTATTCACCGCTTCGGCGGACACCGCGCAGTATCTGTTCGCAAACTTGCGGCCCTGGGTTCAGGAAGAATTTAAGGCCAACATTGCAGTCGTAACCGGAACAGGCGATAATCACGTAACAACCGGACATACGGAGTTCAACGAAATCCTCACAAACTTCTCTCCAATTGCGAAGCGGCGAAGTGAGCAAGCTTCTCTCGCATTGCTCCCGGAGATTGATGTGCTGATTGCAACCGATTGTATCTCGGAAGGACAAAATTTGCAGGACTGCGATTACTTAGTGAATTATGACATTCACTGGAATCCTGTTCGTATAATTCAGCGATTCGGGCGAATTGACAGGATCGGGAGCCGTAATCAATCGGTGCAGCTTGTGAACTTCTGGCCTACGCATGATTTGAACGCTTATATCAATCTTAAAGACCGCGTGGAGTCACGTATGGCACTTGTTGACCTGACGGCAACGAGTGACGATAACATGCTGACGATGGATGCTATTGAGGAAAGCGTACAACAGGAATTAGACTTCCGTGACCGAGCACTGTTGCAACTGAAAGATTCTGTTCTCGATCTCGAAGATTTGGACGATGGAGTATCGCTGACAGAGTTTACCCTGGACGATTTCCGAGTTGAACTTCTACGCTTCTTCGCGGAGAACAGGAAAGCATTGGAGGAAGCGCCGCCTGGACTTTTTGCGGTTGTGCCAAGTGAAATTCCGCCGGATAAAGTTACACTCTTTAGCAGTCCGCCGCCGAAAGTATTTCCGGGTGTCATATTCTGCCTCAAACAACGAGTGACGGCAGAAGAGAACGCAAAGATCAATCCGCTGCAACCGTATTTTCTGATTTATGTCCGGGATGATGGCGAAGTGCGTTTCAACTTCTCACAGCCAAAGCAAATTTTGGAGCTATACCGTTTGCTAAGTACCGGGAAGACCTCTGCTTATGAAGAACTGTGCCGGACCTTCGACAAAGAGACTGAGGGCGGGAAGAACATGGCGAAGCATTCCGAATTACTCTCAAAGTCCCTGCGAGCTATCGAACGAAGCTTTTCGTCCCGCGCTGTTGACAGTCTCTTTAGCAGCAAGCAGGCGTCATTGCCGAATGCGAAAGATAAGCCAGGTGAAAATTCCGATTGGGAGCTTGTGACCTGGCTTGTAATCCGATAGTATCACTCGCTACTCGTCGAATAATGTTACATCCTCGGAGGCAACCTCCGCAAGCCTGTTTGCTATCTCAAGACGAAGCACTTCATCTTCGGGCCAGCCAATAATATCCCAATGAGAGTTAACGGGATAACAGTTGGGAACCTCTACCTGCTCAGTTTTGAGTCCAAGAGCGGTGGCATGAGCACCGAAAAAGCCACCCTCTGCAACGAGTATTTTGTTGCGAAGCTGTGCGACACACCTTCCAATCTCTAATTCTTCATCTCGGCTCAGACCTTCATCGCATAGAACCGACAGCCGTTGATCGGATGGGGGCTTAAATGCTCTTGGCTTGACCACATTCTTGGCGGTCAAGTCTCCTTTAAACAGGAATCTCTCGAAGTGAGACATTAAGCCTGTTTCTGCGCTCCTTGTTGGACGGCGATCCGTGGCAATCGGACTACTGCTTGCCTGACCTCAAAGAACTTTGTCAAATGCGTTTTTAGTATTTCCGGGAAATCCTCGACAAATCGCAAACGACCGGTCAGAGGTTCGCTGCCTACTCGTCCAGCAAATACCACAAGTCCGCTGGAGAAAATGTTTAATGCGAGTCGTTGACGGTCCCGTGACCAAAGTAGCTCAACCGCGCCGTCTGGATCCCCGCTAATTTCTGGTAACTCGAATTCCATTGGAAGTCTCTCCAGTAGCCGTCGTGCGAGTTCAAGAGTCTCGTCCTTGACCGCCTTAGCACCGTCCCCATTCCAATCGTCCTCTCTACATTCGAGCCAAACGTCGGTGATTGCGTCAGAGATATTGCTGTCACGCTGGCGCTCACGAATACTCTTTGATGTGGCTTCACTTGCTCTCATGTTGGTATTCTCGATTATTGGTTAATTAGACTCAAAAAGCGTTGCTGCTTCTTCGGTTATGCTATTAAAAAAGACTGTGTTCTTATAATTCCTAAGTTCCTCAAATTGTGCCCTTAGCCCTTCGTCGTCGGATGCAATTTTGCCTGTGCGCCCAACGTCTATGTCAAGGATGTATGGCTGCTTCCCATCATCAAGCGCCTCTTCAATCGACTGAAGTATTTGGAGCGTCAAATCTGGTCCAGGCCTTAAGATAACTTGCTGAAAAAAGTAGGACGCATCACCCTCGACATTCGGAGGAAGCTGCGGCAAAGCGATCACATACTTGGTTAGATCGGAATCTGGCAGCGGTAGTCGGTTGATGTATCGGACACCAAGCCTCAAGACCTCCGAAGGATGAATAAACTCTTTATATGATGTCCACCACTTCATTGCCTCCTCAATTATGGCTTCCCATGTTTCGTACTCTGCAAGCCGATTCAGAGTAAAACCATCGAGGCGGAATTGAAGGAGTTGGTTGCCATCCTGATTCTTGAGAACCCAGCCGTCTTGCCGACGCTCCGAAACAGAAGAATGGAGATCGGGCGACTCCTTGAACAAGAACTGTGCGAGTACACGCTTGCCAAGATTAGGATAGTCATGCCTTGCAATCTCGGCGAGCGGTTTTAAGTCCTCAATTCGGACTTCCGACGGGAGTGTAACTCGCACGTCTATCATCGCTTCCAAGATCGGAGCATGTATTAGGTGTCGCTCGCGAGCGGGTTGCATAATCACAAATATACGAACTTTACGAAGCTACTCCGCCGATTGTTCCACTTCTTCCCACTCTTCTGACAATGGTTTTTCCGCAACTTCACGGATTAGCGCAATCTCTTCCCACTTCAAATCGAAGAGACGGAAAACTTCTTCGTCAATTTGTTCTTCAATTTCGCGCCTTCTGTCCTCAGAATTCTCCGCTTCGACAGAATGAACGAGAGACGCTATTCTCTTCTCAGTATTGGTCTCTATGCTTGGGATGGGTATTTGACCAACGTACATCGGTTTGAATTCAAGGAAGTCGCCTCCGCGAACGGCGGCTATGCTGCGAACGAAGAGACTCATCGCGGACGAATTTAGAACCGCAAGTAGAGCACGATTACCATTGGGTATAATGCTCGCCGGTGCGCTAACATAGTATTGGTTTGCATCAAATGCGAATTGAGAGTTCAACGACAAATTACCCCACGCTATTTTTGGTTTCTCAAATTCCTTCAAATAGGCGCATGGGCGTAGCTCCCACCAATATTGTCCTTGATCGTCACGGGCCTCAAGCTGTGGTTTAAAGCTTTTCAACCGTTCATAGATTGCCGGGTAGGTGTCCCGGATGTGGGATTCTGCCCGCTTGCTACCACGAGTCTCATTCGTCCAGCCATTTTCGACATAAATGAGATACTTCCCAGAGTCATTGATCGCATACCTCTTAATATCCCGTCCTCTCAGAAACGGTTTTATAATCTTTGCGCTGTTCTTGTCCTCGCTGATGAGAGCTTTTCGAGTTTCGTCGTTTATCACAAAAGCTTCGTTAAAACCAGTGATAATTCCGCGATAAAATTTGCCATCCACATATTCCCCAAGCGGCGTACCTTTGCTTCGCAGTTTATCCATTAGGCGCGCTTTGGCTCTCGATTCGATTCTCCATGCAGCGGGGTCGAGTTCGCGTTGCGGAATCCATTCTGCGGCGGTGCTTACGGCTTCGGGGAGGTGTGAAATTTTCGTGTAATCGGAAATTGTAAGTCCAGCAAATTGAGTCGAGTCAATCGCTGGCTTCTTGCGAAAGATAACGATTGCCGGATAGGAGAGGAAATCGAAAACTTTCAAATCGCCAAAGTCGATGAGCGTTAGCAGAGAGGTTTTCTCGCTCAGGAAACTGCGGAGCTTGCGGCCATAAGTGGCGCGCATGAATTTGTTCGAAGTAATAAGCGCAAGTACGCCGGACGGCCTGAGAACATTGTAACCAAGTTCGTAGAAATAAGTGAGCAGATCGTTCGAACGCGTTGCCACTTTGTACGATTGAAGCTGTTTGTTCAGCGCGTCGGCAATGCTTTCGTGCCGCACATAAGGCGGGTTACCGAGCACAATATCGAAACCGTCATCATGCGGAATGCCAAACATCCACTCCGGGTCGAAGAACGGCGCGGAGGAGTTTTGATTATATGGGTCCCACTCAATAAGCTTCTTTGTAGCACTTTCTTCGAATCCACTACGTCTGAGTTCTTTTGCAAGTTGTTCGGTCAGGACTCCATCTTGTTCGCGGCATTTCTTCTTTTGCTTTGATGTGCTCGCGTTAATGTGGGCCACACGAACCTTCTTCAACTCGCCAACTATTCTCTCAATTTCAAGATTCTTCAATTCGACCTGTCCATTTTCAGGCCGTTCAAGCGGTAGAAGTGCGTTGGCAGCTATAAACTTTGTTTCGAGATTTGGAAGTGGGCGAACCCCAAGATTGTCGCGGCTTCGGTCGATCCTTTGGTCGATGAGAAGGGAAATAAAAAAGCGGAGCTTGGCAATTTGTACGGCAATAGGTTGTATATCTACTCCGTAGATGCACCTCTCTATTAGTCCGAGCTTTCTCCCATAATCCATTTCATTGTATTCGAAAGCATCTTCGACCGATTGGAGTGAAGCGTCGCGCTGTTGGGGATCGGAGAATGCAAGTGCTGCCTCGACTTGCTTCTGCTTCCATTTGCGGTTGTGAGGGTCAAGCTTTCCAAGTACAAAAACAAGCCGGTGCAGCACACCCATTGGGAATGCTCCTGAACCGCAAGAGGGATCGAGAATTTTGAGGCTGTCGATCTTCGAAATTACCGAATCTTCCCTTCCCGCGAACGGGTTGGCGGCGTTGTCGTAGCTTACGAGCGTCCGAAGGTCTTGCTCAAGCTCGGATTGCTCTGCGGCTGGATCAATCGCGGCACGTAGATACTGCACAAGCGATTCCTCGACCATGTAATCTACGATCTCACGCGGGGTGTAGAATGAGCCTGTCTGCTTACGCGCCGTTGCGCCCGTTTCGGGATTGTAGCTCGCAAGAAGATTCTCGAATACCTTCCCAAGTAGTTCAGGATCGAGCGCGACTTCCTCCTCGATCGGAGTATTCTCGCTTATCGTAAACTTGTACCGATCGAGAATGCGAATTAATCCACGAACATTCGCGGCCTTCTTATGATCGTCGTTGTAATCCTTTGATAAGTCCACGCGCCGCTCGCCAGAGAAAAACAATTCGTCAGGCACCACAAGCGGATTACTCTTCTTGTCAGAAAATCCTTCAATTTGCAAATCCTTCTCCGGTTTATCGAGGCATTCGAAAAGACCGCCGTTGAGAAATGGAATGTCTTTGAAAAGTCCGAGCGCGGAAGCCGGGTCTTTGAAAAGATGCTCGTAGTGATACACGCTCTTGATGGTGTAGTCTTTGCGAATGCCCTTGAATCCTGCCGGGTCCCTCCACTTCCGCTTCTTCATCTCCTTGTTAAGCGTAGCGAAGAAAAGATTTTGAAGAATCGCCTTGTAGTACCCACTCTTTTCCGAGGACTTGATGATGGTCCTCACAAAATTTTCATCAAACAGCTTCTCCGGAATAAGACGGCGCTCCTTCAAAAACCAAATGAAGATAACGCGGGTAATGAGACGGATAATGTTAGTCGAGTTACGAATGTCCTTATCAGCAATATCCCCTTCGGGAAACGTGACATTCTTTTTCGCCCAAAAGTACCAATTCGCAATCTCCTGATAGAAGCTTTTATTGAGTTCCGAAATGCTGAGAACTTCTTTCCACGCGGCGTTAAGCTGAGTCCAGGAAGAAATCGGCTTCTTCTTTACGAGCACAGCGAATGATAAATCGTAAAGGATTTCGATGTGTGCGCGGTGTGGCTCGACCGTTGAAATGTCCTTAATCAACGTGACCTTTTCGAGCACGTCCTTGTCGGACTCGCGCTTGTGCGGCCTACGATCAATTATGGCAAGCGTCAGCTTATCTCGGTATTTGAAGAGCACAAGCACCGGCATTGCAAACGGACGGTTTATCGCTCGCGTAATTTTCGAGAGGTCACTCTTATTGTAAGATTCACCCTTCAATCCAACGGCATAGAACACGTAAGATTCGGCACGATCCGGTTCGTAGGCCGTGAACATATCGCCACCGCCAAGATCACTCGATGTAAGCTGGAAGAGAAATTCACCGTGAATCCAATCCTCGGGCTTAAGGTCTTTTCGCCGTTCAGGCTCCAATCGAGATAGCAGAGTTTCGAGTGGAAGTTCTAACCGCTTGTTGCTCCGATAGCCAAGAACATCGAAGAGGTTAGTTCCCGCCTCGGATAGCTCAGAGTTGCCAAATTCAGCAAGCGCGGCTCCGATAACTCGCTTCTGAGCGACTTCGGGTGTTGCGCTGGGCGCTTCCGAGCCGGAGCTTGCAGCCGAGATTCTCGCACGATTCGGAGTTTGCTGTCTTGCCATTAGCGTTCAAAGGAATATAAACTGACGAGATCATTGATCAGTTGAGAGGTTCTCGCTTGGATTGCTTCGACTGTCCACTTGTCGATATTGGAAAGAGACACCTTCCTTCCATCAAGTTCAAACTCGCGGTTATTGATCGCAAGGCCGTTTTCGTAACCCGTAGAAATCTTGGTTCCGAGTACGGTCATTACGTTCTTATGTTGTTTGACATAGAAGGAAGAATTTGAAAGCGATGAATTATAGCCTGTGAGAGTCAAGTTGCCAAATTTATGCACATGGTCTCTTTGCAGCTCCTTCGCTCGCTTAGCATCACCACCCCCGATCATATCTATCCAGTCTTGCGGGATGTTCTCACCCTCTGGGAGAACGTGTTCTATGGTCCACACATAATCGTCCTTTTCGGTGCGCTGCCAGAGATCAGGCGCATATTCTCGGGAGTGCGAAATATTATCTAACCGAGCCAAAAGATACCGAGTCATATCCCGATTATCTGAATAAACATCACCACCGAGCTTTTCCCTAAATGTGTGGATGGAAGCCGGTGGCCTCTTACTTTCAAGCAGTGCGTTTCCTATCAAGTCGAGACTCAGCTTCAATCCTTCGCCAATCGTTCCGTGGCAAAGTGATACAAGATCTATCATAATTTGATCGAGGTCCCTCGTGGGCGGAGTGTCCGTGATATTCCTCCGCACAAAATATTTCTCGAAAAACTTCGCAACCTCACGGAACAAGTTCTCCGACTCCCAGTTTGCCTTGTCAAGGGACTTTAGCCATAGAAGGAAAGTATAGGAGGGTGCAGCTCCTACTCGTTGTAAATCAAGAAGAGCCGCTTCTTCTTCGTCGTCAAGGGAACTCGGCTCAATGAATTCATTGTAAATATTCGCTTTTTCAATTAGGTCACTAAAGAGCCATTTGGCATCTCGTCTTTGTATCAACTCCTCATATATCTTTATCAGGCCTGACTTCGTTGCACGTTGTATTTTTTCAATCTTGATTCTGGAGTCAACCTGGAAGGCGTTGTAATATTGTCGCAGAAACCGATTTTGATCGTTGTCTGACGGTAACTTTGTAAGAATTCCCTGCCATCGTTCGAAGGAAGAGTCGATGTCCAGAGAATGCCTCGCCTCCAATGTCGAAAGCATCTTATTCTTGATAATATCAATTGCAGAAAGCGGAACGCCACGGTAGTTGAGAGTTTCAAATAGCACATAGGCTTTGGACTGCTGAGAAACCGAAATGTGGATAAACTCAAGCTTATTAATTTGGTCAAGAAATTGAACCAATTCTGCCTCACTGCTCGGTGTATTATCTCTAAAGTAGATAAACGCTTTGTAAATTAGCCCATACTTGTATTTCGGTGGCTTCGTCGGTGTTGAGAGCAAGCCAACCTCGCGCAACGTGTACAAGTAGTCAGCATAGTTACCATCCTGCTCGCTTGGCTTCACCCTGGCAACGTACCTTGCCTCTCCGTCCCGTATTATGAGACTTGGTTTAATGGTGGTGTCCGCTCGGAGCTTTCTCAGCAATTTTGAGGAAATGCTATGCCGGAGCACTTCCAACTCGCCAGATACGCCTTCACCGCCGCTGAGATTTGCCTTGCTGATTGCAGTTAGCTTCTGATAGATTGCCATTAATAGCAATGAAAGGGTTGTGAGACGCTGCTGGCCGTCAACAACCTCATAAATCAACTCGTCGTCGGGATTATGTGCCTTGTCTTCATCGACACAAATTATTGATCCCATGTAGTGACTTGTGGGATCCTCTTCCATGTCAGTCAACAACTGTTCCCAATTTGGCCTCCTCCACGTGTACTCTCTTTGATATTTCGGTACGTGGTAATGCCATTGATTACCCTCGATCGCCAGCAATTTCGAAAAGCTTTGTTCTCTCGCTTCCATAGTTTGTTCCTAATAATTGAAAAAGTGTAGCTCTAATAAGTGAAAAAATAACGGTGTGCTGCCTTGACTCGTGCTCGCTCCTACTACAAATTAGCCTGAGCGCGCAACATACGCTGATGTTTGCTACAAAAATACGCTTATTCTCGCGCACTTCGGCTTCGTCCGTATATTCCTTCACCGAAACACCGGTTATGACTTACATGTTACATTTTCCTTCGTTGCAACGGGGATTGCCTGAACGGTGGGTGAAAATAGGGGTGGCGTGGGGAAACCAAGCAATCTATAAATCGCTTAAAGTACGCCGTTTTGAACGATTACAATGTTGACAAGTATTTTTTTCGTGAAAAAGGTAACCGTTTAGGGCATAAATTCGATTAATACAGATAGAATCATATCAAACTGAATCAAATTCGATTCGGTGAAAAATTGAAAATTTAGGGCAAAAAAAATACAGCACCCCTTGCGGGGTGCTGATAGCTACGGACTCTTAATCGCTTTTCCGTTGCGTAGCCCAACAGAGTGTGAATTAGACAGTGCTTTTGCATTGTCGTTCGACAGGATCATTAGAACGTCCCCTGTCAAGCTCATCGGCGAGAGTCCAGCTTCGCGGGCTGGATTCGAACCAGCACCCCTCGGTTTTAAGGACTGGTGTGCTACCTTTACACTACCGCGAAAAGCCCGTGGTCAAACACGGGCTTTTTTATTATAGATTCACAAAAACAAATTTAGCTGCGCGGGGTCTTGCGCTTCTTTTTTAACCGCTTTTCTTTTTCGAAAATCGTATCTAACTCTTGCCGCGTGAGGCTCCCCATGCGCCGCGAGAAGTTTTCGAAATTCCTGAACTCTTCGCTGGTGTCGCTCCCGGAGTCCGTTTGATTTTTCGACTCTTCCGGTTTGTCCTTCATACTACTTTCCCGGTTAGCTGTTTCCATGTTAATCTTCTACCGATTGATTGCAACGTGACAACATCGAAACGTCCCGCGTCGTTTGACTTGCGCTCATTGTAGCGGAAGGTTTGATCGTCTAAGTAGCGGTCTAAGTGGTATGGAGCAACGTGAATGTGTGTGCCTTTAATCGTTCGTTTCAGGAGCGAAAAGAAGCCCTCAACCGTGTTGGTGGAAACCATGCCGCGCCCGTATTCTTTTGCCGAATGATTCACGGACATGTGCCAGTATTCGCTACCGAGCGATTTGTAAGCCCTTGCATCGTCCGTGAAGAGCACTGCTTCCGGCGCGACGTACTTCCGAACCTCTGTCTGAATTGTTTCGTCCTGAGCGTCCTTAACGACGTTGGCAATCGCTTTCCCGCCACGCTCAACCATTGCGACGACCGGGGTTTTGTGATCGAGGGCTTGCGGAATCGCGGCGCGTTTTTTATTAGACCAATTTTTGCGACTTCCGCCAACGTAGCATTCATCTGCCTCACAAACTTCCGTGAGTTGTTTCGGGGACGTTTCTTGCATTGCGAGACGGATTCGATGAGATAAAAACCAAGCCGTCTTTTGCGTGACACCGAGCGAACGGCCTAATTCGTGCGAAGAGATTCCGTTCTTCGTGTTTGCCATAAGCCACATTGCCGCTAACCATTTCGAGAGAGGAAGCGGGCTGTTTTCGAAGATCGTTTTGGTGCGAATCGAAAAATCATACTTGCAATCGAGGCAACGGAATTGAGGGCGATTTTTCACGTCCTTCACGCGAAGCGAACCGCAACGGACGCAGCACACCTCACCACCGGGCCAGTAGTGCTTTTTGATGTGCTCAACGCAATGCGCGTTGTCGCTGTAATATGTAACGGCCTCTAACAAGGTTTTCGGTTGGTTCTCGGTGTGTGTCATAATTCGTGTTTCGAAGTGTTCTGTATATTAGAACGCTTTTATTCCACGAAAGTTTCACGGTTTCAAGAAAAATGTTCTGTTTTACCGAACTATTTTCGAAAAACCGTCGTTTTTGTCTCTATGAAAGCTAAATCGCTCAAAAAGGACGTTGCCGCCCGGATTGCATCCATTCTTAAAGAAAAGGGGTGGTCTAACAATCAGTTAGGCCGGGAAGCCGGGTTGCCGAAATCGTATGTGAGTACGGTTATGGCGGGGGAAGCTAATCTCACTTTAGAGACGCTGGAAAAGATCGAGGACGCTTTGAAGGTTCCAATTATTCGGGTTTTAAAACCGAAACTGGACGAGACGAAATAAATTGAGACCGTCGTTGAGCAAATTTTATACAGTCTAAGATTGATGTGGCGGCGGCAAGAACGCCGTAAAAAAAGAGGAAGATGAATGCGGAAAAAAGTGCAATTGGTTGACCCCACCAATTTTTATCAATCCAGTATGATGCAAGAATATCCAAAACAAAAGAATAAAGAAGTGCGACGAATAAAATGGACAGCGAGACTTAAAAGAAGAAATTAATTTACTAAACCCCTTAATTTCTTCGAAGAATTTCAAAAACTCATTATCGCTCGAAGACATGATAATGGCAAGAGCGGCGAAGTAAACAGAAAAAATTATTGCAAGAATTGTAATTCCAACGCCGTACACTTCATGGGTAAATTTATTTGAAACATAACACGGGAGAAGGAGTGCCGCTATTAAGGCAAATATGACGGCAATAATTAAGTCCCACGATAATATGTTTCTGAGTTTCACTGATGTAGAAAACGCGCAAAGACATCTTTAAGTTTAGCACGAATTTCTTCCATAATCGTCAATGTTTTGTCCTCACTACTTCGCACACGCACCATAACGGGAAGGCTTTGAGTGCTGCGTATAACAGTTTTGCCATCAATTACACCCTCGGCTTCAGCTACGCCATATCCATCCTCGGCCATGTGAATTTTATTCGTAGTCTCTTCATCATCCCCAAGTTGAAGGCCGGGATTTTCTGGAACACTAATATCAGCCTCATATTTCTCAATATAAGAAGATACCCTCATGCGCTTAAATCGTTCATCGTATTCGTCCCAGAGATCATTATTGTCGGGATTAGACGGGTGTAGGTAAAAACTTAACTTCCCGATTGCTTGAAATTTTTTGAGTTCCTTAAATATCTCAAATCTATCAGTAATAGCACTGATTTGAGCATCAACCATCAAACCCTGATGTGCTTCCTCGAATATTTTAGCAAAGCGGGTGCAAAATAGTTCTCTATAAATAACGCTTCCAACGGGATGATAAACGATCAGACCGCTTTCAACATGAAGGATAAATTTTGATTGTGCGGAAATTGCATTTTTAACTTCCGTTTCTCCAATGTCATGCTCAGACGGTATCGCAACGTCAATATCGGTTGAAGCAACATATTTTGCTAAATATCCCGTGATGAACTCACCGAGTTCCGAATCAACGAACTCCTCAATTTTGAAAAATCCCCAAAGCGATCCTCTCACCGAAAGAGTTCCATGAGACATTAATCCTTTTAGTAGAAACGTCTTCTTCTCATTTTTAGCGTAATTTGCTAAAAGATTAAACCGCCCGAAATAATAATGATTTGCTTTTGGCATACAATCGGAACATTCCCAATAAATAAAAACCCCAAGAGATACCTGAAACTCGCTTGACCGGCGTGAGTCCCCGCCAAAACGGGGATGGTATTCTTGGGGTGGAAACCCTAAGTTAAGTTGTAGTGCCGGTCAAGCGGGAATCTCAACAAAAGCGGAAGCGGTTAATTCCCGCCGTATCTTTGTACCCATGAAAATGCTTGGTTATTTTGACCCATCCGAAAGATTCGCATTCAGGCTGATATTGGTTTTAGTAATGTGGATTATTTATAGGATTTTCAGGAAGCCTCAACCTAAAAGCGAGGGGACGTTCGCGGAAAGAGCATGGCGACGGACTCGAAGCGAATTGCTTCAGTTGCGCTGGCTTTTGATTATATCCATTATTGTGGGTCTAATTGCCGTACTTGCTGGCATACTTAGCCATTAGCCCACCAATCCCCGTTCCAACAACCAAAAATGTAACAGGTAATTCATAACCGAAACACCCTCGGAAAGCGTGTAACTTTGCCGGTATGAAAGCGAATCTTGTTTCCATTGCCTCGGTTATCGACGTGAAGAGGAGCAAGCGTTCGCGGACAAAGTAATTTTGGATTGCAGGAATAGAATTGACGTGAGGATCACGGGATATGATATGGCACGCGGTTACTTTACTCGGGGGAATACTTTTAGTAGCGGTCGTCCTCGGAAGCCGGGGAATGCGCTGGGGGAGATACTGGACGGCTTGTTGAAAGAGAAGCATTGGACTACTCGAGATCTGGAGGAGCTAACACGGCAGGATGAATTCGAGGGTGCAATCAGCCACCAATACGTTTGTCTAATCATACGGGGAGATCGAAGCCCCAAAGAGGAGACGCTGAATCGGCTGCTTCGACCATTTGGTTACACGGCAACACAGGAGCTTCGGGTGGAGCCGATCGAGAAGACGGAGGAAAAGAGTTGATACGAAAAATAATAGCCGTCCTCCTCGTAGTTATTTGGGATGCTACCCCTCAAAAGTTTTTTTGATAATCCTCTCCAAGCAACTTTTCAACCTTCACATCGAGCGCGTTTGCGATTGCGGCAATAGAATCGAGCGTCGGGTTGATCTCGCGGTTCAGGATGCGCCAGAGCCAGGGGCGGTTGGTTGTAGGCTTGCCGTTTTTCATCATCTCCGCCAATCGATATGGTGAGATTCCTCGCTCCTCCAAAATCGCGCGGAGGGTCACAATGAACTGTTCGTACATTGCTTCTTTAGGATTCGCGTTATTTGTGTTTTCGTCCACGGATTTCCTGTTCGGGATAAGATCGCTGCCTCGTTGAGAGAAGAAGCAATTTTTCGTGTCGAAAGATTTCTGGCAAGTTCGTGAATCTTGGAAATGACCCTCTCCTCGTCTGGATTCGGTTCCAAATTCAGACACCCTTTGCACGGCAAAGAACCATCGTTCTCGACGGGGCGGCATTTCGGCAAACCCTTATCCTCGAGAACATGCCGATCATCCGGTTTAAGCCTAAACCCATATTCGACGGAGCCGACACGTTCGCCACGCGCTTTCTTTGCTCGAAGCGCGTCTCGCGTTCTTGTTCGAATCATTGCTCTTTCGATCTCAGCGAATAAATCGAACATCCGCCTTTGCATAAGGCCGGAAACGTCGTATTCGTCAATGATGCCGGAGCCTTCACCTGCGGCGGAATAGAGCGTGGCCTTGCGGTTTTTTAGAGTCCATTCGACAAGTCCTATCAATCGTGGCTCTCTCGCAATTCTATCTCGCTTAGCAACAATCAGCACGTCGCCTTTCTTGATCTGCGAGAGAATTAGGGAAAGCTTTGGACGGTCCTCGATCTCGCTCGCACCTGAAATCGTCTCAGACTCAACGGAAGGCGAACTGAAACCGAGGCTCACCGCAATCTTTCGGCACGAAGCGTCCTGTGCTTCCAAGCCTAAGCCGGAATTGTCCTGTTCGTCAGTAGAAACTCGGAGATAGATAAAGGCTGTCATTGGAACAGTTCCAGAGTGAAATCTGCTGGCTTCGTCTTATGAAATGGAGAAATGAGATTCAGGATATTACGGGCGAACGTGTCGATCGTCTCGCCCGGTACGCTCGTGAGGCCGTGCTCACGGCAGTAGTATCCGGTGGTGGTCGTTGTGATCTCGCAAACAGGTTCGTAACCACCTGACGGTGAAAGGACTTCGAGCGTGACAATTCCCTCGAAGATCGTTGTTTGGAGCCGGTGTTCGAATGAGTGCATACTGATGAAATGGTTTACACACGGTTATTGAAAATGTGCTTCTCTCTGTCGTGGCGGTCGTTTTCTGTTATGCGTAGGAATCTTTCAATGCTTCTTCGTCGTCGGTGTTGGAAATTGCAAGCACCTGGCCGCGCGAAATGATTAATTTTTTGTAGCCGCTTGTAAGGTCTGCTTTATCAAGTGCGCGCCACGCGAGTTGTCGAAGCCTGCTGTAGCTTCCGCCGGGTGGCATGTAATCGGGATCGTCGTTTTCGAAGCCAAACATTTTGGCATAATCGGTGCAAATTTTCTGGTGAAAGGTGTCCGATTCTTCGTGGGTTTCGCCGAAATGTCTGTTCACGCCGATAAATTTCACGGTGGGCATATCGACAACTTTCCCGGTCTGGTCTATTGCTTTGCCGGAATGGGTATATTCGTAGCAATCAATCGAGCCGTCAAAATATCCACTGCGATACTTAACGAGCGCACTTTCTACGGCGTGGGAGCATGGTCCGAAATTCCACGAAACGTTCACGGCGTCGCCGCCAGCGAAATTTTCGGAACGCACGCTGAATTTTATGGCCGGAAATTTCTGTTTGAGATCGGCGCGAATCATTTTCGCAACTTGCGCCGCTTCCGTTTGATAACGAGTTTTTTCCATTGTCTTACTTGGTTGGTTGGTGGTTGATTATCCTGCTTTGGTTGGCAGTGAAAATTAATCGGCTGCATGGTGAGCGTTTTCCAGACTTTTCCAAAATCACTTGGTCCCGCTCCTTAATGCTGGAAATCCATTACAGCCGTTTTCGAGTGATCGCTCAAAATGCGTTCTGAGTTACTCATGGTCTGGATTCTCCTGTTTCGGTTCGGTTTGACTAATATCGAACACGGTCCCAATGATGAAATGAACATCATCCGAATTCTGAGGGAGTTCTGGACTTTCATCCGTGGGCTTTTTGGCACCTATTGGGACCCAAACCATATAACCATGTTCACCTTTACGAACGGCGCGCCCCTGCTTCAACCATTCCGCGAATCCACCTAAGACCGTAGGAACGGCTTTTCCGCCGGATTGGAAGGCAATGAGCATTGCATTCGATGGGCTGAATGCCGTTCCACTGCTAAGTTTCACGAATGGGAGTGCCGAAAACCGGCGGGTTCTTTCTTCTTCTGGTAATTCGGCCAATTCCTTCACAAGTGCCCGAAAACGTAATTTTCGGTCGTCCCTGGCTGTTATTTGTGCTTCGGTTAGCTTTCTCATGTTAGTGTTCTTTAGTGTGAAAAATTAGAATGCCGGTTCATCCTGAACGGATGAACGGGTTTGTGCTTTCCTAAACTCGTTAACGAGGATGGTTCGGGCCTCTTTCGAGGAAGTGACTCGCATAATGGCATCAGAGAGTTCAGTGCTGAACTCGGAGTGCAGGGCGTGTAAATGGTTAACATTACCATCACTGGCCGGGTCATATTCCATAATGGCATAATCAATCCATTGGTCGAACGGAGTGCCGTCCCGTCTCAAATAATTGCGGTGACGTTCTTCTCTGTTGAGTCCCGGCCCGAAAACCTGCGAATCGGCATCTTGTTGGGATAAGCAAAGTCCCGCGCTTCCTCTAACGATCTTAGAAAGTCCGTCTTTTCCTACGATTCTACGATCTGGCGTATAACCGCCCTCGGCAATCGCTCGCAAAATAAACTCACGAACCGAAAAAGCCGGAAACGATTGAATCTCTTTCCAGAGCGCACGTTCAGACAAAGCCGCAATCTTTGCCGATTGAATGCAGGTTCGTGGCAGGAGCGCAACAGGAGCGCGCCGCTCGCGCATTGTACGAATGACTCGGAAACTCCATTCCTGTTCAGCCGGATTGACTTCCGGGACCGCTGACGGAGCGTAGTGATAGGTGCCGCCCGAACCGTAGCCAGTGAATGGTTGTGGTTGTGTGTGTGCCATCATAGTTGTATCCATTACAATGATTGTACCAAATACAATTACTTAAAAATAAGCCAATTTTGCACGTTCTTAGGGAAAGATTCTCAAAATCATACATATAGAATAGTGGACACAGAGACAACTAATTGTATTACATACACTTACGAATTTACTCAAAAAGAGACACTATTTGGGATTTGTCTCAAAATTGTACACATGGAGTTCCCGGAAGCACAATAGCTTGAACCATGTTGGGCACGTTCTCACCCTCATGTGTTCAAAATGCTTCCCGGAAGGGGATGGGGTTCCCCATTAAGACCCCCTACCCGGTTAAGCGTGGGGGCACCCTCGAATAATTTTTTGGAAAAGCGGGTATAGAAATTTCTTCCCCGTGATCGAAGAACGCTTAGAGTTCTATTCGGCTGGATCTTTCAATCGTAGATAGGCGCCCTTTTCCATCAAGAGTCCGGGCGGGACTTTGAGCACCTTAGCGATCTTTTCGAGTTTTACGATCGAGATTGCGTAGCTCTCTCCCTTCTCGACATACTTGATATATGATAGCGAGATTCCCGACTTCGCAGCGAGAGCTTCCTGACTAAGATCAAGCTTCTGTCTTATGAACCGAATGTTGTCCCCGGTAACGCGCCGAATATCCATTCCGACATGATAGCCAGTATTCTGGCTTTCGAGTAGCCAGTATTCTGGCTATAATGCCGTATCTTTGTATCCATGAAGATACTCGCGGCTACAATTTTGCTGATTTCCTCAGCAATAACAATTTACATCGGGCGTGTCAGTTCGGCGAATCATGCTCCTTTTATCCGCGCCATTCGTGAGCGTGATGGCGTCCCTTGCGACACTGTGATCGATATGGGAATTTACAAGTCCTATTTTGATACTTTTTATCGCGAGCCACTGGTTGTTACTTACAAGCTGGCACTCGGTAGCAAGAAGCGTGACTCGCTCAACCGCAAAGATTTACACTTAAATTTTACAGGCGTCGGTAGGAAAAGAACATGGTTGGGAGAGCACATGGCGAGAGCCATAGACTATCGAAACAATAAGGATCATTACCAGCGCGGCCACATGGCGAATGCGGATGATTTTTCCTATAATCGCGATAGGGAGAAAATGACGTTCAAGTATTACAATTGCGTCCCGCAAACAGGAGCACTCAATCAGGGTGCATATAGAGAATGGGAAGATTCAATCCGCAGCGAATCCGAAACGGATTCCCTGCTGATAATTTGCGGTAACATCTTCGGAATCATTCGAATGGGACCAGATGGTATAGCGATTCCAGATACCTGCTTCAAGGTCGTTCAATCTCTTCGAACAGGAAGCATTTTGCATGTGCTCATTTTCAAGAATGAAACAGCGATATTGGGGGATAAATGGCCTAAATGCGATCAGGGTACGTACGCGCTTGCAGGTCTGGAAAAGCGAATAGGCTATTCGCTACCGCTGAAGCAATGAGCAGCGGTACGCTGGGTGTGGGTGGGCGGTTGGGGTGTTGCGGAGCGGGGAGGTGTCGCGGCTGTCCCACAATATTTTTATGCCTTTTGGCTGCTTTGGCACCTTTTGTTGTGCCAAACGGGTAGAAACGCTAAAAAGGGTATTTATTCGGTCGGACACTGGAAAAACATATCGAAACAAGGCACGCTGGTTAAACACTTTATCTCAAAATAACGGGAAAAATGGGCTTTATTTCGTTAAGACTGAGGCATATCGAGAAAATGAGGCAGATATTGCCCGTAGAGGCTCGCAGAGTTTTGAATCTGTCCGCATGTAGAGAAAACTCAGAATCGTATTAGTCACCTCCGCGCCAGAGCCATCCTACATTCTCAGCCACACGACCTCGACAGCTAACGACGACACCTAACCCCAGCTATCAACCCCGACAAAATTCCAGGCCGTCCCTGCGTCCCCATCCCCGCCTTTTTATCTTGGCAGCAGTCGCCCAGCAGGGATTTTGATTCCTCACTTAGTGGCTTGTTACCTTACCACGTCTCACCAACCCATTATGTTTTAGGGTCGTCGTGCAAGCTCCCGGACACGGCACAGTGTCCTGAGCACGCACCAACACTCGCATCCTATTCCGTGTGATTCACGGGGAAGCTTGATGCTCGTTTGCCCTCAGGTGAGCTGTCTCCTTTCGTTCAGAGGTTCTCTTGCCGATCTCGGCACGAAGTTAGGACGTATCAAACGGATGGGATTGCTGTTGGCGCTTCTGATAAGGCCGGGTATTAATTGCAGTGCCCTGTTTAGTTAGAAGGATTGTGTCGTCATGCAATAATGATTCGTTAGATTTTGGCTCCACCCACTTGCCGCAGGAGTGACACTTCCCGGTGTCAGTCTTTCCATCGGCACGAGCGAAACCATGCTTAGATCCGCAGACTGGACAAGGATACCGCTTGCCACTAAATTTGTGCTTTCGCTGATCATGTGTCGTGGCAATACTCATAGCTGCGCCCCTTTCCGTCGGTGCGTGCGAGTGACTACGTGCGTTGCGGCGTTCGTCTCAATTTCTCTCGCCGGCGTGATTCTTCGTGCCATTCGGAATGCTTCCAAATCCGATACACGGAAGCTAACGAGCTTACCGCCACCGGAGCGATAATACGGGAGCTTTCGATCACTGCAAAGCCGTCTCAGGTATGAGACTGAAATGTTCAGCCATTCGGCTGCTTGCCGTGCAGTTAGTGCCTTCGCGTCCGGCTGCTTTGCTTCCCCGATTTCTGCGAGTTGTTGTTCGAGCTTGTCGAATCGTTCGAGAATAATGTCTAAATCCATTCGTTGTAATTGCTATTATTCGCAATCACAATAACCTATGCAACTCACCAAAGAACAGCACCGAAGGGAAACCTTTGGCGCACCCTTGCGGTGCTATGGACAATAGTGCTTCTTTAGGCTTTCCACCACTTCTGCAACATCCGAAGGCGTTTCATATCCCGCACGCTTACGAGCGTTTTTCAATTGCGACATTTCGGGATGCTGGAACGAATTGTTTCCACTTCTTACCAAAAGTTTTTTGTGGAGTATCAAATATCGGTTCGCTTTTTTGTGGATGAAGAGAGGCCGGTCAAGAGCCGCACTGAGTTTATCCACTTCGTTTAGGAGCGCGCCGATCTTCGTAAGATTATTGGCAATCCACTGCCCTTCGCCATCAACAAGTTTTGCAGTTTGCAGGGCTTCGTGCAACACACGGAATCCATCATCATCACCAGCCCAAATCGAGTGAAGAGCAAGGCTCTCGAACTTCTGCAACGATTTAGCCTTCTCCAATGGCTCAAGTCCCAACGCCCTTCGAGACGTATCTATTTCGTCGGTGAGTTCGTTTTTTATCCTTTGCAGATAAAAACCTGCTCCTCCGTTTGGCTCGAATACCGTACTGAAGTGGAGCGTGCCGACTCTTATTAGGAGCTTCTCTGCAATGGCAAGGCGGCGCGCGTCAGTAATTCCAGGCGGAAAAGCTTCCCGAATTTCACGCATGAAGCCAGTATAAATCTCATAGTTGCGCTGCTTTGTCTCCTCTAACCACTTCGCTCGCTCTTGCACCACAAATGCGCTGTATTTAGGACCTTTGTAGCGGTTCTTATCCTGTCTCCACCACCAAACCCAATTCGAGTATTCGCGGATCACACTCCGATCATTTGGAGCAACAAGCGAGTCGAGCGATGCGCTAAACACGCCACTTGGAGTGAGGCCCTTCAAATCTTGAATCGTCACTTTCTCGCCATCTTCCGGTTTTTCCATCGGCATTTCGACGCTTTGCTGAGGAGTGGAAATCGGTGCTGGATCAGCCACGCCTCCCATCGGGGGGGTCTGAGGAATACCCTGTAGATCATTCCTCAGCCGAGAGGTTGGGTCGCGGTCGTGAATGGGAATAATCACTCCCTTCTTACCTTCCCGCTTCGCCTTTCGCATTGATCGTTTCGGTGGTGCCGGAGCTTTATGTTCGATCGTCGAATGCGCTTTCGTTTTAGGCAACCTGCTTGCCTTTGCGAGTCCGCTTTTCTTTGCCATTGCCATCTTGACTTAAAAGTGTAGTATTGATCGTCGGAATGGACGTTACCGCTTTATCCATCATGCTTTCCATCATTCGGACATAGATTTGGGTGTGACGGAGTTCGGTGTGGCCCAAGAGACGGCTAACGGTAACAAGCTGTTCGCCGTGTGCAAGCAGGAGCGTTGCATACGTGCGCCGTGCGGCATGGAACCCAACGCGCTTGCCGATCTTTGCACGGTCACACCAATCTGCCATTGCTAACCAAGTATCTATGTGGTACTCAGGAAGGTTGAACGCCTTCGAATCAGGAGCCTTTCGATTGCCAAGAAACTGAATGGCTGATTCTGGTAACTTTACAGTAAGTGCTTCGCCGGTCTTTGATTGAATGATTTCGATTCGTCTCTCGCCGTCCTTCCCGTCAAAGATATTCTTCCAAGTGAGACGTTTCATGTCTATCCATCGAAGCCCGGTGTAGCAAGCGAAGAGAAATGCCCGCTTGACCTCAGTGTCCGGGCACGGCGTATCTGCAAGCACCTGTAACTCTTCGAACGTGACGAATGGCCGTTTCACTGGGCCGCGCTTCGGCGGTTTCACGAACAGGCAGGGATTCCGCGTGACGATCTTCGCACGAATAGCAAGGTTGAGCGCGGCCCGAATTTTTGCCATGTAAGTTATTGCGCTGTTCGCGGTCACACGTTCGAGCAAGAAGTCCTGAAACCGCTCAACCCATGCTTCGTCAATCGCTTTGAACGGCACACGTTCTCCGTCCGCAAAATCTTTCAGATGTAGGAGTGTCGTTCGCCACTGCTTAGGCTTCTTGGAAAGTAGGGAAGCGAAGTATTCGATGAAATCAGCGTCCCGTTTGAACGGAGCATCGAGGCCATGATCCTCAGACTGGATTTCGAGTTGTCTCTTCATTCGAATGTTCTCAGCAAGCAGTAGCGAATTCTTTTTCTCTTCCCTGTTAGCCGCTCGATACGTGATACCGATAAATTCCCGGTATCGCTTGCCGTTGACACGGTAGTCCAAGAAGAGCGTTACGCGCTTCCCGGATTTTTTTTCTCTCAAATTTACGTTCATCGTATTTCCTAATGTTGTCCGTTGGAGTTCAGTTTTTCCGCGATTTGGAATTGCATTCGCAGAAAAAGAGCACTCAGGGTTTCAAAATGGGCACTTGGGTGCCTAACGGGTGCCCACGAATTAGAAAACAAAGAACAACCAAGAACATTCCAAGAGCACCTTGGCATCCTTATCTGATAGGGTTTTATTGAATCTTTGTATGCTTTTGGTAGGACAATAGTTAGCACGTAGGAACACGGGGTTCGAATCCCTGCGGGTGCACAAAATATACTGTAAGCTATTATATTGCAAAGACTTACGAGAATTATTAATTTTTCGTGAGTAACACCATAGTAACACATTTCCGGGATTTGCGCGCCGGGTATATTGGTTTCAGCGAGTGTGGATAGTGCGTTCATAGCTTCTTAATTCTTGCGCCTGTAGCTCAACTGGATAGAGCATCAGCCTTCGAAGCTGAGGGTTCGCGGTTCGAATCCGTGCAGGCGCACACCGCTACCGCATCGAGATTCTTTAAAACGCGGACCCCCTCCGTATTAGAGGGGGTCCTAAAGGATGTTCGATCATCCCGGATGACCGTGAAAATCACAGCCGTCCGTGTTCTTTCGCCGAATTATCTTCTTAGGAACGATCGTTCCTAAGGGTTACTTCAGGAGCACCATCCGCTTCGATGCCGAGAAACTCCCGGCGTCCATACGGTAGATGTAGGTTCCCGAAGGAAGATTATCCGCGTCCGTGAAGTCGTACTCATACGTACCCGGATCCTTTACGGCATCCACTAACGGCGTATGCACTTCCTGTCCCAGAAGGTTCATCAAGCGAATGGTCACTTGAGTCCGTTCCGGAACGGAGTACTTAATCGTCGTCGATGGATTGAAAGGATTCGGATAGTTCTGATCGAGAGCGAAACCTTCTGCGTCGCCAACGGGGCCTTCCTTTACGCCGCTAGGAATGATTCCGGGTGTCCAGAATCCCTGATAGTCGGTGAAAAGAGGGTTACCCCCCGATACTGGGCCGATAACAGGCTGACCGATGGTTCCATCGAAGAAGTACGTAGTACCCCCGACAGATCCACTTGCAACCGTGTATCCGCAGCCGATCACGCTTTTCAGGAGTGTCAGCTGAGCCTGAGCCGTGAGGCTCGTGCCCAGCATAAGCATTCCTGCGATAACTAATGCGCGAATGTTCATTGTATTTGTATCCCTTTGATTATGATTCGTCGAAAGAGAGTTCACCCTATTATACAAACTTTTGGGAGGAATGCTCCCCGAATTCCGAAATTTTTTTCATTTTTAATAAAAATAATAGGATTCTCATAGAAAACTATGTCCAAAAATTTTCCCTGCTTAAGAGAGGAAAATCTCTTAAAAGAGTCAAAATCGTGAATTGTAGCTCCTTTTCCATCGTTATGGATAACAACTTATGAAAAAACCATTCCTCGCGATATTCCTTTTCACTCTCCTGGGTCTAAGTTCATGCGCGGACAAAATGACGGATCGCCATAGCGAGCTTTCGGGCGGCGATCAGGGTCCGCCGCCGGCCGGCGTGCGCGATTACAAGAATAACGGCACGCCGAGCAACACGAACGGCATGGGCCAGCCGCTCGCGGGCGGGAAAATCAACACCGCGCCGGACTCAATGTGGAATCAGCATTCCCCACTCGAAGGCAAACCGTTTTAAACTCGGATTTATCTGATTTTGAATGGGATTATACAGGATTTGGGGAATGGGGTTCCCCATCCTTCTTTAGGATGGGAAAAAATAAATAATTTGGTCACGCACAACGGAAACTATCTCGCCAGTTTCGCGTTTACATAACTGATACTCATCGAGAACAGCCGAGGGATCAGGCCCAAAGACGCTGTAGCAACCATTAAGCTCCCGTGAGGGAATTCAAGTTAAGGTGCTAACTCCTGCTAATGCCATCCAACGGTGGCATTGGGAAGATGAGCCAAACTATATGAACGATTATCATGGATAATCCTTCAATTGGTATAAGATGATGGCCCGCAGAAAGTGGGCCCTCCGGAGGGATGGTAGATCATCCGCGGAGAAAGTCGCAAGGCCTATTCGGCTTGAACACCTATGGTGATTCTACTTCCGAATAGGGCTTTTTATTTTAAAGCGATCCGTTGACCAATAGGTACTTGACCATTGCGTTTTCGCTAATTCCCTGCGTAAAAATTTAATATCCATTTCTTAAAATCCCGGAAACCCTTCGCCGGAAAATTTCCTTTTCAATCGTGAATCCGCGAGCTTGTTCGCGGAGATTCAATTAGGGCAAACTAAAACAAGAGCTCCGCAGCGTAGCCTACTTTTCTCGGCACGCTGCGGTTTTTTTATGCGTAGGTCGGTGCTTCCAGCCCGACCTCCTCGAACCTAAGGAGGAGGTCGGGCTGGAAGCGCCGACCTACGCGGCTATTGCTTCGGCATGACGACAATCGAGACGGTATCGCGCGCGGCGCTGCCGAATACTCCGATACCGCCATTAATATGATTGAGCGTGGGCTGATAATTGCCGCCGCCCGAAAGCTGGCGCTGATAATCCGCGAAGTTCGTGTCGATCGCATAGAAGGTGATAAGGTTCGGCCCATACCATGTAAAAAATCGTGAAGTAATCGCAATCTCCGGGCCGGTCGCGATATTGGAATAGCGGACACGGTTGGTGGAACTATCGCCACCATTATGAATGCGACCCACATTCGTATCGAGCGCGGTGACACTGAGAAGATACTCGCGGTTTGACTCATCAACCGGGCCGGCGGTGAGTAGAAATGCAAAGGCCGCGAGATCGGTGGTGTCGAGCGTAACCGTCTGCCCGTGGAACGATGGCGGAATCGAATCGAGATGAATCGGCATGGGAACCGTTGTTGCGGCGGTGAGGACATGCGTCCCGCCCGTCTGCTCGTTCAGCGCGATAATGGTGAGATTATACGTTTGTCCGCCCTGAACGACAAGCTTGCTCGCTGGAAGATAATAGCGTCCTTTGAGCGTGGCGGGCAGCAATGTGTCGGCCACGCCATTCGTGGTAACTATTACGATTGCGCTATCGACGGCATAATCCAAATCGTCATAATAATCGCCGAAGGGCGTGGTGCGATGCAGCACGACGGAATCAATCGCTTCATTCGCAAAAATAAACGATGCGACATTGATCTGCTCCTGATATGCACTTTGAATGGGCTGGTCACAGCCGGAAACGATTGCACAAAGAACCGTCATTGCGAGGAGAAGCGAACGACCAACGGGAGTTCGCTTCGACGAAGCAATCTCTTGTGTTCGAGCATGAGATTGCTTCGTCGAAATTGCTCCGCTTCGCTTCGCAATTTCTCCTCGCAATGACGTGGTAAAAAATGTTTTCTTCTTCATTTCAAAAACTCACCGATATTCCAAATGTCGGCAGAATTGGTAATAAACGCACATCGGTGATCGTAGCCGGATTGGTGGATTGATCGACTTCGGAAATCCACACGTTGCGGTGGTCGTAGGCATTAAAAATATCGAAATCGAACTCCGCGTTGCGTTTGTCCGAGAAAAATCCAAACGCATAGGTCGCGGAAAGGTCGAGCCGGTTATACGGCGGCAGCCGCAGCGCGTTCATGTTGCCATCGATAGGAATCGCGCGCCCTTCATTCTCGGCGTCTGGCGCGAGCGCGGTGATTTGCGTGTAGGCTTGGCCGGTTCCATACGTGAAGGTCGCCCCGATCGTCCAGCGGTCGTTCAGGTGATAGGTTCCGACGAGATCGAAATCGTTCCTGCGGTCGTAGGTGGGCGGAAACGGCTGGCCGTTATTGATTTGCGGAAACGTGCGCCAGGTCCATGCAAGCGTGTAGCCAAGCCATCCGGTGAAACGTCCCGCTTGTTTTTGCAGAAAAAATTCGATCCCATAGGCCGTGCCATTGCCCACAAAGAAAATATCGTTCAACGTGGAAGCGCTCGTAACATTCGGCTGCAACTCGACGAGATTTTTCATGTCCTTGTAATACGTCTCGACATCGAAGGTGTAATTCTCAAACGGGACGGTCGAAACGCCGAGCACGTATTGGTACGCTTTCCCGGGCGGCTGCGAGGCATCGTTCGGCAGCCAAATATCGAAGATGGGAATAATATCGTTCGTGGCAAGCTTGAGATATTGATGATAAATTCCCGCGCTGGCTTTCAGCGTGATCGCGGGCGTGAGAATATATCGCGCGCTCAGGCGCGGATCGATGCCAATCTCCGGATTGGAACTAATGCCATCCACGCGCAGACCGCCCGTAATCGCAAGCGGGTCATCCACATAGCCCGTCATCGCCGGCTTCCATTCGTCCTGCACATATCCGGCGGCATAATACGGCGTGAGATCGACGTTCGCGTTTGGTGGATTGGTTCCCGACTGAATGAGCAGCGTCGTTTTGTAGCTCGTCGCCTGAATGCCAGATTTCATCGTGTTCTCGGGATTTGGGAAGTAATCTACGCTCGCGCGCGCGGTGTAATCGTCGATGGCATTCGTCCACGTAAACGGCTGGGCCGATGAACCGATGGTGAAGGCGGAATTGAAATTACTCGCCGAAAAACCCAAGTTCGTAAAAAGCTCGCTGCCGAAGACATGCGTCCATTCCGCGCCGGCGGCCCGGTTACCGTATTGCAATTCAATATTATTGACGGCGGTGTTGGCGATGAAACTTAAATTGTCGGAACCTTGATAACCGGAAAGCACGATCTTGTCGTTCGGCGAGGGGTTCTGCGTGAGCTTCGCGTTCAGATCGTAAAAATAATAATCCGGCAGACTGAGTTTTTGCGTGAGGCCGGTGACATTGAGCAATGCATCGAGGTAGGTTCTTCGTCCGGCGAGCACGAGCGCGCCGGTTCCCACGGGCGTTTGGATGGTCGCGCTGCTCGAAATGAGGCCGAGATCGACTTTCCCCTGCGTTTGATTCCGGTCGCCTTCGATGTCCGTCACATTCAACACGGCAGATAATCTACCGCCATACTCGGCGGGAAATCCGCCTTTGATAAGTTCCACGTCTTTGATCGCATCGGGATTGAAGGTCGAGAAAAACCCGAAAAAGTGGGAAGGATTGTAAAGCACGCTGCCATCCAGCATAATAAGATTTTGATCGGGCGAGCCACCGCGAATATATAGTCCGCTCGATATTTCGCTCGATGTCTGCACGCCCGGCAGAAATTGCAGAATGCGAAACAGATCGCCCTGGCCGATCTTCGGCAAGTCCTGTATCTCTTTCGGCGTAAGCGTCACGCGCGAGACTTGCGGCTCCTGCCGCTCGCGTTCTTCCGAGCTTTCGACCGTGATCTCTTCACCCGTCATGCTTTGTACGGGAAGTAAAATATTCAGCTTTCGCTCTTCGCCGGAATGAAGCGTGACGGCAAGCTTCCATGTGCGGTATCCGAGCGAGGACACTTCGATCAGAACCGGTTGGCCACTTGGCACATGCAGCGAAAAAAAACCGCTTTTGTTCGTGATCGCTCCAAGCTTCAGCGCGCGAACGCGGACCGTTGCGCCGATAATCGTCTCGCCGCTTGCCGAGTCCTTCACAAAGCCCGAAATAACGGCGGTGGTGGAATCCTTCCCACTCCACAGTGCCGCATGACCACGCTGCGACGAAAATAGCAGCAGCATAACCGCGAACGGCAAAATCGAATGGCGTATCAACTGGAAAAATGCGTGAGAGGTGTTTCGCTTCAAACGTTTGCGAAGGACGTGCCAACCATTAGTTTATTGTAATTTCCAAATCTTCTTATTCCTCTCCCCCGGAGGGGGAGAGGTTAGGTGAGGGGGATGTTTCATGTTCGAAAAGGAATCGGGGAAACGAAATCCCCCTCACCCGGCCTCTCCCCCTGCTGGGGGAGAGGAGTATTTTATTCTTATTCCTTTCCCCCGCTGGGGAAGAAAGTATTTCTTTTCTTATTCCTCTCCCCCGGAGGGGGAGAGGTTAGGTGAGGGGGATGTTTTCGTCTCCCGAATAATCTCCTCGATCCTCGCGTGATGCAGCCCATTTGTTGCAATGATGGATTTGCGATAGATATTGTAATCGCTGCCATCGTAGTGCGTGACGCGGCCGCCGGATTCACGAATCATGAGCTGGCCGGCGGAGGTATCCCACGGCGAAAGCCCGATTTCCCAAAATGCTTCGAAGCGCCCGCACGCGACATACGCCAGATCGAGCGCCGCGCTGCCTAAACGGCGAATGAGCAAGCCATGCCGAAGAAAATTCGTGAATTGCTCGATGACCGATTCCGGATTCTCATTTACATTATATGGGAACCCTGTGACGAACAGGCTCTTATTCGGATCGCTTTGCTTCGAAACATGAATCCGCTTGCCGTTTAAATAGGCGCCGCCCGCGCGCCGCACGGAAAACATCTCGTTCAAATTGGGATTGTATATCACGCCGCATTCGACAACGCCATCGACTTCGACTCCGACCGAGACGCACCAGATCGGCAGGCCATGTGCAAAATTGACCGTGCCGTCGATGGGATCGATGATCCATCGAACCGTCGCAGGCTGGAAGCTCTGCGCCACGCGTGGGGCAGTGCTTCCAGCCTGCCCTCCAGTAGGATTTCCAGCCTGCCCGTCACTTGCGCCCAATTCTTCGCCGAGAAAAACATGATCGGGATATTGGGCAAGAACGGCATCGCGGATCGCGTGCTCGTTGCGTGAATCTATTTGGGTGACGATGTCCATGGCATTCGTCTTGGTCGTGATGTGCAAATCGCTGACGAGCGCGCGGTGGGCGTAATCGCCGGCTTCGCGCGCAACGAGAATGGCGAGGTCGAGGTAGGATTGAATTAAGTCCATTGGCCTGACAACATCGGACAGGGTTTGAAAGTCCACACGTCAAATGAAATGTTGTCATTCCCGCGAAAGCGGGAATCCATATCTCGCAGAACCCGAATTTTTAATGACACTCAAAAACTGGATTCCCGCTTTCGCGGGAATGACATGCTAAATTGTCTCCGTTCTTATATTATATGCTTTCGCTCCACTCCCTGCTCCTCGGCGGCATTGCGGGCTATCTCGTTGGCTCGATTCCATCCGCGTATCTCATTACGAAATGGAAAACGGGAGTCGATCTTCGCAAGGAAGGTTCGCGGAATATCGGCGCAATGAATGCCTTCGAGGTGACGGGCAAGCGTTCCATCGGATCGCTTGTGCTTGCGGCGGATTTACTGAAGGGGCTGCTACCAGCGTTGATTTTAGAACTATGCAGGCCGGGGAACCCGGCCACTACAACGGAGGCGCTGCTCGTGCTTATCCCAGCGCTCGCGCTCGGGCATTGCTACCCCGTCTGGCTGCGCTTTCATGGCGGGAGGGGACTTGCGACGGTTGCCGGAGCATTATTGCTCGTCAATCCCCCTGCGATAATTTTCTGGCTTTTGGTTTATTTTATAGTGAACCGGCTCTCTCGACAAGTCCATTTTTCGGCGATCCTGGCAAGCGGCGCGGCACTGCTCGTCCTACTTGTTTTACCCGTTCATTTCTTGGAAGAAACAACTGTGGCCATGAGCACTCCCGGTCATTCCGGTTCTGAACTTAAAATATCCATAGGTGTTGCCCTGATTATTATTCTTTCGAGGCATATCGAGCCGTTCCTGGCCCTCGTTCGCGGAAAAAAACCCTCCGAAATGAAGGAGGATGAGTAATGCGAAACACATCGCCCCAAAATTCGTTTGTTTTCATCCTATCCTATGTTCGATAAGCGCAATATGCAGATATTACTCATCCATTTTCTCAGCCTTCTTTCGCTCGCCGCGCCGATTTCCGGCTGCAAGAAGGGTGGCGCAAGCCCGGATAACCGAATTTCCGGCACGGTCTATACCATAAGCCAGCACGGGCCGGATCGCGATTCGGTCAATGCGACCATTTCCGGCGCTCGGCGAAATGCCATCACCGTCGCCGTGGCTAAAGCCAGCCCGGCCGTCGTGGGAATCAATGTTACCGCCGTGGAAGAACGGCAAATCTGGAATCCGTTTGGCAACGACCCCTTCTTCCAGCATTTTTTCGGCAACAATCCTTTCGGAAGCGGAGGAGTACAAAAATATCAAGTGAAGGCGCTCGGCTCGGGTTTTATCATCTCGCAGGATGGGTATATCCTAACAAACGATCACGTTGCCGGCAATGCAACAAAAATTATCGTCACCACTACGGATGGTTCTCAATACGATGCAAAGCTTATCGGCACCGACCACAATTCGGATGTCTCATTGCTAAAAATAAGCGGAAAGAATTTGCCGTATCTCAAGCTTGGGAATTCCGACGATCTCGCCGTTGGAGAATGGGCAATCGCAATGGGAAATCCCTTCGGTCTTTTTTCTATCAATGACAAGCCAACGGTTACCGTTGGCGTCATCAGCAATACGGGTGTAAATCTTGGCTTGGGTGAAGGCGGGCGCAATTACCGAAATATGATCCAAACCGATGCGGCCATTTCGAGCGGAAATTCCGGCGGGCCGCTGCTCAACGCAAATGGCGAGGTCATCGGCATGAACTCGGTTATTAAATCGACGGCAGGAAATTACCAAGGAGAAATGGGTTCCATTGGCCTTGGTTTTGCTATTCCAATCAATCATATTAAGGATGTCATCGATCGGCTCAAGGCAGGCGAAACGCTTAATCATAACATCGGCGATATGGGGTGGCTTCTCAATGACGTAAGCGATGACCTGAAGGATTATTTTAAGCTTACGACCGATGACGGCGTCGTCGTTACCAAGCTACTTCGCGGTGGCGTTGCGGACGATGCCGGCATTCAAGCCGGCGATCTTATCCTGGGATTGAACGACGAGAAAATCCGGAGCACCGCCGGACTGCAAAGCGCGCTCGCCGATCACGAAGTGGGCGATAAAGTCACCTTCCACATTCAGCGCAACGGAACAAATGAGAGCATTTCGCTCCGGCTACCGGGGAAATAAATAGCCGTTTCCAAAAATATAAGCTCGCAACGAAAACGGCGACGCCGTGGTTGAAGAGCCACTCCTCAGATCGCTTGAAGTGAGATATATTTTGTGACAGCCCGGCATTCGTTCATTGCCATTCTTTTTGTTCTTTCGGTCAGCGCGCTTGCGCCGGCTGCGGCGACTCGCGCGCAGGACAAAACGCCGCCACTAAAGAAAGTCCCGCTAAAAGAAGCCGAAGCACGCCACAAGCCGGGCGACACCGTTGCCGTGGTCAATGGGGTAATCGTCACGTTTGCAGATTTCAATTCGATTATGTCCGGCTACTTAAAAGCATTGGTCGCCAGAACGAAGGATAGTGTCGTGACCGACAGTCTTTATACCGTCACCGTCGATTCCGCTTGGGACGGCGCCGTGGACGACATCCTGATCGAGCACGAAATCGCGAAACGCAAGCTTGGCATGACGACGGCCATGATTAAGGATTCGCTCGTAAACGATCCGCCCGATTTTCTTCGACAACATTTCACCGATTCGCTTGGGCATTTTCGTCCAGAGCGTATGCGAAAGATGTTGGACAATCCGCGCAACGATACCATCGTCCGGATCATCGTCGGGGGCGAACGGGTCCGGCTCGAAACCGAGCGGCTGATGGCAAACATTGCAAAAAAAGGCGTGAATGCCGATCAGCGCGAGCAGGCGTTCGAGACATGGCTGCGCAAAGCCAAACGTGCGGCGAAAATCGATGACCGGCGAACACGCTTCGGATTTTATTGATCGTTCCCTACCCACACTCCCGCTGGGAAAACAACCCATGACCTACCCCACGCATCTTCCCGCCGAAGCGATCGAGCCGGCGCGCATCGAGCCGGACGAACTCTTCGAAAACGATCCCGCCCGCGACCGCACCATCCCCAAGCGGCGGCTTGCGCGCGAGCGCGTCATGCAATTGCTCTATGCGTATGAACTCGGAGGAAGCGACATCGACACGCTGCGCTGGGAACTGATCGAGCGCGATTTGTCCAAGTCCGATGGAAATGAGGAGTCCCAAACCACCCCCTTTGAAAAGGACAACGAATCTTCAGAGAACGCCCGCGCATTCGCTCGCCTACTCATAGGTGAAATCCTCGCGCATCGCGAAGAGATCGACCGCATCATCACCGAAAAGCTCGTCCGGTGGGATTTTCAGCGCGTCGCGCTCATCGACCGCATTCTCATTCAAATGGGCATCGCGGAGCTGCTGTACTTCCCGGACATTCCACCGAAAGCTTCGATCAACGAACTCATCGAAATCGCAAAAGATTATTCGACAGAGGAGAGCGGGAAATTTATCAACGGCATCCTCCACGCCATCATGACACACCTCGCCGAGTCCGGCCAGATGAAAAAATCCGGCCGCGGACTTTCAGACGAAAGCCTGAGCGGATACCGGCCAGCCAAACGAAGGCCGTGAAGTGTCTCTATTCCTTAGCGATCTGATGTTTGCGAAGCTTCCACAGCTTCCACAGCTTCCAGACGACGCTCCATATCGGCAATGATTTTCGCTTGCGATTCCATTTGTTGAGCTTGCGATTCTATCTGCCGTTCTTCCATCCCCACTTTCGCATGTTCCTTTTTTAACTCATCGAGCAAGAGAACCGATAGCATCGGATATTTCACTGCGTCCGGTATCATTTCATCCGAGGAAGAGCCGGGGATTACATCTTTCGCACGGGCATATTCTGCAAGATCGGGAATAACTTTCGCAACATCTTCGGCAACAAGACCGAAATATTCCTTCCCATCTATTTTCGAGGTGTAACTGACGGGGCGTAGATCGTACAGCTTGTCCGTATTGATGTCGAGATCATGAATATCCGTTTTGTACCGCGCCGAGGAGGTGCTCCGCATGATTTGCCCATTCGAAGCAACCACCATATTTGCGGATGCGGCTGTGGTTGCAGCATACGCGCCCTGGCAATAGAGCGAGGAGACATTTGCGTTACCAACCATCACTTCGTTACTGGCGGTTGGTATTGCGCCGTAGCCAAGTGACGTGGTGTTGTTAAGATTTGTAGCAGTTGGCCCGGCGCTGTCGCCAATGGCTGTATTATCGTTACCAGTCTGATTGAAGTAAAGAGCGTCATTTCCTACACCAACATTATATTGACCGGATGAATTCCCACCCAAACAATTAGTTCCGCAAGCGGTGTTGTTGCTGCCGCTGTTATTACTCGACATAGCATAATACCCAATTGCCACATTTCCACTGCCGGATGAATCAACGGTTAGAGCATAATGGCCGACAGCTACGTTCGCATAGACAGCATCGCCGTGTAAAAACCCTAACAGCGCATAACTTCCTACTGCGACATTAGCGTTTCCCACAGTGTTCACTCCAAGAGCGCCTAGTCCGAATGCTGTATTATCACTCCCTGTAGTATTGAGCCCAAGCGCATCTGTTCCACAGGCTGTGTTTTGCATTCCTCTTGTGTTATCTTGCATTGCACCAATCCCAATCGCTGTATTGTTATTG
>PLYO01000023.1 GCA_003151825.1 Ignavibacteriota bacterium
TAGGTCGGCGCTTCCAGCCCGACTCACCGCTCAAATTGTCATGATTTGTTCATTGCTAATAGAGCTCCGCTCTAAAAGGCACACAGAAGAACTAAGCACTCAGCACTTGAGCACTTAGCACTTCCCCAAAGTGTACCTTTTGGTGACTATACCGNNTAGGTCGTCGCCAGGGGTTTTTTATTATAAGGCCCGTTTGCTTTGCAAACGGGCCTTTTTTTTATATGAATCGAATTCGAACCGGCAAGACAGCAGCCCCGACGAAGCATCTTGAAAATAGCCGAGGGATGAAGCGTGCAGCCAATAAACAGGTGCGACGGGGAAGGCACGAAGCACCCCTCGAAGCCGTTACTATGCTCATGCAAACCTACTCTATCGAATCCTCGAAAGCCGATTTATCAATTCTTGCTCACTTGGCAGCTAAAGGACAGGAAGTTCTCCTCACGGAGAATAATAAACTGATAGCGAAGATTGTGCCGTTTAACGAAGCTGAAGCTTGGCGGCGTGATATGCAAGCTCTTGAGGGCTTTGCCAAAGGGATTCCTCCGTTCGAGCGCGAAGAAGACGAGGAGCGAGGATGAATGTAGCTGACTCTTCAGCATGGATTGAGTATTTCGGCGCGGGATCTTTAGTCTCGATTTTTCGGCCCGTATTGCGTGATTTAACGACGCTTATAATACCCTCAATCGTTATTTACGAGGTACATAAATGGGTACTGCTTAAACTCGGCGAAGAAGCAGCATTGACTGCGCGAACAATGATGTTACGAGGTAATGTAATTCAACTCGATCCATCGATTGCGCTCGATGCCTCGCGGTTATCCATCAAGCATAAGCTCGCAATGGCCGATGCCATCATTTATGCAACGACGCTCGCCAATAATGCCGAAGTCTGGACGACCGATGGCCACTTCAAAGGATTGCCGAATGTGCGATTCTTCGAAAAAAATTGAAGCAGGCAAACTCACCGAATGGATTTATTCTTCACCGATTACCGTGGCAAAACAATTCGTTTCTCAGAAGAGCGAATTCGTCATATCGAGGAACATTTTGAAATGAAGCATTTCGAAGAGCATGTTCGAGAAACCTTGCTGCATCCTAAAACGGTAATTCAATCAAATCGTGATGAAGAAGCGTCGCTTTACTACCGGTACTACATGGGAACGCGAATAGGCGATAAATGGCTTTGCATTGTAGTGAAGGACGACGAGGAGCCTTTTGTACTCACCGCTTATTTCACAGATAAAATTAAGAAGGGAGAAACAATATGGAAAAGCACGTAAAATTGTGGTTAGATGGCGAGGGCGATTTCCTTGAAGTAACTTTCTCTGATGCTCCCGGCTACATGGTGGAAACCGAACACGACGGCGTGATGGCGCGTGTGGATGATGCGGGCAATGTGCTCGGCTTCTCCATTATGGGCGTGAGCAAGCTCCCGAACGAAAAACCGATCTCGATTGATCTTCACGCGCAAACGGCATGACGCCACCACGGCCGGGAATTTCTCCTCCGCGCAATAAGTTACGGTGTATACCAAACGGCAGGGCCGATGATACTTGGTGGTTAACACACGGGAATGTAGAGCCTGCCCTCGACCTGATCGGGGGTCGTCGCCAGGGGGTTTTTAATTAACCCGCCATTGCTTTGCGATGGCGGGTTTTTTATTTGAAGAACCAAAACCTATAGCAGGGGCGTTTTTCCATGCGAAGGTTGGCCATGAGAAAATACTTCATAGCATTCGCCGCTCTTACCCTCGCGGGATCAATCCACGCGCAGAATTGGAATAATCCGATTGAACTCGGAATGATGCAGTGGCGCTTAGATCAGAGCCATTCGGAGGATTCCGAATATCGCGCTTACTGGAGGCTTCCAAATTGGAATGATGTAAACAGCGAAAATTCGACATGGCCTGAAACAACAACGAGCCAATGGGAAATACCACCGCTCGATGAGAATTATTCTAAGAATAATCGCAATGAGGATGATGAAAATATTTTATCGACGTATGAGGAATCATTCCCGAACGAGCATTTTAGAAGTTATCCGAGGACGCAGTGGAACCAATCGTTTGAGGCAGGACTGCAAGCCGGCTTTCAAATAGCTCCATTGCCTTCTTCAAATTATAGACAAGATTTCCCTCAGCTCACTTACGAACCTACACCATTGTATGGTCGGACCAAGTCTCATGTTGATACCGAAGTTTCCTTTAGAGCACCCCAAAAGCTCGAAATAAAAGAGAATGCTTTCCAAAAGGCGATGGACACTTTTGTTCAAAATCAATTCGATGATCTTGATAAATCACGACCTCTTGGACCTGATCCGACTCCATTAGGGTTTAAGTTTGGAACCCCAAAAGCTCAAATTCTTGAGGTTCTTGGTCAAAAACCTCTCATTCAAAATTATGGCGATGAAATAATGGCATTCGGCGGAGGTTTTGACATCGCTGGCTATCCCGTTGCCTTTGCTAACTACACTTTTCATGAGGGTTTACTGCAATCATGCTTCATCTCTGTTAAGTCTTCGAAGGACTCGCTTTATGACATCTATCGCGCATTGTCCAAAAAATTAATAACCAAATACGGGAAGCCTTATCGTGATACAATTAAAGCGCTTTCTGGAACGGCAGACTCGTCGAATCTTATTGTAGCATTATTCAAACAAGACTCTAAAAGTCGAAACGATTTGATAAAAAGCGGAAGGGTGCAATGTGAAACTCATTGGTGGTTTCGTGATTACAGTATAATGCTCACACTCGATTACATCAATCAAACAAAAGAGTGTTCAATCGGTCTTTTGTATGACGAGAACAAAAACATATGGAATTAGAATAAATATTGAGGGGTTAACTTCTTCTTAAATTATGCCATGGAATAACAAAAAAGGAGTTTGGGAAATTGGCTCCAATGAGCTTATCCCGAATGAGAGTACCCATCCGTGTTTCCCGAGAGATACGCATGAAGTTGAGAAGGCTCTTGACTACATGAATCGATGGAATAATCGAACGTATGTCGAATGCCTCCGAAATGCCCTTCTTACGATTCAGAAATATGGGAGTGATGTCCAATGGTTAGAAGCGGAATCGAAGCTGGATAAATTACGTGAGAAAATTCCATTTGACCTTGCAGTTCGTGCTGTGGACGGAGGAATTCCAGTTGCCATTGACATTGAGCAACATTACATCCTTCGAAAATATGATGAGAAAATGTCACGCAACGATCAATTTGAACTTCGACATCAAGACAGCTTGCAGCCTGGTTAGTTCCCATTCCGAACAGAGAAGTTAATCCTCCCAGGCCGCTATCCACCGCAGCGGGTTGGCGGGCTTACCGCGCGGGGAAGTGGTGTGGCCCGCCGCGGCGGGCTTCCGCTTGCGCCAAGCCCAAGCTAACGCATGGGCCACACGTGGAAGTTAAGCCTCGCAGGGCCGATGATACTTGGTGGTTAACACACGGGAAAGTAGGTCGTCGCCAGGGGTTTTTTAAGAATAAGCCGGTTTGCTTTGCAGACCGGCTTTTTTATTTTTGTATGAATCGAATCAGAATGGGAAAGACTGCGGCCCCGACTAAGCACCTTGAAAAAGGTCGCGGTATGAAGCGATCCGCGAGCAAACACGGTAGGCACGAAGACCGTGTCCAAATCGTTAAAGAGATCATGCAAACCCAAACCTATTCCATTGAAGCAGCCAGAGCTAATTTCCCGGCATTGGTTCATTCCGTTGCCAAGGGCCAAGAAATTCTTCTGACGGAGAATGATCGCTTGATCGCAAAAATTGTCCCGCCTGACGAAGCCGAGGCATTCCGCCGCGACATGCAGGCCCTGCGCGGATTCGCAAAAGGAATTCCTCCTTTTGAACGAGAGGATGAGGACCGCTATTGAATGTACCTGACTCTTCGGCTTGGATTGAGTACTTCCGCGAAGGCGGGTTCGCATCGATCTTTGCTCCGATTCTGGAAGACCTCGATCGCCTCATAGTTCCGTCTATTGTCATTTATGAGGTCCATAAATTTATGCTCCTCACGTTCGGAGAAGAAGGAGCATTGAAGGCGCGGTCTATGATGTTGCGCGGCAAAGTGATACTGCTTGATCCATCGCTTGCCCTCGATGCATCCAGATTATCTATCAAGCATAAACTTCCCATGGCCGATGCGATTATTTACGCAACTACGCTCGCCCATGCTGCTGAAGCATGGACGACCGATAGCCACTTCAAGGGCTTACCGAATGTGCGATATTTTGAAAAAGAATAGGCGTGAACGAAAAGCCTGTGTCAATCGATCTTCATTCGCAAACGGCGTGAGAAGTTAAGCCTTGCAGGGCCGATGATACTTGGTGGTTAACACACGGGAAAGTAGGTCGTCGCCAGGAGTTTTTTATATCAGGCCCGTTTGCTTTGCAAACGGGCTTTTTTTATTATTCGCCTTCGTTCTGTTGAAAAATCGTGAGAGCTATTCATACTTTTGGCCAAGTTATTATCGTTTGTATCGTCGCGATCTGCGGCGTGCGAATGGCGTTCAGCCAAATTCGACCTGGATGGGAGATGAGGGACGAATTGATTAGCTATATGGAATCACCGAAGGACACTATCTACGTTCAAGACCGAACGAAGCTACGTCGAGTCCGACATCGCCGCTGCATTCCACATGGCGTCCGATTTGCCGACTCTGGGCTATTTCTGACAGTCAATATGGTCGTGGGCCAGTTCAATCCGCGAGGTCACACTTTTGGTCTGGCAATAACTGATTCAGGGTGGGATGAGCTAGTTGACAATCAGAAGATATTCGGATGGGATTTTACTTATAACGGTACAATTCCATTCGGGCAAGAATCCATCGATGTTAACTGGCATGGGCATGGAGTGAAGGTTCCCAAATGGGAGTTCAAGTCCTTTCTTGATGCGTGGAATCACGACTCCATTGCTCAGATAAGCGATTGGCTAGCGCGTGGCGCGGGCACTTTTAAACTGGATTCAGTCGAGGATGGGCCTACACCTGCCATATCAATCGAGCTACCGACTGAGATTAAGTCGATAAGAATTAAGTGGCATAACGTTGAGCTGAAGATCCCGAAGTTAGCGTATCAAAACCTATTTTCTGCGCGATTGTGTAGCCCTCATGCGCGGCCGGTCGAGGCGTATGTCACGAATGATCGCAAATTACTTTATATTTATGTGAGCAGTTCAGATGCCTCGGAGAGCTATGCGGTCAAATTCGTTTTCAATAGAACCGGTTATGTGACTCGCATTTTTAACCTAACCGAATGCGCGGACGAATATGATTTTCTCGATGCGAATGCGACGTGCAACTGAACAGAGAAGTTAAGCCTCGCAGGGCCGATGATACTTGGTGGTTAACACACGGGAAAGTAGGTCGTCGCCAGGGGTTTTTTATAGGACCCATCGTCCGTAACCCGCTCACGCTTTGCGTGGGCGGGTTTTTTATTTGACGAAAACGATAAATTTATTGTTCTGATCGAATGGATTTATTCTTCACCGATTATCGTGGCAAGACGATTCGCTTTTCGGAAGAGCGGATTCGCCACATCGAGGAGCATTTTGAAATGAAGCATTTCGAAGAGCATGTTCGAGAGACCTTGCTCCATCCACAAACGGTAATTCAGTCGAATCGAGATAGTGAGGCGTCGCTTTACTACCGGTACTACATGGGAACGCGAATAGGTGATAAATGGCTTTGTATTGTGGTGAAGGACGACGAGGAGCCTTTCGTGCTAACCGCATACTTCACAGCTAAGATTAAGAAGGGAGAAATGATATGGAAAAGCACGTAAAATTATGGTTAGATGGCGAAGGTGATTTCCTTGAAGTTACCTTCTCCGATGCTCCCGGCTACATGGTAGAAACCGAGCATGATGGCGTGATGGCGCGCGTGGATGACGCCGGCAACGTTCTCGGCTTCTCCGTCATGGGACTAAGTAAGCTCAGGAATGAAAAGCCTGTTTCAATTGATTTACATTTGCAAACGGCGTGAGAAGTTAAGCCTTGCAGGGCCGATGATACTTGGTGGTTAACACACGGGAAAGTAGAGCCTGCCCTGAGCCTGCCGAACGGGTCGTCGCCAGGGGTTTTTTAAAGGATGAGCGATCATCCGTTTAACCCGCTCACGCTTGGCGTGGGCGGGTTTTTTATTTTTAAACTTCTGGAAATGTACAATTTTATTCCTGAGAATACGTCTCATAAACCCCACGAAATTATTCAGAAAATAATCTACTATTAATAATGAAACGAGACAAAAACATGGAAAAAGTTTTAATTACAGGTGCTACCGGGAAAGTAGGTAGCAGATTTGCGTCACGCATGTTAGCAAAGGGCTATGATGTTCGTATCTTAGTGCGTGATGCTGAGAAAGCATCGGCATTAGTTGAACGCGGTGCCGAGGTTGTTATCGGGGATTTTAATAATACCGATATTTTTCCACTGGCTGTGAAGGGTATCACTGCCGTGATACACCTGGCAGCATACTTCAGGGCCATGAATGATGATGAGGGTATTATAAGAACTAATCTCACCGGAACGATAGCGCTTGCACATGCATCGATTGCAGCAGGTGTAAAACGATTTCTTTTTGTGAGCACGAGCAACGTATATGGATCAGGCAGCCAACGTCCAGCGAAGGAAGATGATTTAGTTAACGACCCAAGAGCATACCCGGCCAGTAAAATTGCAGCGGAAAATGAACTTATTTCCCTTCATCAAAGCAAAGGCTTTGATGCCCGCATACTGCGATTAGGCTTTGTCTATGGGGATCGTGACCCTCATATACAGGAGTTCATGCCTCATCTGAAGAGAATGAAGAGTCACTCCGGGGCAAGAATGCACATGGTTCATCATTTGGATGTTGCACAGGCTTTGATTATACTCCTTCATAGCGATGGACTAAGTGGAGAGATCTTCAATGTGGCAGATGATGCGCCTATTAGCTTGTATGAACTTGCTGATTCTTTTGGAGTGGCCTCTGATTCATTTGATCCGGCTGAAGGGCCATTAATTAATCCATTTAATCTCATAATGGATATTTCAAAACTTAGGAACATGACCGGCTTTAGACCACTTGTGCCAAGTTACTATGTGGCGCGTGATTTGGACATTTTGTAGCTATAAGGCTTAGCCATCCCATCCCATTCCGAACAGAGAAGTTAAGGCCCGCAGTACCTCTATCCCCCCGCAGCGGGTAGGTGGACTTACCATGCGGGGAAGTGGTGTGGCCCGCTGCGGCGGGCTTTAGCTTGCGCCAGGCCCAAGCTAAAGTATGGGGCATACTTAAAGCACTAACGCTATGAACTCCGTCGGCTTCATGTTATTGACCGTTTCAAAAATTCGTTCTCGATTCGCTTTGATAATGCTTCCCTTGTTCGTGGAAAGCATTAGAATGGCCAAATTGCGTCCAGTTAGGTTTTGTTGATACCGAATATTCTGGTCTGATGTGATAAAAAGATCGAATTCGTCTTCAGCAATGCGGATAAGATCGCCATTCTCGTAGCTGGAATAACCAAGTTCCTGTATGGTGTGAGCACTATGCCCTGTCAGGGATCGTTTAATGCTTCGAGGGACACACTCATCGATCAGGATTTTCACGCGGCTACATGTTCAAGCGTGAATCGTTCCGCACTTATGAGTACCGCAATGGCGGCCTGGCGTGTTACCGAAGGAAACTCGTCAAGAAACTCGTCTAAAGAGTAATTGTCCTCCAAATATTCGAACAGCGTAGTTACCGGCACACGGGTTCCAGCAAAAGCAGGCGTTCCACCCAAAACCTTAGGGTTAATTGAGATTGGCAGGTCGGTGAATGAATTATTCATGTTCTTCCAAACGACAACACATTAACTCTCATTCCACCAAGAGAGCAACCCTCCCGGTACCGCGATCCGCTGCTGCGGCGGCCCTCAGCTTGCGTCCAAGCCCAAGCTAAAGCATGGGGCACATGGGGTTGGCGGGCTTACCGTGCGGAAGGGGAAAACTCTATTCCATCCAATAGCGTTAATTCAAACATGACAACAAGCGCAACCTTCCGTCTTTCCAGCGATGAGCTGGACGCCAGCTTTCTCGATAAGGTAAAGAGTCTTTTTGCTCACCGTGAAGTGGAGATCATCGTTCGCGAGCCGGAACTTGATGAAACGGAATATCTTCTGAGTAACTCCCAGACGCGTGAGCGATTGCTGGAGTCCGTAGCGAATATTCGCGAAGGAAAAAACCTCATTGAACTTGATCGCAGAGCATTTCAATAATGCAGGTACTTTTTGAGGCCCGAGCATTCCGCGAATTGAGGGACTGGGCCGAGACCGATTCCAAAACGGTCAAAAAGATTTTCCGGCTCATCGACGACATCGATCGCGATCCTTTCCACGGCCTCGGATGGCCCGAACCCCTCAAGCACGAACTCGCCGGTTTCTGGTCTCGCCAAATAAATATGAAGGATCGGTTAGTTTACGAAGTGCGAGATAACGTTATCCGCATTGCGTCCTGCAAAACTCATTACGACGATCACTGACCTCGTGCTCTTCACAGCAGCGGGTTGGCAGGCTTACCGCGCGGGGAAGCGGGGCGTTGGTGTGGCGCATGCTTCAGCTTGCGCCAGACCCAAGCTAAAGCATGGGGCACAAACCCGCTCACGCTTTTGCGTGGACGGGTTTTTTATTGCGTATTTTTGCACCCATGAAACGGGCCACCATCATTTACGCTCTTGCTATGGCGGGATTACTCTTCCTGCTCCGGGCGATCGAGTACCGGTATCTGGTCTATGACCTAAAGGAGGACTATTTTGTCGGGTTTCTCGCCGTTTTATTCACAGCCTTGGGGCTTTGGGTCGGCTGGAAGCTGACGGCTCGGTCGAGAGCACCCATCAATGCAATAACCGGCTACAGAGTGTCAGCCGGTGAGCTTGGGATCAGTCCCCGAGAGGAAGAAGTGCTTCGGTTGATGGCGGCTGGCCACTCTAATCAGGAGATTGCAGACAAGCTGTTCCTCTCTCTCAACACCGTCAAGAAGCATACCGGGTCGCTGTTCCGGAAGCTGGAAGCCGAGCGCCGGACGCAGGCCATTGACAGAGCGCGCCAATGGGGCCTTCTTTTATAGACCCGAAGTGTTAATTCGCATCCTTTTCGTTAAATTACACCAAAGTGCTATTGACATTTGGTCGCTAATATGCTATATTTGCAGAGCATTCTAAACTAAACTCATTCCTTACTAAACTAAACTCATTCCTTATGCGCAAAGTCGTTTTTACTCATGGTCTGCTGGCGGGACTGATCGTCTCGCTTCTCATGGTGGTATCCTGGTTCCTTGTCAAGCCGGAAAGCGATCTGGCTTATGTAGCCGGATATGCGGGTATGCTGATCGCTCTTTCGATGATTTTCTTCGCCATCAAGAGCTACCGCGATAATTATTTAGGCGGGACTATTACCTGGAGCCGTGGATTTATGGTCGGTCTGTATGTCTCTATTATTGCCTCGATATTGTATGTCATCGGTTGGAAGATCTTTTCCGCGATCACCATGCCCGATTTTTGGGATCAGTACGCCAAACACACGATCGACGCCATGAAGAAGCATGGCGCCTCCGACGCAGCGATACTCGAAACGACAAAACAGATGGAAGGGTACAAGAATATGAACCCGATAGTGGAGTGGGGTATGACGATTTTGGAGATATTTCCGGTCGGTATCGTTATTAGCCTCATCAGCGCAGCGATTCTTAGAAGGAAGGCAGCACCTCCCATACAAACCTCTGTTGTATAGGAGAAGGTATTGATGTCAGAGCCGGGCTTAACATGCTGGAAATTCCGCCGCAGCGGGTTGGCGGGCTTACCGCGCGGGGAACGGGGCCGTCGCCACGATTTTTTTATGACAAACCAGCTGTTACTTTATAGAAATAATCGTGGGAAACAGAATAAATGAACTCCAGAAAATCCGCATCCTCCCGCATATGAGCGATCATAGGCGGTAATCGTGGTTCAGACTTCCGGCACCTTCGTTTTCATTAGATCCTTGACTTGGGAGGACATTTTACCGCGCGACATTTTTTTGATCATCTTCTGCATTTCGGTGAATTGCTTNNCGGCGTTCGTCCTTCGTCATCGAATGGACGATAGCCTCGACTCGCGACATGGCTTTATCATCGAACGATGTATCGCCGAGCATTCCGGCATTCACGCCGGGAATCATTGCGAGCAGATCGCGCATGGAACCCATTTTCTTAATGTGGCCAAGCTGGGTGAGGAAATCATCGAACGTAAACTCCGATTTGCGAAGCTTTTCTTCGACTTTTCTTGCCTCTTCATCCGAAATCTGCGCCTCGACTTTTTCGACAAGCGAAACGACGTCGCCCATCCCCAAAATGCGGGAGGCCATGCGGTCGGGATGGAACAGCTCGATGGCATCGAGTTTTTCGCCAGTGGAAATATACTTGATCGGCTCGTTGACGATGGATCGCACCGAAAGTGCCGCGCCGCCACGCGCATCGCCATCCATCTTGGTGAGCACGACGCCATCGAATTTCAGGCGGTCGTGGAACGCCTTTGCAGTCGTAACGGCATCCTGGCCGATCATCGCATCGCAGACGAAAAGAATTTCGTGCGGCTTAACGCGTGATTTGATGTCAGCGACTTCCTGCATCATCACCTCATCAATGGTGAGGCGACCGGCGGTGTCGATGATGATGACTTCGTGGGCATGTTCTCGAGCAAAGCGAAGTCCTTCTTCGGCAATTTTTACGGCATTCTTTTCGCCATCGATGGTAAAAACGGGAACTTCAATTTGACTACCCAGCACTTTCAATTGCTCGATCGCAGCAGGACGGTAAATATCGGCAGCAATAAGCAGCGGCTTGCGGTTCTTCGATTTCAGAAGATTTGCAAGCTTGGCGGAAAAGGTAGTTTTACCGGAGCCTTGCAATCCGCAGACCATGATGATGGTCGGCGGTTGCGGGGCAAAGCCAATGTCCTTCGAAGTCTCGCCCATGATGAGGACGAGTTCGTCGTACAGGATTTTGATGAACTGCTGCTCGGGGTTGATGGAACGGAGGACATCGGCGCCAAGCGCCTTTGCCTGCACATCATCGACAAATTTTTTCGCTACCTTGTAATTGACGTCGGCGTCCAGCAGGGTGCGGCGAAGATCGCGGGCAATGTCGGCGACGTTGCTTTCGGTCAGTCGCGCCTGACCACGGATTTTTTTATAGACTTCCTCGAAGCGGGAGGATAAGGATTCAAACATGACTCGGATTTATGAGATTTTAGGAAAGGATTTTACAGGATTTTAGAAAACGTAGGAGAATGGGCGATTGTGCCATTATGTTTTCGGTAAATCGTGAACGCTAATCAGCAATGCACCGCTTTCTATCGAAACGATGACGGGCGAGCCGGTCGAGATATTGCTTAAGCCTTCGCGCGCGCCGAGGCGGAGGGTTTCGTTCGAAAGTGTGTATCGGAGATTTTTCGTTGTAACACCGGCAGCTTCACCAAATGGCATGAGGGAAATGGTGGTGCCGGTGGAGCATTCGATGGAACGATGATTTCGCTTTGTAGTAAGAAAAGAATGGACGGACGAGCCATCATAAGCTTCGAGGCTCGTGAATCGATCTGCACAGCGTAGCATCACGCTGAAATTGGAAAGGGTATGATCGGCGCGGCCGCCAGTCATGCCGAGAATATGAACGGCTCCATTCCATCGTTCGGATAAATAATCGAGAGTTTTTTCGAAATCATTATACTCTTGTTCGGGAATTTTAATAATTTCACATCTGGGATTTTTCTTTTCCTCGAAAAATCGAAGAGTTTCTGGCGTGGTAGAATCGAGATCGCCGACAATGGCATCAACGGGCAGTCCAAGTTTTCGGGCATGTTCGGCACCGCTATCGGCGCAGAGGATAAGGTTTGCATTCGAAGCAAATTCGGAAGCCGAGGCTTCATCTGCTAACTGTCCTCCGAGCACGACAAGAGCAAAATTTTCCTGCGTCATGACAAAAATAACAGTGCATGCATCTAAAACATCGAAAAATAAAAAAGCCGGGAGCGCTTCCCGGCTTTCGCTGAAAAATCGAGACGGACGCAGATACTAAGGCTGGTTCACATGCATGATGAGCAGGTGGGGATCGGTCTTTAAGCCAACGGAAACTATTTCATATATGCCGCCAGCCTGTGCGGTAAAACTCGCGGTGTTTCCAAAGACCCTCGTCGGACCGGTTTTATTGCCAATAGAGTCGGTCACCGTGAACATCGCGCTGGATCCGGCTGCGAGAGGAATCTGGAGAATCTTCGATAAACCGGGCGCTATCCCAGTCGAGTTACCTGGAGGGGAAAATACGCCGCTGCTATTCTGAACATAGAAGAGGCTGGAATTTGCCGCGGCGAGATTATTCGGCTTTGGGCCTAGGGGGATGCCACCAATGAATAATATGGTGACTTCATCGGCAGAAGAAGTATCCGGAACCTGTATTAATGAAAAGTGTGTCGGCATCTCCGTGTTCAAAATGCCCGCCGTCGATGGAACGGTATCGAAAAAGAGAAGTGTCCACGGCTTATTATTGTTGGCAGGCAGATTGCCGATGGGATAGAAGCTGTTGTCATTTAACAGATAGCTTGTGCTTCCGGCATTGAATAATTGTTGCTGGAACGAGCCTGCTGCGTCCGTTGCAAAGCCTTGAATATTGAGCGGAGTCGAAGCAATCGGAACGAGCGCGCTCTGATAATTCACATCGAGGAACGTCGAGTCTTTCGATTGAAAGTTTTCGCCGCCGCCCTGATAAACGGGAATCGGAGGAATCGAATACCCATGATATTCCTGAAAACCTACCCCACTCACGAGGAACCCAAGGGTGCTGTCATTCGGATGGCTTGCGTCATAAGGGTTAGAAGTTGGTATAATATCGTTGACGATATTATAACGGAATGAGGAGGCGATGGGAATCGTCAGGTCACTGCCTGAGGAGTTATCGTCAAAGGCGCGAAGGCGAATGGTATCGTCGGCGCTTTGGGTACTATCGCCGGGATTTGCGGCAGGAGAAATGACCTTAAAGGTCTCGCAGGAATCGTAGGCGAACACGAGGGTGTAGCAATTTCCTCCGGCAAACGTCTGATAAGCAAGCCTCGTAATGACCTTATTTGCCGAATTCGTTACGAAGAACGCATAGCTGGTGTCCTGGGCCGTCTGGAGCGGGACATAAGGGCTGACCTGCCCAAACGTATCGGCCACGGGATTGATGAGATCCCCTGTTACCGGATCGTTGACATGAACCGTAAGTGGGCCGGCATTCGGCTGCAAATTCATAAAGCGGATGTACGTCAAATTTTGCGACGGGTTCGGCACGCCATCCTGAACGAGCGTACCCTGAAATTGGCCCGGTTTGGGGAGCGTGATGACCAACGTATATTTTTGATTTCCCACGAGGTTAACAGTCGTCGCCACATCGGTCGAATGTGGCTGTCGGGTCGGGGTGACGGCGATGTTGTAGGACGAGGCTTGAAGCAAGTTCGAATAGACGCTTGCTTGGCCATACAGGAGATTTTGGATATTAGCCTGACTACTATCGCGAGTCTGCCCGGTCGGGGACCAATAGATGTCTATCGGGGCCGTGGGGAGGCAGTTCGGACCGTAGGGCGAGAAATTCATGACGCGCAGCGAGGCGAATTGAGAGATCTGATAACTGACCGTAGGCGCCTTGCACCCATTAAGAGCGATCAGAGCAGTTAAACATGCCGCCGCGAGCGAAAAAGAAAAATAGAATCGATTCATACGCGTGTTCAACAGGAAAAAGAATTAATGTGTGCCTAAAAAGCTGTACTGTTTGCCAAATTTTTTTAATGTGCCCGTTCCTTCAAGGTCGTCCATAAGGTCTGAATGTAAGAACACCTGACGCGCTCGAAAGTCGCGCGCATTAGGCTCTCCTTGTGGTTTTTTCAGTTTATCCGCTATACGGACAGGCAAAAATACGAAGAAATCCATGCGAGGCATGAAATTTCATCTTTTAAGGCATAGCATAGCCGCTCCGGCGGCAGCCTCTTCTTCCAATCGTGCGAAGCGTAACGAGCGGCTAAACCTCGCTTCGGCTGCCGCAAAAAGCGCGGTATTTCGCCGGAGGGCCATACCCGCGCCCACAAGGCCGAGCAGCGGTTTGTCTTCACCTCGCATGAAATAGGGCCGCGCTACTTCCTCGATCATGCCTTCGGTGAGAGCATGAATAAAGGGAGCGGGATGAAAGTTTTCGGGATTAAGACCCGTAATAGACCCTCGTTCGGAATCCTTTCGAAATTTGCTGCCGCGAAAAATGGGGTCGATCATCATTCCATTCGAGGTGGATTCGAGCGCCAGCCGATCCATTACCTTGAGTGCATCCGGCATCGAAATTTCGTGCCCAGAAAAATCTCTCGCGACCTCCCGAAAGAAATTTGCCACGATGAGATATGCCTCGCCGCCGGCCAGCGTGGGCGCGCATGCGAGATAGCGGCCATTTTGGAGATAACGAATATCGGTTCCTGCGGTCGCATCCAGACGAGTTGTTTCCCACATACTTTGCGAACCGGTTCCAAAGTTTAGCAGGACTTCATTTGGTGTGCACTCGGAGCCAAGATAGGCGGCCTGCGTATCCCCGATCGAGGCGTGAATGCGAAGGCTTCGTGAAAGCCCAAGTTCATCCGCAATTGTAGGCACGATTGACCCAATAAATTCTCCTGGCTCAGCAACCTCAGGAAGAAGTGTGAGGGGAATTTCTGCGGCGTCGAGGAGGTCCGCGCGCCATGTCTTTGCGATGGGATCGAACATTCCCCATGCTGCGGCACTCGAAATGTCCGTGATCGCCTTAGACACGAGCAGGCTCGTCAGCCAATCATATATCCCAATAACATGTGCGGCGTTGGCCGGAATCGCGCCATGCCGTCCGAGCCAATAGAGTGTCGAGATAAGAAATCCGGTGTGGATTCCAACTCCCGTGGGATCGAGCGGAGCGAACGCGCGCAATTCATCCACATAGGTTGTGCCATTTGCCCCTGATTCATCGCATCGCTTGTCCTGCCATGTGATGAAATTTGTGACGGGTTCGAGATTGGAATCGACAAGCAGCCCGCCGTGCATTTGCCCCGTGAATGCGATCGCTTCAACGGTAACGGCTTCATCGCTCGCAAATTGGCTGAGCTTTCGAAGAATCTCGAATACCTGATTGCGAATGACATGGGGATTTTCCTCGAAATACCCTGCAGGAAGGGAAAAGATTCGCGAGTGCAAGGGTTGGCGCATTGTACGGAGGACGCTCATTCCATCCAAATCGAATAGTACCGCTTTGATCGCGGAGGAGCCAATGTCAACGCCAATGACAGCCTTCATATTGCTCGCTCGAGGAAATCGACTTCGGTGACACGCTCATTCTGAATAAGGAACGACTTTATTTCGAACGGAATGAAGGACGCTTGCCAATGAGCGCCAAGCGTGGGAAATCCGAATTTGGCTTCGCTTGCCTGGCCAGCTTGTTCCACGGCCCGGAAAATAATCCCGCCGTCTTCCTCGGCCATTTTTATCGCCCCCACATGGATGGCTGTGCTCTTGCGCTCCAATCCAGCGAAAGTCTTGGGAAGCATTCCACCGTGGCGCGATTCCGTGTGGACAATGAGTGGGTTTTGCAAGCGTGAAATATGCCTGCCACTCCATTCACCTTCATGCGGAATGAGAAGCAGCCGGAATTCCTGCTCGCCCTGATCCTGATAGCGTTCGCGCTCGCCCTCCCGCATTACGTGTGGCGGCACATGATGAGCGAAGAGTGGGCTTCGCGCCGCGACGACATAAATATATTCGCCATCGACCGAGTAACTATATTTCGAATCCGTTACAATGGCAAGACCGCGTGAATGATCACACTCCGAGACATCGAGCCAGGATTGACCCGGCCATTCTTCTGGGCCAATCGGATGCTCAACCCACGCATAAGGAATTTCATAACGAGCGACAGGATTTATGCATCCATGCCGAAAACGCATTTTCAGCACCCGATGCCGCTCGTGCCAATCGAGAAAAACGCGGAGTTCGATGACATTGCTTTCCGGCTCGATAAAAATTTCTTCCTCCATGCGCGATGCACTGCCGCTGCTCGTAATGCGAAATGCCATGCGAAGAGGCCCACGTTCGATGATCTCTGTCGCATCCACGTGAAATGCCGATTCGTAGTCCGTGAAAGATGTGCGACCATGTCCCCACGTATCGGAATCATCGCGGATGATAATCGCAGGCATATGCGTGAAGGGCAATTTTACGTCCTCGAAAATGTCCGTCTCCGGTTTGGCGGAACGCTCGATGCCATACACGCTCCATCCGAACGCAGGAACGCGAACCTTCGCGAGGAATCGCACGCGGTCATCGCCGATCTTGCCGGATGATTCAATCTTTTGTGTGGGGATCTTCTGTCCATCGCTTGCGAGAAGATACACCGATCCCAAAATCTCACCGCGCTCGCTTGCTTCCGGATGCCACAACTCAAATTCGACTAATTCTTCGCGCTCGTGCGCAGTCGTGTTGAAAATAATTAGGTTCTCGATGTGCCCGCTTGTGTCAATTCGAGAAGCGATGCGTTGTAAGCCTGTGCGTTGCATTCGTTCCGCGATGGAAATCGCTTCCCGATACATCGAAATGGCGTCATCGCACACTTCCCGGATTGCCACGCCGCCAAGCAAGTCGTGAAATTGATTGAAGCAGAGATTCTTCCAGGCTTGTGTCAAGCCCCCCGTGTGATTTGTGCTGGTGTCGGATGGTATTGCGAGCGAAGTAAGCACATTGATTCGTTCCGCCATCAATAGCGCTCGTTCTGTGCGCCGGTTCAGCTTTTTTATTTCGCTATGTGCGCTGTAGCAACCAATCGCATGGGGCTGCATTTCGCCGCGAATAACCGGAAGCGAATTTCTATCGACATTCGCAAAGAAGCGGATGGGATTGCTCAATTCAATCTCCTCTCCTTCGCGGCGAAGCGCTTCGATCTCGCGCAACTGCGCAATGGTCGGGCCGCCGCCATGGTTGCCAACGCCGAAAAAAATCATCCACGGCTGTTTCGGAATGAAGAGTGGATACAATGGGAGCAACTGAATTTTCTCGCGCACCGAATGCTGCCAATTCGAATAGTGCAGAGGCAGCCGGTATGCGGTAATCTGGTCGCCGCTTGGCGCTTCCCAATTGAATAGTGCAGCAGAAAGAGGCTTCTCATCTTGCTGTGGACGCATGAAAACGTAAGAGGTCAGCCCGGCCTTGCGCAGAAGCTGGGGCAGATTGGCGTTGTGCCCGAAGCTATCGATATTGTATCCAACGGTTGCGATTTTGCCGAAGCGGCTTTGAAAATATCGCTGACCGAGCAGCGCCTGGCGGACAAAGCTTTCGCCGCTTGGCACATTGCAATCGGCTTCGACCCACCATCCGCCGACGATGGCCCATCGCTCATTGCGAACGGCCTCTTGAATTTCCGAAAATAACGTAGGGTCTGTCTCTTCGACGAATGCATAATGCGCGGCGCTCGATGCAGTAAAAATAAAGCCGGATGACCGATCATCCGGGGGAAATTCCCCAATTCTTTCGAGCGCTGAGCGGCAGGTCGCGGCAAAGGCTTCAAAGCCCTCCGGCATACGCCACATCCATGCCGGGTCAAGATGTGCGTTACCTACGAGCTGGAACATGGAACGTGCCCCATTTCACGAGCGGCCGGTAGTGTTTTTCAACGAGATCGATCGTCAGCCCAATCGCGCGGCCACCGCGCGATCCTAAGCTTGCGGATGCCGTAGCGTTTCCCATAGCGGCGCATTCATAGGAGGGATGGTGCCGCAGCATGGCCGCGATATAGCCCGCATCGAAGGCATCGCCCGCTCCGGTCGTATCGATGATATTAGTAACATGCGGAACCGGAACTTCAAAATTTTCGCCATCCGAGCTTACGAGCGTCGGCAATCCGCCACGGCGAAGCACGATCTGCCGAAATCCACGCCGAGCGTAGTCGGCAAGCGCCTCGGCGCCGGAACGAGAGCCGAAGAGGATGGTATCGTCCTGATTGGTGATGAAGAGCACGTCCAAAAGTGGCGCGAGCAGATCGAGCAGCCCAATAAGCTCCCCAATATCGTTCCACAAGACGCGGCGGATGTTGAGATCGAAGGCGAGGATCGTCTCGCCTTTAACGGCGCGGAGCAGCTCGAAAAGTTTCTCGCGTTCTTCGATGACCGCAAGCGGGATCGAGGAGAAAAGGAGCGCGCGAGCCGAACGAACGTACTCGATGAGCGAATCCAGCGGTTGGCACGTAAACATTTCTCGCGCTGCGGAATTTTTGCGGAGAAAGTGAAACGAGGGAATGCCCATGGCGTCGAGCGAAATAAAATAAATTCCATTGGGCTTGCCTTCGAGGATCGGGGCGTGCGAGAGATCGATGTGCTCGGCATCCAGAATTTCGCATAACCCAGCGGTGAATGGGTCATCGCCGATGGCTGAAATGAGGCCGGTCGAAAGCCCGAGCCGGCCTGCTGCTGCAAGCGCATTGAGCACATCGCCCGAATAGCCTATTTGATACTGGTCGTTGCCTATATTACTGAACTCGGCGAGGCATTCGCCGATTCCGATGAGATCGAGTTGCTTCTCCATTCTGAGAACCTGGATTATACGGATGATGCGGATTACGCGGATTGATTCTTGGGATTTATGGTTAAAAACCTCTTAATCCCAAATATGATAACAGTTTTGACCCTAAATAGGTTATTAAGTAACGACCATGAACGTAAAAATCTATAAATCGCTCTGGGGCATGACGGGCCCCATCGAGCAGCAATTCGAACGCATCCGGGCTGCCGGATACGACGGCATCGAAAGTGCCACTCAGGAAATGAGCATCGGCAACGACGAGCACTCCGGAAGCAATCCGATCAAGCCCGAGGCATTCCAAAAATTACTCAAGGATTTTGGACTCGATTACATCGCACTCGTTTATACGGAAAGCCAGGAACACGCCGAAGAACTGCGCCGCCGCGTGGGCGAGGCAATGAGGTTCAATCCCCGTAAGATTGTCGCCCATGCCGGACGCGATACAATGAGTTTTGGAAAAACCATCCGCTTTTTCGAACAAGCGCTTCGCGTCGAAGAAGAGTTGGGTATTCCGATCGCGCATGAAACACACCGCCGCCGTCCTCTGTATTCTCCGATGAGCACGCATGTTCTTTTACGCGAGCTTCCCGATCTTCATATCAATGCCGATTTCAGCCATTGGTGCGTGGTGACGGAATCTATGCTCGAAGACCACACGGAAGCACTTGCCATTGCCACCCGCCGCGCGATTCATATTCATGGCCGTGTTGGCTTCGAAAATGGCCCGCAAGTTCCCGACCCCCGGATACCCGAATGGGAGGACCGCGTGCGTAAACATGAGACGTGGTGGGATCAGATCATCGCCTCGCACCTTGTTCGCGGCGAAAAACATCTCACGTTTGTTCCCGAATATGGGCCGCCAACTTATATGCCGACGATTCCCGCGACAGGCGAAGCAACGGCGGATCTGTGGGATGTTTGTTTATGGTCGGCGCATCGGTTTCGAAAGCATTTCAATTCCCGTGTGAAGGGAAAGTAGCGGGCGGCATCGTCGGGAACCTTTTTGGTATTAGAATTTTGCCCTGAGCCGCAGCGTGTCCCGGTCGGTGCCACCCAAATGATCGACGGCCCAGAAAGCGAACCATGCGCTATCGGTGCCGCTCGGTGTTCCCGGCTTTACTTCGATCTGGAGGTGGTGCGGCGTAGTCATCGTTGACATCGTGTCGAGATCCACAATCTGAAACGCCGAGGCATCGCCACCGCTCTGAGCCTGATATAATACAAATCGGCATCCGCACGAGAGCCAGATCTGACTGGTGTCGGTAGCTCCGGCAGCCGAAAACGCAGGGACTGCCATCGAGACAAGATGGATCGTGTCCGGGCCTGATGCAGTGGATGTGGTCGAGGAGCAGGAGCTATTCGACACTATCGTAAATAATCCCCACCCGATGAGAATACCGATTGCGAGAAGTTTTTTCATATAGACCTTGTAATAATTCAGAAGCTAAAAATAAACACGCGCCGCGCGGGAGCGATTCCACACCCGAATCCGCCTATTTGTGTTTCCGCTTTCGCTTTCGCTTAACATACGTAATGATCGAAACGACGAACAGCACGATCGCGGCGACGATCCGCGGAACGGCATTTATGTAGGATGGCGTATTCACGATTGAATCATTTCCGATCGGAGTGGATTAGTTCTCCTAACGTGGGAGAAATAATTTATTGGGGACTCATCCGATTCGCGGCCGTGCTCGTAGGGGCATGGGTGCTTTACAGCTTTGTGCCGAATTATGGGGATTGGTGGATGATGTTCTTCATTGCGGTTTCCGTCATCGTGGTCTATCCAGCGCAGCTTGCCTGGCGGCGGCATCAGCATACCATTCGCCGCGCGAACCAGAACGCGCTTTGCGCGACATGCCGACACTTCGCGCCACGCGAAGCACTCTGCACCAAGCTCGATGAACATGTTCGGAAAAATTATACACCCTGCGGCGGCGAAGGGTGGGAACCGGTGTCTAATTAAGAATTTTTTCTCAAAATGTCATTGCGAGGAACCCCGGAGGGGTGACGAAGCAATCGGTTGAGATTCAGTATAATCTTAACGGATTGCTTCGTCGAATCGAACTCCCTTCGGTCGTTCGATTCTCCTCGCAATAACGTATAATCAAAGGTTTTTTAAGAATTTGAAAAAGAGGCGAAGTAGTTTGTCATCGCTTCACGAACATCCGGTCTGATGCGGGCAACGTCGTGGATATTAGCCAGCGCGAAAACTGGAAGGCCCGTCTCTTTTTCGAAATTTTCTTTTGCGGTAAGCTTGGAACCTTCCGCCGGCTCGGCGCGGTCGAATGCGATGATGAGGCCAATGGGATTTGCTCCGGCTTCTCGGAGTTTTTCGATGGCTTCGAGTTTCGTGCCGCCGGTGGAAATGACATCATCGACGATGACGACGCTATCTCTTGCATTCAAAATTCCCAGAAAGCTGCTTTTATCGCCATGCGTTTTTGCTTCCTTGCGGTCGCTGACGGCACGAATGGCGGGACGTGACGATGCAAGTGCAATGGCGGTAGCAACCGCAATCGGAATGCCCTTATAGGCCGAGCCAAAGACGACATCGGCGGTATTGAAAACTTTTTCCGCTTGCAGCTTCCTGGCGTAAAGCTCGCCCATCTTTGCAAGCTGCGCTGCCGTGCAGAGCGAGCCGGTGTTGAAAAAATAGGGTGATTTGCGACCGCTCTTCAGAGTGAAATCGCCAAATTTCAGGGCTTCTTCGTTGAGAAAAAATTCAATGGCTTCTTGTTCTAAGGTCATCTCTGCTTTGTGTAGGGGCGTGCTGCGCACGCCCGGGTGTATTTAGAATATGAACTTGTTTTGGTTATCGGGGGGAAAGGACGTGCGCAGCACGTCCCTACGGGTCGACGTCGATTTCACCGAGGGCTGCTTGAAGTTCGCCCATTGCATGGCGGTCGCTCGCCGCGCGAGCCATTACGATGCCTTCTTGGTAAATTAATTTCGCGCGTTCGTTGTCGCCCGTCTGGCGATAATATCCGCCGAGCATGTAATAAGTGGGAACGTAGCTTGGGTCAAGTTTGCGTAACTCTTCGAGCGTGCGAATGGCCTCCGCATAGTTTTCAGTTATGGCGAATTCCAATCCGATCGCGTAGCGCGTGAAGCTATCCGCCGGATCGAGCGCGAGCAGGTCCTGAAGTTTATCGAGGCGAGCCATGGAGTGGATGAGTACCGAGTACCAAAGTACCGAGTGACGTTACAGGTTGTTACCTACTCGGTACTCGGTACTCGGTACT
>PLYO01000025.1 GCA_003151825.1 Ignavibacteriota bacterium
CTCCGTCCTTTCAGGACTCCCGCGCCGTGAAACAAACACTAACCCAGCATTCCGCTTCGCTCCATGCTGGGCTGCGAGTACTCCGTCGCACTGCGACTAATCAGGGTAGATCGCATCGGGATAAAGTTTTTTTACATAATGGATAAAATCGATGGTGTTCTGAAGTATCTCAGCTGCATTACTTTTTTGTAAAGATTTTCCATGACATTCGAATGCATTTCTGATGTCACGGTCGGGCAAGTCAGACCCGAAACGGCCGCCGCCAATATCAAAATCAAAAAAGGGGCAAGCCCAATTTACGACGATTGAATCAACTATACCTTTTTTGCACTTAACTGGGTACTGGAGAAGGCGTTTTGCAGCTAACAATTTTTCAATCGAATTTTGAGGATTGGTATTAATCTCACTATAGTGCTCCAGCGCGGATTGTGTAATTATGCAACCTGACCAACACTGTGCTTTCTCGACTTTGTGTGCTTCTATAACTGCTCTTCCAAAAACCATCTTATTCCAAAAAATCGATGGGGTAAATTGCTCTGGCGGTAGCACCACCACCGCTCCGAATGAAATTGCACCACGCAATGGTAATCCCATCTTAAACGCGAAGGACATTAGGCCAGTTATAGCAAGGATAAGATGCTGCAGACTCTCCGCAGAATCATCAAATGTCCAAATAGCTATCGTGTCCGATAGCATTGTTACATCAAGGCCTGTACGATCTCGGCTAATCTCGTTCGGTGGGAAATATCCTATGCTCATAATTGTTGAATTCCGAAGCTGATTAACGATTCCCGGCAAATCACTCGGGGAATTTTTACAAACAACATCACTAAATCCCAAAACATCCATCATCGCAACGTATTTATTATTATCCATATCTTCTCCATTATTCTAAAGTAATTTCCCCTGCTGCTTCCCCATATCCTCCACAGCGGCTTGCTTAAATGTAGAACGGCGTATCTAAAACCGGTCATGCGTGAAAGATCGAGATTCGGAATCATTAATGGTTCAATTTACCGTAAAGAAATATTCAACAACCTGCGGCCCAGGTGTGTAGATTTGGTTGCTGTTCTGGCTGCCCGATCCTCCACCGATGACATAGATCAGTCCGTTCACGGCTGCGCTCATTGCGTAATCCTCCCCAACGGGCATCACGGCTCCCGTGGACCACGTATTGGTACTGGGATTGTAGATTTGGACGTTGTTTTGGCCACCATAAAATCCTCCGACCACATAAATCAATCCGCTCACGACCGCGCTCGACGCAGTAGTTTGCCCGTCGGGCAGAACTTGACCAGTGGACCAAGTATTGGTTCCGGGATTATAGATCTCGAGATTGTTGTTGCCATTCGCACCACCGAACATATAGATCAATCCATTCACGACCGCGCTCGTTGCGTAGTACTGCCCGACTGGCATCACCGCTCCTGCGGACCAAGTATTGGCAACGGGATTATATATCTGGACGTTGTTCTGGTTGCCATTCGCCCCACCGATCACATAGATCAGTCCGTTCACAACCGCGCTCGTCGCAGTATATTGACCAACGGGCATCGCGACTCCCGTCGTCCACGTATTAGCGATGGGATTGTATATCTGGTTGTTGTTCTGGCTTCCATTCGTTCCCCCAATCACATAGATCAATCCGTTCACGGCCGCGCTCACTGGAGAATTCTGCGCAACGGGCAACACGGCTCCTGTGGACCACGTATTAGCGGAGGGATTGTAGATCTGGTTGTTGTTCTGGCTTCCGTAAAACCCTCCGATCACATAGATTAGTCCGTTCACGACCGCGCACCCCGCAGTAGTTTGCCCGACAGGCATCGCCGTGCCCGCCGACCATGCGCCGCCGCCTGCAATTAGTTCCGTACCGGTGTAAGTATATCCGGCGTGAGCTGAATTATTCGGAAAAGCTACAATTGCACCGGAAGGTAGGCTGCTGTTGCCGGCTACGCGTGCGGAATCGGCGAAACGGCTGCTAAAGGAAGTAGGGGCTGCGCCGAGTTTCGATCTTGGAGTAAGCTCATTACCTCCATCGATTGTTACCCCGAGAAAATAATTTGGCGCCGGTACCGATCCGCTATAATTCCCAGCTTGAAATATCGGAAGCGGGTTTGCCGGATTCGTACCGATATCAATGTTGAAGAGTCCGTTCGTGAACGCGATGCCGGTTTGGGATTCCGAGTAAATTGCCGAGCCGCCAATGGAATCGGCATAAATCGCAAGCGCCACATTATGTGGTCCCGTAAGCGCCGTGCCACTGCTCTGCGCCAATCCCTGATAGGTGATGATTTGCTGCGCTTTGGAAGAGGATCCCACGAATGTCAGAAAAAGTCCTGCCATTGCTATTATCGAAAGAATGCGTTTGAAGGTTCTCATAACTTTATTAAATGAATTGGGAAAACATCATGGAATGACAATCCATTACAACGATTCCCCCTGATCCACTCCCATATCCTCGACAGCCGCACGCTTAAACGTCAATCATCCCAAAGATAAATCCGGGAACCGAAATTTCGGATGCGATGCGGCGTGCCTTTGGTGGATACCACAAATAAATTCTACGGCAGCGTGATTTTCCCGAACACGCCATCGGCAAAATTGTTTGGGGCAGCCGTGTAGTAGAGCGTTCCATTCGCTACCACGAGTGACGACAGATTCGGAATAACAATGGGGTTCCCACTGGCGTCGTTGAGCGAGCCAAGCGATGCGCCTGTGGTAGGATCATAGACATTGATTTTTCCATCGCCAAAATTCCCGACCAGAAGCTTGCCCGCAAAACTGCCGAAGTTCGTCGGCGCTATCGCCATCCCGTAAGGGCTGTTCAGTGCGCCATGCACAACAAGATTCTTCCTGAAATTTCCATTCAGATCGAAAATATCGATGTAACCATTCCCAGCTCCGGCCACGGCGTTTGTGCCGTTCAGCAAGGCATACGTCACATAAAGTTGAGTGTCGATCACCTCTACATCATACGGAGTGTAGCTTTGCGACTGGTAATTCCCCGGTTTCTGTTCGTTCAGCGAAAAATCCTGGTTAAACAGGTCGATGGATTGATTACGGAAATTAGCGGCATAAAACAGGGTCGAACCGTTCACCGTGGCCGTGGCAAGACCGGTGAATTCCGACGTCGCGGAGCGATCTTTGACGATATTTGCGCTATCGCTGAATCCGGTCAGTTGCGAGAGCGTCCCGTTCAGGCTTGCAAATAAAAAATCACCATTGAGCGCGACGATGCCGGTGGGATTACCCTTCGTGAGGCCCGGGCCATGAACGGGAAACGCCTTCTGGAATTTACCGGTAGAATCGTAATAGGTTGCTACCCCGCTGCCAGCGTTTGCGATCCAAAATGTTGCGGTCGCATTATAGTAGGCCAGCCCCCACGCATCCTGCAAATTCGTATCGGTATGCGCCGCGCCATAACTTGCTTTGTTTGCCGCCAGCAGCGTAACGGCGAAGCCCTGCGTGGGCGCGGCAACGGTAGGCGAGCTTGAGGAATGGCAACCTGCTCCAACGAGCAGGAGAAACATGGAAGAGTAAAGAGAAAACCGAATGTTTTTAAACATAATGAGTAATGATTTTTGGCGATGAAAGAATTCGCAATAAGAATGCCGCATTCACTGTGCCCGTTCCCGCAAAAAATCTTCGATGCCCCGGACGTGCGCGGCGGCAAGACGGTCTAAGAATGCAGGATCGCGCAAGGCGTTCTCCTGATCGGGGAACATCAGATAGAGCGATTCGGTCAGTGCGCAAGGCATCCACGTTGGCCGGCAGACGGCAAGGCTCTTCACTTTCGCGCCAAGATTTGGAATGGACGTGACGGGCGCAATTTCTTTGTCAAGATCCTCAGCGAGCGGCGCGGAAAAAGATTGATAGTAGTACGTCGAAGTTCCATATTTCAAAAATGGATTCGTTCCGTCCGGGAACGCATTGTTGTGAATGCTCACCATCAGATCGACATTGGACTGCACCCCAAACGCCGACCGCGCTTGCAGTTCCTCTGTTTGATTTACATCGCTCACCATTCCGCTTAACGTCTCGTGCGTCATGAGCACCTGGGCGCCTTTTTGGGTGAGTTGGTCGCGCACTTTTTCTGCTACGGCAAGATTTGCTTCGCGCTCCATCAGTCCCGTCGGCCCAATCGCCCCGCCCGGCGGATGGCCCGGATCGAGCATAATGCGAATGCCTTTCAGAGGATTATTGGGATCGATTGTTGGTGGCCGCCGAACACGCACATCGAGCGAGCCATCTTGTTTGTAAAAGACTTTATATCCCCAGACCCGCTTCGTGAGAAACACGGTAAAATCCACGCCGCCGCTTGTTGAATCATATTTGAAACGATCGATAAGCGGATCGTTCGTGGTAGTATTAAACGATTCTGGTTTTGTCGCGCCATAAAGATGGATTCGAATCGAAGTTCCTTCGGTGGCGATCTGAAACGGGTTGTAATGGCAGGGAAGGGCAAAATCGACGTAGTGGACGGAAGGAACTAACGATACTGATGTCCCGCCTTGTCCACTTTGTCCAACCTTCAATTCAAAATTGGAATCCGCCACCCACGCGAAGGTGTTTTTGTCGAGTTCCACTTTGTAATATTTTCCTTCATGCTCCGTGAGGTTGAGCATTGTGCCGCGCGGAAAAAACCACTCGCGGTTCCCGTCCGGCACGAGCGCGCCGGGCGCAACATCGTTACCCGTTTGGAGCGTGTCGCTGCCTTTGATGATCTTGGCATATTGAGGCTCGAAGTCTTTGTCGCGGATATTTTTTTTCGGAGGTTCCTCCTGCTTTGGCGAGCGATAGGCGAGTGTCATCGAATCGCGATTGATGCCGCGCTCTGCCACTAAACGATATTTGTCGCCTGCCGGCATCGGAAGGAATGCGAGAAACGCGCCGTTTTTCGCTAATGGTACTGGGAACCCATCAATCTTCAGTAAGGCATTGCCATTACCCACCGAGCCAAAAATAAAATTCGAATCGACCTTTTGAATCAGTTGTCCCGGCACGGGGTAGGCCACGCTGAGATGAAGCGGAGCGTCCGGCGGCGTTTCTGGAACTAAGGGAAGTCCCGCTGCAGAGGGAACTGCGGAAGGCAGGGGAGCGGGGATCGGAGCCGGCTGCACCGCTGACTGCGCGCTGGGCGGCGCGGCCGGTTGCGGCGCTGGTTTTTCCGTCGTAATTTTTTTCGGCGCAGCGCAGCCTGCTATCGTTCCCGCAACCGCCGCAATTACGACCCGAAGCAATATCCGCCGATACACCATTTTTTTGTAACACGCAAACCGTGCTCCGGGAGCCTGCTAAAGACAAAACTCCCCTCCGCGCTGTTTCACTACCCATGCCACACGATAACGCATCGCATAGCACCTCCCCGAACGCGAGCTTTAAGATCGCGATCGCGCTCAACGTGCTTATCGTTGCGATCGAGACGGTGTCTGGTTTTTATGCGCATTCGGTAGCTTTGCTTGCGGATGCCGGACATAATCTCACCGACGTCTTTTTGCTTGTGTTTGCGCTTGGTGCCAACCTCCTTGCGGCGCGCCCGCCCACAGCGCGTCGGACGTATGGATATCGCCGCACGACGATCCTCGCCGCGCTGCTGAATGCGGTGATTATCCTCATCACCACCAGCGCGATCATCTACGGCGCCATTCAACGGCTTACGTCGCCGGTGCAAGTGAATGGCCAGGCCGTGTGGATGGTTGCCTCGTTAGCGATCGTGCTCAATGCGGTTTCGGCCATGCTATTTAATCGTCACCGAAAACACGATCTCAATGCCCGCGCCGCCTTCCTCCATCTGGCCGGCGATGCCGCCGCTTCGAGCGGAGTGCTCGTTGCCGGACTTGTTATCGTTTCAACCGGCGCATTGTGGGTCGATCCTGCGGTGAGCATGATTATCGCAGTAGTGATCGCGTTCGCGACGTGGTCGGTCTTGCGGGATTCCTTCAATCTTGCCGCCGATGCGGTTCCCGCGCACATCGATTCGGCGGCTATCGAAGCATATCTTCGCAGCGTGGAGGGCGTCAGCGAAGTGCATGACCTTCACATCTGGGCGATGAGCACGACGCATGTTGTGCTCACCGCGCATCTCGTTATTCCCGAGCGAAGCGTAGAGGACGATTTGCTGTTTTCGATTTCCCGCGTGCTGCACGACCGCTATGGCGTCGAGCACACGACGCTGCAAGTCGAGCGCGGCGCGCCCGGCTGCGAACTCGCCGATGAGCATGTAATTTGAGCCTTTCCTTGATGCACGAATGAGGTGACTTTCAGGATACATGCTTCTTAAGGTACTGAAATAGCATTGGGTGCCAGATTCGGGAGATTGTGAATTAACCACAATGCAAGACCTGTGAGCAAAGACGTTAACACACCCGTTAACACACCCGACAAAATATTCTTTCGTGAGTTCATGTTTTTAAGCTGGTCCGTAACTTGCCTTAGGTGTGAATCGAAAAACGCTTTGAGGTTTTGCATCTTCCATTCGAGCGTTTGTTGTTGAAGGTCATGCAGCTTCTTAACATAGGCAAACCGAATGTCCCATTTATCGAGGTTGTCATGGTTCTTTCGAAGAATTTCAAGTACATCGTCATTCAATTGACCCATTGGAATATTCGGATCTACATCCGCTGGTGTCAGAGCTTGATAATATTGATCCACATAGTTTTTTGCAGACACACTCTTGTCAAGTTCATGGCTCAATTCCTCAAATAGGTCTTCTATGGCTTGTTCTCTGTGGGTACCAAGAGGTATCACGTCAACTGAAGAAGCCTTATTCAACCAATCTTCTTCCCATTTCAACATTATCTTGGATTGTGCACGATATTGATAGATGCCAACGAAAAACGGTATCACCACTCCGATAACAAAAATCATGAGTGGAGCAGATAGAGGTATCCAATACGATGAAAAGAAGGGATGAAACGTAGCGGGGACCCCTTCGTGAAAAAGCCAGAAGGGAAAGAGAAGAAACGCGGTTGTTAACAATGCCTGTGAGAAACCATTAATGAGACTCGAATTTCTTACATCGTTATCGAGAAATTCAGAAGTAACCGCTGGCCACGAAGTGAAAACGATCGTAACACTGCCAAGGAGCATTGGAAAAAAAATCAACGTGATGGCGATCATGAATACCGCGTTTGGGTCGCCGATCGGGTAACTCCAGAAAGCCCACAAGGTTCCAACAATCGAGGATAGGAATACCAAGTTGCCAAGATAAATTGTAATTTTGCCCCGTGCTACATTCTGAAGTCCCGAAATCATGCTAAGAGCACCGATTTTTTGCTGTGTTTGCTTGAGTGTAACTCCTGAAATCGCGCCTAGGATCAAATAGACCAAACTGCTTGCGCCAGAGAATAAGAGTAACCTTAAAAGTAGCAATCCTGGGAATTTTTCAGTAAGCAAGCAGAACTCAAGAAAGCTGATAATAAAGGTAAGGTAGCTCAATACGTAAATTTCGAAATGGCCCTTACCATCCTTAATTTTAGAGAGGGCCGCCAAAAGTAGCTTTAAAGCTACAATTACCTGCAACACTGCTATAGCAATGAAACCAAGTGTAATGAGAAACTTCATGTGTTCTTCCTCCTTAAATTTTCGTGTTTTGTTCTTGGAATCCTCACTTTTGTGATTTAATTGCTCAGAACGTCGGCCCGATATGATAGACCGAGACGGGCGACACCATCGCCGCGATTCCTGCTCCAATGGCGCCGATCACGAAAAAGATAACTGCCAGCACGACGACGGAAACAATGACATAACCGACTTTTTTATCCGCCGGGATGGTCATCGCCTCCGCGACATGCTGCCAGAATAAATAAATTGCAAAGATACCGCCCGCAATAGCCGCAAGAATGCCAAGGATCGGCACTCTTGAAAGAGCCATTCCAATCCATGATGGCGTCGCGGCAAAAACGAAGAGCTTCAGTGCGTTAAGAGAGTCGTTCTTCCCGCCGAACGATGGCGCGAGCGCCGCCAGGATCGTCGGAATGAAATAAAGCGACGCAATCCCAAGCGCGAATTGAATAACGACGGTGGTGATGATATACGTCGTGGAAAATGCGACGAAACCGCCCATCCCCGAAGAGAATAGCAACGAGAGCACAAATAGAAGCGCGTACGCGATGGTTATCAGCACCATCCCATAGCGCAGCAAGCTTTGTTTGTCGTTTTCTTCGGACATTACGCGTGTCCATTCGGCATTCTGGCTCAGTAAAACATCTTTCGCATTCGAAATTTTCATGGTGATTCTTAGATTAAATGGGTGATTAGCACAATGTTTCGGTACAAATATACGGACTTTCCGGCGGTGGCAAAGGAATTAGGAATACAAAATTGTGTTACCCCACCGGCCAAAATTCTTCATTCTTCATTCTTCATTACTGTGGGCAGAGCATTCGAATTCCGCAAAGCACGAAAATTTAAGCGCTGGGACAAAATGTCCAAGGCGTTCACCAAAATTGGCCGCGAGATCGCGATTGCTCTCCGCTTGGGCGGGCCTGATCCAGAAGGCAATTCGCGATTACGAATGGCAATCACGAACGCCAAAGGCGTGAACATGCCGAAGGACCGCATCGAAGGCGCGATCAAGCGCGCGTCTTCGAAAGACCAGGAGGCGTTTCAGGAAATTGTGTACGAGGGATATGGCCCGTCGGGCGTGCCGATTGTCGTCGAATGCGCGACGGATAATCCCACCCGCACCGTCGCGAATGTTCGAAGCGCGTTCGTTCGCGCCGGTGGGCAGCTCGCCACGACCGGCGCGCTCGATTTTCTCTTTGAGCGCAAAGGAGTGTTTAAATTTCCGGCGGAGGGTCTCGATCTGGACGAATTAGAACTGGAACTAATTGATTTCGGTGCGGAGGAAATTTCGGTCGAAGAAGGAGAAGTGACACTCCTCACTTCGTTCCCGGATTTCGTGGGAATGCAGAAGGCACTCGAAGAAAGAAAGATCGCAGTGACGAGCGCAGAAGTCCAGCGCCTGCCAACCGTCTTCAAAGAATTATCCGAAGCCGATGAAGAACCCGTGCTCGAACTCATCGAAAAACTCGAAGAGGACGACGATGTGCAGGCGGTGTATCATAATTTAAAATAGAACCGGGATTACGCGGATTTAAGCTGATTACGCGGACGATTTTTAGGATAATTGTAGCCGTGACCTTTAGGTCACGGTCGCGAAGCGCAGCACACCGTGACCTAAAGGTCACGGCTACAAAGAATCGCAGAAATTCTGTTCAAAAATGTCAAAAAATCAATCTCAAAAGAATCCTCGCAAACCTGCGGAGCCGCGTAAGCCCGCGAAGCCGCAGCCAAACCTGTGGCCGCCTATTGCTGCCCTCGCGATATTAGCGTATGGTCTCTACCGCGCCATCGATCTTCGCTGGATTTGCGACGATGCCTTTATCACGATGCGATACGTGAAGAATTTCGTCGAAGGCAACGGCTTAGTCTATAATGTGGGCGAGCGTGTCGAAGGTTACACGCACTTTTTGTGGCTCATGATTTTGGCTGCGTCACAAGCTATCGGGTTCGATCCGGTGGATGCGAGTATGTGGCTTGGCATTGCATCGTATGCGGGGATTCTCGTTTTACTTCTCGCAATTTCATTTCGGGAGCACAAGAAAAATCCGAAAGCGTTGTGGCTCCCGTTAGCGGCGGCATTATTTGCACTTAATTACGACACGGCGGAGTGGGCGAGTGGGGGATTAGAGACATCCTTCTACACGCTGCTCATTCTTGGAGCATTTTACTTATGGTTTTATTCCCGCTTTTCTGAGAAACGACGATTGTTACTTGCAGGTATTACGCTGACGCTTGTTTCGCTCACCCGGCCCGACGGCGTGCTCTTTACGGCGACGGCAGTCGTGTTGCTTGCAATTAGTGGCATAAAAAGAAAACAGTCTGTTCGATCAATCTCCAAATCCATCGGCATCATAGTGTTGCCATCCTTTGTAATCGGCGTGCCATACCTTGTTTGGAAATATTTTTATTACGGCGATATTTTGCCGCTCACCTATTATGCAAAGTCCGCGAACGAAAATTATTTCGACCAGGGATTTTTCTATATCTGGCTTTATTTCCGAGTGTATTTTATTTCCGGGATTGCATTCATTGCTGGCGCAATAATTTTGCTATATCCTCGAAAAGATAAAAGGGATGCACCGCCGGCAAATGCTTCCGGCACGCCGTGGCTTACGGCGTTTATTGCAATGGTGATGTATCTTATCCTTTTCGTCGCGCGCGTGGGTGGAGATTTCATGTTCGCGCGCTTTATCATTCCGGTGGTGCCGTTTGTGTATTTTATTATTGAGCGGGCTGCGGACAAAATCTCCGTGAAGATGCTAAAATACCGGACAGGTATTGCTATCATTCTGCTTTGCTCGTTCATAGCCGAAAGCAAAGTGCGAGATATTATGCTCTTTCATCATAATCAAGGAAAGATGAACACAGGGAATTGGGATCTAATAGGCGCAGGTTCCACGCGCGGCATTGCCGATGAACGATGGAGTTACTACTACGGAAAGTATTTTCATGGTGATATGACTTTTGGGCCCATGTATATCTATTCGAGAATCGGGGAGTCGCTCGAACCCTATTTTGAAGGTTTGCCAATCGCGGTTGCTATACCCGGCGGCAAAAACATGATTGCGTATTACGCAAATTTTTCCAATGCTGTCAACGAATACGGCCTAACCGATTCTGCCATCGCGCATCTCGCACTTGCTGACCGCGCGCGCATCGGGCACGAGAAAATAGCTTCCGAAAAGTATTTGGAAAGTCGGAATGTGGATATAGCCTTAGGGGAAGTTGTCTCTAAATTGCCGGACCCATTTCCGCTGAATCAGATAGCATTTGAAATACCCGAATTCCATTTGTGGCTTTTAGGGCGCACAATAGCATACCATAAAGGAGTCGCCGATTCGCTTTACAACCGATTCCGGGCCACCGGAAGTGAAACGATAATTCCCTGCTACGAAAAAATGATTCCCTATTACATACAGAATCTCCTGCCGCTCCGACCACTCGATCGTTTGGAGGAAGATTATCGCTTGTTTCAAACGATGTACTTCCATCGTTACACCGATACCGCGGTGGAGCGCCCGTTCGAAGCACGCATCGCGGAACTGAAATTGGATTCGATAAAGAAAAAGACCTCTTAACCAAATTGATTTTCAGCTTCAATAAAAATAAGAATTGTGAAATACCGAAACCTCATTGCCATTCTCTTGCTTTGCTCGTTCATCGCGGAACGTAATGTTCGAGATGCCGTTCTCTTTCATTCTAATGCAGAGGGTTTTCCGTTGGAGAATTGGAATCTAAAAGGATCTGGTTCCACTCACGGCATCGCCGATGAACGGTGGACTTATTATTTTAATCAATTTCTAATTGACGGCTCTCCGCGCGGCGCACAGGATGTTTATTCAGAAATTGGTAAATATCTTCGTCCATTTTTCCAAGGCTTGCCCCTGACCGTTGCAATTCCTGGAGCGGAAAATATGATCGCATACTATGCTGACATTCCTATTTGTATCAATTTCTATGGACTAACCGACAGTTACATTGCGCATTTACCTGTTTTATCGCGCGATCGTATCGGGCACGAAAAAAAAGCTCCCTGGTCCTACCTTGAATCTCGACACGTAGATTTTGAATTGGGACATGTGTTCTTGAATGGGCCCAAACAACTGGAACTTAATGTAGTTGCTTTTGAAATTCCGGGATTAGACGTGTGGTTGCTTGCCAAGATGGTGACATATGACAGCAGCACCATGGATGAGCTCTGGCGTCGGTTTCGAGCCGCCCATAATAAATCCGTCCTACCCAATTATGATAAATTGATTCCCTATTACATTAAAGACGATTTACCTAATCAGACACTTGACGTAATAGAGAACATTTATGCCTCCTACTGTCAACTCTACTTCAATCGTTACCCGGATTCCTCGCTCCAGCGCCCATTCGAAGCACGCATTGCAGAATTAAAACGGGATTCGATCACTGGAAAATAATGCGGTGTAGCCGTGACCTTCAGGTCACGGTCGCGAAGCGCAATACACCGTGACCTGAAGGTCACGGCTACAAGCGTAATCCCAGTTCGGTCACTCCATCGCTTCTTTAATTCCCTCGACCAATTCCTCCGAATGCTCCCGCTCGAAAATAAGCGGTGGAAGTAGGCGCAGCACTTCTCCGGCAGTGACATTCGTGATAATATGCCGATCGAACAGTTGTTTTTGAACTTGCTTTGCGTTTCCCGTGAACTCGATGCCGAGCATCAGCCCTTTGCCGCGCACCTCGCGGATGGAATTGGGATGCTTCACGCGTAATTGTTCGAAGCTGCTTTTGAGAAACTCGCCTTCATGCGTGGCATTCATCATGTAAGTTTTTTCGACGAGATCGAGCACGACGCTTCCGGCCACGCACGAAAGCGCGTTTCCGCCGAAGGTGGTGCCGTGAGTTCCGGCACGCATGGAATCGGCCAGCTCGCGGCGCGTGAGGATCGCCCCGAGCGGCAGCCCTCCGCCAATCGCTTTTGCACACACAACGATGTCCGGCTTCAATCCATAATGCTCATACGCAAAAAATCGCCCTGTACGCCCGATGCCGGATTGAATTTCATCCGCAATAATGAGGAAATTGTGCTTCGTCCGTAGTTCAGCGAGCGCGAGCGCGAAGTCAGCGGGAATTTCGATAATGCCGCCCTCGCCTTGAATGGATTCGACGATTACTGCCGCGGTGCGTTCGCTGATAATTTCTTCCAGCGCATTCGGATCGTAACCGGGAATGGTGGATGCGTCCGCCACGAAGGGGCCGAAATGATCGCGGTATTTGCCTTTATCCATGACCGAAAGCGCGCCAAACGTGCGGCCATGAAATCCATTGGCTACGCCGAGGATTTCTGCTTTCGCTTCGCTCGAAAAAACTTTTCGCGCAAGCTTGATGGCGCCCTCGACGGCCTCGGTCCCGGAATTCGTGAAAAATGTTCGTTCCCAGCCGGACGCGCGTTTCAACTTCTCGGCGAGCACAATTTGCGGTTCCTGCAAATAGAGATTCGAGAGATGAAGATATTTCCCGGCCTGCTCGCGTATCGCAGCGACGATGGCCGGGTGCGAATGGCCGAGCGCGTTCACGCCAAGTCCGGCGATGGCGTCGAGATAACGCTCGCCGTTTTCAGTGGTGATATGCACTCCCTCGGCGCGCGTCACGGCGCCAATAGGAAGCCGTTCGTAAGTCGGGAATAGAGCGTTCTTTTCTCGTTCGCTAAGATTTGTCATGAATGTGACCAAAGATGGATTGTGAAAAACTAAAACTTCCCAGGGTTCCGTTTCACTCCACCCTGGGCTAAAAACCAAAATGGTCAATAGCCCAGGGTGGAGCGGAGCGGAACCCTGGGTCTTCGGTTAATGAATTATCGCATTCGTTCCGGCCGCATCGCCGGAAAGAGCACGACGTCGCGTATGGATTCTTCGCCGGTCAGAATCATTACCAAACGGTCGATGCCGAAGCCAAGTCCGGCCATCGGCGGCATTCCATATTCCATCGAGCGGAGAAAATCTTCGTCGAGAATCATCGCTTCTTCATCGCCTTTCGAGCGCAGGCGTGCTTGTTCTTCAAAACGCGCGCGCTGATCGAGCGGGTCGTTTAGTTCGCTGAACGCATTCGCAAGCTCCTGACCGTTAACATAAAGCTCGAATCGCTCGACAAGTCCCGGCTTTGTCTTGTGCAGTTTTGCCAGCGGCGACATTGAAAGCGGATAATCCGTGATGAACGTTGGCTGAATAAGATGATGCTCCACTTTTGCCGAGAAAATTTCGTCGATGATTTTTCCGGCGCCCGCACTTGGCTCGACAGCGACGCCAAGTTTTTTTGCAGTAATGCGAAGTTCGTCCTCATTCATTTGGCTTACATTCACTTCTGCATATTCCGTTATTGAATCGAGCATGGAAAGTCTTCGAAAGGGCGCTGTAAAATTTATATTCGTCCCATCTATCATAGGAAGTCCCATAACAACCTTGGCGACTTCCGCAAACATTTCCTCGGTAAACGACATCATCCACTCGTAATCTTTATACGCAATGTAAATTTCCGCCATCGTGAATTCCGGGCTGTGGTTTTTATCCATGCCTTCATTGCGGAAATCCTTGGCGATTTCATAAACGCCTTCTGCGAGACCTCCGACGATAAGACGCTTGAGATAAAGCTCGTCGGCAATGCGGAGAAAGAGATCGAAATCGAGCGCATTGTGGTGCGTCACGAAAGGCCGTGCATACGCGCCGCCATAGATCGGCTGAAGGATAGGCGTTTCTACTTCGAGATAGTCGCGCTCGTCGAAAAAGCGGCGGATGGTTGAAATAATCTTCGCGCGCGTACGAAATGTTTTTCGGATTTCCGGATTGACGACGAGATCGACATAACGCTGACGGTAGCGCAACTCTTTATCCGAAAACGCATCGTGAACTATTTTTTCGCCGGTGACGGGATCGGTCTCTTCCTTCACGACTGGGAGCGGTCTGATCGCTTTTGCAAGCACTTCAAAAGACGTGACATGCAGCGTAATTTCTCCCGTTCTCGTGCGGAACATAAATCCGTTTACGCCAAGGATGTCGCCAATATCGAGCAATCGCAGCAGATCGTACCGCTCGGCAAGCTCGTTCGATTTAAAATAGATCTGAATTTTTCCGGCTTCGTCCTGTAAATGCGCGAAGGTAGCTTTTCCCATGCGTCGAATGCCCATAATGCGCCCGGCAACGCTTGCGGTTGGGTGCGCATCGGGATTTGCCTCATCGAAAAGCGCGGCTGCTTCATCCGAAAAGCGCGTTCGCTCAAAGGAATACGCATACGGCTCGACTCCAAGCGCGCGTAGTTCGGCGAGCGAATTGCGCCGCTCGCGCTCCTGATCGGTCAGCGCATCGGGACGTTCCGTTTCCTCGATACGGCGAAGCGCATCCTTGATCTCCTTAGGATCTTCGGTCGGTGGGGTGTGGGAAATGGTCAATGAAATTAGAAATGTTGTTGTAGCAAAAGTCGAGGAAAGAGAACGAGCGAAAGCTGAATTTCATTCGAATTTCTTCGCTTTATTCGCGCCGCTGCTTGGCCCGAGCGTCGGGAAACGGTAACGAACGTGATATTGTCGCGTGAAGGAAAGCACAATTTTTCTTAAGGTCGTTCGAAGTTCATCGAGATCGTTCGCCAAAAAATATGCTCCTCCGGCATGATGCGCCAGCCAGGGCAGGCGGCCTTCATCCTCCACACGAAAATTAATGGCGAACAGGCGAAGATGAGCGCTGGCTAACAGTTCTTCAAGTTCCTCGATCGAAGCGCGGCTTGCATTATCCTGGCCATCAGTGACAACGATAAGGATGTCGTTGTGCGCTGTATCGCCCTTTATTCGGCGGTTGTCAATATTCGTTACCGCAGTGGCGATGGCATCGTAAAGCGGAGTAAATTGCGTTCGAATCGTATCGAAAAAATGCCAGAACCCGCGGAGCGCAGACATGCTGTCGGTAAATTCACGCTGTGCGATAAAGGTAGAAGATCGCGCCGTATAGAGATGAGTGGCATTACGATAGCGGTCATCGAACACCACGGCCTGACCGATTGCGCCCGTGGGAAGCGAGTCAATGATGCTATCGCACATCCGCGTGAGCGAATCGAAGGCATGGAACATGGAACCGGAGTTATCGAGCACGAAACTCACGGCAAGCCGGCTACGGAAACGCCATGCCACGGAATCGACGGAAAGGATTTCCGCAACGCGGTTCCCGCTTGTGACGCGAAGGTCATCTTTGGTAACTTTCTCATCCGGCGATGCGCCGGAAAGTTCTATCCACGCCTCCTTCCAATTCGCACTATCGACTTGCAGAAGGCCAATATTGGAGTTTGTGAGCTGAATGCCGATAGGCTGGGCTGGTAATTGTGGCGCACTTGTAAAGAGAAAGGAAATCGGAACTAATATTCGAACGTAGCGAAGAACCTTGTTGTGGCGCAAAAGATTCTTCGCTACGCAAATCGTCGCTCCGCTCCGATTTGCTTCGCTCAGAATGACATTTTTAGAGTACAGCATCCAATTCGTCATTTGTCATTTGTCATTCATCATTTGTCATTTATTTCAGCCATCCCACCGGGTTTTGCTTGGATTTTCCTTTCCATACTTCGAAGTGAATGACCCCGGATGACCGATCATGCGGGCCGCTCATTTCGCTTGTGCCGCTTTTGCCAATCGTTTGGCCTGCGTGGATATGCGTTCCCTGCGGAACAGACGCGCCCGCGAGATCGGCATAGACCGTGTGAATCCCACCGGAATGCCGAATGACAATAACCGTTCCGTAACTCGGCAGCGAGGAAACGAGCGCCACTTCGCCTTCGGCGGCGGCGCGCACGGCAGAACCCTCCGGCGCGGCAATATCGATGCCGAGGTTCATCGTGACCGTACCCAATTCCGCGTTGCGATGCTCGCCAAATCCTTGCAGAATTCGGTGCGTGGCGCTGGGCCAATCGAGCGAGTGCGGCCCATGCGCGGGGCCGAGCGAAACCTCGTTTTCCTCTTCATGCGGTCGTGCTCGATTTCGCTTTGTTGTGGCACGGCGCGCTGCGGCTTCGCGGTTAACGAGCCCCGCGATAATGTTTTCAAGCCGCTTTTCACTTGCTCGGCGCTCGGCGAGAAGTTTTTTCAGCCGCGCCTTTCGGATTTGTATTTGGGCAAGCTCTTTCGCTTCTGCGGCTTTCTTCGCTTCGAGCGCGGTCGCTTCTTGTTCGTGCGTTCCAATTTGCTCATGCTCGATGGCAATGTTCGAAGCCAGCGTCTCGCTCGATGCGCCGAGCGATTGCTTCATCGAATCGAGCCGGGAGCGGTCCAGCGCATGCGCGCGCCCGATCGCTTGCGCGTAGTAGGACATGCGAACCGGGTCGGAAGCATTATGCAAAACAATGAAATGTTCCGCATCTAATGGCGCGAGCGCACCCTGCATATAAAGCTGACGGCTGCTCTTCGCATAAGCTTCCTTCAGCGCGTCGAGGGTATTGCTGGTTTCATTCAGCGATAGATCGACCTCGGATTTCTGGCCTTCGAGCTGCGATTGCTCGCGTTCGAGCCGGGCAATGGTGGTTTTCAAACTGGCGGTTCGTTTTTCAAAGGCGTGGATAGTCTCTTTCGAGTGCTTTTCGCGCTTTTCATGCTCCCGAAGTTCGGACTCATACTTCGCAATCTCCTGTTGCAATTTGGCCAAAGCGTGTTCAGTCGCGGTTCGCTTCACCACTGCGGATGGTTTTGGGCCGGTTTTTTTTCGTGGATGACGCCGCGCCGCTTGGGAAGCGTCATGCGTGGAACACGTCGTCACAACCATGATAATGACGAAGGCAAACATCGCAATGGTAGTGATTTTTTTCACGGTCTGGGGTTGATTCCATATTCCTGAACGCTTCCATGCGCGAAGTCGTCTCTTTTTTTCCTATTCGGCAATGCCATCCTCGGCATTTCGCGCGCTTTTACCAGCGTGTTTTCGCTATTGTGTTGCTCGCCGCGTCGCTGGCGTTTCCGCTCAAAGCACAACGAAATACGTGGAAGCTTATTCAGACTTTTAACACGTCGATCGGCTGCGGATATTTTTTCGATCAGGATCACGGGTTGATCGGCACGGGGGTAAGGTGGGAGGGAAAACAACCTGGCACACCGTGCGCAATATACAAAACAACCGATGGCGGCGCGACATGGATAGCATCCCTTGTCCCGGTATCGATCGATGGGGCTGTTACTTCGATATGTATGCAGGACTCTCTCGTTGGTTTTGCCTCGATTTTTCCATCGCTCAACTATAGCGTCGGTCGAACCTTCGGACGTTCTTCGCTGTGGCAGACGACGGATGGCGGAAGCACATGGTTCGATCCCTTTCATCTCGATCATGTAATCAGTAGCGTATATTCCCAGAATGGGTTGATGATGTTTACCAAATGGGATTTTGTGGAATACTCTGCCACTCCCGCTCCGCCGGACACGAAGGGCGCTGATTATTCTTATGATGGTGGCGTCACCTGGACTCCTGCTTTCCGTTGGTGCAGCGGCATCGCATTCTCTGACAGCCTCAATGGAGTAGTGACCGAGATGAACCAGCAAACCCCCGGCAGAAACTTTTGGGTTACCATGGATGCGGGAAGAACGTGGCAGATGACCACGAATCAGTATGAATCCTGGTCGGTCATGGCCATTCCTGGCAAGCATATTTTTCTGTGTGCGAATGAATCCCAGCCGAACTTGCCTTACGTGTATATCAATTGGTCCACCGATGGCGGTTCTAACTGGAGTCGGCGTGGGAGCTTTCCAGACATTCACTTTACAGGCACAATTGCCGGCGTGGGAAAAACGCTTTACATTCAGACGGATTCGGGCGGCTTATGGTCGTATTTAGATGCAAATAATTACCAACACGGCATGTACCGCTCGGACGACACCGGCGCAACCTGGCATTTCATAAATGGCCCGTCGAACAGCCGCGATACGCGTTTTGTAGTGACGGGATGCATGGGTCAGGTCGTCTATGCTTTCGATGGGCTGGGAGGTGTGTATAAAACTGACGATGGTGGCGATGGCACACTTACGGGATCGTTTGCGCTGGGTGCGGATACCATCCAATGGCAGCCGAATCCATGCGGCGATACGCTTCCATTGAGCATCACGGGGTTGAATTGCATACCGATTACAATTGATTCTGTCATAGTACCCGGCACATCGGAGTTTCTGCGTCTCCCGAACGACAGCACGCTTCCGCAAACGCTCGCCACGACTGACAGCGCGAAGATTCTGCTGCTTTATACTCCCACGAAGAGCGGTAAAACCGTTTCCGAAGTGACAGTCTATGCCCATTCGGGTGAAAATGCGATTACTAAAGTTCTTACCATCGTCACGCAAAATTCTCTAATGTCAACACTTGCGCTTTCGAAGGATACTTGCATGATGAATGCAGGCGCCTGCGCGATTGTGGACGATACCGTCTTGCTTTCGGACGTAGGATGTCCGGGGATGGTACTCGATTCCGTCACGCTCACTTCGGGTGAAATAAGTATCTTAAACTCGTTCCCGGATTCCGTATGGGATAGCATTGCGTATCCGCTTCGGTTCGTGTTCGATCCTGATAGTTCCGGTGTGCATAATCTGGTTGCGAACCTGTATGCGCATGTGGGTCACCGCGTCTATGATACCACGATTTCCATTGTTGCCCAGTCGATTCAGCCTCCTGTCCAATTCATACTCGATAGCACCGGTATCACGCTCGGAACGAAATATTGCCAGCCGCTTACCTCCGTGCTGGGAATTTTGACCAATGCCTGCGACACGCTCGTCTTCGATTCCATCGTGTCTTCGAATGCCAGCTTTACGCTCGTGAATGCTCCTTCGATGCTTGCTCCGCAAGTGGCCGACAGCTTGGGAATTATATTTAATCCCGATTCGGCTGGCGCATATAGCGGCGCGGTGCATATTTTCGCGCACGGACGCACCGGCCATTGCGATACCACCATTTTCCTTTCCGCAAGTAATTTTGCTCTCCCGCAAGCCGCAACGCTTTCCGATACCGCGCTTACGCTTGTGACCTCGGGCTGTCAAAGTCTTTTCGATACACTCGTGTTTGGAAATCAGGGTTGCGGCTTGCTCTCTCTCGATTCGGTCATCGTTGGCGATGACAGCGAGATCAGCGTGAGCTATGATTCCACACGGTTGCCACTCGCAAGCGACAGCATTCTGCCGTTCCGAATTGTCTATAACCCGATGGATGGAATTACAAAAACCGTAACGCTCCGATTGCTGGCGCATACTCCTTCTCGCGCGATCGATACGACGATTTCTCTCGCCGTTTCGAATGCCATCCCCGCCGAGCCGCTTGCGCTGTCCTCCGATTCGCTGTTTCTTTTTACAAAATATTGCCAGCCGGTTTCCATCCCGTTTCAAATTGGGAATTTGTGGTGCCAGAAAATGACGTTCGACTCCGTGATTATCTCGGGCGATACGCTGCGGGAATTTTCCTTGAATGGACTTACGGATTCCATTCACGCTGGAACATCCATTTCTTCCTCCATTACCTTTATCCCCGATAGGCCCGGCACTCGCATACTTGAAGCGAGATGTTATCTTCACGAGAATGGAAAAGCGATCGACACCACGCTCGAAATTGCCGCGATAAACCTGACTGCGCCAGCGCCTTATATCCCGACGCTGCCCGCGCTTGCCGCCGGGCAAGTGCTCGAAATTCCCATCATGCTCGCGCCAACGACCGATACATTCTCCATTCACGCTTACGCGTTTCATCTATCCTTCAATACCGATTTGCTCACGCCGTCCGGGCTCGATTTTACCGGCACATGCGCCGAGCACATCGACTCTTCGAAGTGGATTGCCGAGCCGGGCAACGGCGTCTCCGTTCGAATTTGGCTCAACGATACGATTTCGGATGCTTCGCAGATTGCGCTGCCGCTCGTCTATGTCAAGGCGAAGGTTGCGCTCACGGTCGATACGATGACGCAAGTTGTGCTCGATTCCTTCGCTACCGACCGCGAGCCAACGCTCGGCTTGTGCAGCATTCCGGAGCAGCCGTTTACGTTTGCTCCTGCTTGTGGCGACCCGCTTATTCTCGATGCGCTTCGCTCCGAGCCGATTTCGTTTAGTTTTATCTCCGTTGCTCCAAATCCAGCCTCGACGGGGAATTGGGATGTCGATTATATTGCTCATGCTACTCGTGCTGGACTGACGCTTGATGTCTATAACGCCGCCGGCTCGTTCGTCTCGCATATCGGCGAATTGCCGAGCACCGTTGGCGAGCATCACGCCACGATCCCCATTCCGCCGGCGAGCGGCGATTATTTCCTCGTCCTCGGAAACAATCTCGAAAAGACGGCAAGGAAGGGAAGCGTGAATCGGTAAGTGGTTCTTTAAGGAAAGCGCCGTTTGTGCGGGGGGAGTTTGGAGTTCATGAACTGTGGCATTTGTGAGCCATTTTCGCCATTTTCCAAAATTATTCATAAATCTCCTTCCCAAAGAAAACTACCTGACAAATTTTCAATGAACGACGCACCAAGCATCGCCGACGATGCGCCCCATTTCTTACTTCTTAACTCTTACTTCTTACCTTCCCCGGACAGGGTGCCCATCAAAGCAACCGCTAATATACGAACTAAATTTGGCAATGTCAAGTGTTTCCGAAAAATAATTGAAAAAAAATTTGGAACGGCACAAAACCCCCGTTTTATTCGTATATTGTACGCCAAATGATAGGTACCTATTGGGGAAATGATGAATCAACCGTAGGGACGTGCTGCGCACGTCCTGACGTGCGGAACCGTAACGTTTTCGGGCACACCAGACCCTTTTCACGCGCCGGGAGCGAAAATGTGTTATATTTGCACGCATGAAACGCTTCCTTGTGCTTTCGGTGCTGCTCCTGGCCGCTCCCGCTGCGCGCGGGCAGTGGGTGCAAATGAAAGGTCATTCATTAAGCCACATGATAAATGCCTTTGCTGTGAATGGACCGGTTGTGTTTGTAGGGACAGGAGCTAATTGGAATAAGGGCAACGAGGGAGACATTTATCGCTCGACTGATAGCGGCATGCATTGGAGAGCAGTTCCAGGGAATTGGCCAAATGTTTCAGCACTACTAATGTGCGATTCGAACCTTTTTGCAGGCACTAGTGGCGGTGGTGTTTTTCGTTCAACGAATTTCGGCAAACATTGGATTGCCTCTGATAGTGGCTTAATAAACTCCTATGGGTTTGTTGGTGATATAAACACCTTAGCAGCAAGTGGGTCGATTCTGTTTGTTGGATTCGATGGGCCTCTCAATGGCGGAGGTGATTTATTCCGTTCGACAAACAGCGGTGAAAGTTGGACTCCATCGAATTCAGGATTGCCAGTTGACGGGATGGTGAGATCTTTTGCCAAAATCGGGAACAATCTTTTCGTCGGAACTAATCATGGGATTTATGTTTCGACCAATGATGGGATCAATTGGAGTGAAGTAAATAATGGCTTGCCGATGGATAATCCTCCTACTTTCGTAGATGTTCTTTCAGCGGGTGGAAAAAATCTCTTTGCAGTGTTGGGTTCTCGTGGCCTTCGAGGTGCTGGCGGAGGGGTATTTTGTTCTACCAATAACGGAGCAAGTTGGGCTATTGCCAATACTGGTTTGCCGGATAACGGTTCATACGTTTCCTCATTCGCTGTGGTCGGTACAACAATCTTTGCTGCCGACTTTGGAATATATCGCTCAACAAACAACGGGGCAGCATGGTCTGAACTCAACACCGGCTTGCCGAAGCAATCTACACCCTGGAAACTCCTCGCATACGGTAATTACCTCTACGCAGGTACACAAGAAGGTTTTGTTTGGCGCCGTAAACTTTCCGAGATAATGGGCCAATAATAGACTTCGGATGTTGGAGGTATGACCGCGGGAATGTATGAGTGCGTGGTGCGGATGAACGGCCTTGTGGAGTATGTGGGGATGGTTGTGGAATGAGACTTCCGTCTTACACGTTAGTACAAATATGCTTTCCAATTCACTGATCTTATCGGATCCGGATATTCTCGGCGGTGTACCTGTCTTTGCAGGCACACGAGTTCCGGTTCGAACACTCTTCGACTATCTCGAAGATGATTATTCCCTGACGGAATTTATCGAATTTTTTCCAACCGTTCCGCGGGAACTCGCATTAGCCGTTCTGGAAGCGGCGGAGCATAATTTCAGTGACGGTCTTCATGCAAGCGCTTCTCGATGAGTGTGTGCCAGCTCCCCTTGCAAAAGCCTTAGGCGCAGATTGGGTGAAGACGACCCAGTCTCAGGGATGGGCTTCGATAAAAAATGGCGAGTTAATCGCACTCGCAGAAAAGCAATTTGATATTTTTACCACTTCCGACCAAAACATACGCTATCAACAGAACCTTTCGCATCGCTCCATCGCAATTCTTTTATTGCCGACGAATCGCTGGCCTATTTTGATCCATCATATCGAAGAAATTAAAGTTGCTCTGTCTTCGATGTCACCAAAAGAATATCGCGTTCTTTCGTGGTAAAAATCCCTTTTGAAACCCGGAAGCATTGCGCCCGTTTTAGCGTTTGAGAAGGGTTCGGCGGAGTGGGCAGTGCAGTCCCTGTTTTTTTCGCAAAAAAGTAAATTTTGCGGAACTCGCTGTTCAAACAAATAGGCACCCTTGTGGGAGGTATGAAATTTTGGCAGGAAAAATGACAAAATTTGCTTCTTTTTTTAATGAACAAAAGGTGCTCGATTCATGAAGCACAAATGCGTGTGCGCATTTTTGAATCATAAAATTAGCGAAATTGAACCAAAATCGGCACTTGGCCGAGAAAATAAGAATTCATGCTCAAGTATTTAGAGAAAATTTTTGGCTCCAAAAAGGATAAGGATGTCGAGCTGCTTTTGCCGCTGGTCGATGAGATCAACGCGATTTACGACACGCTGGCGGAGCTTTCGGATGATGAACTTCGCGCGAAAACCGCAGAATTCCGCGCGCGTATCCACGAGGTGACTGGCGCGCTCGAAGACGAGGAAAAGGAACTCCGTGAGCGGCTGAAAGAGGACGTCCCGCACGAAGAACGCGAGCAAATTCTCGACCGCTTGCCCACACTTCGCAAAGAACTCGATGAAGTTACCAAGAGCATACTTGACGAATTGCTTCCCGAAGCATTTGCGGTCGTAAAAGATGCTTGCCGGAGGCTTGTCGGGCAAACGTTTACCGTCGCGGGCCAGCAGATCAAGTGGGATATGATTCCCTTCGATGTGCAGCTTATCGGCGGCGTTGTTTTGCATCAGGGAAAGATTGCCGAAATGGCAACGGGCGAAGGAAAAACGCTCGTCGCTACGCTGCCCATTTATCTCAACGCGCTTCCTGGCCGCGGCGTCCATTTAGTGACGGTCAACGATTATCTCGCCATGCGCGACTCGCAGTGGATGGGAAGAATTTACGAATTTCTCGGCCTAAGCGTTGGTGTGATTCTCCAGACGATGCAGCCGTGGGAACGTAAACCGGCGTATAATGCCGACATCACCTACGGAACGAACAACGAATTCGGCTTCGATTATCTGCGCGATAACATGGTGCAGAATGCCGAGGAGATGGTTCAGCGGCCTCATTATTATGCGGTTGTTGACGAGGTGGATTCCGTGCTGATCGACGAAGCGCGGACGCCACTCATCATTTCCGGCCCGGTCGAGAGCGCCGATCACAAGTTCGACGAGATGAAGCCCATTGTCGATCGCATCGTCAACGCGCAGAAATCGCTTTGCGCAACATTTATGACGGAAGCTGAAGAACTTCTGAAATCCAGCGACGAAGCAAAGAAAAAGCAGGCCGGAGAGCAGCTCGTGCGCGTCCATCACGGGATGCCGAAGAACAACCGGCTGCTCAAGCTCCTCGCGGATGGAGACATGCTTAAGCTCATGCAGCAGACAGAGCTGGAGTTTATGCGCGATCAATCGCGCAACATGCACTTGATAGACGACTCGCTCTATTTCAACGTCGAAGAGAAAAACCACAATATCGATCTCACCGATAAAGGCCGTGAATTTCTTGCCGCCGGTGGCGACAAAGACCTCTTTATCCTTCCTGACATTGCGACCGAGCTTTCACAGCTCGAAGGACTTTCCGAAGAAGAGAAACGCGCGAAGAAAGATGCGATTCATCTCGTCTATGCCGATCGCTCCGATCGATTGCATACGATCTCGCAGCTTTTGAGGGCGTATTCGCTCTATGAGAAGGACGTCGATTATGTAGTGCAGGAAGGCAAAGTTCTCATCGTCGATGAATTCACGGGCCGCATTCTCGCTGGTCGAAGATATTCCGAAGGCTTGCATCAAGCCATTGAGGCAAAAGAGAGTGTGACGGTCGAGCGCGACACGCAAACGCTCGCTACGATTACGCTGCAAAATTATTTCCGGCTTTACAAAAAGCTCGCGGGCATGACGGGAACTGCCGAGACCGAGGCCGGAGAATTCTTCTCCATTTACAAGCTCGATGTCGTCGTCATTCCAACGAACGTGGAGATTATTCGCGATGACCGCGACGATATGGTCTATCGCACAAAGCGCGAGAAGCTGAATGCAGTGATCGAAGAAATTCAGGAACTTCACAAAGCTGGGCGGCCCGTGCTTGTCGGAACGACGAGCGTGGAGGTTTCCGAAACGATCTCGAAGCTGCTGAAGCGCACCGGCATTCCGCACAACGTGCTGAATGCAAAGCAACATGCGCGCGAGGCAGAGATTATCTCTCACGCCGGCCTTTCCGGCGGCGTAACGATTGCGACGAATATGGCTGGGCGCGGCACGGATATCAAGCTCGGCCCGAATGTCGTCGCAGCAGGGGGGCTGCATATCTTGGGAACCGAGCGCCACGAAGCGCGCCGCATTGAC
>PLYO01000035.1 GCA_003151825.1 Ignavibacteriota bacterium
AAATTCTTCGCCTTGCCGACGTAGAGCGCAGTGCCATCGGCGTGGAACATCGTATAGACTCCGGGCCGATCGGGAAACAGCCGGACTTTTTCGCGCAGCGAAAGCTCGCGCTTCGTTTTTCGCTGTGCATAATTTGGTTTTGCAAATTGCAGGCGAAGAAAATCTTCCAGCGTCTCGATTTCCATTTCCTGCGCGAGCTCGATAAAATGCGCGAGGATTTTTGCCGTTGCTTCGGCATCGCCAAGCGCACGGTGTTGGCGCGAGTTTCGAATTCCGAAATGCGCCTGCACGCTTGCAAGCGATTTGCTTCGAAGTTGCGGCAGCAACCGCCGCGCGAGCCGGCAGGTACAGAGCGTATCATGGGCAGGCTGGAAGCGCTGCCCCACGCGGATGAAGGACTCCGTGAGAAACCCATGATCGAACTTTACATTATGACCTGCAAGGACTGGACCACCCCCCAGCCCCCTCCTATTCCGCTCCGCTTCATAGGAGGGGGAGTTTGTCAAAAACCTTTGTATCTCCGGCACAACATCGCAAAATTTCGGCTTGCCATAGACCATCGCGTTCGTGATGCCGGTGTGCCGCGTGATAAAGGGCGGAATATATTGCTCCGGATTGATGAGCGATTGAAAGGACTCGACCACCTCCCAACCCCCTCCTACTCCGCTTCGCTCCGCAGGAGGGGGAGCTAAGCGCACCAGCGCGATTTCCGTGATGCGATTATTCGCGGCGGAAAGGCCCGTCGTTTCCACATCGACGACAACGAAGGATGCATCACGGAGTAGCATGAACGGCGCTTTTTCTTCGAAGGATAAATCGCAGATTGGGAGGGTCGGAAGCAAGATACGTCAGCCCTTTCGGAACATCCACTTGCGGCACCATCACTTGCGCCGTGTCTAAGATTGTCGGATTATACATCACCCGCGCCTGAATCGCAGTGGGCGCGAGCTTCGCAAGTTCCTCCACGCCGCCGCGGACCGTGACGGCAATCGTTCCAGGAATAAGTATCAACTCGAATTGTGGCGGTAGCGCCTCGATGGCCACCGGCACGCCCGCGATTTTCCGCTCGCCGATTGCTTGCACCGAAACATGGACGGAAATTTTCGGCGCGCTCGGAATCGTGATGAAATTCTCGAGCGAATCCGTCAGCGCAAGCACACGGTCCACATCTTCCCTCGCATCGCGAACGACGATAGGCTGCGTTGGAATCGCCGTAAGCGAATCGAGGACGCTTGACGCACCTACGACCGACACAGAGCGCGGCGTCACAACAGGTTCGCCAACGATGATGTAACCCCTCGCGGGTTGCACGTCGAGACGCGGTTCGACGCTAACACGTTTTTCTGTCGCTTTGCCAAATTGCAGTTCGAGCGAATCCGGCTCGACCTTCAGAATGCGAAGCTCGCTCGGCAAAACGGCGGCATTCGATATTTCATCGCTGTGAAGCGTGACCATTTCTTCCGGTGGCAGCGCGCGCTCGGTAAGATCGAACTGGAAATTTGCGTTTTTCGTAAAATTCATCAGCAGGATTTGCCATCCCGCGCCGCGCACGCGCGTATGCAATCGTTCCGGCAAGCCGGACGCAAGCGCGTAACCTTTCGGCGCCGTAAGCTTGATAGGCAAATCGACATCCGCCTCATACGCCGCCGAAAGACGAACGTACGCCCACAGCAGCGCCGAAAAAACGAGCGCGCCAAGAAAGATGAGAATACCGCGAGCGAGCGTCAAAAGTAAGTAAGAAGTAAAAGGTAAGAAGTAAGAGGAATGAAGAAGCGTGGACAAAAAGTCACTTCAGTCCTTTTCGTCCACTTTGTCCTTTGCAAGTTTGCCATACACTTCATTGATTGTCTCAAAAGCAAACCCACGCCCAGCGAGAAAAGTGTACAACTTCTGTTTTTGCTTCCGGGGATCGCTTTCGGATTTCAGGATTCTGGGCCAGCGCTTTTCGGCAGCTTGCATGGCGCGGGATTCATCGCTTTCCTGCTCGTTGAGATTCGAGATCGTCTCCTCAATGACTTCTTTCGGGACCCCCTTTTGTTTTAGACCAAACGCCAATTGCTTCGACGAGACAGGTTTCCGCATAAGTTTATCGTTCACAAACGCTTTCGACCACGCCGCATCATCAATTAGTTTGTGTTCTTTCAAGAATTCGAACACACGTAAAATAATTGCTTCGGGAATATCCTCTTTAGCAAGCCGCTCGCGGATTTCCTTCTCGCTGCGCGCGCGATAATTCAAATAGGCAAGCGCAATGCGTTTGGCTTCGACGAAAAAATCGAAGTCGGTGATCTTTTCGAACAGTTCGCGGCCGATATAATCGCCTTTGCGGAGGCGAAATTGTTCTATCGTCTGATCGCACACACCGAAGGCGAACTCCTCATCCAAAAAGATCGAGGCGCGTGCCTTATCGTTTTTTTGGCGGACGATCGAAGTGATATAGCCTTCCATGGAGTAATACCGGCACCGGCATTATCGCTGAATGCTCGGCCCCATCATCGTAACCATCGACTTCGCATCGTAAGCCATTGCATTATCGGCAGGCCGGTCGCCTTTGAACATTCGAATGGTCTTCGTTACCGTGTGGGTTGTGGAAGTCGTGGTCATGTAATTCGGATTTGAAGTGGTAACGGCGACGGGTATCGACTTGCCGGTTTGCGGATCGATGTCGTGCTCGATGGTAGTGGTGGGCGCGCCTGCTCCACCCATCGTGTTTGTAAAAGTGCTCGCGTCGGATTGCTTATCTATCACGACGAAGTAGCTATATCCCTTCGCAACGGTTAGTTCCGCCGAACGGTAGAGCGCATAGCGATCCACAAGATCCGGCGGCATCGTGTTATCTCCGGCGTAAGTGACCTGATAGGTCGAGCTGTCTAAGGGCTGCTCGGAATATCCGTACATGCCCAACCAATTGTCGGTCTTCGACATGTATTTGGATGGGCCGCACGAGGAAAGCGCGAGAACGGCGATGAGACTTAAGAGCAGCGTTTTCATCATGCGTCAATTGCTGGAATCGCGTTGAATAAATGGCGCCATGTCTTTCGTTACCTCCCGTGCATCGAACGCGGCTAAATCACCCTCCGGAGGTGCGCCTTTGAACATACGGATGATATTCCATGCATCGCCATTCTTATCGTCATCTCCCGTTTGCAGTACCACGAAATAATCGAAGCCTTTTTCTAAGGTCAGTTCCGCAGCACGATAAAAGGAATAGCGGTCCGCAATTTCAACGCTCGAATTGCGCAAACCATAGAAGATAACGCGATACGTGTTGGAGTCAACCTGGACAGCATTATACCCGGTTGTGTTAAAGAATCCCTCCCGCATCGGTGCGTATTTATAGGTGGCAACACCTCCGCACGCGGAAAGCGTGAATGCAATAGAAATGAGTAGTAATGTTCGAAGTGTTTTCATATTATCCCAAACATCCGATTCATCCCATAAATCCCGGTTCAGACGGCCTTCATTTCTTACGCATACATCAATGGTGTTTGAGCGCCGAATACGTGCGCGTGTCGCACCGGAATACCTCCAAACGTAATGTTGAAAAGATCGCGGTCTTCTTCGACAGGGCCAATCCGCTGGTTGTATTCCTGCATGAATTCTCCCATCGGGTTCAGCACGACGATGCGACCAAGTTTGATGAGTTCGGAGTCGGAAAGTACTTCCGATAATTTAGGAGCGACGGTTTCGATAAAATCATACTCATCGATCCAATCGGCGGAGACGGCAAGATCCCATCGTTCACCGGCATCTTCACGTTCGATAATCGCGGCAAAATCGAATTTCTTTTCGCCATAAGCTTCAGCGAGAACTTTTCTTATTCTCTCTTCAAGTATTATCATGTTAAAAATGCAAATCCTTTCTATGCTATAAACATTCCGCGCTTATTGGCCCTTCAACCACACATAAGGATTACCGGGCTCTCCAGGATTATCCTCTTCAAGACTAGAGGAACTCACGATTTTAACGCTAGTTAAGTATAAAGTAAGGAATTCAACCGAGATTCCATTCGTAACCCCTGGAAATATAAAATAAATGAAATTACCTTCTCTCTTATATTGCACGGGAACACTAACAGGGGGATCGTTATATGATGCCATAACAATGTCAGCGCTCTTGAATTCCAGGTTTGGTGGCAACCCAATGTATTTTTCAGGGTTCTGGCAAACGAAGAGACCACGAATTTCATTGTCCGACCCAGACTGAGGGTCGTCTGATTTCCGCCCACCGCAATTGAAGCCAGCAAGCAATAAAATTAGAATCGAAAGTGAAATTAGCTTCTTACCTACTTCTGTGTTTTTTCGATGTATTGTCTCCATAGTTCTTGAGAATGATGGTCTAAGCCGTGTCCTAGAAACGGCAAAAAAAAGATCGTTGTTTGAGTTCGCCTCCCAAATTTCTTTCTTACATGAAGCATTACTTCCGTTTTATCTATTTTCAATTCCTCTCGAATGATCTTCCCAGCCTCCAAGCTGCTTACGACAATGTACGAGGGTTTGAGATCGCAAATCAAACGCAATGTCCGCCTGATTTGCGCATTTTCGAACCTGTTTCGCTTATTCTTGGTAAACAATTTCTTGGAATCAGTCTTATTGCCTGGAAAAAGGTCAACGTGATTGTAGCATTTCTCAGTTAATCCTAAGAGATCTTCGAATCTTGAAAAATATAATAGCTTTCGAGTTCCCTGACCTTCCTTGTCCTCTTTATGAATGCAGGCAGTTTCTTTCGCCGCAGTTGCCAGACTTTTGCCTTTTGTAAAATTCTTCCACCCAAAATTCACACGCTTTCCATTTTTGATTTTCTTTTTATTTTCGGATGGGTTGTGGCCCACTATAAGTGGCAATCCTGTTTTCATATCAGGGTAAGCGATTGGAATAAGTTTCAGATAATCAGCTTTCGAACCTTGGCAGCGCTGTCGTTGCCAGGCTCTGAAGGTGCTAAGATTATACCGAAATAGATTCATGCTTTCACATAGAATTTATTTCTTCTTCTTCTCCTCGATCACCCCGCCCGCCGCGACGGCGCCGTTCGTCGCTAAGTTGCCGGCAACGCCTTCGATCTCGATACCCAGCTTTTTCCGCACAGCTTTTTCGACTTTCGCGAAGGAATCTGCATTTTCTTTCAGGAATGTTTTCACCGATTCGCGGCCCTGGCCGATGCGCTCGCCTTCGAAGGAGAACCACGAGCCGGATTTCTGAATGATGTCGTTTTCGATGCCGACATCTATCATATCGCCCAATTTCGAGATGCCTTCGTTGTAGAGTACATCGAACTCCACTTCGCGGAAAGGCGGCGCGAGTTTATTCTTCACGACTTTCACGCGAACGCGATTTCCGATTATTTCCGTGCCTTCTTTAATGACATCGCGGCGGCGAATATCCAAGCGCACCGATGCATAAAACTTGAGCGCATTGCCGCCCGTCGTGGTTTCGGGATTACCATACATCACGCCGATCTTCGAGCGAAGTTGATTGGTGAAAATAACCGTCGTGCCGGATTTGCCGATAACGGCCGTGATCTTCCGCATGGCCTGCGACATAAGCCGCGCGTGGGAACCCATCTGCGCATCGCCCATTTCACCTTCGATTTCTGCACGTGGCGTAAGCGCGGCAACGGAATCGATGACGATCACGTCCAGCGCCGCGCTTCGCACAAGTTGCTCCAAAATATCCAGCGCCTGCTCGCCAAATTCGGGTTGAGAAAGAATAAGCTCGTCAACGTTTACTCCGAGGCGCTTTGCATAACCCACGTCTAATGCGTGCTCTGCGTCAATGAATGCTGCATTGCCTCCGCGCTTTTGCGCTTCGGCGATGATATGAAGGCACAGCGTGGTTTTACCGGAGGATTCCGGGCCGAAGATCTCGACGACGCGACCGCGCGGCACGCCGCCAATGCCGATCGCCGCATCGATGGAAAGCGAGCCGGTGGGTATCACATCCACTTTCACATGCGGCTGGTCGCCCAATCGCATGACCGATCCCTTGCCGTGATTCTTCTCGATCGCGTCCATCGCGATGGTGAGTGCTTTCTTACGCGCGTCTCTGGTTGCTGTGTCTTGCATAGTTAAAGTGCTTTCCAAATTAAAATGTTAGATTACCCCCTCCTTTTCAAGGAGGGGGAAGGGGGTGGTGGATGGAACATCCGTTTCAGTAAACAAATCCGAGAGTAGGAACATCCTCCCGATTCAAAATGGTGCCGCAAATGGCACCGAAAAATGGAGAATCTTGTATTATTCAATCGATCATCAATACTTTGAGGTCTTTGAATTTTTGAGTCCCGTGATTCCAAGCCTCTAAACCGATCTTCCCGTGAGTCAGCAAGAGGTGATCGCAATGCAAAATACGTCGCCCATTAAGAGAGAATTCGAAGGAACTATCGCATACAGATGCTGCGAAGGAATACCAGGTGTTCGGTTTAAAGTGGAACTTTCCGTGACCGATCCACTGCTTAGGTCCGCGATCGTTAGCACAGCCGACCCAATTTTTATAGGGGTTCAAACAAATCGTATAGCGAGAACCGAAAGGTTTATCGGAATTGACGCGAAGGAGGATACCAGCGTCATTATCAACGTTGCTTTCTTTGTCAGGGCATACTTGCCCGGTTACGCAGTAGTCCGCCCATGTGCTGTCTCCAACAAGAATGTATGCTTCGGTTGATGCGTCTCCCTTATTGGAGACCGTCAAAACACCATGATTAACAACCCAATTGCCAGAGATTAGCGGCCATTTGCGGCCTTCCGTAAGATTCCCATCATGCAAGAAGTTATCCTCGAAGAGAATGTTCGCGGTGTCCACATGCTTCGTGGAATTACCCTGAAATCCGACTTGCCACGGATACTCCTTAGCCGAAGATAATTGAACTTGCCACGGAAGAAACAGGATAAGAATGCTTACCAGCATTCGGTAACTATTTTTATAGTCCGTCGGCATGCGTGGATTTAAAAGTGGCATTTCGTGCAACCGGTGGCCAGGTGCAAGAAGGGAGGCTTTTGCCTCCCTTCTTACTAAACTCACTGTGTTATCAGAATTTTAGAACTCATGACGGTAGCACCGATGCTCACCCGCACGAGATACATCCCCGGCCCGAGGCTTGGCGGAAGCGAAAGTATATGCTCGCCTGCGGCAAGTGGCTCATCGAGCTTGAATACCACGCGGCCATCGATCGAAACAAGCTCCGTTGCGACATTTTCGTTGGCGGCAAGCGTGAGATCGAGCGTTGGGCCGTTCTCGCCATAAATGACCGTCATCGTGTTCGCAGCGCTCGTTTTCGAAACGGAAGCCGTATTTTGCGGTTGTTCCATGTAATACGTTAGCGCGTTCGAACCGACATCAAGCACCTCGCAGGTGTTCGTTACATCGGTTGTTCCGATGATCCCGCCGGCTACAAGCACCATCTGTGTGGGCAGGTTCGGGTTGACATTCTGAGTTAGCCTAACAGCGCCATGCTCCGCGCGAGACTCATGCATCGTTGGAGCGTAGAACCATCGTTCGTTTGGCTTATCGTACCATTCGCAGGTCGCGGTATTGGTCACGGTCTGACCGGAAGGATCGTTCGGATCGAAGGTGATGATCCCACCTGTCATCAGGAGCCGGTCTCCTGGAAGTACGGTAGCGCCTGGCCTGTAACAGGGCTGCATAATTGGAGAAACGGAGGTCCAGGTGGGGTTACTCGGATCGAAAACCTCGGCGCCGGGTGCGGTAACGTATGGTGTACTACGCCCACCGGCAGCGATCACGGTGTTGTCCGAGAATCGAGCCAATAATCCGCTTTCCCGAGACTGGGCCATGGACGGCTCGACGCTCCAGGAGTTCGTCGATGGATCGTAGATTTCACACTCCGACAGGTAGTCACTCATCGAGCCTACGGTTCGGCCACCAGCGACGAGCACTCTTCCGTCCGTGAGCAATACCGCCGAAAAGTCACGTCGGTGTTGCGTCATCGGCCCCGCAATGGTGCTCTGGTGTGAATTCACATTATAGATCTCACACTCCGTTGTGGATCCATCAGTGGGATAGTTGGTCGTGAGACCACCGCTGACCAAGATGAGGCTATCGTTCAACAGCGTGGAAGTGTGATTTTGGCGTCCCACTTGGAGCGAACCGCCATCCGCCCATGTGTCTGTCGTTGGATCGTAAATCTCGACGCTCGCGGTCTCGACCCACTCATAGATGTTATCGGTATTACCGGCAATAACCACGATTCGGCCATCGGGAAGTTCGTTAGACGTATGATGTTCGCGAGCGATGTTCATCGAAGCGGCGTAGCTCCAGGTTCCGGTGGCCGGGTCATAAAGCTCACAGGAAGCGAGCGGAATACCGGCCATGTCATCCCCGCCCGTCACGAGGACTTTGCCGTTTTGGAGCACATTAATTCTCTCGCGGTGTCGCTCGGTATTGAGCGAGCCGGTGTATTGCCATGTCTGAGCGGCTGCATTCGAAACGAGCATCACCGCTAAACCAACCATCAACAAAGAGGTCTTCATAACATTAGTCCTATGGAAGAGTCAAAAAGGAAGCAAGTGCCCATAATCGCTTGTTCCCCAAAATTACTTAGTTAGAAACACTTGAACCGCATAAAAGATGCAATCATTTATGGTCAAAAATTAGTGCTGGATAGAATAGAAAGGTACCGCAATTTCGTCAAGGAATCTTCGCTGATTTCCACTACAAAAAATCTCACTTGGTTATCAGAATTTTTGAACTCATGACGGTAGCGCCTATGCTCACCCGCACGAGATACATCCCCGGCCCGAGATTGGCCGGAAGCGAAAGGATATGCTCGCCGGCGGCCAGCGGCTCATTAAGGTTGAACACCACACGGCCATCTATGGAAACAAGCTCCGTTGCCACCATTTTGTTGACGGCAAGCGTGAGATCGAGCGCCGGGCCGTTCTCGCCATAAATGACTGTCATTGTGTTCACAGCTCTCGTTTCCGAAACGGAAGCCGTATTTTGCGGTTGTTCCATGTAATGCGTTAGCGCGTTCGAACCGACATCGAGCACCTCGCAGGTGTTCGTCACATCTGACGGACTAATAATCCCGCCCACCACGAGCACGAGTTGCGTGGGCAAATTCGGGTTGACATTTTGTGTCAGCGTAACGGCGCCATGCTCCGAGCGTGTCAGGTTCATCGCTGGTGCGAAGAACCAGCGGCCATTTGGCTTGTCATACCACTCGCACGTGGCCGTGCAAATCGGACTCTGGCCGGTAGGGTCGTCCCAATTGCCGCCAATGATGCCGCCGGTCATGAGCAGCCGATCACCGGGCATTACCGTTCCGCCTTGCCAGGTGGTGGGTACCATGATGGTATCGACCGAGGTCCAGCTTCCGGTTCCGGGAGCATAGACGTCCGTTGCCCCTGCGTTGGCATATTCCGACGTGCGTCCGCCGGCAATGAGAATTGAATTATCTGAGAAAAGCGCGGTCATCGCAGCAATGCGAGGTTCCGGCATTGGAGGAGCAAGAGACCATGCGTTCGTCGCTGGATTAAATATCTCGCACTCTGCCAGGTATTCGCTATTGGATCCGCCGGTACGCCCTCCGGCGACGAGCACAGTCCCATCCGAGAGCAAAGCTGCCGAATGGTCATGCCGAAGCTGGGCCATGGGCCCGGTAACGGCGCTTTGGTGTGAATTGACATTATAAATCTCGCACTCCGTGATGACTTCCCAGTTGCTCCATTCGCCCGTCAGACCCGCGCTGACCAATATGAGGCTATCGTTCAGCAGTGTGGAAGTGTGATTTTGGCGTCCAACCTGCAACGAACCATCCTCGACCCAGGTATCCGTCAATGGATCGTAAATTTCGACGCTTGCGGTCGCGGCCCACTCGTCAACGTTATCGGTATTGCCGCCAATGACCACGATACGGCCATCCGGTAGTTCGGTGGAAGTATGCCGCTCGCGTGGGCTGCTCATCGAAGCGGCGTAAGTCCAACTGGCCGTGGCCGGGTCGTAGATCTCGCAGGAAGGAAGTGCGTTGCCGGCCATATTGTCCCCGCCCGTTACGAGGACTTTGCCGTTTTGCAGGATGTTAATCGTAGAAAGCCTTCGCTCGGTGTTCAGCGAGCCGGTGTACTGCCATGTCTGAGCGGCTGCATTCGAAACGAGCATCGCCGCTATACCAACCACCATCAAATAGGTCTTCATAACATTGATCCTATGGAAGCATCAACCGAAAAAGCAAGTGTCCATAATCGCTTGCTTTGTTAAATCAAAAATCCGCCTAATGTTTAAAACGCACAAGGCCGACAGGGTTACAAAAAATAATTATGAATAATTCGACAGCTTTATCCAAAATTTCATGAATGCCTTAAAGTGAGGCATATTTTACAATTCTTGGAACACTTAAAAAAGCTGAAAGTTGCACCCGTGAGAATTTCGCGCCCCTTGCGGATATTACCCTTAATGACCATGCGCTATTTCCGAACCCCTCCCCTTTTCTTACTTCTTACCTCTTACTTTCCCCCCGGAACCACCCCGCCGCCACAATTGTAGCTAATTTCTCATTAATTTATTCTCAGGAGGATTTTTATGAAACGCTGTTCTCGAACGTTCGCAGCAATGGGCAAAGCGTTTAGCCTCTTTATGAATACTTGATCGGCTCTATTATGAAGGCAGAAATTATCAAGTCCCTCACAAATGATTTTGAAAGCAATGCCTACGAATTCGAAGGCATAGAATGCTGGAATGCTCGGGACTTGCAACTGCTACTCGGATATGCGCGCTGGGAAAATTTTGCTAAAGTACTCGACAAGGCAAAAGTAGCTTGTGCCACGTCGGGATCGGACGTCGAAGACCATTTTCGTGATATCACGAAAATGGTCGAGACCGGCTCGGAAGCAAAACGGGGGATTGATGATGTACGTCTCACTCGATACGCATGTTATCTTATCGCTCAGAATGGCGATCCGGCAAAAGAAAAAATTGCCTTTGCAATGAGCTATTTCGCCGTGCAAACACGGAAGTTCGAAATTCTCGAAGAGCGAATCAATCAATTGGAGAGATTGCAGGCCAGATATAAACTCACTGAAACCGAGCGACAATTTTCTGGCGCAATCTACCAGCGCGGAGTCGATGACCGAGGGTTTGCAATCATACGAAGTAAAGGCGATCAGGCCCTCTTCGGCGGAAGGACTACCGGAGATATGAAAAAGAAACTTGGAGTTGCGGACAATCGGCCACTGGCCGATTTTTTACCTACGATAACTATTAAAGCTAAAGATTTCGCAACTGAAATTTCGCTCTTCAAGGTAAGAGAAGACGAGAAGCTAACTGGACAAACGCCAATCGAAGAAGAGCATATTAAAAATAACAGAGAAGTGCGAGGACTTCTGACAAAGCAGGGAATATTTCCGGAAAATTTACCCCCTGCCGAGGACGTAAAGAAAGTGGACCGAATGGTAAAATCCGACGGCAAAAGACTTGCAAACAAAAAGTCCGGTGCAAAAAACGCTGCGGCAGATACAGGAACCAACCCACCTCCGGAAATGTAACACCTCAAGTTCAGAAGGAGTTATGAACCTTCTGATTCTTCTTCCGTAACCTGACCGAGACACTTCGCGGCCGCCGCAGCGGAAAAACTCCCCCGGCTGCTCCCATGCCCCGCGCCAGAGATTAATTCCATTTTTTCTCAGGAGGCTGTTTTATGAAAACCCGTTCTCTTAACCCGCCGCGGCGGGCGGCAATACCCAAAGCGATTAGCCTCGCGCTGGCGTTTGGGTTCTCATTTTCGTTCTCAAGCTGTAGCTCTTCATTCAAGGGGCAAGTACCTGAGGGCAATCTTTCGGTAGTTGTGCGTCTCGATCCCTATTCTCAGAATAGCGATGACGCAAAAAAAGAGAAAGAAAGCTTGCTTTATACCTTGTCTCAATACCGCACTTGGATTCAGAGCATAGACGGTGACTCACCGGCGCCGCCTCAACAATTATATTCTGGCGTCATCGTGACAATCGCAAAGACCTCAGTCGATCAAGGTTATTCCTCACCTAATGCAGGGGCAGGGGACGTTGTGAGTAACCCCAGCTACCATCACATTCCCGGCTCGCCGGACGCAGCATACGGCTATCAGGTAATCAGTCCATTTCATCAGGGGCATGACATCCGATTCGATAATCGCGCTGACCTGATGCACTTTTTACGGCTTGACTCAACAAATTCAGGAAAGTGATGCATACAATGGTCAAAATAATTATCATGTTGACTCCGCTGTGCTTACTTCATAGCACAGCGGTTATGTCTCAAAGCGTTCGTCGTCAAGCGCCCTCTAGAAGAGACTGGACCAATAAAGACTCGCTTGCACAGGCATTTTACAATATGGCCCAATCAACAAATAATTTGGACAGCGCACTAAATAGTTTAAAGAAGGCTATAAATTTCAAGCCTCACTACGCTGAAGCATATTACGGTTTAGCAGGTGTGTATGCCGCTACCGGCAATTCCGATAGCGCACTATTATGCTACAGGAAGGCCATTGAGATGAAGCCTCATTACGCTGAAGCATTTAACGATATGGGTGTGGAGTACGCGCACCTTAGTAATTCCGACAGTGCGATCATCTGCTACAAGGAAGCTATCCATCTTAAAAAAGATTATTCTGATGCGTGGCTTAATTTAGGCAATGCGAACTATAGGCAGAAGCATTTCAAAGATGCTATGTTGGCATATCGAACAGCGATAGTTTACGACTCAAATAATGCGAGAGCTTACGAAAGCATTGCGGTCGTTTTCTCCGACGAAAAGCAATATGATAGTGCATTGCAATATTTCAAGTCTGCTGTTGCACTCGACCGAACTCTCACTAATTCAGCAGGTTCTAGTGTGTTCTTAGATATTGGTGAATTCTACATGTATTTGGCAAGGGTTGCTGGCACAAGACTTGACTCGCGAGACTTAATTGTTGTCTATTCGGATAGCGCAGTTGTTTACTTTCAAGAGGAGATTCGCCTCGTTGTAGCTGACGATAACGCTCGGTATGAACTTGGGGAAGCGTTCGAAAATGCTAACAAGCCCGACAGTGCAAAGTTGTGCTATGCTGAGATTGTCAAAAGAAACCCAGAATTGCCCGAGCACTTACATCAAGAAGCAGCCGCGCTTCTTCAGAGCGGAAATTGGGATCAGGCTATGACAAAGTATCTTACTTTAGAAAAACTTGATCCAAAATTAGCTGAGACCTTAGATAAGGCATTCGGAAAATTGAAATGAAAAAAGCTGAATGATGGAAAGCTCACGCTTCTTGTCTAATAATAACCACCCTCTCATTCACATTCAACAATTGCATTCCGTTTCCTAACTCGATGAGCGGTTCGGGAAGTTTTCGGTGACCAAAAACGATGAGTGGTGATGTAGCCGGGTTCGTGCCGAGCTTCGAAAGATGAGCGAATGACGGATCGAAACTTTCGGGATTCTCGTGAAGGATGAGGATGTCAGGTCTGGTTGCGAGGTTGCGATAGAACATTGCCTTAAAGTCTTCTTCGGCGTGTCGCAGTGGTCGTTTGGTCGATTGACCAATGATGCCACCAATGCCTGCTATTATCAGCTCTTGCGTGTGGCGTGCTTCATCATGCAGGAGATGGGAATTTGAAATGACCTTTTGGAAGTTCGTTCTGAAATTATCATGGTTCCCAGTTACGCCCGCGACGTAACCGAAGGCAGAAGCGAACGCATACCACACCTCATCGACAAAACCAAACCCTCCGCGTCCGCTAAGGTCCGGCTGGCAAAAGAAATCCCCAGCAAGAATAGCTAACGTTCGTTTGGGATCGATCTTCCGTTCGATTTCAAGAAAGAGCGCCATTTCTTCGGCGACGTGAATTCCAGCAAGCTCATTCTTCTTGCGAGATTCAGAATAATACATCCCCTGCAAATCGGAGGTGCAAACCATCGCTTCGATACCTTCCGGCAATCCCGACGCGTGGCATTCGAAGACCGGATATTCGTGATCGCGAATTATTCCATCCGTATCGATACCGCGATACGGGATGGAAAAAATAGGTTCTGATTTAAAATCTTCAATGTGCATTGTCTTGTAGCAAGAACTTCTCTTCTTGGAAATCGTTTCGTGAAATGAATAAAATCCGACATGCAAATTTCAATAAACACCAGACCACGTTCGATACGCAGGGTTTGCCGAATGGGCTGTATTGGTGCCGCCTTGCCGGGGATGGTATCACTCAATCGGCAAAGATGGTGATTGCGCGGTAACCGTAGGGACGTGCTGCGCACGTCCTCTTGATCGAAGCTAAAAGATTTCGTTTTCATACAAACGGACGTGCGCAGCACGTCCCTACGGTCAGGTTGTGGCAAGCAGCCGGGGGTCGGGCTGGAAGCGCCGATCTACGCGATCCCAAAATCCGGATTTTTTGCATGTGCAAAAAAATTGTCGTATCTTGCAGTTGTCGTGATGGGCACCTATATCAATTATCAATTAAGAATTACGAATTAAGAATGGGAGTGACTCAAAAAAGCTACAGTTTATGAATTCCTAATGCAAAAAAAAATATTAAGGGCTTTCAGGAAGGCAATGATTTAGAATAATTCGGAACATATACACGGCATTTCTTCTTTTTAGCCCATCCATTCTAATTTCCATTGCGCCCCAAAGGAATCATCATCGCGATCGACGGCCCGACGGCCTCCGGTAAAAGCACGACTGCGAAGCAAGTCGCGGCGCGGCTGGGGTATCTTCATATTAATACGGGCGCCATGTACCGCGCGTTTGCGCTGATGGTGCGTCGGCGCAAGGGTCATGGTCACGACCCTGTTCGGGTTCACGAATTGCTTGGCCTGGCGGAAATCGGTTTCGATGGCAATGGAAATATCCTGCTAAATGGCATGGATGTTTCCCGTGAAGTGCAGGAACCGGACATAGCGCTGCTTGCAAGCGAGCTTTCCACGCTTAAGGATGTACGCGCGAAAATGGTGGAGAAGCAGCGCGAGCTTGGAACGCCAGGCGGCGTGGTTTTAGAAGGCCGGGACATTGGGACGGTCGTCTTCCCCAACGCGGAGCTAAAAATATTTTTAGTCGCAGACGCAGGCGTTCGAGCCAAGCGGCGCCAGCTCGAGTTCGAGCGCATGGGCACGCACATCCCACTCGAAGAATTGCGGCAGCAATTAGAAGAGCGCGATACGCGCGACCGCGAGCGCGCGATTTCCCCGCTCCGCAAAGCTCCGGATGCGATAGAACTCGACACGACGAATCTCACCATCGAGGGGCAGGTGGAACGAGTGTATGAATTGGCAAGAGAGCGGCTGAGGTAGCACTTTTTAGGATTAGCGACTTGTTTAAGGAATCTCTGATTAAGTCTTTTATAATGTCATTGCGAGGAGGAATTGCGAAACGAAGTGGAGCAATCCCGACGAAGCAATCTCCCCGCTTCGACTCGGAGATTGCTTCGTCGAACGAATCTCCCTGCGGTCGATTCGTTCTCCTCGCAATGACGAGAAAAATGACCTCATCAAAGGTTCCTTACGTGAATTCCATTCCTTTTTAACAAACCAAACACAACTTCTCACACTAAAACAAAACATGACTATGATCTCTTTACGAAAAATATCGATCCTCGCAATCGTTGCCGCCTTCGGCTTCGGACTCGCCTCATGCAGCAAGCGCAATACCGAACTCGAAACCGATTACGCAACGAAAAAAGCCTCGGCTCAAACACTCATCGAGCAAATCAACCAGAACATGATGACCATGCACACCGATCACGATCAGTGGTCGGCGACGCTTACCGTTTCCGCGCAAAAGCCGGGCGCGGACACGACGCTCATCAATATGGTCAAGGCCAATCTCGCCAAGCACGAGTCTGACATGGCGGCCATCAGCGCGCTCATCGACAGCACCAAGCTGTATATGAATGCTACGCCCGAGCAGGAGGACAGCCTTAAAACTGCCGACGATCGTTTAGGAACGAATTTCAACGATCTCAACGATAAGTGGAAAAGCTTTCAGGACGCTCACGCCAGTCTCCAGCAACGCATTCAGCAGATTGCCGTAACCACCGCCGGTAATGCCGCCGCCGACACGGCGAAGGCCAAATCCGAAGTGAAGAAAGCCGTACCTCCGCAGCACCATGGCGTGCCGAGAAGGTCGGCACAGTAAACGAGTTTACTGAAAAAGCCCCCGCCTTTTCAAGGCGGGGGTTGGGGGGTGGTTAAATCCGCGCAGAATAACCACCCCCGCATCGCCGACGATGCCCCCTCCTTGAAAAGGAGGGAAAGTAAATCAAAGGTTCCCTTTATTTTTTCTCGATTACTAATCGAGCCTCGACCGCGCTGCCCTCCGAATTGCCGATGCGGACGAAATAGCTCCCGCTTGCCAAGCTTTCCGTTGGCAGCGTAATATCATGCTCTCCTTCGGTGAGCATTCCAAGCGGCGTGTGGATCATGGCGTGCCCCAGGTCGTCGAACACATCTAAAGACATCTCGGCCGATTGCGAAATGGTCGTGTGTACATTCACGGAATTTTCCGCCGGATTCGGCGAGAGCGATAGAGAGAACTGCGAGGTTCCAACGTCGATTTGCGATACACCGGAATTTACGCCCGCTCCCACAAGCAAAACATCGATCGCGGTGCCGTCTCCCAAGACAAGATGCAGGGTGTCCTGATAACTTTCAGCGTTAGCAGGAGTGAAACTCATGTCTATCGAGGTGGAATCGCCGGCCGTGATCGTCGCCGGAGTAGCGAACGTGCCATAGCTGAAGACGGTATTGTTCTGTCCGGAAATACTGATCGCATTAACGGTAACGCTTGCAAGCCCGGCATTCCGAAGCTCGGCATGCATGGACGAGTCATGCAGAACCAAATCATTTCCAAAATTAAGGGTAGGCGGATTGATGGCAAGCGACCCCTTGATGCCAATCCCCGCAAGGCTGATCGTCCGAACGGGTGAACTCACATCGTTGGTATGGAGCGTGAGGGAACCCGAATAACTGGTCGCGGCTGCGGGATCGAAGCTGACGACAACGATCGCGGCCCCGCCCGCGATTATGACATGTTTCGACGAATCGGCAACCGCAAACCCTCCGGACGGCGCGGAGAGCTGATAGCTGGAAATCGTTACGCTCGCCGTACCGGTGTTATGCATCGTAATGGTGTCCATCACGGTGGTCACAATAGGCACTTGGCCGAAATCGATCTGCGAAGGTGTTACAGAAAACGGATCTTTGATGCCAAGTCCGCTCAGATTGATTGTGCGCATTGGCGCGCTCGCGTCGTCCGTGGTTAGCGTGACCGAGCCGGAATAGTTTCCGGCGGTATCTGGCTTGAAGCTCACGACGATGAGCGCACTCCCTCCCGCGACGACTACCGTGGGCGTGGAGCCTACAATCGAAAATGCGCCGTTCGAGGGCTGAAGCTGCACACTTTGGATATTGACGTTCGCCTTCCCGGAATCGCTGAGCGTAATGGTGTCCAGCACGGTTTCTAAAATCGGGACCGAACCAAAATTAATGCTGCCTGGATTGATCGAGAGCGCGCTATTGACGCCCGTGCCCTTAAGATAGACGGTGTCCGATGGATTAGCGGCGTCGTTTCCTTGTATCACGAGCTTGCCCGTAAAAACCCCGGTGTCCGTAGGCGAAAACCCGACGGAGATATTTCCAGACGTTCCCGCGCTTACGACATTCGGGCTTGAGACGAGGCTAAATGGCGCAGGTCCAGCCGTGACGCTGGAAAGAGTCAGGTCTGCGCCACCGGTATTATTCACACTGATGCTTGTGGTCGCGAACGAGTTTACTTTAACTTGCCCCAGGCTTACGGTATCGTTCTTCTCGGCAACCGCCATGTGCGGCAGCACTCCACTGCCGGTAAGGGCAATAGAAACCGACGTATTCGAGGGGTCGTCGGTCGTGAAAGTAAGCGTGGCATTATCGGTTTCTTCCGCAGCCGGTGTATAGGAAAGATGCAGCGTGTCGTTCGCATTTGGAATCACTGCCTGACCGTAGGAGCCAAGCGTGAAGAGCGAGGCAGTTTGAGTCAGCATGGCGTTCGTGACGTGCAGCGTATCGTTGCCGATGTTTTTAATGATAGCCGTGCCTTGCAAGGTCTGACCAACCCGTATGGAACCCAGATTATCGGAATTGGAAAACTGAATTTGCGGCAAAATGCCCGCACCGCTAAGCGAAACCGTTGGCGCCGACACCCCATTCGAAGCCGTGAAGGTGAGCGATCCGCTGTACGATTGCTTCGCTGTCGGAGCAAATTGCACCACGACACTTCCGGACCCATTTGGCGGATAGGTGAGCGTCGAAGGCCCCGTAGCAATGGTAAATCCAGTGCCGGAGATCGAGGGCGTTTGCAGAAAAAGCGTGTCGTCGCCGGTATTTGAAAACGAGAAGGTCTGCTGCGCGGTGCGGCCTACTCGCAGATTACCGAACGCGAGCGAAGTACCGTTCGTCGAATTGAAGATCGCCTGAATCCCTTGGCCGCTCACATAGAGGCCCATCTCCTGTTCGGGAAGCGTGTCGGAATTGGTATTGAAGATCAGGGAATCGTTGAAGGTGCCACGCGCGGTCGGCGTGAAAATGGCGCTGTCAATCTCGGAAGAACCCGCATTAATCGTGCGGTTCGTGGTTGTTGGATAGCTCGAAAACTCAGCTCCGGATTTCATCCCGCTCGAGCTGATTGTAATGGCAGCCTGGCCATTCGAGGTAACCTTGAGAGAATCCGCAACCCGGTGCCCAACCCGAAGCTGGCCGAACGAAATCGTGCTTTTGCTGAGCGCCATCCGCACCGTGGGTACGACGTTGTGGATGATGAATTTCGGAGCGAAGTTCCAATTGTCGCTGCAACTGTAGCCCCCGCCGCCTGTTACGGCATTTCCGGTCGCATAGAGGGTATCCCAGCCGGCGGTAGAGCCGGTTGTGTATGTAAAACTCCAGGTACAATGCCCATTGCCGTTAAAACTCAGCGGGCTGCTATGAGTCAATTCTCCGCCCGAATTATACAGGCCCGTCCCAGCTGTCAGGGTGTTACCGGCATAACTCGCGACATCGCATCCCCCATCATTCTCACTGCTGTTGGTGCTTGCGACCTCGATAGTGAAGTTATACGTCATGTTAGGTGCCGTCGTTAGCGGCGACGTCCCGCTGGTAGAGGCCAAGGTAACCGTGGTATTAGAGTTGCTGCTGGCGCAATGGCAATAGCAGCCGTTATTGTTACTCTTTTGCGTCACCCCGGTAATGCCGCCAGAATGGGCGTTGGTATCGAGGACGGCATACGTTCCGACCGCAACTAAGCTGGCGAATGCGAGCACCGAGCCAGTGCCTAATAGAGCGAATTTATTAGAAAGCCTGTGAAAAAATCTTTTGGAAAATCTCATAATGATCGTTTAAATTGAAAATAACGACAGAATCCCCCCAAAGGAGACCCCAGCTTACTTAATAGACACATCGACCCCTCCATAAGTTACAAAACCCGATCGTTTTTCACGATGCTGTTCCTAATTTCGAGAAATCGGTGTCTTTTTTAGGAACTCGCTTTATCATTCATTTTTTATTCTTTTATGAAAACCTTGGTTACCATTGCATTGCTTTGCTTTTCCGGCATGTGTCGCGCTCAAGGCTGGGCGCAGGTCTTCGGACCACTCGGCGAAGATGTGGAGGCTATCCTTGCGGACGATTCTGGGCGCCTTTTCATCGGAACGGATACCGCTGCGTTCTCGAGTGTAGATAATGGCGCGATCTGGGAGTGGGACACAAGCGGGCTCGATGCGCCGGACGAGGCCGCCTTCGTGGAAATGCGCAATGGCACCCTCCTCGCGGGAGCCGAAGTCAGCGGAATTTTCCGTTCCTCGGACTATGGACTTCATTGGGAGGCATCGAGGGCAGGACTTCCGGATAGCTCATCCGTCCACTCGATCGTTTGCGATTCGGACCAGGAACTTTTCGCCGCTCTGTCCGAGCACGGGGTATATTACTCTTCGGACGAAGGCAATCAGTGGTCGTCTCGGAGCTATAATCTGCAGAATGATTTGATTTTCTCGCTCACGCTTGCTCCGGATGGAGACCTCTATGCGGGGCTGACTGGCTTCATTGCAAAATCGACGGACCGAGGTCTCGATTGGGCCGTGTGCGATACGTTACAACCGTCCGATGAAGTGCTTGCATTGAGCGCAGATTCCGCAGGAAATATTTTCGCGGGCATCTACCATGACACGATTGGCATGATTCTTCGATCTCGCAATAACGGCGCAACCTGGGATACGGCCAGTCCGGTCCAACCCCTTCCCGCAGTCCGTTGCTTTGCGACTGCGAGAGGGTTGCTGTTTGCTGGCACGTATGGGAGCGGCGTATGGCGATCGAGCGACTTGGGCGATCATTGGATACAAATGAACGATACCCTTACCGGTAATAACCTCAAGGTCTTATGCTCTACAATAGCGGGAGATTCGGAGCTGTTCATTGGGACGTTATCGGCTTCGGTATTCCGGGCCGATATTGCGTCAGCTTCATTCGTTCAGCTTCCAATCGTTCCTAATTCCGAAGTTTCTTTTTCTGCCGAACAATCCGCCTCCGGGGTAATCCTTCATTTCATGCTTCCTGCAGCGCAACAAGTCGAGTTATCGGTCTATGATGTAGCAGGCCGCCGGCTTGGTGAGCTTTGTAACGGGCTTTTCGCCGCCGGAGAGCATGCCGTCTCATTCGATAGCCGCCAAGTCACTAATGGCGTCTGCTTTGCGGTGTTGACAACCCTATCAGGTCGTTACGTAAGGCCGTTCCTCTCCGCGCCATAAGTTCCTGGTGAAACAAGGGGCTCGTCCCTTCATCCTGAAAATCCTTCCAATCCTGGAAATCCTGGTTCAGGCATTCCTCCAGCTTGGCGGCAAATTCTTTTCGATCTCGATACCTTCGAACGGCTTAGATTTCCGAGCGCCCGTGGCTCGAACCCATTCCGCCATGCTACGAAGACCCTCCGAAAGCTGCGTCTCCGCCTGCTTTCCAAACACACGCTGGACCTTTGCATGATCGCTCCAGGCATCGACTACTTCGTTGCGAGCTGGAAGATGGCGGATTTCTGTTTCCACGCCCATCGCGCTCATCACCTCATTTGCAAGCTCATTGACGGTATAGACTGCATCGGCGCCAACGTTGAAGATTTCGTTTCGAGCGCCTTTGTGTGTGGCGCTCTCGGCAAGGATGGGAGCAATATCGCCGACGTAGGAGAATGCCCGTTTTTGCTCGCCATCGCCGAAAATGGTGAACGGCTCACCGGCGAGTATCTGATTCATAAAAATGCCGATGACATTCCGGTATTTGTCGCCAGTATTTTGGCGCTCGCCATAAACATTATGCGGTCGGAAAATCACGTAATCCAAACCAAACATTTCATGCGAAGCCTTCAGATCGAGTTCAACGGCATATTTTGCGATGCCGTAGGAATCTTCTGGCGCTGGAGTTAAGTCTTCACGCATAGGCAATTGATTTTTTCCATAAACCGCGATGGAGCTTGTGAAGATAAATCGCTTGACGTTATGATTCACCGATTCATTGATCAAATTGACCGAGCCGATCACGTTATTTGTATAATTAAATCGCTTGATAAAGTGGGATAAACCCTCCGCCGCATAAGCCGCAAGATGGAAGACGTAATCGAATGCGTGCTCGTTAAATAATCGCGCAAGGCGCTTGTGATCGACGCAGCTTGCTTCGATAAATTTCGCTTTCGGATTGACATTATCACGAAAGCCGCCGGAAAGATCGTCTAAAGCGACGACCGTATGGCCGCGCTCGATCAAGGCATCGACAAGATGGGAACCAATAAATCCGGCCGCGCCGGTAACAAGTGTTGTTGGCAATGATGAATTGTGAATGATGAATGATGAAATAAATTACCAGTACGCTGATCACGATTTGAGAAATCCTCGCTCTTTCAAGCCTTGCCTTCCTCGGAACCCTCGAAAATAATCGAGTACACCCCAAATAATCGCCTTTGCGGCGCGCACGTTCTTCGCTCGAATGTCTAACAGGAAGCGGTAGAACATGTAGATGGGATAAAACAGCCAAAACCTAAGTGACTCCAGACCATGATAATGCTTCTTCGCATAGATCAGCGCGTTGCGGTATTGCATGTACATGTGAAACGGCGTTTCGTAGCCGAGCGCGGCGCTCCGGAAATTATGATAGATAACGCTCTTTGGCTCATACATGCAGATGTATCCGGCGTCGCGCGCGCGGTGGCACCAATCGGCCTCTTCCCAATAAATAAAATATTCGGGCGAGAGCACACCGATCTTCCGCAACGCGCCGCCGCGCAAAAGCATCAGGCAGCCCGATGCGTACGGAATTTCGCGCGGCGCGTCGAACTGGCCAATATCTTGTTCCTCGACGCCGTAATGGTGATAGCCCATGTGCCATTTGCGGTAACAGCCGGCGTACCATATAATGCGGTCTGCCCCATCGCGCGTTTCGGGCGCATAATAAATCTTTCCGCTTACCGCGGCGATTTTGGAATCCGATTCCATCCGCGCGACAAGCGGTTCGAGAAAATCCGGGAGCACAAAGGTATCGTTGTTGAGCAGCAGCACGTGATCGCAATCGGCATCCATCGCATATTCGATCCCAAGATTATTTCCTCCGGTAAAGCCCGCGTTCTCCTTCGAGCGAATAAAGGTGATTCCATGAAATTCTGCTTGAAGCTTCGTGGCGGATTCATCACTCGAAGCATTGTCCACCACGATGATCTCGACATTCGGGTAGGTAATCGCGGCGAGGGAACGAAGACAGGCGGCCGTGTCCTCGTAACTATTCCAATTTACGAGAACGATTCCGATCCGTGAGAATGGCGCTTCCTTCAAGGTTTCGAAAATTTAAAACTGTCATCCTGAGCGGAGCAAAACGGAGCGATAGCGGAGTTTTGCGGAGTCGAAGGATCTCGTTGGCAATTGCAAAAGATCCTTCGACTCCGTTCGCTGTCCTCCTTCGTCGGACAACGAACTCCGCTCAGGATGACATTAAGAATGGCCTGTCTCATAAAATCTTCTCCAAAATGTCAACCGCCATCTGATACTTTTTAAACGGCGGCATGAGATACGCGCCATCGACGAGCGATTTCGCTTCCTTCAAAAACTCCACGCAAATGGCGACGCCTTCTGCGCTTTGTTCCTCGACGGTTGCGCGCTTCGAGATGCGCTCGTGAATCCAATCCGGAATGGACATGCCGGGAACTTCATAATGCAGAAATTCCGCATGACGCTTACTGCGAAGCGGCAAAATGCCAAGCATGATTTTCGTGCTGCCCTGAAAGGGGCGAATAACATCGAGAAATCGCTCCAACGCCTTCATCTCAAAAAGCGGCTGCGTGAAAATAACTTCGCAGCCTTCTTCGATTTTGCGCGCAAGCCTGGTGGCTTCGCGCTCCATATCGTCTGCAATCGGATTGCAGCCGCAGGCGATGAGGAAATGCGTGCAATTTATTTCTCCGCCGGAAATGGGATTGCCCATCAGATCGCAGCCCTCGTTCATGGACTTCACGGCGCGAATAAGGCCGATCGAATCGATATCATAGACGCTCGTTGCATACGGATAATCGCCGATCTGCCCGGGGTCGCCGGTGACACAGAGGATATTCCGTACGCCCATCGCATCCGCCCCAAGCAACTCCGATTGCAGGCCGACCATATTGCGGTCGCGGCATGCCAAATGCGTGACGGCCTCGATGCCGCACTGCGACTGCACGATATGGCCGAGTGTAAGGGAACTCATTCTTAAACGCGCGCGCGCGCCGTCCGAGATATTAACCGCATCGATGCCAGCCTTTGCAAGAAACGACGCACCTTGCGTAACGCTCGACATATCGAGACCGCGCGGAACATCGAGCTCGACGGTCGTAAGGAATTTCTTTCCCAGATTGCGCTTAAATTGCGAGAACTTTTCTTCGCTCGCCTGCCCATTTCGCTGTTCGGCCTTTACCGAAATCTTCTGGATTTTAATTTCTCCCGCCGGAATGCCGGCAATCGCATCCCGAATAGCGCGGATATGCTCCGGCCGCGCGCCGCCCGAAGCGCCAATGATCGAAACGCCGGCCTCGACAAGCTGCTTTGCACCCAATCCGAGATAGTCCGGCGTCGCATGGTAAATCGGGCGCCCATCGACGAGCGTGGGAATGCCAATATCCGGCTGCGCGCTGATCGGAATGCCGGGAACGGCAAACGCTTCGATAATACTCAGCATCCTGTTCGGCCCGACCGTCCCATTGGTTCCAATAACGGCCACGCGATGCGCGATGAGGCGCTCGGCAACGTTGCGTGCGAAATCGGTTGCAAGCAGAGCGCCGTCTTCCGGGAATGTTTTCTGCGCGATGATGGGCAACTCCGGCGCAACCGATTGCGCTTCCTCGATTGCAATTTCAAGCTCGGTGAGATCGATAAAGCTTTTGAGAATGATTGCATCCGGGCCGCCATCGGCGAGCGCTTGAATTTGTTCTCGAAACGCTCGGCGAACGTCCGCGAGGCTCAGTTGACCAATCGGCGCGAGAAACTTCCCGACCGGCCCAACCACGGCAGCCACGAGCGACCCAAAATCGCTGGCTACCGCGCGAGCAAGCCACACGCCTTTCCGGTTGATCTCGTACGTTTTTTCCGCGATATGATGCCGGGCCAGCGTGAGTGGGTTTGCGTGCTCGGTGTTCGTCATGAGCAGTTCTGCGCCGGCTTCGGCAAAGCGGCGGTGCGCGTGCTCTACGGCTATCGGATGCGTGAGGTTATAATATTCGATGAGTGGATCGGTAAAGCCATCCGCATGCAGCGTGGCCTCCATCGAGCCATCTGTTAAAATCGGGTGAGCCTGCGCCGTTCGGAGCCGCGCAGTGAAGCGGCTTTCGAGGATAGGAGATTCGGCGGTATGTGAAATGGTAGGCACGAGTACTTTGGTAGGTTTTCAACGTTCAATAATCAACAGGGTTCCATTTCCTCATTTCCGAGGGGTTCCACATCCACCGTCCCAGGGTTCCGTTTCACTTCACCCTGGGCTATTTACCGATTGGGGAATTACTATTCACGGACCTCGATTGGAACACCATGTCGATCGTAAAACGTGGTAATTTCTTCGTCGGCGTTCTGTTTACGATGATGTTCTTCCTGGTTTTGAATATATTTTCGCACTTTTGGGGCTACGCTCGAACTCACGCTGAAAATTGCGTAGCCGTTTTGCCAGCTGAAATCTTTTACTCCCTGCTTCGTCATCCAGAACGAAGAGCGGGCTTTAATCGCACGTACTGCGTCAGCAATGGAAATATTGCGGCTGATCGTCAAAAGTAAATGCACATGATCCGGCATACCTCCTGCTTCGTGAAGAATGCCGCCATATTTCGGATAACGCCTCCCATATACGCGAATAATTCTTCGAAAAGTCCTTTGGGAATTAAATTATCTTTCGATTTTGTCCGAAAAATAAGATGATAATAAATTCCCGTGTATGAATGTGCCATAATATCAAAATAAATTCCTTCTTTGGTAAATAGCCCAGGGTGGAGTGAAACGGAACCCTGGGGGCTGGATTTGTATTAGGGTTTCATCTCCCCACCATCGCCACCGAGGGCCCGCCGGACTCTTTCCGGAGATTCAGGAAGCTCTTGAAGCCTTCGGCGTCGCGGGTGAAGCCGGGGAAGGTTCCGAGCGGCTTATCGTCCGGCGAGACGATCACATAAAAGGGCAGCGCGATCGTATTGAAGCGGTTTTCTTCCAAATCGCGGTTCGAATCGTTGAGCGAAGTGCCGTTGTCGGTGTAAAGCCGCGCCAGCACGAATTTCTGAAAAATCTGCTTCACGTCCTGACGGCTAAAAACGGTCGCTTCCATCGCGCGGCAATTGGTGCAAGTGTAGCCGGTGAAGTCGATGAAGATATTGCGTCCGGTGCGCTTGGCTTCCGCGAGCGCGCTGGGATATGAGGGTATCCATTGCAGCGAAATTTGCACTGCTGGCGTACCAGCTGGCGACGTGTTTATCATCGAAGCCGATTGCGTGGACTCACCGGCATCCGATGGCGGAAGAAATCCATCGAGCTGGCCGAGCGGATGGCCGTTAAACCCCGTGTATAAATAAATCCCAACGGAAAGAAACGCCACGGCAATCAGCACGCGGAGACCGCCGATCTGCTCGACAGGCGTGTCGTGCGAAAGCTGAAAGCGTCCTAAGAGGTAGAACGTCGTGATGATCGCGATCGCGATCCACGTCGCAAGCACGAGATCGCGCGAGAAGAAATGCCATGACCAAATGAGATCGACATTCGAGAAAAATTTCAACGCCGCCGCGATTTCGAGAAAGCCCATCACCACTTTTACATTATTCATCCATGTTCCCGAGCGCGGCAGCGACTTCATCGCATTCGGAAAAAGCGCGAGCAGGAAAAACGGAGCCGCGAAAATGCTGGCGAATACGACCATCCCGATCAGCGGCACGAACCACGAGCCGCGCGAAAACGCGACCATCAGGGTCCCCACGAACGGAACTGTGCAGGTAAAGCTCGTCAGCGAAAACACAAAGCCCATCAGCACGACAGAGAACGTCCGGTTTTTCGAATGCTGCGCAGTGGCATTGAGCTTCGAAAGAACTGAGGATGGCACGCCAATTTCGAACAGCCCAAACAAATTGAGCGCAAACGCGATGAAGATTGCGGCAATGATAAGATTCGCCCACGGATTTGCCGCGAATTGATTGATGCCCGCCGGTCCCGCGATAAGCGAAAGCATGAAACCGAGCAATACAAAAGTTACCACGATCCCGCCTGCATACAAGAACGCATCTTTCGCCGCTTCTTTTCTCGAGCCGGCATTGCGCTTTGTGAAAAAGCTGACGGTAATCGGAACCATCGGAAACACGCACGGCGTAAGCAGCGCGAGCAATCCGAAGCCTGCGGCGGCGAGAATAAACTGCCAGATCGAATCCTTCGCGATCGTCGTAACATCACTGCTCGCTGCCGCCACGACCGGCGCTCCGCCCGATGGCGGCTGGCTCGGCGCACCGCCCGTAGAGGTGGACATGCTCGCCGTCGAATCTTTTTTGAGCGCGAACCGGCTCAGTGTATCCGTTGCCAATCCCATCGGAGCGCTCGTTGTGTCCGGCGTGCCGTAGGCGATTTTTAGCATGAGCGGTTTCTCGCCGCGGACAGACATGGGCACATCAAACCATCGATGTGGAATGCACTGTGTCTCATTGCATGTCATGTAATCAAGGTAGACATAGAATGGCACCTCAGCGGTCGAATTTATTTTTACCTTGATGGTTGCAATGACATCGAACGGCTCATAATGTGCCTTCGTCACACTTTGAAAATTCGAGTCGTATTCTACTTTTATCTTCCCGGTTTCAGAAAGATTTTCAATCTCAAAGAAGCGGGCAATTGAGTCGGGGATCTGTATCGTCAAGGGTACGGGTCCACCTTCCGGCGACATCGTCGAACTATAGACATGCCAATGAGGAGGGACGTTAACATGAATCCTAACTTTAAATGTTTTTCCAGCTGTAATTGGGCCAGGCTCAGGTTTAAGTTTAAAGATCGTCGAATCAATCCCTAAATTCTTTTCGAGACGGGGAATTTTGGCATGGGATACCCCCGCTCCCGCGAGGAGCAATACCACACCTAACGCGATATGTCTTGTCCGGATCGTCATTCGGGTTCGTTGAGGGTTGCTAATCGAAATTGGCTTGGTTTCATCGCATCGGCAACCCGAAGCTTGATGGGCTGCTGACCTAAGAACGTCATCGGCACTTCGTACGTCATTGGAGGCATGCACTGCGTCGGATTGACCGCCTGGTACCTTACGTAAAGATAAAACGGAACCGAGGCGCTAAGCTTGTGCTTCACTTTCACGGTTGCGATCAAATCGAACGGTTCATAATTAGCTTTGGTGAGCAATTGAAAATTGGAGTCGAATCTAACGGTAGGCTCCGTTAACTCGTTGAGTTCTGTTATCTCAAAATATTTAGTAAGCGAATCCGGCATAGTAACCTTAAGCGGAACCATGGCGTAATCATCTACCATCTTCGAGCTCCTCACGTGCCAGGGTGAATGAACGTTCACATGGATCTTTACTTTGAAGGTATCGCCTGCTTTCTTCGGATGTCCTTTCAAGAGCTTTGCAGTGAAAATGGTAGAATCTCGGTAAAGCTTCGTAGCTAACTTTGGCGGTTTTGCATAACCTTCCGACGCCCCTATTTGCAGGAGCGCAACGCAAAGCACGATATGTCTAATTCGGTGCATCATTCGGGTTTATAAATGCTGGCTAATTCGAGTGGATGCCGCTTCATGACTGCGGCGATCTGAAGTTTAATCGGGGCCTGACCGAGGAAGGTCATCGGCACTTCGAAGGTGCGGGGCGGCATGCACATCGTTTCGTTGCAAGTTTGGAAATGCACCCATAGATAAAACGGCGTATCGTTCACGGGTTTTTTCTTGACTTTGATGGTTGCGGTGACATCGAAGGGCGTGAAGTGCGCCATCGTCACGGCGTCGAAGTTGGAATCGTACGCCGTCTTCACCTCGCCGTTCTCTTCGACCTTTTCAACCTCGAAAAAATCAGAAAGTTCCGGCGGAATCATGAGCGTCAACGGAACCAATCCGCCGTCGGTGGACATCTTCGTGCTATAAACATGCCAGTCCTGCCCGGGCGTTACGTGAATGGTAACTTGAAACGTGCCGCCCGTTTTGGGGTGCTGCGCGGGGCCGAGCGTCATGGCAAAGATGGTCGAGTCCCCGCCTAATTTATGCTCGATCTTGGGCGGTCCGCCCGCGCGAAGGTTTCCCGCCATCGCGGCGAGGAGCAAAAGAAGGGTAACGAGAATGAATTTCATGTTCCGGTACGGATTATTTCCCTACCAGATAAACTTCGCGGGCAATGCACCCGTTCCATTGGGATGCCGGCTTATTTTTCAGATACAGCCTATGAGTATAACGTTACCCAATTTTCATTGCCTGTCATTCCCGCGAAAGCGGGAATCCAGACCTCACGGTTTCGCACTCTTAAAACCTGGATTCCCGCGTTCGCGGGAATGACAGGAAAGCATTCGGGATTAATTTTTCAAATGGAGCCTCTACCTCCACATGGGATTAATGAAACATCTCTTTAATCATCCCCCATGTGCGGCGGACACCGCTGGAGGGTTTGGTTACGCTGACCGTCTGCGAATAGCTGATGTCGCCGGAAGCGAGATCGATTTCTAAGCGGTACTTATAGGCGTCGGCTTGCGGCTGAACTTTGCTGCTTTGCCCGGCGAGCGGCGCCGAGCTGACGTGTGAGTCGAGAAACTTGTAATAGGAGTAATTACCCGTTGGCGTGACGGTCCCGACATCCTGATAATCGCTCGTGCTCACAATATCGGCGCGCTGGATGGTATAATGCGCGACGCCGGTCTCGATCTCCGAGTGCCATTCGAGCGTGATGCCATTGCCGTCCGGCTGCGCGGTGAACGAGTCGATACCCCCGGCATAATCGAAGCCGAGCATCGCGAAAAATGCTAAGGATACAACGATAATAAGAGAACGCTTCATTTATCTAACTACAAAGATACGAAATTCCAAGGGTATGAACCAAAATTTTCGGAGAATTAATTCAATAAATGCGATAGGGTACTGAAAATTGACCTGTTTTATGGCTTCTATGTGAGAAATCCTTGAATTCTTCTCAAATTCATCGTTTTACACGTTCGGATCACTTTGGAGAATACGAGATGAGCCATTCGGAAGTGCTACCCTGCGTGCTATCGAATGCGATGAGGCCGAGCGAGGGAACGAAGGTATAGTAATACTGGATGGAATTCGCCCCTTGCAGGAAAGTCGTAACGGTGACGCTATCGGTCGGGTATTTATGACCGTTAAGGGAATACTGGCTGCTGTTGGGGTGATAGACTGCGACGAGGGAATCGTGGATACCGCCGCCCGCCGAATATTGAAAGGTATCTATCACGGTCGTATGGGAGACAAACGGAAGCACATAAAATACACCGGAATTACCCCACCCGGCCGTGGAGCCTTCGAGCGCCAGATCGCCATTGGCAAGAAAAGACTCATAGACACCAGTGGGGGGGCCGATGCTGGTTTCGTTGATTTGCCTCACGGTAGAGCCGTGATGGGCCGTATCAACGACCGAAGTAGCCACAATGGTGTCGAAGGTGGTATCCGAATTGTTATCTATGGTGACGAACGAGCTCCCGATCGTCGGGATGGTGTCAGTGGTTTTCGTAGTGTCAGTTTTTTTCGTTGTATCGGTAGGTGGCGAGGTCGCGTTCTTCGAGCAGCCGGTAAAGCTTACGAATGCAGCGGAAGTAAGAACTGAAGTGATAAAGAGGAAAACAACGATTCGGGGATAGTTCATGGTTAGCGAAATGTAATGTGAATCTCCCTAAAACCCGGAGCGGTGGCGATAGTTTCATTTCTCCAAAAAAATTCCGATTGTTCTTCCGCATCGGCAAATGCAACATCGTGAATTACTGCTATCGATTCCCGATATTCTGGTTGTGCGCGCATATTTTACCTCTCGCTCCGCAGCACTTCGCCCCATCCCAAAAAGCTTGTCCTGAGCTTGTCGAAGGATCCCATGAATCCCAAAAATCCCAGTTCAAACGCCCCCACCTCCACACCGCCTGCAAAGCCCACCGGCAGGCTAAGAGCCTGTGCTACAATAGCCGCCAGACGCCACCGAAAACACCGCGCTCGTTACGGCTTCAAAATAAGATCGAACGAACCGGAAACGAACGTGGTAGTAGTTGTTTCCTGCCAATTCACGAGACCCTGCGTATCCGTCGAGTCCTCATTGATTTGATAGTAGAAATTCGGGAATGTAAATTCTATAGCGTTATCGACGGGAAGAAGTGCTGGCAGGTTTGGTGTGCTATTCCATTGCGTGTCTACTGTATGCGTCGGAGTCATGGAAGAGGAACGCGGTTGGTAGACAACTACCGCAGTCTGCGTGATGGTATCCCACTCGATCAGGATGTATGGCTCAGCAATCGTATAATTCACACCTGTTGCTTCTCTTGCAAATGGAACTCCGGATACATTCACATCATGCTGCCCCAGATAAAAGGCTGTTGTTTTCCAGGTCGAGTCGATAGGATTTTGTGGACCATTTACATAACCGGTACGCGTATGCGTTTCCGTCACGCTCACGTGATCCCAAATCTGGGAGAGCGTGTTCCATGAGGACGGGCGAGTTACAATAAGCGTTCCACCATTATACCCTCCACTTGAATCGTTAAACGTTATGCTACCGGAGAAACCGTTAGCGACAACATGAGAAACAATTCGATTGGCAAAAATGGAATCGATGGGGTACGGAACCGCGGCAACGGTGAGACGCAATTGGCCGTGGGAATGGTTCATTCCGGTTCCCGGAATGGAGAATGATGCGCCGATCGTAACTGAGTCATTGATCGTGTGCGGATGGAAAGTAGATTGTACCACGACCGGCTTAGTCGAGGTTGTGGTTCCATTGATCGTGTTCACGCGAATAGGGCCGGTCTGAGCAGCCTCGGGCACAAGAACAGTGATAATAGTATCGTTAGCGGATGCACTTGAAACCTGGACTTGCGTGGTATCAATTGCGACAGATACATCGCTCCCAAAGCCGAAATGCGTGCCGTAAATCGTAAGAATCCCAAAGGTCCACACCGTATCCGGGCTGAATTTGGAGATCGTGGGAGCGGCGGGCCCAGTGGTATCGACAATGTTATTATTAACTACCGGAGTATTTGACGCGCTGCACCCGGCCCATCCGAGCGCAAAAAGCGGAACAAAACGCAGAAGCCATTTCATGATGATGAAGCCCAAATAATTACATCTTTAGAAACAAGCCCCAACCCCAAAAAATCCCACGTATCCCATCGCCCCGTGTAGAACAGACTTTCCAGTCTGTCCCCGGACTTTTAGTCCGCGTTATCTCCACACGGGCTGGAAAGCCCGCCGACAGGCTGAAAGCCTGTTCTACACGCAGTTCCCACATTCTCCACACCGCCCACAAAGCTTGCCGGCAGGCGAAAAGCCGGTGCTGTTCGCGGCGCGCGTTCCGTTCAAACGTTCCCGACGAGGCAAGCGGCACCGGCGATGCAAGGGCTGGCTTATGTATGCGAAAGATTTATAGAATTGAAGCGCATTGGGTAAAAAAATCGTATTTTTGTAACTATGAATTATTTTCTAATCGGTCTTTTTAGTATAGGTATCATTCTACTTTATATTTCGAGAAACGAAAGCAGACGTAGATTCTCAAAGAATGCGCTTGATATTTACTTCCTCGTGCTATGTGCTTTTATTTTTTTATGGTTTGCTTTTGGTGCAGCAGCCCATGATCTTGGCATAATTGACTTTTTTGCTGAGTATCCTCTATCAATTATTGCCTTTATCATTGTAATTTTTGTGGGTCGAAGATCGAAAGAACTAAAAAAGGCGATTGAGAAGAGTAGTTAGCTCCAATAGTTAAGGGGTTCATTCGATCAAACAGCTACTCGCGGAAAACATGCAAAGCCCAGAAATTTATTTTTCCCACCAATCCACTGGAGGTGTTATTCTTCCTGCTGCGCCTGAGCTTTTTCTAGCATTCATCTCTCTCTCATTTTTATATTCTTTAAGTTGCCAATCGACTCGTGGTTTAACATCTTCATTGAGAAATTTTTCCGTACTATAATATAATTTCATATTAATCATATCGTATTTCCATTTTTCCGTATTCGGGGAAAAAATGCGACTCAGTTTTTCTTGAAAGATTGGATTCTCTGCATCAGGATTGACAATGATAAGTTTTCTCTGGATCAAATCGGACATACCTGCAAACAAGTCCGGGTTGGGACGAAAAAGTCTTAAAAGCGTTATCGCCTCATAATCGGACTCTGGAAAAGAATAACCGATGATTACGAGTTCGGTAGCCGATTTAATTCTATCTGCTGCTAATCTTGCTTGAAGATTGATGAATCGATTTGAACGATATGTTTTATGAACAAAAGGGGGTAAGATCATAGATTTTAGTTCCGAGCCGCAGAAACTACATGAGTCAAATTCTGCAACTGGAGTTCCTGGGTATAACTCTATAGGAGTTGCATTTCCGGGGCAACTTTGATCGGCACAATGTGCAAGGCCTACGCCGCCGTGAAGTCTTAGAATCAAACCAATATCCCCTTTATTCACCCCTTCCCTATAGTGCCATTCCATAGTCTTTTCTTCATTTACCAATGGCCCACTATAAGGATTTAGAATTGATTTATAAACCGGTTCCCGCTTTTTCCAATATATGTCAAGCTCTTTCGAATAATCGATCAATACGTCCCAGTTAAAAGTAAAGACAGAGTCATTCTTTCCCAATGACATTAGAACAAGATTATGAATAGTGTCTTCTACGTTTCGATCTTTGGAAAGCATTCGGATAAGATCAATTAGATAGATGAGGAGCTCGCGTCTAGCTTCTTCCAAAATATGTCGAGTGGATGTATTGGAATTATAAGTCGAAAGATACACTTCCAAAAATGAAAATACGTCCTCAACATTAACCGCAGTTCTCTCTTTCCGAATAAAACCAAAACTGTGTTTTAAAATCTTGTGCAGGTTCGAATCCTCAAAAGGATAATCGACGAGATTAGATCTAGATCGCCAAAACTCTTCGAGGTATTTTTCTTCGAAAAATTGATTGGCAAGCGGAAGAGGAAGCCGTTTTGTCATTGTATCATGATAGGAAGCTCCCGCTCCAAGCAGATACACTCGGTAATCGTCTTTAGCTGTATGTCCTAGCCACATATTCTATGAGAAGTAAAAAAGGGCAGCCCTCACGGGCTGCCTCGTAATCACATTAATACATATCCCCCATCCCGCCGCCGCCCATCGGTGGCATCGGTGGCTTGTCTTCCTTCTTCGCGCGTGGGTTCATGCTTTATCCTTTCGGTACTAAGCCACGCTTCCGCCAGAGCGCAAGGTCGGATTCCGTTATTTTATCTTTCCGACCGAGAATTTTCCCCATGGCAAAAAAGAATCCGGCCATAGCGATGGAACTCAGTGGAATTGCGACCCATAAAAGAATGTGTGTCATATTTTTTGTCCTTCTGTTGCAAACATTATGTATTTCACGCAGGTTGCGTAAACGATGCTGCTGCACGCAAGCCAAACCTGCATGATTGCAATGTCCCCGGCAAGTTCATTACCGGGAGCATTCAAGCTGTGGATCATAAAAAAATCACCATACATTAATGTGACTAGTATAAACGGAAAAAATACAATAAGAATGCCCTCAAGTTCCTTCGTGAGAACGAATGTTCTCGAATAAAAATAGTCCATAGATACGGCGGCAATCAACGCAAGCGGAAGGAAAGTAATCGAATTATCGAATAAAACGGCATACGTGCCTTCGAAATGTACTTGAACGGCTCCTCCGGCAGCGAGCGTAAGACCAAGTGGCAGCAAGGTGATAAAAAGCACCAGGCCCACGTATATTAAGGCTCGCCATAAGGCATTACGTATGATAGTCGCCATTTTTACTATATAAACCAAGGGCAGCCCTTGCGGGCTGCCCTCGAATCACATTAATACATATCCCCCATCCCGCCGCCAGCCCATCGGTGGCATGGCTGGCTTGTCTTCCTTCTTCTCGCGCGGCCTCATGCTCCGGGTTGTAAATGCTGTTGCTTCATGCCAGCCGCAAGTAGTTCAAGAACCATTTCCTGCAAGTCTTTTTTGCGCTCGCGGGAAAGGCGTTCAATTTGCTCCGTCCAAGCATGTGGCATGGTCAGGAAAAACGCATCTTCCGACTTCTTAATCATCGGAGGTGGTACCCTGCGCCATCCTGCGGGATCAAGATATTCCGTCGAATCGGCTGTGGACCAGAATTCAAACTCTTCGTCTTCGTTCTTGAATTCAGGAATTGCTTTGATTGTGCTCATCGTATTGCTTCTTTTCGGTTTTATTCATGTCCCGCGTGCATATTGGCCTTAGGCGACCCTTTCGTTCCGTATAAACAATGAACAGGTAACGTCCTGCATCGGTTCTGCTTTTAACGACTCGACGTTTTTCCGGGCCAAAATAATTAATTGAATCATGCTCCAGAAATGGTTCGTTTCTCAAGGCTTGTTCTGTTTCATAGGGAGCGACGTGATGCTTTTCCCAATTCTTCCAGACATTTCCTTCGTCCCAGTCGAAACCTTCATAATGATCTATCAAACCCATGCTACAAAAATACGATAATTATCTCCACACGGGCTGGAAAGCCCGAGGACAGGCTGAAAGCCTGTGCTACACGTAGTTCCCACATTCCCCACACCGCCCGCAAAGCTTGCCGGCAGGCGAAAAGCCGGTGCTGTTCGCGGGGCGCGTTCCGTTCAAACGTTCCCGACGGGGCAAGCAACCTCAAAGCCAGCCGCTCAACGATCCGATCGACGGATGGCTGAAATAGCTCAATCTTCAATGGAATTGTCCAGAAGCAATTCCACCGATAAGGATTGTAACAAAAATTGCTCCAAGCGCAGCGTATGCCCATTCGTCGGATGTTAGACCAAGGAATGCACCATTGTTAGATGGTATAAGGTCTGATCCCCGAAGTTCAGAAATACTTGGCCCATGCCGGAGGATGGTCCAGCCCAATGCCTTGGCACATGCGTAAGTAGTCGTATAGGTTGAACCGTCAGCCAGTCGCACTTCAACGAAACCAGGTTTCAAATCATATGTCAAGGGGCCAAGATGAATTTGATTGGGAACTATGTCGTAATCAATGCTATTCGTGGAGGTTTGCGTGTTGTATTCGCTTGAATGAGCTTGCTGCCCCATTTCAAAACCTCTTTGGAAAGAGTTACTCCACTGCTGGCGTTGTGCGTTTGACCGATTTTGCATAGATTGCAATACCGGTTCCGTTTCTACCTGTCGCTGCTCCTCTTGCTGCGGTTGGATCTGATAATTTGGCGGCTCCTCTAATTGTGGAAGAGGTTCTTGTGGCGGCAAAGTTGGCAGATGAGTGGGAACCCATAACCACTTATCATGTGCCTCTTGCTCTCGCTTTTGTTGTTGCTCATACTCCCATTGCTGCATCCAATCATAAGAGCCCGATTGAGCTCGCACGACTGGTGCTAAAGTGATAAGCGTGAGAAGTATGATAAGATGTCTCATGTCTCCTTAATCAAACCGCTTTTGCATGAGCTTTAGTTCAAGTTCATGTGTGGATACCAAGAATCGAGGCTTCCTCCAAGTTAATCAATGTATAGAATTTTCTATTTAAGTATAGATAGAGATAATTCACGCTCCGCAATAGTTCCGAGAGGCCGTAGTGATGATTCACAGAAGGGTCCGTCGTTCTAATCACTTCTCCTATCCAGTGTTCGATGGAAGCTGCCCATATTAGCTGTGTCATAGCCTTTTTTCGTAATTCCCGAAAATTCAAGATCCTTTCGAAAGCCTGAGGCTCTTTGGCAAGTTCTTTCAGGAGATTACTGCAATTCGAAATAATCAATTGCAATTCTCGGCTCGGAGATGGAGCCGATTTGACAGGATGTTCCGAAATCGCTTGTTGTGTTAAGTTCGTATGTGTCATTTTTTCTGCTGTTGAATTGGTGGTAAGATTGATTTGTCGTTTCAACAACATCTGAAATTGCAGATAGTTTCCCGAATATCAAGGGCAGCCCTCACGGGCTGCCCTCGTAATCACATTAATACATATCCCCCATCCCGCCGCCGCCGCCCATCGGTGGCATGGCTGGTTTGTCTTCCTTTTTCTCGCGGGCGTTCATGCTTCTTCGAGTTCTTCGACCTCCATCTCGCGCTCGAATTTGTTGAGCGTGTCGATGGGAAATTTTTTCGAGGCGTCGAGGATCTCGATCCCCATAAGCCTGCCATCTTCGGTCATGTCGAAGGTAATACCTTCCGGTCCTTCCTCTGCAAAATCCGGCTCCACGTCCGAAAGTTGAATATAAGCGGTGTCTGCCTGGCTGTCGTATGAGATTTTCATTTTCGTTTTCCTTTCCGTATTGGAAAATTCGTTTTAACTACGAGTGTGTCCCTTTCTTTAATCACCGCAAGCCGAATTGGAGTTCCAAACTTATTACGAATTCCTTCGAAGGTCAAGACCCGCTTTTGATTCTCCGGCCAGTCCTTTAAATTGACAGCCATCAAACTTCTAATCAGATGCTCACGATCGATTTTATAAAGTTTTAATCTCTGAGTTGCATGGCGATGAAAGAAGATTTTCATGTAACCTTAAAAACATCGAGGGGCACCAATGGTGCCCCTCGAATCACATTAATACATATCCCCCATCCCGCCGCCGCCCATGGGCGGCATGGCTGGCTTGTCTTCCTTCTTCTCGACGATCACGGCTTCGGTCGAGAGGAGCAAGCTGGCAACGGAGGCTGCATTTTGCAGCGCGGTGCGTGTAACCTTTGTTGGGTCGATGACGCCGGATGCAAAAAGGTTCTCATAGACCTCGGTCGCGGCGTTGAAACCATAATCGTTCTTGCCTTCCTTCACTTGGTTGACGATCACGGAACCTTCCAAACCGGCATTATTGACGATCTGTCGCAACGGCTCTTCGAGCGAGCGGCGAATGATCTCGATACCGGTACGGATGTCGGCGTTCGCCTGCTTCGATGAGAAGCCATTCGAAAGTCCGGCCATCGAGCGGAGCAGCGCAACGCCGCCGCCAGGAACGATTCCCTCTTCGACGGCTGCGCGCGTGGCGTGCAGCGCATCTTCGACGCGGGCCTTCTTTTCCTTCATCTCTACTTCCGTCGATGCGCCGATCTTGATGACCGCTACACCACCCGAAAGCTTCGCAAGGCGCTCCTGGAGCTTCTC
>PLYO01000016.1:0-2846 GCA_003151825.1 Ignavibacteriota bacterium
TCTAAATCGTTGGACATGAAGGGCTTAAGGGATCGAAGCAGGTTGCTCGCTGAGGATGTGTATGTTCGGCAGGCTATGAGAGCGAGAGCGAGTGGCGATCACAATGAGGCTAAGACTTACTTCAAACTTAATTTCGATTGGGAAGAATCGAACAAAGTCCGAACGGAACTCACCGGCGCGGACGGCTCGCCATTGCAGGTTGTGATATACTTACCGAAGGAAGATGAGTGAGAGAGATACGACCTCAGCGTGGACCTCAGGAGCAATTCCTGAGGTCAAAGGCTAACATTGCAGTCATAGGCGGCGCTAACGATGGCGGGAAGACTTACGCGCTGCTTATGCATGCCTCCCGGCATACTGGCAACAAAGACTTCGAGGCGGTGTACTTCCGGCGCGTAATGCCTGAGATAACGAATGCGGGAGGTCTATGGGACGAGGCGTTGAAGCTTTACGCAGGCATTCCAAAGCGAGAGAGTCCCAGATTGCAGTTGTCATTCCCGTCCGGTGCAACGGTGACGTTCAGCCACATGCAGCATTCATCGGATCGCTTCTCTTGGGACGGATCACAAATACCCGGAATTTACTTCGACCAGTTGGAGGCATTCGAGGAAGACCAGTTCTGGCATATGGTCGGTCGCAACCGTTCAACGTGTGGTGTTCGCCCCTATATTCGAGCGAGTTGTAACCCAAAGCCGGGAAGCTGGTTAATGGCGTTCATTCAGTGGTGGTGGGACGAGGCGACCGGGTATCCTATTCCTGCGCGGAGCGGTGTGGTCCGCTGGTTTGTTCGCGACCCGGACGGCAATGAAATACACTGGGCGAACACGCCGGAAGAACTTGCCTCGTTCACTGATTCACATACCGGGGAGCCGATTCAACCGAAGAGTTTCACATTCGTCTTCGCATCGATATATGATAATCTGATCGCGCTTAAGCTGAACCCAGAACGCCTATCGAATCTTTTGCAACTCCCGTTCGTGGAGCGAGAGCGAAGGCTGCGCGGCAATATGAAGATCGCGGACTATTCCGGGGACGGACTGTTCAAACCCGAGTGGTGGAAGATGCTCCCGCTCGATGTATGGCAGGAGATACAAGCGAAGCCAACGGAGAACTTCCGTTGGGCGCGCGGTTGGGACCCTGCGGGCGGGCAGTCGAAGGGTTCCGATTATTCGAGCGGTGCGCTGGTCGGGCATGCTAAAGACAAAGAGAAAGACAAGCGAATAATTATCGGCAACATCACGCGCGGTCAATGGTCGCCCGGAATTCGAAACAGAATGATGGCGGCCACGGCTCGCGCCGATGAGAAGTTCGAGCCGGGATTCTATTTTTGGAAGTCCCGCACGCCTGACATGAACCGGTCGATTCTCGAAGATGCGGAGATTAGTGCATTCGGCTTTTGGGCCATTACAGAACGCGGTCGTAAGTACCAGCGAGCGCAGCGATTGGCCGTGCAAGCCGAAGCCGGGAACGTATGGTTAGCTCCCGGAGATTGGAACGCGGAATTTATTCGAGAGGCAGCCATGTTCAAAGATGAGGATAGCGACGAAGTACGCAAGGACGACCAGGTTGACTGCGTATGCCTATCTGACTCGCAGCTGGTAAAGTGGAATTAAAATCTCGCCCGATGAAAAAGAACAAACGAAGGGACAAGCACCCAACGGATACCGCACGACGGAATCTGTTGCGGCAGGCGTTGAGAGAGAAGCGGGCAGCGTGCACCTCCCTATGCCTTTCTGAATTCGCCGAAATGTATAACATGACTCACACGGTATGAAGCGACTCCAGCTATTCGGCAATCCCAAAGTACCCATCTGGCTTCAAGGTCCGATGGATTGGTATGAGTCTGTTGGTGTTGAACTCGCTGTTACGTGGGGTCAGATCCCTCAGTGGGTATGGGAAGTGCGGAACATGCGGTTTTTTCGCGCTCAGACTATTTGGCTGGAAGGTACTCAGGACGACATCCGCGATCGCCGGCGTGCGGTGCTCGGCATGGCCCGTGGAATTATATCGCAGCGCGATGCTAAAGAGATGGAGATCGACAATCTCTATCCACTCATCCCGATCGACACCATTTCACCTCGCCTTGCCAATCTCATTTGTGTTGCATATAAAGACGCACCCGAGCGAACATTTACATCGACCGAGAACGACGGGTTAGACAGCGCCTTCGAGGATATGTACGAGGAGCTGAATATAAACGAAGTGATGGATCAAGCGTATCGCGCCGCGCTGTTCACCAACTCCGTTCTGATCTTGTGGAGCGAGGAGGAACACAAGTTTCTTGTGCTCACGCCTGAATATTTCCGAATAGAAGAGAATGGGATATGGGTTGCGCGTAGGACCGGAGTGCCCGGCGTACCGAGGTGGGCGCGAGCGGACGGTGAAATATCAGTTGGTACTGGTCAGGTCGGCGAGATCGTTTACGACGTGTGGAACGACACAACGCACGAGGTCCGCAATAGCGGTGGTAAAATCCAGGTCGCTCAATGCGAAGAGAACAAATACGGGATGTTTCCCGGCGTGCTATTAAAACTCACTCCTTCAAATGATTTGTATGGCGCGGGAATTACGGAGGCGGCGGACCTAAATGCGATAACGAATCTCATCCGATTGTTCGCGCTTCGCATCGGATTCTATCAGGGGTTCTCGGTCGCCGTACTCCTGAACGCCGGTGGCCAAATGGAAAAGAACGATGTGCGTATTGGTCCTGGTAAAATGCTCCCGCTAAATAACAGGGGTGGAGAACCGGGCAGCAATCCTGATTTCAAATTCGTTTCACCGGATGGAAAGTTTGAAGAGTTAGAGAACTTCCGTAAATCGCTTATTGCTACGTTCGAGCGCAACCA
>PLYO01000016.1:2892-4992 GCA_003151825.1 Ignavibacteriota bacterium
CTCGTAGCCGATACATTCGAGATTCAATACGCCGAACCCCAAGAATTTACTGACAAAGCCTCGGAATTAGAATACGATTTAATGGCGGCACAGAGCGGACTCACGACCCCATCTGCTTTCTATCGAAAGTATTCCAAGACGTTGAGAGGCGTAACTGACCAAGAGGCTCTCGTGGAGATGAAAAAGAACAAGAGCGATTTTTCGTTTCTTGGCCCTATTGCAGTGACTGAATCTATTAAGAGTTAGAATGAAAATCCCCAAAGATGTTTCTGGTTTACGGCGCAAGTTCGCCCAAGCAATCGTATCCCGCAAGCATACCGTTGTAGGTAAACCTGCGGTCGTTGACACGCCGGACGGTCGTGTAAAGAGGGCGCGGGAGGAGGCGATCAAATCCCGGCAACAGCTTCGAGAGAAATTGAAATCCGAGGCGGAGAAAGATGCTCGCTTGGTGGAGCTGCAGGCCGCTCTCGATGAGGCGAACGGAAGGGTCGCCGAGTACGAACCGGCAGCGAAGCGGTGGAATGAGTACTCGCATAAGGAGAAAGAGATTATGATTGCGAAGCTTCCGAAGGAGATGCACCGGGATGCTCGTGATATGGATATTAAGCACCTGAAGCTGTTGGTAAGCAACTACACTGGCGAGGGTGGGGCGGCCCCGCCCAAGCTGGCCGGCACGAAGATCGGCTCGCTCAAAGAAGCGGAGAAAGCCGATCCAAAGGCGTACAACGAATTCATGGATGGCATTAAAAAGGGAACAATCAAAGTGGATGCCGAGGGCATGGTGCTGGCGTGAATATGCTCCAGCGATTACTCGACAAGGCTGTTCCGGCCACATGCCGAGAGTGCGGGGTGCTCGTTTGCTTCGCTCCTTCGAAGAACGGCGTGCAGGTAAAATACGATCTCGATGAGAAGTCGAACCCTACATTGGTAACGCATCGATGCCCGAGTGCGGAGATTAAAAGACTCGCTCGGGCGAAGGGTATAAAAGTTTATTCTCGAAAGCGGAACTCAAAGAAGCGATCTGCGCTTCACTAAGTACAACTGAACGGCTTCCCCGCGTGACGCGGCTTGTCGCAGAGAGTGATTCCGAGCGACCTGTGGGTGTGATACCTGCCATGCTGATTGACATGATGAATTTTCACACTTTTAAAGAGGAGCAGTTATGGCTTGGTCTTTTTTAATCAACGAACAGAACTGGTCGCGCCGGGTTGAGTCGTATCTATCGCAGCCGATCACGGTTTATAAAGAGGCGCTCACCAACAATCACTATGAAGGCGATGTGAAGGGCAAAGCGTCCCTTAAAATTCGCTCCTTCGGCGAGCTTACATACGGCGACTACAACGGCATCGGACTCGAAAGCACTTGGTGGAATGCACTGACCGAGACCGAGCAAACGATAAACGTCGACCAAGTAAAGTATTCGAATTTCGTAGTGCCGGACCCCGACCAGACCACGACCGAGGCGAACTTGGTTGAGGAAGGATCAATGAAGCTGGCCTATCAGATTTCGAGAATGTACGATGATTATCTCGCAACTGAGTTCACCCAGATCGTTTCTAACATCTACGGTGCTTCGGGTGCTGGAGCGTGGGGCGGAGCGGGCGGGCAGTCCGGTACTGGTCCGATAGTCGTAGGGTTCAATGCTACGGCGGGCAACATACTGCCTACGGTCGCGCTGGCGAACATGTACGAGATGCTCGTAGCTAACAACGCCGATCTTAGCGGAGTGAATGCCGTTGTACCCGCATGGATGGGCAACTTCCTACTGCAGGAACTTGGTGTTCGGTTCACACCGATCGGAGACGATGCGCTCGAGGGCAAGTACGAGAGCGGGTACAAGCTCCCGATTCCGAAACAAATGATTTCAGGGTTCTCGGGGATTTGGGTTTCGAACTTAGTTCCGAATACCAACAATACGAACTACCGAATCATGGTGGGTTCGCCTTCGTCCGCGATCACGTTTGCCTCTCATCTGGAAACAGTTGAGACGGTACGGATTCAGTCTGGCTTTGGAACCGGCGTAAAAGCGTTGACCGTATTCGGCAGCAGGGTTCCGTTCGAGGGCCACATGGCACTCGGTACGTTTAACCGTGGCGATGC
>PLYO01000016.1:5017-7265 GCA_003151825.1 Ignavibacteriota bacterium
GCTGCTACGGACCTCGAAATGTCCGAGGATGATGTAGACGGCCTCTTGTCCATGCTCTCTGAGATGGCGGGCGAGGACGATGACGCCGAAACGCCTGAGGACGAAGCCGATCCGAACGATGAACCGGAGGAGGCAGAATAATGGCAAAAGAAGCCGAAGTTCAGGCTCCCCCAATTCACAAACCGGCCCTTTATACATTTCGGATAAAGGGCACGGATCGAGAGTACGATGTCGACCGCGCGCATTTGGACGCGATGCGATCTCGTAAAGACGCAGAGTATGTAGGGACTATTGCATTGCCACTAACAAAAAAATGAAAACACTAAAGAGCTTTATTTTTGCCGTGATGCTGGTGGCACTTGCACTCCCGGCATTCGCGCAGACCACCTATCGAAACACGTTCGTCACTCAGTTCGTCGACTCAACTACGAGCCGGACGGATACGAGTGCAACCGTCACTACGGGTGGATACCCGAACATCTCGGTACTCACTACGTCCGCTGGCACAGACTCCCTGCAAATGACTGTCTATGTCGATGTGCTGTTGAATGGGACGTGGTTTATCTCCGTCGCAAGCGGTGCGCTGCAACTCGGCAATCCCGCATTGCATATTCCCGAAGCTTCGGGCAAGGGGCAGAACTCTACGCTTATACTCCGAGATAACGGACGGATCGCGGACCTGTTGCAGGAAGCTACGCAGATACGCATTCGCAATGTGATAACGGGCGGCGGGTACTTCCCGGCCAAGACTCGTTCGTACACTCAAAGCGTAGTTCTCCGCAAGTGGTAGATGATTATTCCCGTTTCGATTTCGGGTTCGACCTTCACTGCGAGTGGGAGATTCCCATTCGCGGACGGCCAGCAGGTGATGGTCGATTCCCGAATACCTAATCAAGTACCCGCGCCGCTTGTCGATTTCGACACGAATCAGACGCGGGTATTTTATTATGTTATTGGTCTTACTGGGAATCAGTTTCAGCTATCGGCAACGGTGGCGGGTCCGGCGATCACTCTGACGGGTACGGGTGTCGGGCAAATAAGTGTGTCGGAGTTTCCGCCATTGACATGGGACCAACTATCCTCGCTTCCGTTGCTCGATGTGTCGGAACTCCGGGACTTCTTCACTACACCGGAATCACTGATTCAATTAACGGCAGCGCCCGACACGCCGATCGGTGTGACGGTCGCGAGTAGTGTGTTCACTTCTGGCATTCCGCACAATCTCACTGATTGGGCAACAGTTCAATTCAGTACGAGCGGAACACTTCCCGCGCCGCTCGTGGCCGGTGTGAGCTACTACGCGCGAGACCTTGCAACAGACTCCGCATTCAAAGTCGCATCGGTTATCGGCGGAGACGCGATAACAATAACGACGGCGGGGACCGGGCAAACGTCGGTTCAGAATTACTCGCTAAATGTAGTGCTTGAAAAGAGGATTAAGATCGCTACGAGTGATGTTTATGATGCGCTCCTGCTTAAGGTAAGCAATCACATGAAGTTCGTAAGCCGTTCGTGGTGGTGGTGGTTCACTCCTCCTACAGCGCCGGTCGATACGATATTCTATCCCGTCGTTAATCGCTCGCTCATCGTTCTCGATAATTTGTGGAACCCGGAAAAACTAAGGAAAGCGATTCGGGACTATGCGGCTTGGAACATGATTCAAGACGCATCATGGCGTAATTTGGTAAAGGACTCTATGTTCTTCGAGCAGTTCGGAAACCAGCCGGAGTCTCTGGCTAAGAAACGAGCGGAGCAAAGACTGAACGACCTAATGCCGCTTCTGCTCGTTTCCGGGTATCAAGGCGCAAGAAGGATTTTCGACTTCGATCAAACGACCGATTCTGTAAACATTTCCCTTGTGTAACATGAAGTACAAAATTTTATTCTTCCTGCTTTTTAGCTCCGTCGCATTCGGGCAAAAGAGTATTCAGTACACTCCCTATACTCAGGGGACCGGAATCGCTCCGCATTTCTCCACTCTTCGAATGTCCGATCGCGGGATTGACTCCGCGTGGTATGTGCTGGGGCAGCATGGGACCATCTCGGGGATCCAGATTGCCAATGCCATACTATTCAACGGCGGGTATAAGCAAGTGACGTGGAGCGATCCGTTGGGAGATAGGACGGGCGCATTTAAGATAGTGCCTGCGAACAGCTCGGGTTATTTCTTGCGAGATGATGCCACCTGGTCCGTCGGTCCAGTAGGGCCGAAGGGTGACACCGGGCCGCAAGGTATTCAAGGAGTTAA
>PLYO01000016.1:7314-8777 GCA_003151825.1 Ignavibacteriota bacterium
CTTTGGGGAGAGATAACATACGATACGATCTTGCCGACGAGTACGCCGATTACTGATCTTGTGCCAGCCGATCCAAGCGGAGTTATAGACACTATATTCCTCGTGCAGCCGCATGGAGTAAGTGTAGCATTGTATGATAGCGCCGGAACGAATGCCGATACGGAGCGGGCGATTATTGACGGATTCCTGAATGGGGTACGCGATACGTTCACAACTATAAATTTACCAAACAATACGTACGACACGACCGTGAGCAACGATGCCGGGGCGTGGGACTCTATCGTTAGCGTTACCTATTACGGCGATTCGGGCGATGTGGTGCAGCTAATAGTAAATTCAGGCTACGGACAATGGATAGGGCTTGGAGTCGATCTTAGCATNNTAGATTTTATTTTACAAAGCAATGACGCCATACCAAATTTTTGCTGGCTTGTGGAATAAAGACTACGCGGCGGGCAGCTTCTGGGGCCTTCGCAGATTTTATCGCAGAACATATTTGAAATGATGTGCTTACTTTCGACACTCGGGAGATCGAGGCATTTATTCGAAGTCTGGAGCGATTCGAGGAAGAGGTTCCCGATATTGCGGCGGGTGAACTCATTCGGCAAATTCGGGAATTCGCCGAGTCCGGTGTCAACCCGGACGGATCGAAGTGGCCAGCGTTGACGGCGGTATATAAAAAGTGGAAACTGGCGCACGGTGGCCAGCCGGTTGCGAACAAGAGATTGACCGGAGCGTTTTTAGCGAGTGTGAAGATGAGAGACTTTTTTATCAGTGTGGATTCCGCGCACGCGAAGATCGCGGAAGGTTTGGAGAAGAAACGAATATCGTTCGATGTAGCCCCGATGAGTGCGGGTAACGTGGAGCGGTTGTTATTGAAACGATTCTATGCCTGAGTTAGACGCGAGCAACCTGAGTATCTCCCCTGCTTCGGAAGCGGTGGAGATTATTCGCGTTCAACTCGACGGTGCTCAAGGTATTAAGTCAAGGCTGAACGTGTCCTGCAGAGTTGGGATCGATGCAATTCTCGCGGACGCGATAGACGGTAAGCTGCCCGAGGCAAGCCTGCCCTGCATTCGAATGGTGTTCGGAACTTCGTCCTACAAGCTGGCCTCGAATGCGGGAGTAGCATTGTACAAAACGGTGAACTTGAATCTGTTCTTTCTATATTATGTAGGACACCGAACGGGAACAGTGCTGCCCACGAAGTTCTCGGACTTGCGCGATCGGCATATTCGGGACAACTTAACTTACCTACAGCTTCAAGGTTCGGACGGCGATTCGGACGGGGTAGGTTTGATAAAGTCGCAGTTTCAGGACGACGCGGGTAAGACTTTTTGGTGGTGGCCGAACGGCGAGCAGGACGTGAATCAGGAAGACGAAACGCCGTTCGATGTTTTAGGAATTAATCTCCCGATCAATCCATCCTCGGGCATGGCTTGCTCGCGGGTTGACCTACAGTT
>PLYO01000039.1 GCA_003151825.1 Ignavibacteriota bacterium
GGAAGTCGCGCTTGCGGTTGCGGCGGTCCCGATACCGGTACTGGTCGGCCTTGAGCACCGCCTCCTTGGCGGTCTTGTAATGCCGACTGGCGTCGCCCCGGTAACCCTTGGCGAGCTTCAGCGTCGCGCGACGCTTCTTACGGGCGTGGACTGAGCGCTTGACGCGGCTCATGAGCGCTTGGACCCCAGCAACGCCTTGATCTGCTTGTAATCATGCTTGGAGATGGAAGCGGGCTCGCCGAGCCTGCGCTTGCGCTTCGGGGACTTCTTCTCCAGGATGTGGCTCGTGAACGAGTGACGGCCCTTGACCTTGCCGTTCGCGGTCACCTTGAAGCGCTTTTTGGCGCCCGATTTCGTCTTCATTTTTGGCATAGATTCTGTAATTGAGACGCCGCTAACAGCGCAAGTCCCCACTTGGTTCGATAAAGCGCCGGTTGCCGTTGAAACCGGGAAAGTAAGATTTAATTCTCTCTCTATTTTTTTCAAAGCCCGCCGCGGCGGGGTGCCCAAAAATTGACCTTTTTACCATCATTGCGAGAAAAACGCATTTGTGTTTCATGAACTGTGCCGTTTCCGATCTAATTTCGCCATTGTGTCTTCTTGAAAACTACTTTTCTTCACATATACGTTTAATATTCATAATCTTTTTCATGAACTTATGCAATGCTCATCATTCTTCCTTCCTCCTTCCCGACATTCGTTATTGATATAGGTGCCCATACTTTCACTCCCAATATACGAACAAAATCTACGGAAGTCAAGCGATTCCTGAAAATAATTGAAAACAAATGACCCTCTCCCCATTTCATAATTCATACTTCATAATTCATACTTTCCCCAAAGAGCCTGCCCTGAGCGTGTCGAATGGGTGCCCGTTGTGTGTGCTCGGTTAATACTCATTCGACTTTTCATTAATTTCATAGTGAAAACTAATGCGATTCCTCGTCCCACATTCGTAATTTGTCATTCGTAATTCGTAATTGACATGGGTGCCCATCTAAGTCCCACCTAATATGGCAATCATATACTAAGCTCACCAGAGATTTATTTGCCTTTAAGTTTTCGCTCAATCAATTTCGTGAGAACCCCGCCGCCAAGTGCGCTTCCAAGAACTAAGCGTAGGTTTTCGGTTTCTGAGTCCTTTAACCAATGGCATGAATCCGGTAAAATCCAGTTACAAACGAGGGTAATGGCCATTGCCCCAAGCAGAGAAATAGCCAGCCAGATTGCTCCGATAAATGCAAAGTGTAAGTGACGCTTTTCACGTTCCTCTCTCTCAAAGAGAGATTTTTCTTCTCTTTTGGCAAGAGATTCATCATTCGGAGCCGGACGTTCGTGTATTCGTTCAAGCTCCGGCATTCTCAGACATCCCCTTGTAATAACTGCGAATGATCGGTGTAGGGATGATTAATCCGAGCGGAAGATTTTTGCCTTTGTATTCCCTTGTAACAATTTCCCACGGAGTGTCCTTTTGGTGGGTCAAAGCAGAAAGGGCAAGGCCGCTATAATTCTTGTAAACATCCCAAATTCGATTTAGGAAGTCGTATAGCGCGGGGTCTGGCGTTCTGCTCCCGCAGGGTTCAGTAACCTCACCAGAACCGTAATCTCGAAATGCCCTATAAACGCTTCGTACTACTGGCCCTAATTTCCACGCCTCAACAGCTTCGCTGATTAGCGGTTCATCATAAAGGCCCAAATGCCAGCCGTGCGCGATATAAACAAGTTTTAGGAGCTTCATGGGGGTTATTTCACCTCCATCCGGCTCTTTAGACTTGCTTATGAAGAAATTCGCTATTGCTACGGCTCCCTGCATGGTGTCTTTAACAGCACGTAGTAGGTGCTCTCGTTCCTTAAATCAGAATAATTCTAACTGTCCTTCCGTTTCTCGTCCGGGTCTTTCGGAGCCGGACTCTTTTCCACTTTCGGTGTGTGTCGAAATACGATCTTCGCGGCGTTTTCGAATCTCACGTATTCTTCTGATTTCTCGCTTTCGCCGTTCTCTGAGTTCCCGGTTTCTTTCGAGTCTTTCTGCTTCCCCATTATTATTTTGTTCCCGTTAATTCGGCGTAGGTAAGACTCTTTCCGAAAATCATAGAGGCCGCTTTGATGAATCTGCCGGAATCATTATCCTTTCGGTTATCGTATCGGAAACCCTGTTCATCAAGGTAACGATCTAAGTGAAACGGTTCGACATGAATGTAAGTGCCCTTCAAAGCGCGTTTCACTAACGACCAATAGTTTTCGATGGTATTAGAATGCACTTTGCCTTTCGCATACTGACCGATTTTGTGATTGACAGAGGAGTGATCGTAAACGATACCAAGTGCGTTGTACGAAGCCTCACTATCGCTGTACACGGTTGAGCCAATCTTCACTGTTGCAAGAACTTGGTTTTGGAGTGTCCTTGCATGGGTGTCGTTAATCACTCTCGCCTGAACCTTACCGCCGCGCTCAACAGCACCGAAAACGATTGTTTTGCCATTGCCACCAGCTAAATCTCTTTTTGCATTTGTGTGACGGTTCTTTTCGATACCACCGATATACGTTTCATCTATTTCAACGGAACCCGAAAGTTTCTCGCCGCCGTTTTTGGCAATCGCTTCGCGGATTCTATGATTCATGTGCCACGCTGTTTTTTGTGTCACGTTCAGGGCGCGTCCCATTTCATAGGAACTAATGCCATTTTTGCAATTAATTACCATCCAAAGAGCGGGAACCCATTTCGTAATCGGCAACGGTGAATTTTGCATAACCGTATTGGATTTGAGCGAGAACTGCTTCTTGCAATCGCGGCACTTGAAAACGGGACGGGTACGCATTCCGTAAATGGCAGTCGAGCCACACTTCAAACAGCAACGCTCACCCTCACCCCACAAAAGGGTTGAGAGGAATTCCACGCAAACGGCTTCGCTGGAATAATACAGGATGGCTTCTTGCAATGATTTCGGGGTTTTGAGTGGTGTCATTATCGTTTAGTAGGTTTGTTTTCATATAAGTAAACGAATATCCCGGTGAGAAGTTTCCATAATTCGCAACTTTTCCCATTTATTTTCGTTTTATTTTCTATGGAAAACAACCTCAGAACCCAGATAGCAGCCCGAATTAAGGTCATTTTGACCGAAAAGGGGCTAAAGCAGCAAGAATTAGCCGATTCAGCCGGAATGAGCAAGTCATACCTTAGTCGAATCCTGCACGGTACGATCAATCCAACGATTGAGACCATCGAGCAATTAGAAAAAGCCCTGCAAACTCATATTATCATTATCCCATGAACAAACTCTATTACGGCGATAATTTAGATGTTCTCCGAAAATACATAAAAGATGAATCGGTTGACCTATGCTACATAGACCCGCCATTCAATTCGAAGCGGAACTATAATCAAATTTACAATAACATCGGCGCGGAAGATACCGCCCAAGCCCAAGTGTTTTTAGATACGTGGACTTGGGATGAAGCGGCGGAGCATGGCTTCGAAGAAATCATTTCGAATTACGGCGGAGTTTTTACCGCGCAGAGTATCGAACTTATTCTTGGTTTTGAAAAAGTTCTTGGTAAGGGTTCCCTGCTTTCTTATCTCATTAGCATGACTCTTCGCATTGCCGAAATTTACCGCGTCCTGAAATTAACGGGCTGTTTTTATCTTCACTGCGATCCTACGGCCTCGCATTATTTGAAGTTACTGATAGATGCTGTCTTTTGCGCGGGAAGGAAAGGTCAGTTCATCACTGAAATAATTTGGACTTACTCTTGGGGAGTTCGCACTGATAAAAGATGGAATAAAAAGCATGATGTGATTTTTTGCTATGCAAAAACCAATGAGTATGTTTTCAACGCTTACGAAGTGCTCGAACCGCGCACGTTAGGCGAATCAAGCAGGAATCGTTTGCAGTACGCCGGAGCGTTAATTGAGAGTAAAAATAAGACGGGAAGTAAAGAATTCGCATTACCTTCCGACGTATGGTATATTCCTACAATTAACGGGATGGCAAAAGAACGCCTCGGTTATCCTACTCAGAAGCCGGAGGAACTTTTAGAAAAGATTATCAAAGCGAGCAGCAACCCCGGTGACACCGTGCTCGATGCGTATTGCGGCTGTGGAACGACGGTTGCCGTCGCGGAACGATTGCACCGGAATTGGATAGGAATTGATATTACATACCAAAGCATTTCGCTTATCCTGAAACGGTTAGAAGATACATTCGGAAATAAAGTTCTTGAAAATATCGAACTAAATGGAGTTCCCAAAGATTTCAATTCTGCCATTGCATTGGCAGAGAAAAAAGAGGACAAAACTCGAAAGGAATTCGAAAAATGGTTTGTGCTCACGTACACCAATAATCGTGCAGTCATTAACGAGAAAAAAGGCGGGGATGAGGGTATAGATGGAATCGCCTTCGTGATGGACATGGTAAAGGGCAAACAAGAATATCCGAAAGTGCTGTTCAGCGTGAAGTCAAACCGAACCCTTAGTCCTACTGTCATTCGGGATTTGAATGGCACTATGGAGCGGGATGGAGCCGTAGCAGGGTATCTGTTGACACTCTATCCAATGGAAAATATGGTTAAGGAATCCAAGAAATATGGCACATATAAGAATAGTCTTTACGCCGGGGACTTCCCCAAAATTCAGGTGATCTCCGTTCAGGAAATGCTTGACGGCATACGTTTCGATCTTCCAAGCGTAATACCCGGCGTTGTGAAATCGGCGGAGAAAAAAGGGAAAGGCGGGAAACAGGACACATTACTTTAAGATTTTATTCAACCGGGGAACTGGACTGGAATCCAATTCCCCGGAATTATATCACTAAATAAAACAATCTATGGCACACGAAAAACCGTTCCATACCAGCAACGAAGAGGATCACAAACGTTCTCCCGTTTGGCATAACGACGATGCTTGCTCCGAGGGGAAAAAGATAAAATCTTGGAATAAAGAACTTGGCAAAAAAGATAATAAATGTCTTATTTGCAAAGGGCTGAATTCTGATGACGAATAATTTTTTCGTCACTCAGTTTTCTCTTTAGGATTAACTCCCAAAAAACCTCAGTGGGTTCTCCGTTCTCTACGTCCCAAACCTTACGGACGCACTTAACGGGGAACCCCATTGAGAGAGCGATACCAAGAACACGGAAGCCCTCACCCTTTTCACCAATGAACCGCACCGTTGGCTCTATAAAGGCGTGACCCTCACCGCCCTCGCATGACTGAACGGTTTCTACGCCGTTATATCGGAGCATACGCACCACGCGCTCTATGCCCTTATCCAGAGGTGTTTCGTACCAGTCAGAGAACGGCAACGTTGGCATTCCTAAGTCATGGAATGGATTGTTTTCAGGCTTCCATAGCTTGAATTTTTTCCACCAATTATATGAAGGAATTCGTTCTGGATTTTTAGCTGTTTTGGTGCTCATAAAGGTTAGAAATATGCCGTTTCCGGCTCAAAAATGAAGGAAAAAGTCTGGTGAGCTTAGTATATGATTGCCCCTAATATACGACAAAATTTTTCGCCCATGCACAAAATTCGATTTTTAGTGCCGAAGGCACACCATGTTAGTAGCCGGTGACGTCAGTCACCGGTTGATGAAGTGCAAGACGATTCAGAGTCCCGCAAGGGACGGCATGTTTGGCCTCCGATTACATGTCGTCCCGTTGGGACTCGTGCTGCATGTCTGCTATCTTTCCGGTGACTGACGTCACCGGCTACTAACATGTCGTCCCGTTGGGACTATGGGAACCTAAAACAAACGCTAACCCACCCGCCGGCGCGTAGGTCGGTGCTTCCAGCCCGACTGCCCCGGAGTGCCTGCCCGCAGCTTGACTAGCGAACGACACGATCCGCACGATTTCGTAGCCGTGACTTTCAAGTCACGGCGAATTCCCCAGATTCGTTGCTTCGCCACCGTGACCTAAAGGTCACGGCTACAAAAGTCTGCAAAAAAACAGCCCACCCGCCGCGGCGAACCCCGCAACGCGCGATGCGGACGACACGATCCGCGCGAATAATTTTTGGGCACATGTTGTTATAAATATAGATTTAACTCTAATCCGCAAAGTAGTCGTAGTTTTAGAACCATATTGGAGAATCGCAAATGGCAAGAGGCAAAAAAATTCCAAGCAAGATATTCAAAAAGATTTTAACAGAGGCAAAGGATCAACTCAGCCTTGATGCGAATAAGGCTTCAGTGTTCAAGCATCGCGGCATACGAGGCGATCGGAGAGCTGCGGCAATTGCGAGTTTTTTTCGTGATCACCTACCCGAAAGGTTTTGTGTAGCCCAGGGAGAGGCAATGGATTGCCATGACAATCAGAGTGGTCAACTTGACATACTAATATACGATAGCCATGCCTCTGCAGCTATCACTTCGAGTGACGACAATGTACTTGTTCCTGCTGACGCATTGATTGCAGTGATTGAAGTTAAGTCTATTTTGACACAAGATGAACTGGATAAATGTTACGCCTCGGCGAGCAAAATTAGAAAGCTTCGGCCTTACAAGAAGGGACGTTTTGTTTCTGCTCGTCACGATGGCGGAAACTCTCCAAAAGACGCATACCGGTGTTTATTTGTCGTCTTCGCTTATGAGACAAATCTTGGAGAGGGGAATTGGCTGAAGAAGGAGTTTGCTCGACTTCAAAAGGCGGCTGATATACACAAGGTTGATGTTGACTTCATCGATTTAATTATGGTTCTGAATAGAGGCATCATTCGACCCGATTCGGAGAAAGGAAAAATCGAGACGGTAAATGTTGAAGAGACTTTTTTAGATTTCTATCTTAATGTTATTAATTTTCTAAACCGAGAACTTCCCCGTCGGCAACCCGTTGATTGGCAGATTTACGGGAGTCGCAGTTCGAAAGATTGGGTGAAAACGACTTAGGTTGTTTGCAGTTTAGAAAAATCGTTCATATCAGGATGGTACGGCCGTTCGGTGCCTGCCGTGCGTTGCTTCGATCATGTTTGGCTACGAGTACTACGTGCCTCCAAGACTAATGCGGTTTTATAATTTTTGAAATCGATTGAGCAAGTTCAGCCGGAAGAGGATGTATGGTTGCGACTAACATACTTCTTAACTCTGGTTTAGCACGTAACCTTAAAGCATTTCCATTATTCAAACCTTGAATAATTTCCATTTCCTCAACTGCACTTAAAATTTCCGGTTCAAAAGGTAAAACATTTCGGACAATCTCTCTCTTTATGATTGATTTGCTATTCGTATCTCCGAGTTCGACGGCAAATGATGCCGCAAGTAAATTGCAAATTACATCTGCTGTTTGAATTGTAAAGCACTCTTCATCGGCCAGAGGATAATAACTTCGAATGTCCTGATTCGTATTTCTTAAAAATCCAGATTCACGAAAAGCATCCGGAAATTTTTCTCCCGCGCGTTCCAAACTATTCAGGTAAGTTCGTGCGAGGGAGCTAGTAAGAGATCTAACGTCTAATGACCCCGCTACTTCTAAATCGTTGATCTGATATTTCTTATCACGGTAGGCAAAGTAATTCGAAGAATGGTCTGGATGGAAATCAAACGCAACGCCCTCTCCACCAAAAATCTGACGAAGAAATAATAGATAAAAAACCGGTTTCATCTGATGAGCAATAACTTCTTTGGCTTCTTCTGGAAGTTTTGCAAATATTCTGCCCATATCCGTTTCTGGATTCAAAATTTCAGTTTCGATACGCTTAAAAAAATAATTCGCGTTTCTTTGAAATTTCTCATTAGATTCAAGATACACTAGTAATGACAAATCGCCTCTCTTGACGAATCCCATAAAACCATCAAGCAGTTTGCGAAGCAGAAGAGGTGCATTGCCTCTTAATCTTGACCTCAGTGTGCGGAAACTACTGAAGTTAGGTTGAAATAAGGAGCGATCTTGCGTCATATCTCGAACAAATGCCTCATACTTCCGATGGCCTTCCTCCGAACCCCAAATAAATGTCCAGAATTGAAAATCTTGATATGATCCTTTGCATTCATCTGCGAATACCTTTACAATGGGCCTCTTCGGGATTAAAATACCTCCTTTCGTCTGCGTCCATTCTCCGGACCATAGGCCGCTCATATCAATTTCCCCTGCTCCGCTCCCATATCCTCCACAGCCGCGCGCTTAAACGTGGAGCGGCCCAGGGTTAAATCCGGGAACCGGGGGCGTTCCGTGCCCGACATCAATCCTTCGATGGTGAGGATTTGGAGCTTCGGGTATTCGGCGCCGAAGCGAGGCGCGTCGTAGAAACCGGCGGAGACAGCTTCCTCTTTCATCGGCCGCGTCGTTTCATCCGCAATGTGTTCGCGGAGAATATCGAGATTGTCGCCGAAAAAAAGTTTGTTATTCATCGGGCGGGATAGGTAACTACTTATTCTGAAGACACCGGAGCTTGGTCCGTTTCGATCGTCGCGACGGACTCTGCCAACTCTTCTCCCGTTACGTTCGGCGCCTCAGCCTCGGTCTTTTTGACAAGTTTCGGTTTGGGAACTGTTTGCTTTTCTTCTTTCTTAGCGGCGTCGGCTCCGCCTTTTTTCTTTCCCGCCGGCGAAAGCACCATGGACATCATGCGGCCCATCATGGAAAGACCCTGATCGACTTTTGCAATGTCCTCCATCCGCGCTTTGAAATTGTTCAGCAGTTCTTCGCCAAATTGCTTGTAGGTCACTTCGCGGCCTTTGAACTGCACGTAGGCTTTTACCTTATGGCCCTCCTCGATGAAATTCCGCGCGTGGCGGACTTTGAATTCGAAATCGTGCGTATCGGTATGGGGGTGGAAACGTACTTCCTTCAAAAGCTGCTGGTGTGACGATTTTTTCGCCAGTTTCTCGCGCTTTTGCTGCTCGTATTTCCATTTGCCAAACTCGATGATTTTGCAGACGGGCGGCTTGGCGTTCGGGACAATCTCGATCAGATCCATCTGCTTGGCGCGCGCGATTTCTATCGCCGCTTTGGGCGACATCACGCCAACCATTTCACCTTCCTCATTGATCACACGAACTTCGGTCGCTCGGATTTGCTCGTTCATGCGAACGCCCGGATCGCGCGAGGGAAGCACGCGGCTGAACCGCTCCATGCGCTTGGAAACTTTTTTTGGCGCCGCGCCTGGAACTCCCGGCCGCGCCGATCCCGTCGAAGGCCGCGCCGAAGCAGCGCCTTTTGCTGCCGGCTTGAGAACGGTAGTTTTAGCCGAAGGAGCGCGCTTTTTCAGCGTCATGCCTCCGACACTTTCAGCCGGCGGAACTGCGGGCGTCGCATCCGCAGTGGCATCGTTGGTTTCTCCCTCGGCAGGAGAAGAAATAGGTTCCTCATCGACCGAAGAGGAAATAGTATCGAAAGTATTCAAATAGTACTTGGATTAGAATTCAGAACCTGGATTACGCGGATTCGAATGGATTACGCGGACGATTTTAGGATTATTCCATCCCCAATTCTTCCGGCAAAAACATCGGTTTTCGAAAAAGAACGCCGCACATAGATAACGCCATTACGGTATTATTTTACCGTTAAGAATTCATCCTGAAAATCGTCCGCGTAATCCGCAAAAATCCGCGTAATCCAGGTTCATTCCGGTATTGCACATTCAGCTCGAAGCAACGCTAATGCCTCCTCCAATGAAACCGTTCCAATGTTGCCTTTGCCATGCCGCCGAATGGCGACCGAGCGCGCGGCCCGTTCTTTCTCGCCAACCACCAGCATGATCGGAACCTTCATCATTTCATGATCGCGTATGCGTGCGTTCACTTTGTCGTTCGAGGCGTCGAGCTTGACGCGGATACCTCGGTCTTCCAGCAGCTTCCGTACTTCTGCGGCATACTCGGACTGCGCATCCGTGATGGGAAGCACGACGACCTGCACGGGCGCAAGCCACGATGGAAAATTACCGGCATAATGCTCGATCAGCAAGCTGCAAAACCGCTCGAACGAACCGAACGGCGCGCGATGAATGACCACAGGACGGTGCTTTAGTCCATCGGCGCCAATGTATTCCATATTGAACCGTTCCGGTTGAACATAATCCACTTGCACGGTTCCCAATTGCCACTCGCGGCCAATCGCATCTTTGAGCATGAAGTCGATCTTGGGGCCGTAGAACGCCGCTTCGCCAATTTCGATCTTGTGTTCGAGCTTCATAATGGTCGCCGCTTCGAGCACATCGCGCTCGGCACGTTCCCACTGCTCGTCATTGCCGCCATATTTCTCCGGATTATTTTTATCGCGGAACGAAAGCGAAACACGGAAGCCTTTCAAGCCCACTTTGGCGGAGACCTCTTGCGTCAGCGCGATCACGGCGCACAGCTCATCGCGCAACCCTTCGGGCGTGCAGAAAATATGAGCGTCATCCTGCGTCATCCCGCGCACGCGGCTGAGACCGGTCAGCTCGCCCGATTGCTCGTAGCGATAGACCGTCCCGAATTCCGCCAACCGCACCGGAAGATCGCGATACGATCGCGGCTTCGAATTATAAATCGTAAAATGGTGCGGGCAGTTCATCGGCTTGAGGAGATACGAATCGCCATCCTCCATCACAATCGGAGCAAATTGCTTATCCTTGTAATAGGGATAGTGCCCGCTTGTTTTGTAGAGTTCGATATTACCTATGTGCGGCGAAATAACCTGCTCATAGCCGTTCTTGCGCAAAACCTTTTTTAAGAACGTCTCGAGCGTTTGCCGGAGCGCGGCGCCGTTCGGCAACCAAAGCACGAGTCCCTGACCGACTTTTGGCGAGATGAGAAAAAGCTCTAATTCTTTCCCGATCTTCCGGTGATCGCGCTTTTCGGCTTCCTCGCGCTGCGTGATAAATTCGTCGAGTTCCTTTTTGGTCGGGAAGCTGACGCCATAGAGGCGCGTGAGCATCGGCCGCTTCTCGTCGCCGCGCCAGTAAGCTCCGGCAATAGAGAGCAGCTTTGGGAATTTAATTCTTCCCGTCGAAGGAACGTGCGTGCCTCGGCATAAATCTACAAAATTTCCCTGCTCGTAAAACGTAATGGGCTGGCCGCGCAAGCCTTCGAGCAATTCCAGCTTCAGCCAATCGCCTTTGGCTTTGAAATATTCGATGGCCTCATCGTACTCTTTCGGCAGGCGTTTATATGGCACATCGCGCGCGGCAAGCTCGTACATTTTCGATTCGATCTTCTGCAGATCGTCCGGGGTGAGCTTCATGCCGCCGGGAAGTTCCATATCGTAATACCATCCGTTCGCTATTGGCGGACCGATTCCAAACCGCGTGCCCGGATAGAGGCCTTCGATCGCCTCGGCCATCAAATGCGCCGACGAATGCCAGAAAATGCTCTTGCCTTCCTCATCGCGCCACTGGACGATCCGCACTGCCGCATCCTGCAAAATGGGCGTAGCGAGATCGTACGGCACATCGTTCACGAAAATGCCAAGCGCCGCCTCGGCAAGACGTGGCGAAATCGAACGCGCGATTTCCATGCCCGTCGTGCCCGAAGGAAATTCTCTAACGCTCCCATCCGGGAAGGTAATATGGATCATCTGTTGCTAAATCTTTCTGCTTGTGAAATTGGGAGTGTCACAACAGCGCCGGGGACGCAACGTTTCCCGGATGGGAACAATCGCGATTTCTGCCCTTGCCGAACGCGACTCATCCACTTCGCAGAGCTTCAAGAAATGAGATGTTGTTCATTCAGCACAATCCGGGACTTTCTTAACCTCTGTTTGCTGTTGAATCGAATTCTTTAATGAAAGGCCACCCGTCTTTCGACCGTCAATCGTCTAAAGTCAAATCATTTTACTCACCACGTGTGGTAAGGAATGAATAAAAAAATCAGAAATATAATTATTGGATCCGTGGCGATTATCGTCGTGGGATTTATCGTTTATCGTATCGTTGCGATCAAGCCTCCGGCGGCGAAAAAACAGCTTATTCCTCCGGTCGTCGTGGCGCAGCCGGTGAAGATGGACATCACGTATAAACTCGAATACGATGGCGACGTCATCCCGATCCTTCAGGCCAACGTGTTCAGCCGCGTGTCGGGCCTGCTCCAATCGCTTTATACGGACATGGGAAAAACGGTGCTGGCGAATCAATTGATCGCGCTGATCGATACGGCGGAAGCCTATCAGATGGCGATGCAATCCGAAGCGGCGTATTACAATGCAAAAGTCACGGAAGCTCGCGAGCGCGACCTTTTCAATAAAAAACTGGCCGCACAGCAAGACCTCGATAATGCCGAAGCGACCCTCCGCTCGACCGAAGCGACCTATGAAGCCAACAAGGTGCTGCTCGATTATTGCAGAATCCGCGCGCCGTTTCATGGCTTCGTAACCAAACGCTGGCTCGATCCGGGTTCCGTCGTTACGTCCAATCCTATAGTAGGCAACAGTAACAGCACGATTTTCACGATCATGGATATCGATACGGTCAAGATCGACGTGAACGTCCTTGATCGCGACGTGGCAAAAATTCCCGCCGTACAACGCGCGTTTGCGACCGTCGGTGTTATTCCTGGCCGTCAGTACCAGGCATTTATTTCCCGCTCGGCGCAGGCCGTTACAACTACAACACGGACGATGCCCGTCGAAATTGTGATTCCCAATAAAGACGAAAGCATCAAGCCGGGCGAGTTTGCTCGCGTGACGCTCGTGCTTGGCGAAAATCCCAACGCGATTACCGTTCCCGCCGAAGCGGTGCTGCGCGATAATCAAGGAACCTACGTTTATGTCGTGCAGGATTCTCTCGCCAAACGACGCAACGTCGAGACGGGCGTAACGGAAAATGGACGGCTGGAAATTCTTTCGGGACTCGACGGCTCCGAGCAGGTTATCGTCGTCGGGCAAACCTTTGTGCATCCGAATGGGAAGGTTATGATTGTAAAAAATCCGCCGGCTACAGATACTTCGCATAATTATCCAACCGATACTTCCGCTTCGACTTCACCATCCGACAGTAATCGTCATTAATGTAGTGCAAACTTTAGTTTGCGACCCACAGTCGTCGCAAACTGAAGTTTGCGCTACATCCTACGCTTATGTGGCTCACTCGACTCGCGCTTAAATACCCGATTTCGACCTTCCTGATCGGCTTCACGATTCTCGTGCTCGGCGTGGTTTCGCTGCAGCAATTGCCGATCGACTTGCTGCCAAATGTCTCGATCCCCGTTGTCACGACGATCACCTTTTACACCGGCGCGGCCCCAATGGACATGGAACAGTCGGTCACGGCAATCGTCGAGCGTGGCGTAAGCTCCGTCAACGATGTGAGTTATATTCAATCGGCCACGCGCGAAGGAGTTTCGCAGGTCCGCATTAACATGAACTGGGGTGCGAATGTCGATGTGGGGCTCGTCGATGTGATTCAGAGGCTGAACCGCGTGATGACCCAGCTCCCCACCGGCGTTCAGCCGCCGATCTCGCTTAGGTTCGATATAACCAATCTCCCCGTTATTACACTGGCCGTCTCCGGCCAGATGGACGAACGCGATCTCTACGATCTGGCCTATAACACCATCGAGCCACAACTCGAGCACATCAATGGCGTTGCTTCCGCGCAGGTGACCGGCGGGCGCGTGCGGGAGATCCATGTCATGCTCGACCGCGACCGGATTCAGGCCCTTGGGCTGCCAATCACCAAAGTAATTACCGCTGTTCAAAACTCGAACCTCATCGTCCCCTCCGGCGATCTCAAGAGTGGCGTGTTCGACTATGCGTTGAAAACGGAAAGTCTGTTCAACCTCGTTCAGCCCATCGGCGATATTGTCCTTGCGGACACTGGCGGCGTCCCCGTTCGGATTCGCGATGTCGGAAGAGTAGAAGATAGTTACCAGGAACAGACCGAAACAATTCGCGTCGATGGCAAGCCGGGCGTCGTGCTTCGTGTACAAAAGCTTGCAAATTCGAACACGGTGGCCGTCGTCGATAATGTACTGAAGGCAATCCCCAAACTGACCGGCGTTCCTCCGAACGTTCATATCGCTCTCGCATTCGATCAATCGGTCTATATTCGTCAAACCATCAATGGTCTTTCGCGCGAGGCGATGATTGGCGCGTTGCTTGCCATGGCTATTATTATGATCTTCCTTCGCAATATCCGCGGAACGATCATCATCATCGTGGCCATCCCCATGTCGATCCTGATCACGTTCATCATGTTCCGCTTTGGCAACGTGACGCTGAACATCATGACGTTCGGCGGTCTCGCACTTGCGGTCGGGCGGCTTGTGGATGACTCCATCGTGGAGCTTGAAGCGATCAGCCGTCACTATAATAATCCGAAGAAAGGAGAATCGAAGATCCAGCAGACGCTCGGCGCGGCGAGCGAAGTGGCTACGCCCATCTTCGTCTCGACGCTCACGACCGTCATCGTCTTTCTTCCCGTTGTATTCCTTACGGGCATCGCAAAATTGCTCTTTGTTCCGCTCACAATCACGATCGCGGTGGCACTCTTCGGTTCGTTCTTCATCTCACGGACGATCACGCCACTCCTGTGTCTGAGATTTTTGCCGCCAGAAAAGGAGATGAAACGCGACTCCCAAAAACTTTCGGACCGGCTCCGCGTCTTCTTCCACGATCTGATCGAACGGATCGATCACGGCTACGCAAAGATGCTCGAATGGGCGCTCGCACACAGGAAGACGATCATCATTTCCATCCTGGCCATCGCGACAGCCTCCGTATTTATCTTTAAATTTATCGGCACCGAATTCTTCCCCGATCAGGACGAGAGCGTCTTCACCCTGACTGTGAAGGCCCCGGTCGGCACGCGCATCGAAGAGACGACCAAGATCGTCCAGGCCCTCGAAGACCTCATGCGAAAGAACGTTCCCGAAATGTCGGCCATGGTCTCCGACATTGGGGTTCCCTCCGCAAAGAGCGGAAACTTTTTCGGTCGCAACACGGGTGAACATGCCGCAAATATTCAGGTCTCGCTCTCACCGCCGGACCAGCGGAGCCGGACGATCTTTCAGATCATGGATTCGATCCGCCCGAAGATCAATAATTATCTCGGCGCCAACGTAATCGTCAGCGCCAGCGGATTTCTCCGGTTCCTGCTGAATTTTGGCTCAGCGGCACCGATCGATGTCGAAGTTCGCGGATTCGATCTTGCCCAGGGTAGCGCGCTCGCAAATCAGGTATTGGCGGCGGTGAAATCGACGCCGGGAGCCGTCAACGCGCAATCGACGCGCGAGGATAACTTGCCCGAACTCCGCATTAACATCGACCGGCAAAAAGCCGGAATTCTTGGCATCGATGTGGCCCAAATTTCGAACACGATCAATGCTGCCATTAATGGTTCGGTTGCTTCGCTCTATAGCGACCCCGTCAATGGCAATCAGTATAATATTCTCGTCCGTTTTGCTGAGAATTATCGTTCGTCCATTGATGACCTCCGCAAACTGCTTGTCACCACGCCCTCCGGCCAGCAAGTCCTGCTCGGCGAGATCGCCGATATTTCGCAGGATGCCTCGCCGGTCGAGATCGACCGCAAATATCAGCAACGCATTATCGACGTGACCGCCGAAGTCAGCGGCCGCGATTTGGGCGGTGTCGCGAAAGACATACAAGCGAAGCTCGATAAAATTTCGCTGCCGCAAGGCTTCGAAGTGAAGCTCGGCGGCAACGTCGAGCAGCAGCAGCAGACGTTCAGCGGCCTCACGATGGCCTTTGCGCTGGCGATCCTGCTCGTATATGTCGTCATGGCCTCGCAGTTCCAATCGCTCATCGATCCTTTTATTATCATGTTCACCGTCCCATTTGGAATCGTGGGCGTATTGTGGGCGCTGTTTCTGACGGGCACGACGCTTTCGGTCACTTCTTTCCAGGGAATTATTGTAATGGTCGGCATCGTAGTCTCAAATGGCATTTTGCTCGTCGATTATACGAATCATTTACGCATGAAGGGCGAAACCCTGCACCGCGCCGTGATCGATGGCGGCCGCACGCGCCTCAAGCCCATTCTTATGACTTCTATCGCCACCGTCCTCGGCCTCATCCCAATGGCCATGGGAATGGGCGGCGAAAAAACGCAGGCGCCGCTCGCCATTGCCGTCATCGGAGGACTTTCGCTTTCGACGCTGCTGACGCTCTTCTTCGTTCCAACGCTTTATACCATCTTCGAAGAGCGCTTCCGCAAAGATATCGCAACGCCGGAAGAACGGCTGCAGGAAGGCGTCTGAACTATGACTTAAGGGATTATTGGGATTTATGAGATTTCCATTCGACGCGTTATTGCTCTATGACGGAAAGCTTCCCAACAATTTCCGTTGCACCGGTGGAATAAAATTCTTTCAACACAAAAAATCTCACGCCAGCGTGATCCGGCGAAAATCGAAGCTCGTGATGCGATGAAACCATCCCATCGTTATTTGGCGGCCCGATGGCACGGCCAAGCTCGTCATAAAACGTGACCGAAATGGAGCATGCTTCGCTGCAATCGACGTTCAAATCATCCTCGCATCCCGCTATAGCAGGTTCATTCGAAAACCGGACGGAACTATTCACGGCAGTTTGTGCGGTTACCCCACTCGGCGCATTGACAATAGAATCGGTGATACTCTTGTAGCTGCCGGATACCACCGTCACTTCGTATTCATGCCCTTGTTGTGCATTCGTATCGGTGAAACCGAGTAAGTTCCCAGCTTGCAGCGATAATAGCGAGTCATCTTTCGCCACGCTAAATTGATACCCATTTGGAAGTGGATAACCAAACGTCGTCACGGAATCGTATTCCCATGTTAATACCACTGCGCTCTTGCCATTCACCGTTGTATCATGCACCCTAAGGTCCGTGACCGGCATCGGCGCGAAGGGTTGAACGATGGAAGTATAAATTTCCGCATCGCCGCTTCGCGAATCGCACCAGGCGGGGTACCAGGTATTGCTCTTCGCCGCAAGCCCGATATAATCGCCGAAGAACCATAACGTTTGACCTTCCGGATGACGAGCATCCTGATACGTGACAGGATTGAACGACGCATCCGTAATGCGCCGCGTCACAAAACTTTCGCCGCCGTCCGTGGAATGTGCCATATAGAGATCGGCACTCAAATTCGATCCCATCATGGCGGAATAATAGATGATGCCCACATTTCCGGTGCTCGGATCGACCGCAACCCACGGGAAAAATTTGGCGGAAGGATTCTGAACGGTATCTTGATCTATTTCGCGTGGCGCGCTCCACGTAATCCCATCATTGTCACTCGTTGTAAGCCAGATATGGGGCAGACTGTCCGCGTCTTTGCCTTTGCCACACCATGTCATGTAAGCCCGTCCAAGATTGAGCGGCGATGGATCAATCGCAATCGAAGGAAAACTGTTGACCCCCAACGCGCTGCCGGGAGGACCGATATTTTGATAACCCGCGCTATCGTCGGGAAACATTGGGCCGACATTGACATAATCCGTTATAGAGTCGGGAGAACCAAAGCTCATTCCGCCATCGGTCGAGCGGGCAAGATAGATAATGTTATTCGGGAAATAATCGACATACGCAATGAGAAGTGTTCCATCCGGCTCGGTCACGGGAACCGGGGCGGTATAATGGCCGAGACCAGAAAGATAACGTCGATCCGACCACGAGAGCCCATCATCGCTCGAATACGCGCAGACAATCCGCACATATCCCGGCTCGCCCTGATCGACCCATGACATATAAATTCTTCCAGAAAATTTGCTCGCCGGATTTTGATCGATAGCGATGTAATACTTATCACTCATTGTATCGCTGCTAACATTTTCGAAAGCGTCCGCTCGCTGCGTCCAATCGGCGCCTAAGTCCGTGGACCGGAATAAGCCAACGGCATTAGCGTAATCGTTCACGCTGTCGCCGCCATAGAATCCTAATCCGAAATAAGCGGAACCATTTGCATCAAAGGCAACAGATGGATCGGTGGCATTATCAAAGACAAAGTTCGTTCGCTGTGGCAATAGTTTACGCGACCACGTTGCACCGCCATCCTTAGTCACGCAATAGCCCAGTGTGGAAAAACTGCTATCATCGATCAAGCCGATGATTACATTATTCGAATCCAATGGATTAATTGCGACGGACAGCTCGAATTGACCGAGGTTCGGATCGTTCGTCACGTCCACATTCGGAAACGGCCAGTTGGGGATTCCAGCTTGCGGCATCGAAAACGGGCGAACGCCCGTGCGATGCGCTCCCGGATGCGGGCGGTCGAAATCGCCAGATGCGAGCACATCGTGCTGTGGTTCGATCCACTGCGCATCGAGCCGGCTCGATGAAACCAACAATAGAAAAGCGACGAACGAGAGCCACTTCATAATGTGGGTGAACACCAATTCCGCGTGGGGTGTGCCGACCCCGGTACACAGCTAATTTTGCGACCACCACGTTGCCCATGTCCGTGGCGAGCACAACGCTGTAACAAAACCCGTGAAGTGTGATTATTCTATTACTAATGTGTATTTCCGAAAACTAAATTAGAATTAGTCCGTAAATTTCATTCACATAATAAATGCCACGCTTTATCATCCTCTGCTTCCTTCTTCTTGCCACGCCATGCCTCGTAATGGCACAGCAGCCAAAGCCGCACAAGCATAAGCCGGTAAAGAAGCATATCGTCGTAGCGCCGGTCCAAGAGAATCCTTTGGAAATTCTCGGCATTCGTCCGGGCATTACCTTGGACAGCGTTCGAAAAATTATGACGGGCGCCGGAGTAGCGGTGCGCGAAGTCCGGGAAGACACGCTTTCACACTGCTATAGCGCGCCGGACGTGCATGTCTTTGTGGCCGATTCGATTATGTGCCGTTTAACGTATATGCGCATGGTATTTCTCACCGACGCCTCTATGCGGCTGCGGCGGCTGACGATCACGCCGCGCGAAAGCTCTATTGCGATTGGCGCTTCGGACGACATCGAGAACATCCTGCTCCTTTACTTTGGCCAGAAGTGGGGCAAGCCCGAACTTAATCTCGATCCGCCGCTGCCGATGTTTCGCTGGCGGAGCGGGAATATCCAAATGCGCGGGTTTATCCGGCGCGGATATCCTATGTGGGTGCTGGAGGGGTAAATCCAGAACCACGCATGACCGCTCATGCGGATTACGCGATTAAAGCGGCTAAAGTCCTGCTGCATAGTACACTACGANNAAGCTAAGGGTAGACCCGCCCAGGACTTTTCGATCACCCCCAGGCGCCATTTGATTTCAGTGTGCAGGGGTCGACATACATGTACTTCAGCGGTCAGCATACACTCTCAACGCTCGCAGCCAGTAACTACGCATAAAAGGCAAAAATGTTTCACGGTATCATAAGATTTTTGTTATTTATAACCTAAATTGCTCAAATTAGCCTAAAATAGCCAATTTTGACGTTGGGTACGATGCAATCCGTTCGCGTAGCCTGCCCTTTGTCGAATGGGTGCCTATAGTTTCACTCCCGATATACGGCGGGAATTTCCGGAAGTCAAGCGATTCCTGAAAATAATCGAAAATTTTTAAGACCCGCCGTGGCGGGGTGCCGATGCCGAAATTAGGAGCGGGAGTGGGAAAATTTCTGCTTGCAATTCCCGCGCGCGCGGAAAGAAAGTCGTAATTTCGTGACGTGAAAAAGAAACAGACGCGCAGAATGAACGTGAGGATCGATAAACTGACCAGATCGATCCAGCTCCGAATTTCCGGAGATAGGTTCGATACCATGATCCAACGGCTCTGGCCTGCGGATTCCAATCTTCTCTTGGGTGGCGCCTGGCAGTTCGACTGGGAGCGAGAACTTCGTCAGAAAAATCGTGAAGTCTATACGCTGACAACTCTCCTGAATCCGACGATCATTCAGGGACTTATGAGCTTAGAAGAAAGAGACGGTCATATTTTCGTTCACTTGATCGAGAATGCGGAATTCAATAAGGGCCGGCAAAAGCTCTTCGAAGGGGTTGCCGGGAATCTCTTTGCATTCGCCTGTAAGTTATCATTCGAGAAGGGGTTCGAGGGTTATGTAATCTTCGAGTCCAAAACGAAGCTAATTCCTCATTATGCGGAGTCTCTTGGAGCAAAACTAATATGGGGTATTCGGATGTTAATTGATACACCAGCGGCGCTCATATTGGTTCGCCAATATTTTAAGGATTTTGACAATAACAATTTCGACAATGGCACACACAAAAACACCTGATTTCGCACGGCTCGACGATATTGACGTCTATATTCAAAGCACACCGATGAGTGCCGAAGAAGAAAAACGCTTCAGCGAAGTTCTGAAAGCGTACCGAGCAAAGCATAATGTTCGGCAACCGCCGCACAAAGTTCCAAGAGCTTCGAGGCGCAGCAAAGCCACAAGCAGGTGAAATAACAATCGCATTGCTTAAGCAATTTTTAGGCGTCAGCGCGGTTGTCCAATTCTGAAAAAGCTATGGTGAAGTTGTTGGCCCAATCGTCAAAGGTTTTCGATAGGAGAGTATTTTTGGGGGAGTCGCTAGAAGATATCTTCTTAAGATACTCGCTCACGTCCATACTTTCATAATATGGATTATTCCGCTTTTTTCGAAGCAAACCAAACAAATGAATGTTTGATATTCCTAAAACCGACTCAAGAGCCTGCACACTCATAATATGGTAATGGAAATGGTTCGGTACTACAATCCCCATTTGAGACAGAACCGACTGAATATCAGATTTTAAAAGTGAGTTTGGAAAATAAATCGGATCAAACGTAACAATGACGTGCTCCCAATGCCGAATACGACGAAACTCGTCAAGCTCGGGATATTTGCTAATGTTTTCTGAGAATGAAACAAATTGAGCAATTGCTTCCGAAATATTTTGCGTGATATCTCGTTGAATGTCTTCTGTTTTCCCGAAAAGTTTGGCATCGCGGTATAGACCTGCCTGCTTAACCTCGATTACAACAGCAGTTCCATCCTGTATTACGAACCAGTCGGGGCAACGACCGGGCTTATGACTCGGACCATACCGCATCTCGGGTTTTATAAGAGCGAACTTTCCGAGAGCGGCATCCAAGAGTCTACCTACATATACTTCAAATACTTTCCCAAACGCATTACGGAAAGAATTTCCCTTCTGATGTTTATAAGGTTCGCTCATAACGTAGTATAAGCCTTTAGTAACCCGATCACTTAAAAGCTGTGGGACAGGCACTAAATATCCTTGGGAATGATCGTCCATTGGCGAAAGATCTGATCGAACTATAGGATAAATAACGAGCGGATTGAATCGAAATGGCTCATGCTGTCTGTCGAGTTTATCACGCATTGGGCGCGTAAGCTTTCGGAATGATTCGTAGTCAGTGGAAATCCAATCAATGAATTTTTGTTCGGACTCCCGGCTCACGCCAAAATTCGCTTCAAGTTTACTCCCCTCAACCCCCTCAAGCGGCAGATGTGATACATATCCTCTTTTGGATGCGACGAAAAACAAGTATCCGAAAGTAAACAATTGACCTAATTCGAGGCCCGTTTCTCGAACGAGGAGTTCATTGATATCCAGTTGTCTTCCTTCGGGAATGGTGGGCCAAATTTGTTCATATATAAGAATCGTTCGGGCCATCTCATAGGCAACTGCGGAATTAAAGTCGAACTGCGCCCCTCCCATCATACGGACTAACTCAGGACCCTTTACTTCTTTTGCGAAGGATTCAATTTTGCCCATGTAATGGTCAACTAAAGTGGCAATATCGCTTGCCATCATTTCTCGCTGTGGCTCGTCGTTGCTCTCCTCAATTAGCCGCATCGCGATGTAAGCTAACGGAGCTTCTTGCACCGGAACCCCTTCAACGTACTTCGCTCCCTTGGTCACAAGAAGGTCATGCCCCATGCTCCCAATCAGGCCGAGAGATCGACTGACTTTGAACTGTCTCAGTTGCTCGATAAAGTCTTGATCATCATACTTTTCTTTTCGCTGAATGTACTCGATTACATCCATTCCTAAGAATTCGCCGAGTGGTTGCATATTTTCAGGAATCGCTTTTAAAACATCTATTTCTGCATAGCCTATCCTCGACAGCATCTCGCTTAAAAGTAGAGCTGTGTAGAATAAGCAAACGGCTAACACCACGGGCACCTATTGTGGGTTCCGGGCAATAAATGGTGAGGTTTTTATTGCTGCCTTCCGAAATACGAAATTGAGTCCGTCATAATGGTGTTGTACTCTAATGCCCTCCAAACGCAATGAAGCGGTAACTCCCGATCGTACCGAAACCGAGTACGAGCGATCGCTGCGTCCGCGCGAGTTTGGCGAATTCACAGGGCAGGAGAGCATCATCGAGAATCTCCGCATCTTCATCGCCGCCGCGCGCGCGCGCGGCGAGGCGCTCGATCATCTGTTATTTACCGGTCCGCCGGGACTCGGCAAAACGACGCTCGCGCATATTATTGCCAACGAAATGTCCGCGCAAATCCGAACGACCTCCGGTCCGGTGCTCGAACGCGCCGGCGATTTGGCAGGAATTCTGACTTCGCTCGAAGAAGGCGATGTGCTGTTCATCGATGAAATTCATCGACTCTCTGCTGTTGTTGAAGAATACCTTTATTCCGCAATGGAGGATTACAAGCTCGACATCATGATTGACTCCGGCCCGAGCGCGCGCTCGATCCAGATCGAGCTGAAACCGTTTACGCTCATCGGCGCAACGACACGCGCCGGTTTGCTTTCGGCGCCGCTGCGCTCGCGTTTTGGCATTTCGAACCGGCTCGATTATTATCCGGCTGCGGCGCTGAAAACAATCGTCGAGCGCAGCGCGCGCCTCATTCAAATCAACATCGACGACGACGGCGCGCTCGAAATCGCGCGGCGCTCGCGCGGCACGCCGCGCATTGCCAATCGGCTGCTGCACCGGACGCGGGATTTCGCGCAAGTCAAGGGCGATGGCAGCATCACGCTCGAAATAGCGCTCATCGCATTAAAAGCGCTTGAAGTCGATGAGCATGGCTTGGATGAAATGGATAAACGCATCCTACTCACCATCATCGAAAAATTCGGCGGAGGGCCGGTTGGGCTGAATACCATTGCCGTTGCCGTCGGCGAAGAAGGCGGGACAATCGAGGAAGTATATGAACCTTTCCTTATCCAAGAAGGCTTCTTAAGCCGCACGCCGCGTGGACGGGAAGCCACCCGGCTGGCATATCAGCATTTTAGAATGACTCAACCAACGAGTGAACCACTCTTTCAATCGTAGCCGTGACCTTCAGGTCACGGCGTGATAAACCAAAAGACCGTGACCTGAAGGTCACGGCTACACCACAAAACCATGAAAGGCACACCGCTAACCGAAGCCACCTACGAATACATCGTCACCCATTTTGCGGCCGGCGAGCGCTCGCTGCTCGAACGCATGAGCGTCCGCGCGACTGCGGCGGGTATGCCGATGATCAACATTTCTGAGGATCAGGCAAAATTCATTGCGTTTTTCCTTAAGGCCATCAAAGCGAAGCAGGCGCTCGATGTCGGCACGCTTTTCGGTTACAGCGCGGCCATTATGGCGCGGGCGATGGGCACCGATTCCGAAGTTGTCAGCCTGGAGTTCAATGAGAAGCATGCCAATGTGGCGCGCGAGAATATCGAGACGCTCCACTTGCGAAATATAAATCTTAAGATCGGCCCCGCGATCGAGACGATGAAGCTCCTGCGCCGCGAATCGTTCGATTTTATTTTGATCGACGCCGATAAGCCGAATTATCTCAAGTATTTGAACGAGGCGCTCCGGCTGATTCGTCCCGGCGGCGTGATTGCCGGCGATAATGCGATGGCCTTTGGCAAACTGACTGACAAGATTTCGAAGAGCGACCCGGATTTCGCCAACATCACCGCGATCCGCGGATTCAACGAGACGTTTTCCAATCATAAATCGCTCTTCGGGACGCTCATTCCTGTCGGGGATGGCATGGTGATGGGGGTGGTCGGATAAAAACGCGTCCTTGTTACTTTTGCCCGGTCGAAGTGTTAAACCGTTTTGAATATTGCATGACTTTTTCGAAGTTCGCTCGCCGCTCGCTCTTACTCTTTTTATTTTCGGTCCTTGTTGGTCATAACAGCCATGCACAAATCTCGAAGTCTGTCGGGCTTTTAAAGGCCGACGTAACTTTAAGTGATGGAACGCCCGTGCCCAACGTTCCCGTCTCCATTTTTAAGGGCGTGGACAAACTCAGCACGACCAAAACAAGCCCGGACGGAAAAATCACCACGATTCTTCAACCCAATGCGATGTATCGCTTGGTGGTAAGTTCGAGCGGTTATCTTTACCACGAAGATACCCTCCGCATCGGGGCGCTTACGTCGTATCAGGAGTTTCCGGTACATATCGTTATCTCGCCGCTTAAAGAGGGTCAGGTCTTCGAGCTTCCGCAGCCCATCTTCGCGCCTAAATCGCAGACTGTTTTATCTTGCGGAGTGCCGGCGTTAGACCGCATCGTCGAGCAACTGAAACATAATCCCAAGCTTGCGGTGACGATCACGGTTTATCCCGACGCGCTCGCAAAAAATAAGAAGGATACGGCCCCAAAAACCATCGCGGCGGGGCGTGAAATGTCCATGCGCTCCTACTTGCTCGGCAAAGGCGTTGCGGAATCGCGCTTTAGCGTGCAGAGTGAACTGACGAGCATTCCTCCTGGGCGGTTTTCGCCGAGCGACCCATCCTTTCCGGCGACCCAAGCCGACCCTGTTGCCACAAAGAGTAAGAAAAAGAAGAAATCACCAGCGGCTCCGGCCCAGCCGGGGATGGTGCCGCAGTTTGTCGAGATTGTGGCGCACCTGGCGCAATAGCATTGGCTATGAGCGTGTAATTTAGTAGGACACATGGGTCGCATGGGATCCCATCGGTCCGATTGGGTTGATGAGAAAGTCAACCGAAGGCTACTTCATGGCTCCTTCAAAGGCTACCTTCCGCGAATCCTTCATTCCGGCGGAGGAAACTTGGAGGAAGCACGATCCTTCCGGGATGTTCGGGAGTTCGAGCGGGAGCGTTTGCGTGCCGGCGGGGCAGTTCACGGTTGTCCGCCACTCTTCGCGGCCCAGCATATCGGTGAGCGTAATCGTTACCACGCCCGCGCTCGCAAGCTGGAAACACAGATCGACATGCGCCGAGCCTGTCAGCAGCGAGACCGGATTTGGCCTGACCGAAATAATTCCCAGCGCGATGTGTCCATCTAATAAGGTTCGGAGCAGGGGAGTGCCGCAGGCATCGGTCTCGGTGAAGCGAACCGGCTCCGGCATGGCAATCGAGGCGAGCACGCAGCCTTCGTAATTTTGGGATGTATCGTTAAAGCGAAGGCCGGACATTCCAATATCGCAGCCGATGCTGTCGGTGACGGCGATGGTAAAATAACAACGTACAAATTCCGTTCCCGATTGGGCGGCGCCGCCGCCAATGTGTCGAACGCGAAGTTCCATCGAACCGTTTGGATTTATCAGTGTATCCATAAGGCTCCAACCCGGCGCGGGAACGATCTTTGCGAGTGTCAGCAAATCCCGGTTTGTGTAGAGCGTCAGCGCAATCGTTTGAAGGCCGGTGGTATCGCCAATGTCATCGAGCAGAACAGCGGCAATGGAGGTGGTGTCGCTCGCGGCGCCTGAGCACTGCATGGAACCGCCGCTCGCTTCGAGCGCAATGCGCGCCGAGGGAACCGTTCCGATTATACTTCCCGAAAGTACAATGGCTCGATCATAATTTACTTCCCGCGAACTGACGTCGAGCAAAGCCACGCCATCGCCGCTGCCATTGGGATCGAATTGGACGGTGTAATAGAGCGTATCGCCGGGCGCAAGCATCGCCAGGCCGGTTAGAAGCGTGTCGAGTGTAAATTGCGTTTCGACCGGCAGCGCGTGGAGCAAAATCGAATCGACCGAAACCGGATTGCAGCCCACATTCGCAATCCAAAATGTTTTCGAGACCGGCACGCAGGGCCGCGTAACGAAAACAGAATCCGGCACGGAAAAAGCGAGCGCATGTCCGCCGGGCAGCGAGGCGTAGGAAAACGCGATGAGCGTGTCGATGTTTTGTCCCACCAGCGCGAGCTGCGTGGATGCTAATGTATCTCCCGGCACAACATGAAAAGTAATCCGCACGGAACTATCCGGAGGAAGGATAAGCGGAAGCGCAAACGGCAGCGTGAACGTAACGCCAGGATCGCCCGCGAGCGTAGTATCGGAGAGGATGACGTCATCGCAATTTCCAAGATTGGTCAGCACGAACGACGAATCGAGAGATCCACACGGCGCGATACTATTGAATGAAAACGCCGAACCGCTCAACGCAAGAAGATGGGAACTCGGAATAACGTAACCCGTTAGGGAGATTGTCTGAAGATGATCGCTGTCAGCGATTGGGTCGTGGATGGTGACGATTGCCGAGTCCGTTACGCCGCCATTTTCCTTTGGCTGCAACGCAATAAATATGTGGAGCGTATCGCCCGGCGGCATCGCCACTGGGAACGATGGGTTGGTTACCGTATAATTCGTGCCATTATTTAAAGCAACCGATGTTGCGATAACCGTGTCGCACGAAAGATTGACAATCTGTCCCTCCAACGTTAGTGCGTGGCATGCCAGCAATGTGTCGAAGGCGAGTGCGGGCGTGAGGAGCGAATCGTGGAACGCTGAAATTCCCACGCCGGAAACCGTGAGGAAGGTATCGACCACCTCCCCGGCCAGATCGAGCGTGATGCGAAGCCGGTTTGACGAAGTATCCACGCTTGCGGGCTTAAAGTGAACGAGAATAGAATCGATCCCGCTATCGTTCACGAGCGTAATTGGGAATGATTTCTGATCGAACGAATATTCGCTGTCCGCATGCTCCCATGCGATATTTTCGATGGTCAGATCGCGGCATTCGCTGTTGCTGAACGTGATCCACCGGGATGCGTCGGAGCACGGAGCGTTGACAACGCCCATTTTAAACAGCGTATCCTCCAGCCCGACTTGCACCGGAATATTGTAAAGGACTTGCAGGCTAAGCGTAACGGTCGTATCGACTCGTGCCGTGCCGCTTTGGTAGCGAATCGTAAGCTGTGTACTGTCGGTTCCCTGGCTTCCGGGCGTCACATGGATATTTAAATTCACTCCGTCGGATGCGGGAATAACCTTTGGGAGAGAAAACGCACCCAAATGAAAAATAGAAGTATCGCTGAGGGAGATAGTTAGCAATTCGATCGAATCGCAAGGCGAGGCAGTAAGGGGAAGGAGGGTGTCGATGGAGGCGCAAGCATCGAGCGCAGACAATGCGAGCGATCCAACATCCAGGCTACCGCTTCGTGACACCGCAAGCGTAAGCGGCACGGTATCCGCGATCGTAATGGTGCTGCCGCTCATCATGCGGAGTGCAAGCTCCGAGGTAAAGTTTCCATTCGTGAGCGAGGACGCGAGGAGGAAAACGGTGTCCGAACTCCTGGGCGGAATTACTTGCGGCAGCGTAAGCGGGAGAAGCTGGAAGTGGGAACTATCGCTGAGCGATGCTCCCGTAACGGTGAGCGTATCGCAGGAATAATTGTGGATGACGATCATGGAGTCTTTCGCCGTGCATGCATACGGAGCCGAAAGCGCAAGCAACGGGTTGATGCTGAAGCTCGTGGAGTTCTTAGCGGTGCCATAGAGCGTGATGATCGTATCGAGCGTACTGGTGCCCAAATTGAATTCGAGCAGCAGTTTGCCGGAATCTTTGAGCGAGGGGCTTGGCACATATTGGACGAGGAAGCTGTCGATTCCGGTTAGCGTCCAGGGCAGTCCGATTCCCGGCACCGAAAAAGTTTGTCCGCCGGAGATGAATTGTGCCTTGGTGAGCACGGCGGCCGTGCAGGAGGTGCCTGCGCTAATATGAATCGTCGAGTCAGTCGCCGAGCATCGGACGCCCGAAAACGCAATCGTTGTTTTATCGAGATGAACAGTCGCGGTAGCAGCGGCCAATGCATTGTGGATATACCACAAGTTGCCAGCCTCATCGCCCGCAAAAATTTGCGAGTCCACGGCATAAAAGCGCGTATCGCGATTGTTTTCAGGGCCACAGATGCTAAGCCAGTCCTTACCAGCGTCTATCGAGCAATAGAATCCATTATTGACTGTTTGCACATAGAGAATGGCACTCGTTCCCCTGATGCATCCGATCGGTGTCGGGAAAAAAGTGTAGGGATTCGTCCAGAGCGCGCCGCCATTGGTGGAAATAAAAAATTGATTCGTTTTTTCCGCAACCGCCACGAACGTGCTCGTACCCGGAAGGGCATACGGCGACCACGTTTCGGCATGAAGCGAGGGAGCGTCATTCCAGGTCATGCCGCCATCGGTGGAATAGAGCGTGCTTGGCGCATTGAGGATACCCACGAAGCCCATGCTTCCGCTATAGGTTACGCCGTTCTGGGATGCCGGCGCGAAGGTATTCCATGTGACCCCGAAATCCGTGGACTGATACCCATTGGCGTTCCAGCACGGCGCGGTGAGCATGTTCGAGGCCGTGCAATATCCAATCGAGACAAAAGCCCCGCCGGAAAAGACCGAAGTCCAGCTCAGTCCTCCATCGGTCGTTTCCCAGATGGCGCCGCTCAAATTATTGACGCTTCGAACGCTGCACCAGCCTTGCAGGGTGTTGCGAAAAGCGAAGTCCGTAATTTCCGACGGGAAGGCGGTCGATGGCGTCGTTGCCTGATTCCAGGTCACGCCATTATCGGTCGTGCGCCAAATGGTCGAGTTCGCAAGCCCCACGAAGCCCGTCGTTCCGGTTCCTTGCTGATCCAGAAAATAGACGCTTTCGACTTGCGACGGGAATGTTTTTACGACCGCCCACTGCGCCTGCGCTGGAGAAGTTATAACCGAAATCGCTCCGAAGAGGAGAGCCGTGAAAAGCGAAGAAAAGATTCGGTTAGCCATTAGGAAGGACGTCTCATAAGAGAGACACGCGAGCGGGCTGCGATATTACCATCCCGTAATCCTTTTTTCGCGCCGAAGGTTCTTTGGCCGTTCGGAAAGAGGATCATAATAATTGTAGTGGCGGGGTTCCTCGCCTCCTGCTACCCAAACGAGGTCACATTCGGGTAAAATCTGGCAGGCGCGGGCGCATCATGGGTGATGCTTACCGCGCCACTACACTTCATTCAAACGGAGCCATTACCGCTTTTCAAGCGCGGGCCATTTTTTTGTCGTATATTTGTATCCATAAGGTTTGAGCGGCCCCGCCGCTCGCCCGTGTTTTTGAGGTTTTCATCAATTTTTGAGGTTTTTCAATCATTTTTTAGAAAATTCGATTATGAAAAAGAGCTGGATTTTGGTATTATCGGTAATGGTTGTGGCTTTGGTAATCGCCCTTATTTGGTGCTGCACTTCCAAAGATAATACCTCGATGGGGCTGCGAGGACATATTAACCTGAATACGGGCCGAATACATTTAAATGGACATGTTTCATTGCCGAAGGGTTCAAAAATCAAGCCCGCTTTCACAAGCAAGGACAAGATGTATGGAGTGCCAGCCGCAACCACTATCACTCCACCTAATCTTGCAAAACCCTATCCCAATCATACTCCGATCAAAGTTAATATGGATCCAAATAATCCTGATGAGGTTTCCGTGTCGTATTATTTTTTTGGCATCCCTCCCACTTTGATAATCTCAGAACTGGATGCAAACGGTGCGGCCACAGGTAAGACCTTAAGGATTGCTACGACAGGTAATCAAGCTGGGAGCTGGAACACCGTAATCGTTCCTTACTCACCAAATTTTGCCATCGATGTTGACGGAACATATGATGGAGGCACTGTCACGAATTCCCCAAATCTAAATATCATTCCTCCCACTTTAGGATTATTAACATCACATTATTTCTACAATAATAATTACTTATCTGTCCAAGTGATGGATGAAGCAGTTGACGATTTCAATTAATCGTCACTTGCTAATTTTTCTTCAGCGACGATACGCTCAAGCTCGGAAACCAGAGCTGCGAATTCAAGCTCATGTTCGGGTACTTTAGTGTGAAGGTTTTGGGTCTTAGCTAATTCTATTTCACGGTAGCCTCGCTCAATGGATAATCGGAACAGGTTAATCCTTATGTCGGGCTTCCCGAGATGATCAAAAACAATTCCCAAATTATAAAGAGTGTTCCCATTGAGACCGGCATTTTGTAGTAAAGCATTCGCAGCAATTTCTGCTTCCGAATCGTGTCCATTCCAGATAAGGATTAGTGCACGGGAAACTCTTGCATTATCATCCAACGGCTCACGAAGTAAGTATCGGTCAAGAGCTGTAATAGCTTGCTCTGAAACTCGTTTTAACTTTTCGACCTCATCTGCTGCTTTCAACGCAACAACAAGATTGAAATAATCTTTAGCATTTTCAGTAATTTCAACGACACATTGAAACGATTCTATGGCCGAGAGATAATCCAATTGATTTAAGTATATGGTTCCCAATATGGAAAATGATGTAAGATTTTTAGGGTCCATTTTTGAAGATACCGTGAGACATCGTATTGCAGAAGGAATATTACCTTCTAACCAATCAATCATTCCTCGCATGGAGAGAGATCGGGATGTCTCGCCATAAATTTCTTCAACTTTTTTGACAAATCCTTCCGCCTTTGTAAGCCACTTTCTATTTCGCGAGTATTCCTTAAAATAAACACAGCACGCGGATGCCGCCCCAATATATGCTCGTTCATACGTCGGGTCGAGCTTCGCGGCTTGCTCATAAAGTTCGAGCGCACGTAAGTAACTTTCTTTAGTGAAATAGTATTGCTCGTGCCGGCCTTTGAGGTAGAGTTCGTAGGCTTCAGCGTTCTCGGTGGGGCGTGTTTCCATTTGCTCTATTTCTTTTGGCGCAAGTTTCAAGCTCAGCGCGTCGGCAATACTTTTCGAAACCGACTCCTGAAATGCAAAGACGTCTTCGAAGGAGCCATCGAATTGATTGGCCCATAGCTGTTCGGTCTGCCGCGCGTCAATGAGCGAGGCATTGATGCGAATTTTCTTTCCGGCCTTGCGCACCGCGCCCTCGATGATGTAGCGCACTCCTAATTCGCCGGCGATCACGCGGGTTTTCGCATGACGCTCGCGATAGTGGAGCACATCGGAGCGGGATGGAACTTTCATGTTTTCGAGATGGCCGAGCGTGGAGATGAGTTCGTCCATCATGCCGTCGGCAAACCATTGATTATCATGCTTGGGCGAAAGATCGTCGAACGGCAGCACGGCCACGCGGATGGAACTGTCATCCGCGTCGTAGAGACGCGCCGGTGGCGCGTCTCTACCGGTATCGGGAACTCCTTTTAATAATTCCAGCGCGTGAAGAATCGCGGGACGGTCGTGAAAATATACGCGCTGGATTCCCACGAGCGGATATTCGAAATGGGATGGCAGCGTAACCTTTTCGATCACCACCGGAAGGATATTTCTTCCTTTTTCGGAGGCGAGTTGCACCTCTTTCGCCACATTGCGCGAAGCGATGGATTCCGGCGAGAGGAGTAGGACGAGCGTCGAGCAGGCATTGATGGCTTCGACAATTTCCGCCGTCCAATTTTTCGCTCCGCCAATACCGCCCTGATCGATCCAGACGGAAAAACCTTTCACGCGCAGCTCATCCGCAAGCGTTAATGCCTGCTCGCGGTTGGGTTTCGCATAGGAGATAAAGAGTTCGGCCACGTTATGAATCGGAACGTGATGAGGAACAGGCGGGGATGGGAGGAAGTGTCCGAAGGGACTTATCTTGTCTCGAATGTGGTTGCTTTGGGCAGTCAAATATGTTCCGTAAACTTCTCGTCATTGGCTTTATGCTTTTAGCCGCGCTTCCTGTGCGCGGGCAGATCGTGCTCACGATTTCCGCTCCGGATATCGATAGTTTTCCCATCGTCAAGGTGGGCGTGAACGTAACGCAGAATGGCGGTCCCGCCACGCAGATCGGAGGTTCCACTTTTACCGTCCATGAGGATGGTACTCCTGGCAATGTGCTGGGGCTTGCGGGCTGCGGCGGGAATTCGAGCGCCGGGATTGCGATCGTGCTCGATACGAGCCAGTCTATGGATGCGAGCTTGGGTTCCGGGCCGCCCGGTAACCGCACGTATGCCATGTTCGACACTGCGATCGAACAGTTTATCGCAAGTTTTCCTGGCCCCTCGCAACTCGTGCTCGTTCCCTTCGCGGATAATTCCACCTACTGGTATCCCGACACCATCACGCAGTTATATACGATGCCCAATAATCCCCGGGATTCGGCGCTGTTTAAGCACCGTCTGGACAGCGTAAAATATATTGGGACGAGCACCAATGTCATCTCCGGCATCGAGGAGGCCGCTCGGGCGCTTACCCTAAGCTCGCTGCCGCGCCGAGACATGATCCTTGTCACCGATGACGCCGTGGCGGACACCGCGGGCCTGGCGCAGTTGCTCGGTTCGCTTGGCATTCGGCTCTATGTGCTCGAAGTGGCGCGCGATTCCGTCCATACGTTTTATAATAATTACAATCTTGCCCTTGCCACCGGCGGCGGATATTACGCGGCGTACGATACGACGTTATACTTGCCCATGCTGCTCGCGATTGGGCAGCTTATTTTTGCCGAGCATTGCACGCTCGAATACCGAAGCCTTCTTCCGTGTCCGGCATGGAGCAGGCATGAGGTTGCGGTAACGCTCAACTATCAAGGCTCGGTCGAGCAGGCCGATACATCGTATGTCTTAGGCCGCGATCCGCAAGACACGCTGCCTCCGCGGCTTGCGCTCGATACGCCCGGAGTGTTCTCACGCAGGCTCCATGCCTATAATTCATTCCCGTGCGAGAGCGGCCTGGAATCGCTCACCGATTCTGCTTCTTCGAATTTTACTATTCTGCCAACGGGCTTTATGGTGGATTCCGCCAGCGATTCGCTCGTCGTGATCGACACCCTCTATCCTGCCGACGCTTATTTCATCGCGACAGACACGGCAGGCACCGTGAGCCGCATTCATATTCATTATCAGCCGCAGCCGGATATTCACCCACCGCAATTTGGAGTGCCGATTCGAGTGGGAACGAATTATACGGAAGACGTTCAGGAAATGCTCCCGTGGGATCGAGGACTCGATACGATTTATCTCGCCGCAGGCGCAAAAAATCTTTCGCTCGACAGTATTCGCTATGCCGGAAAGCAGCTTGCGCATATTTTTTTTCATATTCTTAATGCGAGCGATACCGCCAAGGGTTGCCTGACCGCGATCGATTCCGCCGGTAACGCCGATAGCCTGTGCATCGAATGGGATGGCGAAACCGCCGATACCTTGCCGCCGCTTTTTAAGCAAGACGCAATTGCCGAACCACGGCTTGCTCTCTCCGGCGTTATCACCGAAGAACGTCCGCACGACCGCGGCGTCCGCCAAGTAATTCTCACGCCGATTTCCAACACCGCCGCGCCACAAATCTTTTATGACTCCGCGCAGGAAGCGCGCGTCGCAGTTGCGCTTGTGGACTCCATGTATCCGGCGGTTGCGCGCGTCGAAGCCTACGATAGCGCCGGCAATGGATTGCTCGACTCGCTCGTGTATGAACCGCTGCCGGACACGCTCGTGCCAATTATTACCTACACGACGCCAACGAATACCACATTCCTTTTTTATGCAACCGATACGGAGGCGTGGGATCGCGGTCTGGCAAGCTTGTCGCTGCTTCCATCCACCGTCAATGCTTCGAGTGGAGCGGCAGTTTTTACCGATGCCCATCGCGCTTCGCTTGCGGTCACGGTTACGGATCGAACGCTAAACGCGACGATTGCCGTCCAAGCCATCGACAGTGTTGGGAATCAAACGACGGTGACTGTCCCATTTGCGGCAATCCCGCTAATTTCGCTTGGCGATAGCGTGATCGATTTCGGCCCGGTCGCGGCGGGCACAACCGTTACGCGCTCGATCGTGCTGACAAATCCCAACGATATTCCTCTCACGCTCCCTATGCAGGCACTGTTAGGAGACGCATCGGATTTCACCATCCTTTCTTCAACAACGCCTGTCTTCCCCGCATTGGGTTCCCAAACGCTGACGTTTGAATTTCATCCCACGCTTTTGGGAACGTATCAGGCGTCCACGACACTCGAGTTTCACCAGCCCGATGCGAGCGTCACGCTCGTGGGCCGAGGCGTGGGAGCCGTCCAACTTGCGCTCGATACCGTTACGGTCACGGCCAGCCAGAGCGGCGTATTGCATCTTTCTGTCGATGTCGAGCCAAAGCCATCGAATCTGGATACGATCGGTTTCACCCTGACGTACAATCCGGACATGCTGACGCTCGGCGATTTCCCGTCGTGCCCAAGCGGGTCGCTCGATACCGGGCTTTGCCTTTATCATGCCTATTGGAGCGGCGGCACGGAAGGAAACAAGCAGGCATTGCTTGTAAGCAACAGTCCCGGCGCGTTAACAACGCTCAGCTTTGGCCATGCTGTGCTCGCGATTCCGTTTCAAACGTATGTTTCCACGCACGATACCACCACCGTGCATATTCAGCCGCTCAATACCTATTCGGCAAATGTTGATTCCACGCAAGATGGCCTTGTGCGCGCGGGCGATACCTGCGGCACTGCGGCGATGCGTACCGAGATGACGGGCGGGCTACTGGCGTTCCGTATCGTCTCTATCGTTCCCAATCCCGCGCAGTCATCTCTGGTGATGACGGTGAACAGCGCGGCGGAATCCGATGCGGAGATTCGCATTGTTTCCGTTTCTGGGCTGGCGGAACAGATAGTTCCTTGTCATCTTTCTCGTGGAGAACAATCGGTGCTGTTACCGGAACTGCCGAAAGCTTCCGGCACGTATGAAGTGGTCGTTCGCATGAATGGGACCGATGTGGACCGGCGGCCAATTGAGGTTGTGCGCTGAAAACTCGACAAATTATTTTATACTTCCGAACAAAACCAAGCCTCTATAATAATTGTAGTAACACTATGCGCAGCTTAGAAGTAAATCGAGAAAAACTCGATGCCTTATGCCGGCAGTATCGCGTACGGCGATTGGCCGTGTTCGGCTCGGTATTGCGCGGCGAGGATACTCCCGGCAGCGATCTCGATTTGCTTGTCGAATTTGAAGGCCAGCATACGCCCGGATGGGGAATGTTTCGTTTGGAGGAAGAACTTTCGTATTTGTTCGGCCAGAGCGTCGATCTTAACACTGCCGGATTTATCAGCCGTTATATCCGCGATCAAGTCGTGAATACGGCTCAGACCATCTATGTCCGATAGCGATCAGTTGCGCATCCGCCACATGCTGGATGCTGCAAAAGAAGTCGTGTCATTCACGAAAGGGCGCGAGCGGTCGGATTTGGTAAACGACCGAATGCTCTTCCTTTCGCTTATGTCGTTGTATCAAATTATTGGAGAAGCTGCAAGTCATGTCAGCGATGAATTACGCCGCGAGCATCCAGCGATTGAATGGAGAGAAGCATCGAGCATGAGAAATCGTCTCATCCATGGATACTTCGACGTGGACTATAATGTCATGTGGGATACCGCTGTTGAAAATATTCCCACTCTTATCGCTCAACTTACTCCACTTATTACACAATTTCGGCTCGAACTTTAAATAATCCGAAGATTTTTCCGGTGAGCGCTGCATGTCCAAAGTAAAAACTCAATTCGTCTGCCAGTCCTGCGGATACATTTCGCCGCGCTGGATCGGTAAGTGCGCGGAGTGCGGAACGTGGAATAGCTTTGTCGAAGAAACGACATCCCCGTCTTCCGGCAGCGCGCGGGCGCTTGGCGCGCGTGGCATGGAAACGAATGGGCAGGCGCGCCATCCAATTCGGCTGAGTGAAGTGGATACCGCAGATGAAGGGCGCATTCTCACCGGCATTGCGGAATTCGATCGTGCGCTGGGCGGCGGCATCATGCCCGGCTCGATTGTCCTCGTCGGCGGCGACCCCGGGATTGGAAAATCGACTCTTATGATGCAAGTCGTGCGCGGGCTTATGCCCGGCTCGAATACGCTGTATGTTTCGGGCGAAGAATCGGCGCGCCAATTAAAGAGCCGCGCCGAACGGCTTGGGCTGGTCAACGACAATCTCTACATCCTCTCTGAAACGAATGTCGAAACGGTGCTCGAAGCCATTCGGAAAATGTCGCCGGAACTTGTTATTGTCGATTCGATTCAGACGATGTACCGCCCGATGATCGAGTCTGCGCCCGGAAGCGTCTCGCAAGTCCGCGAATCGACCGCGCTGCTCATGCAAGCCGCGAAAATGACGGGCATTCCAATTTTTATCATTGGCCATGTTACAAAAGACGGCATGATCGCCGGCCCGAAAGTGCTGGAACATATCGTCGATACCGTATTGCAATTCGAAGGCGAGCGAACTCATGCCTATCGCATCCTGCGCGCGGCTAAAAACCGCTATGGCTCGACGAACGAAATCGGTGTTTTTTCGATGACCTCGCAGGGACTTGAAGAAGTTCCGAATCCTTCGGAAGTATTTCTCTCCGAACGGCGCAGAAATGCGAGCGGCTCTGCCGTTACAGCGGTGCTGGAAGGGACACGGCCCGTGCTCATCGAAATTCAGGCTCTTGTTACGAACTCCAGTTACAGCGCGCCACTCAGGAACGTCACCGGCTACGATGCGAAACGAATCGCCATGCTGCTGGCCGTGCTCGAAAAGCAATTGGGAACCCGTATGGGCCATAGCGACGTGTTCATCAATATCGCCGGCGGACTTTTCATCGATGAACCGGCCGCCGATCTTGCCATTGCAATGGCGGTGCTTTCGAATCAACTCGATCTGGCGATCGATCCCACGGCGTGTCTTATCGGCGAAATCGGCTTGGGTGGGGAAGTCCGCGCCGTGCCGCAAGCGGAACTTCGCGTGGCCGAAGCCATCAAGCTCGGATTTCAGCATATTATTGTGCCGAGAGCGAATATGAAATCCATGCCGAAAGTGGCGGAAAAAGTTATCCTGCGTCCCGTGGCGCATATCGAGGAAGTGCGGGCGCTGGTGTTATGATGCAGATCGTTCTCGCCACACACAATCCCCACAAGCGCGAAGAACTGCGCCAGATTCTTCTCGCCGAACTTGGAAATTCTATTGAAGTACTAACGCTTGATGATATTAATCCTCCCATTGGCGACATCGAAGAAACCGGCACAACGCTCGAAGAGAACGCGCTGATAAAAGCGCGAGCCGTTCACGAAATCACAAAGCTGCCAACCGTTGCGGATGATACCGGACTCGAAGTATTTTCCTTAGGCGGTGCGCCGGGCGTTTATAGCGCGCGATATTCCGGGGAAGGCGCGACATACGCAAGCAACGTCCAAAAGCTACTCTCGGAACTTGGCGGCAATCCCGACCGGCGCGCAGTTTTTTCCACCGTCATTGCTTATATCGATGAATCGAATAAAGAACATACATTCCGAGGCGAAGTGAAAGGAAAAATTGGCTGGGAACCGCGTGGAACGAATGGCTTCGGATACGATCCTATCTTTATCCCCGAAGGTGAATCGAAAACATTCGCCGAAATGACCGATGAGGAGAAAAACGCCGCCAGCCACCGAGGGCGGGCGTTGCGCGCGTTTGTCGAGTATTTGCGCAACGTGTAGCACAGGCTTTCAGCCTGTCCCCGGGCTTTCCAGCCCGCGTGGTTACGACCCGCCATGACACGACATCGACGGACTAAAAGCCATCCGACAGACTGAAAGTCTGTTCTACACGCGCGATTCATACTCGCTATTTCGCCTCGTTAAATTTTTTCTCGAAGAGATCGTTCGTTTTGCGCAAGTCGGGTTCCCGAGAGCAGAGGAGATCGACTTTGAACTTGTATTCCACGTCGTTCAATGCGCCGAGGCGATGCAGGGCAACGAGCGCCATCATGCCGATTGCATTATTCGGATGCCGGTCGAAGCAATTCTGGAGCAACTCGAAGGCTTTCTTTTTTTCTTTCGCGTCGCTGGCCGCGATTTGCTCCATGCCGAACTCGGCGTCGATCGCATACGCAAAAGGCGCATAGCCCGACAAACGATAATACGTGATATTCCACAGCGCCCCGACGGAGTCCATGGTGTGAACGATTTCGTCGTAAGCCCTCATGGCGGCGGCATCGCTTTTCTGCAGACGTTCGAACTCGGCATACGCCACAAGAATGGGCGCCTTGGAGGAACGAAAACGAAACAGCGGCAGCGCTTTTCTGAAGAGCGAGTCTGCTTTGTGCGGCTCGTTCTTTTGAATTTCCAACACTCCCTGGCTGCCGTAAGCGATGGCCAGCGCATCGGTATCTTTCCGTACTTCGGGATTGCTGGCGGCATTGCGCCAGGTTTGGATGACGTCGTCGAGCGTCACGGTGCTATCCTGCAGTTTATTTTGATACGCGAAAGCGGACCGGATAATTGCACGGCCCTTCGATTCCTTCACTTGCGAATGCGCCATGCAAGGAAAAACGGCCGCGGCAAAAAATAAAAAAGGAATAGACTTCATCAATAGGGTAATATATCTATAACACTTTTTTAAATAAGGTCATTGCGAGAAGAATCAAACGACCGGAGGGAGTTTGATTCGACGAAGCAATCCTGTGAGATCAAGCGTAATCTCAATGGATTGCTTCGTCGTCCCTCCGGGACTCCTCGCAATGACATTCTTGAAAATGACGTAATCAAAGAATCCTTAAATCATAATTTCCACATTGCGCCAATCGTGACGCGGATGTCTCCCGATTTCGCGGTCGCGGGATTGATGGGATCGGGAAATGCTATCCCATCTGTGGCTGTGCGAGCCGGACTTGACTTAAAAATTTTCGTAATTCCCACGGCGTATCCGGCTTCGAACAGGAGCATCGGCCCATGGGGTATTTCGTCCATGAATCCGAGGCCACCATAGATTGAAAGATCGGTCGTTTGAAGATAGGACTTCAGATTGCTAATGGGCGCGAGTGTCCCGCTCGCGGTTTCCGATTCCTGGAGCAGCGAGCCAATAGATGGCCCGGCGCAAAGGTACGGTCGCACGGTTCCGATGCCGAGCGCATATTTCAGCAGGATGGGAATCTCGAGATAATTCATGGAAAAATCATCGGTTCCCGAATAAATTGTTCCATTCGGACCCTGACGATTCGCCGCCGCGGACGAGTATAACTCGTTAATTCCTTTCTGGTCGAAGAGAAGTCCGGTGCTTACGGCCCAGGTCCCATTGAACCAATGCTCGAAGGTCACTCCGCCGATGGCGCCAATCCTTAAGCTGGAGGAGGAATTATAGGGGAGCGAATCGAATGCTTCGCCGGCGATATTCGCGCCGCCGCGGATGCCGACCCACGTGCTCGATCCCGCCAATAGTAACGTGGATTGCCCGTAAACCGCCGCAGGCAACGCTGCAAAAAAGAAAATATAGCTAAGGTATCTCAAGAATTTCAAACGCATAGTTCTACAATATACAACATTATTGAAACGCCCCGATGAATTTTAAAAATCCATCGGATGAATTCAAAAAATCCACCGTTGAATTTTAAAACGTCCATTGAGCGGAAAGCTGGCTTTCGATCTGAGGCATGCGGGTAATTGCCGAAGGCATCGCTGACGATCCGTCGAAGGTCTCATCTTTTATGACAGAATACCAAACAGAGCCATTCAGCATAGGCCCCACCCCATGCCATCGCATAAGCGAAACGATGACGAGCGGCCCGATACGTGTCTGGCGCTCCAATTCTTGAAAGACCGGGCCGCCGGCAAGGGAAGCGGTGTTCTGGCCGTCATTGAATAGAAAGAACCCCCGAACTCCGGCACGAACGCTCCATGGCGATTGGCCGCCTGTTCCAGAGAGTCCAAGCAATAGCGAGCCGGAAAGCTCGGTTATCCGCGTATCGAGGACTTCACTAAAGGTTGGCTCGTCGTAACTTCCGCGCTCGGAAATCTGGAGCATCGAGCCTTCTTCGATGGTAAACGGATACGCCGGGCCAAAGGGCTGTATGCCAAGGGGCGTGCGGATCGAATCGGAAAGCGTCAGACCGCGCATAACATAATTCCCAATGCCTTGAAGCGCCGGAACGGAATCGAGATAATCGAGCACAGTATAGTTAGCAAACACTTCGCCGTCCGCCTCGGCGAACACCGTGGACCCGTTATAAACCGCGTGGGTCGATAGCGTGAGCGACTGCGTTACATTGTTTTGCGCGCTCCGGTCGGCCAGGAGATACACTAAATGCGTTCTCGCGGCCCTGAGATCGACCCATGCATGCAACTCGTCCGAAAAAAAGCGGTCGTAACGCGCCAGCGCGCTGGTAACAAGATTGTCATGATCGTCGTCATTGAGCGAGCTGGGGGTATCGTAATTTAAGAGATTCGCATCGGTCTCAAGTTGAAATCGCTCGCGCTGGCTCGGCTGATATACGACGGTTGCTTCGGCCTGCGTAATCCGCTGTTCGTAGCTCGACTCGTTCAGAATATTCGCGAATTGGGAGACGAGGGATGGGTCAAGCCCCGTGAGTGCATTCCCCAAGAGCTGCACATTTTCTGTCTTCTCGTCGTAGCTCATGCGTCCCTCAGCGGACCATTCGCTCGATGCGACGAGGTCGAGCCGGCCGCCAATGAGCGTCCGAAGCGTCGATATTTCGTTTGGGACCAGCAAACTCGAAATCGCGGAAAAACTGCTCGAGGCCAGTTCAGAGGTTGGAAGATCGCTTTGGCGCATGATCGAACTCGGCTCAAGCGCTGCATTTATCGTCGCGGTGAGCGCTTTGCCGGAAACAGGATAATTCAGCGAATCCCGGAGGCTGAGCAAGAGCTCCGTGCGCTCTTGTTTGATCGGCGAGGAGTTCGAGTCGCTATTGTAAAAAAAATCCCGCCGTCCGAGCCCGGCATCGAGATACGCGTGGTTGGAATCGAGCGTTCCCGGCCCTCCGACGGGATTAGCGCTGGAAATGGAAGCGCGATCGTCTGAATATCGCTGATCGCGCTCCTGAAAAAACCGTTCATCTACCTGCGCGCCCGCCGAGAGGAGCGTATTGTCGCTGACGAGTTCCGAGGGAGCGTAAAACATCCCTCGCACGATCGGGCCGGCGGCCGTGCTGAGTCCGGATTGCGCCTGCTCGGCAATTCCGGCAGCGGCGGAAAAATCCAGATCGGACTTGAGTGGAAGATACCGAAGCCCTGCCACGCCGTAACCATCCGCCTCGCTGGGAACAAGCGTCGCGGCGGAGAAGCCGGGAAGGCCGCTCGTGGCATAAGAACTCCCATAAAAAGCTACCATCGGGCGAATGGAGCCGCCATTCATAGGTTCATCGGCGTAAATAGAGTCAATCGTGGAAGTGGATCGTATCAAATTATCCTGCAAGAACCGGGAATTCCCTTCCAAGTGAACCGTATCGATGCTGGCGCTGCTCGATCGGGCGACGGCGGGTGCCAATGGAGCGCCATACTCGAATCGGCCATGCCACTCATAAATCGAAAGCAGGTGATCGAAGGAAAACAGGGCGCCATTAGGAATGACCGAAGTATGGAGTGTGGACGAGTCGGGCCGAATCGCGGAATGCGCCGTATCGATAAGCATCTGGGCGCGAGCGTTCGGGAGCGAAAACGCATCCAAAAGCAAGACCGAGAGCATACTACCGAAGAGAACGCGCCGAACCATGAGCGCAAAAATAACCATTCGCCTCATCCCTCCCCGACAATTTTGATGGATTTCATTTGCCACATCCATGTGTTTACGGCATTAACAATATGCGAGCAGAGACGTTATTGCGTGAAATCGAAGTGCTGTCGAACGACCCGTCCTCCGAATGGGAGGACCCAGAACTTCGTTCCCTTTTCGCGCTCTTAGACGACCCGGACGAGCGCATCGCACGCGCCGTCACGGAGCGGATTCTTCAGCGCGGCAGCGAGGCTATCGCCCCGCTTGCAACCTTTGCCCAGCATGCCGACAGCACGCTCGCCAAAGCGAGAGCCGAGCGAATTGCCGCGGAATTTAGCACGGGCTATCTCTCGCGCGAGTTCGAAACGCTGGCTCATCAGTTTGCCGAAGGCAGCCACTTCGCATTCGAGAATGGTCTTTTGCTCATCGCCCGGTTTGGTAATCCGATGCTCAACGTCAATGCGGTACGCAAAGAGCTTGATGGTTTTGCGCTGCAATTACAATATCGCCTCGACCGAGTTTCCTCCGCGCTCGAAGTATTGGACGAAATCAATCAGTTCTTTTTCGAAGACCTTCGCTTCCGAGGAAATCAGACAAAATTTTTGGAGCCGGAAAACAGCTATCTCGATTGCGTCATCGAGCGGCGCACAGGCATCCCGATTTCGCTGGCGTCCGTCTATCTACTTCTTGTCCGCTCGCGTTTAGGGCTGCCCTTCAGCGGCGCGAGTGCGCCGGGGCATTTTCTCGTTCGCTATGACGGCCTGCCCGGCGAGCCGCTCTTTATCGACGCCTTCAATGCCGGCGTAATCCTGCGCGAGCGCGACATCAAGCATTATCTCGAAGCTTCGGGTCTTCCGTTTCATAAACAGTTTCTGGATCCCGCGCCGCCGCGCGCGATCCTGCTGCGCATGTTGCGAAATCTCATCATCGTCTTTGTCGAGCATGGCAACGGTTCGGCCCGCGCGGCCATCGAGCGATTTATGCGCATCCTCGCGCCAAACGCCAGTGAAAGTATGAGTTTTCTTCGAGGGCTCGAAGACCATTAAGCACCAGAGCAATAGACGAGGGACCAAGTGTTAACCATCCCAAAGTATCCCGCGTGAGCCATCCCAAAATCGTTTCCGGACGGAGCAGCATAAAGTTCGCCGAGAGCGTCGCCGCCACGCTCGCCATTCCGCTCGCGAGCGTTCGCATTAAAAATTTCGCCGACGGCGAAATTTGGGTCAAGTACGACGAGAACATTCGCGGCGAAGACCTCTTCATCATCCAATCGACGATGCCGCCGGCGGATAATCTGCTCGAGTTGCTCATGCTGATCGACGCCGCCGTCCGCGCGAGCGCCAAACGCGTCACGGCCGTCATCCCTTACTTTGGATATGCGCGACAGGACCGCAAGGACCAGCCCCGCGTCGCGATCACGAGCAAACTCGTCGCCAATCTCATTACGAAAGCCGGCGCCGACCGCGTGATTGCGATGGATCTTCACGCGCCGCAGCTACAAGGTTTTTTCGATATTCCCGTCGATCACCTTTATGCTTCGAATACCTTTGTAAAATATTTCAAAGAAGAGAAAATCAAGCAGATGATTATTGCGTCGCCGGACGTGGGTGGAACGAAAATGGCGCGCTCTTACGCGAAGCGGTTCGATACCGATCTCATCGTCATCGATAAACGCCGCCCGGCGCCGAACGTGGCCGAAGTGATGAACATTATTGGAAATCCCGCCGGGAAAAACGTTATCCTTATCGACGATTTAATAGACACCGCCGGAACGTTCACGAACGCGGCCTATGCGCTGAAAGAAGCCGGCGCCAAAGCGATCTACGGCGCCTGCACCCACGCCGTGCTGAGCGGGCAGGCGATTCGCCGTATCGAGGAATCGCCGCTCGAAGTCGTGATTGTGTCCGACACGATTCCGCTCCGGCAAAAATCCCAGAAAATCCGCGTGAAATCCGTCGCAAAAGTCTTCGCCGAAGCCATCAAACGCACCCACGAAGACCGCTCCATCTCCTCGCTCTTCGATGTGGAGAAGGGGTAACGGTCTGAACCATGATTTGGGGAGATTTTTGTGATTTATTAAATCGCCTCAAATCATGATTCAGACAATTTTGCGCTGCGCTTTTCGTAATTTTGCTCCATGCCAAACTCAAGGACAGAAAATAAACCGCCGGGGTATTCCATCAGGCGCGCAACGTTAGAAGACGCCGATACTATCGTTGCGCATCGAAAAGGGATGGTACGAGACATTCATCCTTCTAAAACAGCTTTGCTCGACGGTATGGGTACCGCGTTCGAGCAATGGCTGATTCCTCGGGTTCGAGAAGGAAAATATCTTGGCTGGTTAGCGGTATCGCCTGATGGATTGGTCGCTGCAGGAATAGGACTCTGGCTGATAGACTGGCCACCGACCATACTTTCCACTTCCACGTACCGAGGATACATTCTGAATGTCTATACCGATCCCGCGCATCGCAAGAAAGGACTTGCGAGACGGTTGACACAAACGGCGCTCGACTGGTGCCGCTCAAACAACATCAATGTCATTGTTCTCCATGCGAGCCAATATGGACGGCCGCTCTATGAATCTCTGGGGTTTTCAGCGAACAACGAAATGCGGCTCATTCTCGAAAAATGATTTTAGATCGTACACTCCGCGACGGTGTCCCCGGTATTTCGTAATTTTGCAGACATGGCAAAGTCAACAACAAAGAAAAAACACTCGAAGCGATCCGATTCCATCGAGTCCACGCTTGGCGAGAAGCGGCTTTTTAAGCCGAGCAAAGCATTCTCCGAAAAGGCGCGCATTTCCTCGATGGCGCAGTACGAGAAGCTTTATCGCGCAAGCATAAAAGACCCGGAGAAATTTTTCGCCAAGCAGGCGGAGGAACTTCATTGGTTCAAGAAGTGGAGGAAAGTTCTTGAAACAAAGAACCCCCGCCTTTCCAAGGCGGGGGCAGGGGGTGGTTCGTTTGCTTTCACCCAATGGTTCACCGGCGGGGAAATAAATGCGTGCTATAATTGCATTGACCGCCATCTTTCAAGTCCAAGAAAAAATAAAGCCGCAATAATCTGGGAAGGCGAGAACTTCGAGCAGCGAACGCTCACATACTCACAGCTTCACCGCGAAGTATCGAAAGCCGCGAATGTGCTGAAATCCCTCGGCGTGAAAACCGGAGACCGTGTCGCCATCTACATGGGCATGACGCCGGAACTTGCGATCGCCGTGCTCGCCTGCGCGCGCATCGGCGCGACGCATACCGTCATCTTTGGCGGATTTTCGGCGGAAGCCATCCGCGACCGCGTCAATGATTGCGATGCCAAGCTTATCATCACCGCCGATGGCGCTTTCCGGAGAGGAACAATTATTGATCTAAAGAAAAATGTCGATAATGCTGTTACAAGTGGCTGCCCGAGTGTAGAAAAAGTTCTCGTGCTAAAACGAACCGCTAACGCGGTCGTTATGATCGCGGGCCGCGATGTGTGGTGGCACGAGGCGATGGCAGAAGCGAGCGCGAATTGTCCTGCCACTCCGCTCGACAGCGAGCACCCTCTCTATATTCTCTACACTTCCGGCACCACCGGGAAGCCGAAGGGAATCGTTCACACCACAGCGGGATATTTGCTCGGCACCTACCTGACGATGAAATATATTTTCGATATTCGTGACGAAGATGTTTTCTGGTGCTCTGCGGATGTGGGTTGGGTGACGGGACACAGCTACGTTCTCTACGGCCCGCTTGCGAATGGCGCAACGATAGTAATGTACGAAGGCGCGCCAACGTACCCCGCTCCCGACCGTTTCTGGGACATCATCGAGCGGCATGGCGCAACTATTTTCTATACTGCTCCAACGGCTATTCGTGCTTTTATCCGCGCTGGCGACGAGCATTCCAATAAGCACGATATGTCGTCGCTCAGATTGCTCGGTTCTGTCGGCGAGCCGATCAATCCGGAAGCATGGATGTGGTATCACCGTGTGATCGGTAAAGGGCGATGCCCCATCGTCGATACGTGGTGGCAAACGGAGACTGGCGCTATCATGATTTCGCCAATTCCGGGCGCGGTTCCCACAATACCCGGCTCGGCTACGCTGCCGTTTTTCGGCGTCGAGCCGGAAGTCGTTCGAAAAGATGGAACGAAATGCAATCCTGACGAAGGTGGCTATCTCATCATTAAAAAACCGTGGCCTTCGATGCTGCGTGGGATTTACAAAGACCCGGAACGGTTCCAAAAACAATATTTTACAGAATATCCCGGACTTTATTTCACCGGCGACGGCGCGCGCCAAGATAAAAACGGATATTTCTGGATCATGGGCCGCGTTGACGATGTAATAAATGTCAGCGGCCATCGTTTGGGCACAATGGAAGTCGAAAGCGCGCTTGTCGGCCACGAATCGGTCGCGGAAGCGGCCGTTGTTGGTCGTCCCGATGAAATTAAGGGTTCCGCCCTCGTCGCGTTCGTTACACTGAAGAAAGGATGGCCAGCAGATGAATCCCTCAAAGAAAAACTACGCAATCACGTAGCCGAAATGATCGGCTCCATCGCAAAGCCAGACGACATTCGCTTCTCGGACGCGCTGCCGAAAACCCGCTCCGGCAAGATTATGCGCCGCCTGCTGCGCGAGCTTGCTTCGACCGGCTCTGTTGCCGGCGATACGACGACCCTGGAGGATTTTTCAGTATTAGAACAATTACGGGCGGGGGAAGAAGAATGAAATCTCCAATACCAGAAGCCTCTTCAACACTCTCGGCTTTTCTAAACTCCTCCTTAGAATGGCGCCGATTATTCGCAGAACTGTGGGGAACATTCCTCGCGGTGGTCGTCGCCGTCGGCGGGGGTACGGTTGCCTATTGGAGTCATGGAGCATCGCCGACGATGCAGGTCACGCTCGGTATGCTTGCTGCCGCAAAAGGGCTTATCGTCATGGCAATTATCTATTTCATGGGAACCGTAAGCGGAGCGCACTTAAATCCGGCTGTCACGATCGCGTTTGCAGTTCGAAGAAATTTTCCGTGGCGTCGCGTACCCGGTTATTTTATAGCACAGTTTGTGGGCGCGATGGGGGCAGTCTTTTTTATCATGTACATCTTTGGGGATATTGTTTCTCATGGCGCGACGGTTCCCGCGCAAGGAATCGACTCCGCCAGCGCTCTGCTGCTTGAAACCATGCTTACGGTGGGTCTTATCAGCGTGATTTTGGGAACTGCATCCGGCGCGAGGAACATTGGCACCAACGGCGCGATTGCCGTCGGTGGATATATTGCGCTGGCTAATCTTTGGTCTGGCCCGATCACCGGCGCATCGATGAATCCATTCCGCACACTTGCACCGGACATTGTTCGCGGCGATTTCAGCACCACCTGGATTTATATCGTGGGTTCGCTCTTCGGTGCGCTCATCGGCGTTCTCTTTGAATGGATATTGAAAGGCAAGCCAACGTCTTTCGGCGCCATCGCTGCGCAAGGAACGCTCGAAATGGAAAAGGAGAAGATTGAAAAACTCGGAGGAGACTTTGAAAACGGATGAATGCTCCGTTTGAGTCAAGCTCGTTCCGAATGTTTCGATCCAACGCTCTGTTTAAATTAGAAAATGGATGTTCTCGTCATGTCGCTGCGGGTGTTGCTGCCTATCGTCTATGCGGGGCTGGTGATTTATTTTGCCCGCACGTTTTTTCGGTCGGTTAGCCAGTCGGAGCGGCTGAAATTTGCAGTGCCCGCCGCCTATGTTACGCTTGCGCTTCACGCAGTCTATATCGGCGCTTATACGGCGGAGTTCCACCACGATCTCGTTGCCACGGTCTTCGAGCTGTGTTCGCTCATTGCGTTCACGCTGCTCGCGGTCTATGTGTTCGCGGAATTACGCACCTCGCGGGAAACTTCGGGAACCGGTTTTTTTGTGACGGTCGTTTGTTTCGTGCTGCAATTGGTGTCTTCCCTTACAAACTCGGGCGCCGTACCGGAAGAGTCGAAAGCAATCCTGAGGGACCCCATCTTTAATCTTCATGTGACAACATCAGTTTTTGGATACGCGGCATTGATGCTCGCAGCAATTTATGGTGGACTATACCTTTTGCTTTTTCGCGCGATCCGAATGAACCAGTTTGGCGCAATCTTCGAGCATATTCCGAGTTTGGAACGATTGGAACGCTATGGCCTGCGCGCGACGGCCTTCGGATTTATTTTTCTGACGCTCTCGATTGCGCTCGGAGCGATGCTTTATACCCGAATTCCTCTCGATGTCACGACCACTCAATTTGTGCTCGATCCGAAAGTTCTGACGACGGTGCTCGTCTGGCTCGTCTTTGGCGCGACGCTGCTCGTGCGGCGCGTGATGCATCTGGAGGGCCGGCGGCTCGTGCTCTTTTGGATGTCGGGCTTTCTTCTGACACTCGTTTCGATGACGATCGTGAATTGGGTTGGGACGGCGTTCCATAGTTTCTTATAATCTAAAGTGCCGGAACATTTTCTCGCCGTCAGCATCTCTCATCACCACGCGCCTGTCGAGGTGCGCGAGCAATTGCAGCTTTCCGACGAGGAAGCGCGCGCGCTGCTTCAGAATATCGGAACGAATACGGAAGCATTAGTGCTCTCCACCTGCAACCGGACCGAAATATATGCTATGCCGTCAGGGGAAAAATCCGTTGAGAGCAAAGACCTCATCGAGTTTATCTTCAACGCGAAAAGGTTACAACATCAGACCGATGGGACGTATCAGCCCTATTTTGAAACGCTTCGGTCGCGGGAAGCCATCGAACACCTTTTTGCGGTCATCGCTGGCATCGATTCCCAAATTATTGGCGATCAGCAAATTTTCGCGCAAGTGAAGGATGCCTTCCGCATAAGCGAAGAAGCACATGCCAGCGGCGGATTTCTGAAAAAGCTTTCGCAAGCGGCGTTTCGTGTGGCGAAACGGGTCATCACCGAAACGACGCTCACCGAAGGCGCGGCAACCATCTCCTATGCCGCCGTAGAATTCGCGCGCAAGATATACGACGATCTTCATGCGCGGCACATCCTCATTATCGGAGCCGGCGAAACCGGCGAACTTGCGGCGAAGCATTTTGTGGAACGAAACGCGGGCCGCATAACCATCGCCAATCGGAGCACGGAACGCGCGCGCGAAATGGTGGATCGTATCCGGCGAGAATCTTCTGTAGGAACCTTCGACATCGTCTCGCTCGGCGAGTTGGAAGATGTGCTCTGCAAAGCGGACGTCATTATCAGCGCGACATCCGCGCCGGATTACGTGCTGACCGAGCCGATGATGCGCGCGGCGTTGGCACGCCGGGAATCTTCCTCGCCCGTCGTCCTGATCGACATCGCCGTGCCGCGCGACATCGACCCGGCCATCGCAACACTCTCGAACGTCTTTTTGAAGGACATTGACGATCTGCGCACGATCGTCGATCGCAATGCGGAGCGCCGCCGGCTGGAAATCCCCAAAGCCGAAGCGATTATCGAGGAAGAACTGGCGCGGTTTCTCGAAATGCTCTCACGGCTCGAAGCGGGACCAACGATAAAAGCGCTCCGCGATAAATTCGAGGCCGTGCGGATGGAAGAACTGGAACGCAATCGAGGCAAGCTCGATGACCGCTCCTACGACATCATCGACGAAATGAGTGCGCGTATGTTGAACCGTCTGCTGCATGCGCCAGCCATCTCGCTCAAAGAGACGAATGAAGGAGGGAACGATATACTCACGCGAGTCGAGTTGATACGGAAATTATTTGGGTTGGATAAATAAGCCGGACATTTCCACTCTGCCAATTTCGACAGGGCTACATCCCTTTCGTGAAACAAATTCCTACCATCATGAAATTATTCCCGCCGTATCCGTGTCAGTTGGGAAGAATTTTCGATTCGCTCAAATCCTGAATGCTGACCGCACAACAACTCTTCAATCTTGGCCTCTCGAACGAGCGAAAAGGCGCCATCGACCGGGCGCTCCATTTCTATTCGAGCATTATCGTTTCCTGGCCCCAGGAAATCGCGCCATATCACCGGCTTTCGGTCATTGCGCTTCAGCGCGGCGACCCCGCGCTGGCGCTTGCCTGGACCGATAAAGCCATTGCCGTCAACGATGGATTAGTCGAGATTTGGAACAATCGCGCGCTTGCGCTGGCGGAGCTGAAACGGTATGAGGAAGCCCGGGAGTCATTTGAGAAGGCTATTGCTATTCGTGCCGATAATTGGGAAGCTTATTACAATATGGGCCGGATGCTGCTGGTGCAAAAGCGCTTTTCCGAAGCGGAGCCGGCGATGCGCCGGGCTGCGGAACTCGACCCTTATTCCGCGCCCACGTTCAACAATCTCGGGCTGCTCTTGCATGAACTCTATCGCTACGAGGAAGCATGCGCGGCCTACGACCGTGCGATAGAACTCGTGCCCGATTATCTCGAAGCCACCTCGAATCGGGCTGCATCGCTCTACTGCTGGCACCGGCTGCCGGAAGCCGTGGCCGCATATCAGCGGGCACTCACGCTGGCTCCAGAGAACGCGGGTGTCCATTTCTCGCTTGCATCGGTGCTGATGTCGCAGGGCGATCTTGCGCAGGGATTTCAGGAATACGAATGGCGATGGAAAATGGGGGACTGGCCGAAACTACGGAATTATCCCACTCAGCGCCTTTGGAATGGCGAGCCTCTGAACGGACAGACCCTCCTCGTATGGCACGAACAGGGTTTGGGAGATACGATCCAGTTCATCCGGTTTATTCACGATCTCGCAAAACAAAATTGCGAACTCATTGTGGAAGTGCAGCGGGAATTATACCGGCTCTTGCTCGCCTCCTTTAGTTTGCCGAATGTCCGCTTGGTCAATTCGGGCACGCGGCATTCGGATTTCGATCTTCATCTGCCGATGATGAGCCTCCCCCGGCTTCTCGAAATTCGTTATGATTCGTTCCGTCCTTTTAAACCCTATCTGCGCCCTCGCGGAAATGAAATCGATGAATGGCGCCGAAAGTTGAAGGCCATGACGCCCGCGCCAAACCGCAAGAAAAAACGGATCGGTATTGTCTGGGCCGGAAATCGGGAGCATCCTTCCGACGCTATCAGGTCCATCCCCTGGGAAACATTTGCACCCATTGTCAACGTCAACAAAAAGCGCTTCCAATTTTTCAGCCTCCAGCCCGGCAACCACTTCGAAGACGCCGATGTCATCGACCTTGGAGATGCATTGCGCGATTTTGCTGTAACAGCCGCGATCATCGCAAATCTCGATCTCGTCATCTCCGTTGATACGTCCATCGCTCATCTTTCGGGAGCGCTCGGCAAGCGTGTGTGGGTGATGCTGTTTCACACGCCAGATTGGCGTTGGAAGATCGACGAGGAACGGACGCCCTGGTATTCTTCAATGAGCCTGTTTTCTCAAAAAAGGCCGGGCGTTTGGGAGGATGTGATTACCGAGATAAACGAGATGCTCGCGCTCGAATAAAATCAATGTGCGGAATTGCAGGACTTCTTTCGCTCGATGGATCACCTTTAGGGGATGATGATCTTCGCGGTCTTGCAGCGGCGAGCCTGGCCATGCGGCACCGCGGCCCGGACGACGACGGCTTTTTCGTTTCCGATGATCGCCATGCGGCCTTTGCCCATCGGCGTCTATCTGTTATCGATCCCACTCCCGAAGCGCGCCAGCCGATGATCGGCGCGCAAGGTAGCGTGCTTGTCTTCAACGGCGAGATTTATAATTTCAAGGAACTTATCGCTGAATACAAGCTGAACGTGCCGCCATCGGATACAGCCGTCCTGTTGACGCTTTTGGAAACTCGCGGGATTTCTATTCTTCCCAAGCTGCGCGGGTTCTTCAGCTTCGCATGGTGGGACGATAACAAGAAAGAGCTTATCCTCGCACGCGATTCCATAGGTAAGAAGCCGCTGTATTATGGAATTTTCAAAAAGCGGCTCGTCTTTGCATCGGAACTTCGCGCGCTCGTTGCAAGCGGATTCGTTCCCGTTCAATTATCGCAGGAGGCGCTTGCAAGTTATCTGCGATTTTACTGCGTGCCACATCCCGCCTCTATGCTCGAAGGAGTGCAAATGCTGCCACCGGGTTGCACACTCAGGATTTCTCCCGATGGCAACCCTATCGTTAATCGCTGGTATCGTTTGCCGGAACATAGCGAAGTTCACATGGAGTATGAAGAAGTACGCCGCGAAACGCGCCGGATTTTCGAGCGTTCCGTCCGTGATCGGTTGGTGAGCGATGTGCCCGTCGGCGCGTTTCTTTCCGGCGGCCTCGATTCCAATGCGATTGTGGGGCTTGCGAGTAGAGAATCAGCAAAGCCAATCGAGACATTTTCGATTGGCTTTGCATCCAACCATGCGTTGGACGAGACTGCGTGGGCCGCGATAGGAGCAAAAGCCGATGGCACCATTCACCACGAATGGAAAATTTCCGATGCTGAAATCGCTGACTTATTACCAGAATTTTTTCATGCAATGGATTCGCCGACCGGCGATGGATTAAACAGTTTCCTCGTCTCGAAGGCCACGCGAAGGGCGAGTCCAAGTTTAAAAGTGGTCCTGAGCGGCGTGGGCGGTGACGAAGCGTTTCTCGGATACCATAAATATCGCTGGCTTGCAAAAAGGGCTTTCATACTTCGAGCATTGTGGTCGTTACCGGGTGGTCTTCGCGCATCCATTTCAGAAACGCTGATGAGGATGCCACACACACGTCTTGGTTCGGCGATACGAGCTTCGATTATGCCCGAACATTCGCGAAATCTATTCAGTCAAAAGGAAATTCAAAGCTTGACGGGAACTTTCGCGCCAACGGTCGAGGAGGATAGCATTGAAAGCGACCCGCTTTATGCTCTGCTCCGATCCGATGTGGAACATTACCTCCCCGATATGCTCCTTCGCGATCTGGACGCGATGACCATGTCCCAAAGCCTCGAAGCTCGCGCGCCGCTATTAGACAGGGAACTTCTCGAATTTACATGGCAGCTTCCGCTTTCGATTAAATCGCGTGGGACGACCAAGCAATTACTCTTGGATGCCGTGAGCGATATTCTTCCAAACGAGCTAAAGCAAAAGCCAAAAACAGGATTCGAGCTCCCCATGCGCGAATGGCTGGTGCGTGGCACGCTTCGGCCCTGTTTAGATATGCTCGCAACGGATTCGCTGCGGGTAGTCGAAGCCGGCTTACTGAATCGCACGGCGGTTACGCGAGTGTACCACGATTTTCTTCAAGGGAAATCCCACTACTTGAAACCGTGGAGCATTATGGTTCTTGAACATTGGTATCGCTCGATGGAAGCCATCACGCGATTGGTCAATTCCTCTGCAAGCGAATGAAGATTGGAATCGCGGCCATCGGACGGCTTTCGGAGGATACCGGAGGCAAGAACTATATTGTTCATTTTTTGCGAGGCATTGAGCTCATGCGTCCGCCGCATTCCTTTATTCTCTTCGTAAGCGAGGGCGAAGCTTCGAAGCTTGGCATCGAGGAAAGCGATTCGTTGAAAATCCTAACAATTCGAAATTCAAGCCGCACTCCGCTCCACAAAGTTTTTGCGGAGCAAATAAAATTGCCTCGTCACATTGCGCGTGAGAAAATCGATGTGATGTATTATCCGGGAAATTTTGTCTCGCTATTCTCGCGCGTCTTATCCGTCGTGAACATCCGTTCGATGGCCCATTGCTATTCGAATTATGGCGTGAGCGGCATGAGGCGTATCGTGCGGTCTATACTCATGGCGCCATCCGCACGAAAGGCATGCGCGGTGATTGCTCCAAGCGAAGACATTAAACACGACGTTATCCGCTTTACAAAAATTGATGGCACGAAAATTCACGTCATACCGCATGGCGTAGATATTGCTCTCTTCGATGGCGAGCAAAATCAAAAATCTGCGGATAGCGAAGCATTGCTCGATCGTTATCATTTAACAGCCGGCAATTATCTGCTTTATGTTTCCGCGTTATGGCGATATAAGCGGCAGGACCAGCTCATTCGTGCGCACGCCGAACTCGTGAAGCAAGGCTATTCTGATTTGAAGCTCGTCATTGCCGGCAAAGGGACCGGAACGGATAAGAAATATCTCGATGAGATTTATTCGTTGCCGAAGTCCCTGGGAACGGACGGTCTCGTTATTTTCACCGGAGGATTGCCGCAATCCGATTTGCGGTATCTTTATGCAAATGCTCGCGCCTTCGTTTTTCCATCGAGTTACGAGAGCTTTGGAAATCCGATCTTCGAAGCATGGGCAAGCGGTATCCCTATTGCGGTTTCTAATGTCCATTCGTTTCCTGAAATTGCGGGTGATGCGGCGCTTTTTTTTAATCCCAATGACGTAAGGGACATAAGGGACAAAATTTCGCAATTGCTTTCGGAGCCGGCGATTAACCAGTCGCTCGTGCGGCGCGGCAAGGAACGGGTGAAATCCTTTACCTGGGACGCCGCTATTACGCGAACGCTCTCGCTGCTTGAAAATGTTAAACGCAACTGATACCCCACTTTCCATCACGCTGCCATGACTAAAGCCGACATTGTCACTCGCATTGCAACTGCAACCGGAATTACGAAGCTCGAAACCGAGATTCTTGTCGATGGTTTTTTCAAGACCATGACGGACGCGCTCGCCAACGGCGATCACATCGAAATTCGCGGCTTTGGCACGTTCCGTACCAAAAAACGTCCGCCGCGCATGGCGCGCAATCCCCGCACGGGCGAAGCCGTTCCGCTCGCCGAGCACTTCGTTCCCACCTTCAAGCCGTCGCGAGAGCTTCGGCAGATTATCGACGACCGCCAGAAAAAACTCGCCAAAAGCTGATTACGCGCGCCATTCTTAAGCTTCATCCCTATTGAACGAAACCTCGAACGAAAAACAGACCCCGATCTTCTGCCCAAGCTGCGGAGCAAGCGTGGCGGACGTGGCCAGTCCCGGCATGGCCCTGCGCTGCCCGGTCTGTGGAACGGAATTCCAATACGAACCGGATAAAAGTTCCGAAAGCTCCGTGGCCGATTCGGATGCTCGCGCAACCGGCTTAGACAACCGCCGGCTTTCGACCGAAGAAATACTTCTCGATCGGCTTAAAAATGAGCCTCCAAAGAAAAAGCCGATTTCCATACAAACCATAGCACTCCTTTTTATCGCAGTACTCGGCATTGCATTCGGAGTCTTTCAAATTACATCTCGCCCCGATACCTACGCACCCGGACATGAAGTCGATACCACGGCGCTGCTCCAAAAGCACTTGTTTTTCCAGCATATCGTCGATTCGCTCCAGACGCAAATTACTCAGAACCCATCGAACCTCGATCTTCATCTCTCGCTCGCCGACGCCGATTACGACGCCGGATTGTGGGCTGACAGCAAGAAAGAATTCCAGATTTATCTTGCTGCCAAGCCGGATGACGCGGATGCTCGAGTCGATTACTCTTACGCCATCGCGCAAGATAACGGCGATTTGAATGCTGCCATTGCCGAAATCGACACGGCGCTCCAGTATCATCCCGACCATCTGAACGCGCTCATCAACGCCGGCATCATGACGGCGCAGACCGTCACCGATACGAACCATGCCACTGCGCTTGCCCGGTCAAAAAACTACTTCGAGCGCGCAAGAGCGGTCGCCGAAAAGACAAATCCCGGCATTGCCCGCCGCATCGATACGCTCATCATGGAAATCGATAGCACGGGGCTAAGAATGCGGCAGCGATAGGCTTCGGAAACTCTCTTGCCCGAACGCTGTTCTAACCCCGCAATTTTCATATTCCATCATTCACACTTCATAATTTCTTTACATGCCAAGCGGAAAGAAGCGTAAGCGCCATAAAATGGCCACCCACAAACGGAAGAAACGTTTGCGGAAGAATCGTCATAAGAAGCGGGTTCGTTAGTTGCCTTTGTTGCCGTGACCTTTAGGTCACGGCTTTGGCGCCCCGTGGCTTAAAAGTCACGGCTACGAATCCTCAGTTCAATAGCGCCTGAAGCCGATAGAAGGCATCCTTCGCCAACGTATAATTCGGTTCGAGATCGAGCGAGGTTTTATACTCATTCAGCGCCTCGAACCAGAGTCCCCGGCGTTCCAAAATGCGTCCGTAATTATAATGCGGGAAATGCGGCGTGGCATAGCGCTTGGCCTCCATTGCTTGCTCTAAGTAGGGAATCGCTTCATCGAGATCGCCCTGCTGAATGAGATACGCGCCGATGTCGTTATACGGGTTCCCAAACTCCGGATCGAGCTCGATCGCATTGCGGCACTCCGCAATCGCCGAATCGTAATCGCCTAAAAAGCTATACGCCCAGCCGAGGAAGGTATGCGCTTCCGGCGTCGGCAGCACTTCGATCGACTTCTTGTAATTTTCGATTGCTTCGTTTAAATGACCGGACATTTGCAGCCGGTACGCGCGCTGAAGAAACTCCTGCGCCCGCTCCTTGAGCGAGGAGGAATCCTCGGGTTCACCGATTCCAGCATTATTGACGTGTTCCATAATTTGCTCCTTTCCGGAGTATCCTTTTTAGTGTATTCGCAAATAGCGATAAATATGTTTCAACAGCTTTCGAAGCCATCCCTCCCTCTGAGCATGAATCGTGCCATTCCTAATAATAAGACACAGGAATCGTCAAAAAGTAACAGCCGGAACGAAGGAAAGTGGATTCCGGGAGTTACATGAGCCATTATTAATGTTGACAGAATGTCATTGCGAGGAGAATCGAACTCCCTCCGGTCGTTCGATTCTCCTCGCAATGACGCTTTAATAATCCGCATAAATCCGCGTAATCCATCTAAGGTATGCCACAATTTTCTTTCGATGTCGTTTCCGAAGTCGATCAGCAGGAGGTCGATAATGCGATCAATCAGGCCCGCAAGGAAATCGACCAGCGCTACGATTTCAAAGGCTCGAACACCAAAATCGACTGGGATCCGAAGGAGAAAGTCATCACGCTCCATACCTCCGACGACATGAAGCTCCGCGCCCTGACCGAAACGCTGAACCAGAAGATGATTAAGCGCGGAGTCTCGATGAAATCGCTCGATTATCAAAAAGCCGAGCCGGCAACGAATTCCAGTCTTCGCCAAACCGTCAAGATCAAGACCGGACTCGAATCCGAGCAGGCGAAGGTCATTACCAAGCTCGTCAAGGAGCTGAAGATGAAAGTGCAAGCCCAGATTCAGGGCGACGCCGTCCGCATCACCGGCAAAAGCAAGGACGATCTCCAGACCGCCATCCAAACCCTGAAATCCCAAAGTCTTGATTTCCCGATCCAGTTTACGAATTTTAGGTAGCTCCAAAATCATCGAAATCTTTTTCGGATGCTATAAGAAAACAGAGCCTGCCCTTTGCCGAAGGATACTTTTCGTGCGGGGGGGGTGGGTAGTGGCTCAGTTTGGGGTTTAACGATAAATTGAAGTGTCATTCCCGCGAACGCGGGAATCCAGGACTTGAGATTATTCTGAATTTGAAGTCTGGATTCCCGCGTTCGCGGGAATGACAAATAAACTTTTTTAGAATTATTTCAAATTGAGCCACTACCGGAGTTTGGAGTTCATGAACTGTGGTATTTCTGAGTCAATTTCGCCATTTGTTGCAGTTAAAGCGAAAAAGTCCTGCCATACAGTACACTACAACAGGCCACAATAAATTTTCAAGGAACACGGCAATTAATGTCTCCTAAGCTAAGGGTAGACCCGCCCAGGACTTTTTCAATCGCCCCCAGTGCGCCATTTGATTTCATTGTGCAGGGATCACCCATATCTGTACTGATAGCGGGATGTTTACACTCTCAACGCTCGCAGCCAGTCATTACGCATAAAGAGCATAAATGTTTCACTACACCATAAGATTTTTATCATTTTTCATCTAAATTGCCAAATCGGCCCCAAATCGCCAATTTTGACGTTGTGGACGATGTAATCCCCGCATAGAGCCTGCCATGAGCTTGCCGAATGGGTGCCTATGGCGAAATTGGGACGGAATTGAGATTTTTAAAGAACGCGGTTAGGCCGTAGGACTTCCTTCGTATTTTTGTGGCATGGGATTGATCGATAAATACGACGGCTTCGACTGGGATGCCGGAAATAGCCGCAAGAACTGGGACGGACACCGCGTTTCTCGTGATGAAATCGAACAGGTCTTCTCAAACCGTCCCTGGTACGATTATGAGGCAACGGGCTACGTTGGGACGGAGAAAAGAAGAATCGTTCTTGGCAAAACCGATTCGGGCAGGCCATTGTTCGTAGTTTATACGGAACGGAAAAACCGCGTCAGACCTATTTGCGCGCGGGACATGCACAAGACGGAACGAAAGCTGTACGATGAAAAAGTTAAAACCTATTCCTGATTTCAAAACCGAGGACGAGGAATTCGAATTCTGGTCAACCCACGACTTTACGGATTACCTCGACCCGGAGAAGTTCGTTTTAAAAGATCCTCCGATGGTGCCGAAGACCCTCAGCTTCAGCGCCCCGGCGGAAATGGAGCAAGAAGTAAAACGCCTCTCGAAAGAACGAAAAGTAAATATCGAGGAGATGGTGCGCCAGCTCGTCGCCGCGGGATTGAAACAGCAGCGCGTTCAGCCGGGGGCGTGAACGGTAGTTCCAAAACCCCGAAGCGCAGCAAAGTCGCAAGCCGGTGAAATAACGAATTTTTCAAATTGATACAAATGACTAACCAAAAATGAAAATTCAAGGCTTTAATCTGATTTCAGATGTGATAGGCAACATTGATTTCTGGGGAATTTTAATAGTACTGTTGAGTTACTCAGTAGCAAAGCTTAAGTATAGCGGCCCAAAGGCCCTAGCCCGCGCTTTAGCAACAGGCTACTACTACAACTTTATCTATTTGCTCGGAGCAAAACTGAAAAAAGGGGAATTTGTTCTTCCGACGGACGAGGGACTTGGGAAAGCTAAGCTTGGAAATGATGACGTGAAGCTCGTTCTTTATCTTCCCAAAAAATTGGAACACACCCTGTGGGATAAAGCTGTCTCAAGCGCCGCTTCAGGGAAAAAACCGGTCACCGTATTGCTAGAAGGAGATGAACAGCGTACAGTGACTTACGTCGTTGAGTGGCATGGGAATAACCCAACTGTTTTGATCAAAGACTTCCCAAGGACCTATTACTCGATTAAATTCTTCGAAGACTACAGGCGCCGCGCATGGTACTTGCCGAAAAGAAAGGAAGTGGGGGCATCCACCTTAAACGCTTTCAAGGAAAGGCTCCTCGATTTGGTCCGTGAAGACGAACTCTTTGATCATCGAAAGACTGACAAGACGTTCAATGAAAAGATAGTCTGGCAAGAGGTTGAGTGATAATCTCCGAAGCGCAGCAAAGCCACAAGCCGATGAAAATAACGACTGGTATCGGGAAAGTGCGTTAGGATGTTAAGTATTCGCGAAAAAGAACTCTCGCATACCCTCGACCATACGAATACATAGCGAAGCGGCTGACTAAAACCGGAATTAAATAGATCCCCAAAATAATCATATTCGTAAGCAATGCTCCAGGAATCGAAAGTATTAAGCCAAAAATCGTGACGTTAATAAGACTTAAAACGACCGCTACGAGGCTTCCTCCACAAAAATTACGAACGAATCCATATTCCCAATTATGTTGTAGAAGAAGATGGCCGTCTTTGACGCGTGCACGGACAAGTTCAATCGATTCACGCAATCGTGTTAAATCATCTGTGGACGACAAAGATAGGTTGCCGAGATCGATCCCAAAATCGTTCCTGATTTTCGATTTTATCTTTGTTTTATAATCCGCGCTAAATTCGTGGCTTTCATCTGACATCATAATTGAACTTGGCATTCGCAAGCCAGAAGAAAAATACGAATTTTCAAAAACACCGATTGCAACAGAGCGAATGATTTGGGAAAGGAGATAGAATCCAGCCGTACCGCTGAAGATCGGAAACATCACTCGTAACAAGGTACTCCATGTTGAAGATTCAATCGGAATAGAAACCGCAGCAAAATACCCCGCTGCAACAAATGGTCCTAAGGCCAGCAGAGTAGGGTACTTCCGAGCATACCGATTGTATAAATTTTTCTCCTTTTTCATCTTTAAAATCGAATGGTGTTATACGTTGCGGAACCTTTCGAATCTACGTTCACTAAAATATGTCCGTCACTCCGTGTTGTCAGGACCTTCCGGCGTTGCGAATGTACTAAAATACCATTTCCGCTCACTTGAGAGGCATAATCCTGCGCCATCCCGTCCTGCGTGTCATGGACAAGACTCTTATCCGATATTACAATGACCTCTGGTGCGCAGAACTTAAACACCCCTTCCACGTAGCCGTTCTCTCGCCCGTGGTGAGAGGCAACGAAGAGTTTCGTTCTTGAAAGTAGGCTACATACTTCTGGTTTTTGAAGCATTAGTCTCCATCCCTCGTGTTCGAGATCACCAGGCACACAGATTACGAAACCATTGTAATCGATAAAAACCAGCTGGCTAAGATCGTTCGTTGAAGGAGAGGTCGTAAATTCATTCTTACTTAGAGTGAAGCAATGTGTTTTAAATGGAGGAGTGTAGGTATTTGGTAGATCGTTAATGTATTCCTCCTTAATCTCACAAACAGCAGTCACGGCTCGTGTTATAGTGGGTTTGATGAGCTTAATTTCTATGCTCGAGAGATTCTTTGCAAATATAACCGATCTAATGTAAACTTTCGAGCGAAGCCCTGGAAGACCCGAAAAATGGTCTTGATCATAATTGGTCAGAATCAGCTGACTCAATTGTGGTCTGCCATTCACCCCCGGAATGAGATTATACTCGATTAGCACATCGATCGGATCGAAGTCGGGCGTATTGCCGCAATCGATCATCGTACCATACTCAGGTTGCGATTGTGGATATAGAAAAATACACTGACCAAGTTCTACGTTGAAAATAATAATGTCCAGCATGTTTGTATTTGATAAAGTTCAGGGTTTGATGAGCAAACAGGTGCCCATCAGCCTTCCTACTAATATACGAAGAAATCTTTGTCCTTCTCTTGCTTTTGTAGTTTTCGTCAACATCGGGAAAGAATACATCTTTACCCCTTATCGCAAAATTGTTTTTAGTTCTCAGTGCGCTGAGCCAATTCACGGCAATCCCCGCGTGGTGTGTACCCTCTGTGGAGGATGGGTTCCGGGCAATGACAGAGCCATGCTGCCCGCGCCAATGGTATTCGTTCTGGCGGCTTTCGCCGCCGCCCAAATCCCCCTCACCCATTCGGCAAGCTCAGGGCAGGCTCTAATCTCTCCCCCCAGGGGGAGAGGAACAGGAATCGAAGGGAGGGGCCGGGGGAGGGGTCGTTGCACATCACCCACACCGCGTTTAAAGACATAGCGCGAATGAATGTTCCTAATAAGAATGTTGAGAACATTTTCCCGAATATCCCTTGAGTAGCCGCTTCCATAACGCACTCGCGAAAATTATATCGTGGCTATCGGCCCGACGAAAAGGCGAGCCAAATGCTCCGCGCGTGTATATGACGCAAACATTTTTGCGGCAGCTCGAATCGGTTGAAAAGGATGACCGCATGATGGCCGAGAACGTTATCAAAATGTTAAGCGCCGACCCCGATAAGCCGAAGAGAGGAAGGAATGTAGATGGAACTCGTTGCCATAAGACCGATCTCGCCAAGGGTACGCGTCCTGCGATGTATCGGATTTTATATTATCACCGAAAATCGAACAATGCGGTCTATCTTATCCTTTTGTTTCCGAAGTCGAAACAGGGCAACTTAAAGGCCGATCAAATAAAGAAGATTAATTATGTGACGGATGCAATCGAGAATGGGACGATCCCGGACCTTATTTCGCTCGACGAACGTGCTCCATAATTTTTCGGAGCGACTCTTCCGGGTTTTTCATATCTAACTCATAGACACGGCCTTCCATTAAGTCATTCAGGCTATCGTCCAGCGCCTTATCAATAGCTTCGCGGCTGAAGACTGCCTCCTGTTTCGCATTCTTTTTATGGCGAATAGCGGCTTTTTCCCCTTTTTTCGAGGAGAGTATATCGGAATTTAATACGGCGGTATCCATATTCTTTATATGATACACATTAAGAGCTAATTGAGTTTCAGAGTTATTGTTACCACTTTGTTCTTAATAGCGGGCACCTATTCTGGGTTCCGGGCAATAATAGAGCCATGCTGCCCGCACCCATGGTACTCATTCTGGCGGTTTTCGCCGCCCAAAGCCCTTAGCTCCGTAGGAGCGCCATCTTTGTAGCCCCCGGTTTCAACCGGGGGTTAAGAAAAGCCAAGAAAATTAAAGCTCCATAGGAGCGGCATATTACCGGCGGGTATATATCGCTCCTAACGGAGCTATGAAATGTATTTGGGAATCAAACCGTGGGTTGAAACCCACGGCTACAAAGATAACGCTCCTACGGAGCTAAGGCCACGGGCACCTATTCTGTGTTCCGGGCAATGATAGAGCCTGCTGCCCGCACCAATGGTACTCATTCCGGCGGTTTTCGCAGCACAAGTGCTTTTTCGTTATTCGCCGCGCGAAAAGACCAGCGAAACCGATCATGCGCGCTTTGCTGCATCCGACTAAGCTCAGAATGACGTAAAAACTGAATTTCCATTCAAACTGAGCCACTACCACTTCCGCCCCCCGACTATAAAATTTTCACAAGGCAACCGTTAGCATAAAGAACAATATTTGGATTTGGCTCCCAATCGTCGTATTTTTGTACCGATACGTTCTCGATTCATCTAAAAAAGGAGATAAACCATGCATCCAACCATGACCATCGATACCGGAAACACCGGATTTATGCTGCTTTGCGCGAGCCTCGTAATGCTGATGACGCCGGGTCTGGCGTTCTTTTACGGCGGCCTCGTCGGGCGAAAAAATGTGCTGGCGATCATGATGCAATCCTTCGTCAGCATGGGCTGGACGACGGTGCTGTGGTTCGCGTTCGGCTATTCGCTCTGCTTTTCGGGGGATGTGGGCGGCGTGATCGGCAATCTCGATATGGCGTTTTTGCGCGGCGTGGACCTGATGAGTCCCTCGCCGCTCAATCCGACGATTCCGCTCCTCGTTTTCATCGCGTATCAGATGATGTTCGCGATTATCACGCCGGCGCTCATCACGGGCGCGTTCGCCAATCGCGTAACCTTCAAATCCTACATGATTTTTCTGACCGCGTGGCTGCTTCTCGTCTATTTCCCATTTGTCCACATGATTTGGGGCGGCGGAATTTTAGCGCAATGGGGCGTGCTCGATTTCGCAGGAGGAATTGTGGTGCATAATATCGCCGGAATGGCGGCCTTAGCATCGGTGCTCTATGTCGGACGCCGAAAAGTGAAGGATTCAGGGCCGCATTCGATTCCGCTCGTTGCGTTGGGAACCGGACTCTTGTGGTTTGGATGGTATGGCTTCAACGCCGGCAGTGAGTTCCGCGTCGATGGCGTGACAGCCAGCGCATTCCTGAATACCGATCTTGCCGCAAGTTTCGCCGCGATGACGTGGCTATTCATAGAATGGAGATCGACGAAAAAACCGAAGTTCTTGGGATTGCTGACGGGCGCTGTTGCCGGACTTGCAACGATCACGCCAGCCGCAGGCTATGTTTCGCCAACATCCGCTGTGGTAATTGGAATTGTGGCAGGACTCGTCTGCTACTGGGCCGTAATGCTGAAGAATAAACTCAAGTGGGACGACGCGCTGGATGTATGGGGCGTCCACGGAGTTGGCGGCGCGTTGGGAATCGTTCTTCTGGGAATTTTAGCGAATGAGAATTATAACCCTGGCGTCCACACGAATGGTCTGCTCATGGGGAACCCAAGCTTTTTCGGCAAGCAGCTTGCCGCGATTGTGCTTTCGTCCGTCTGGGCATTTGTTTTTACTTACGGAATGCTCTGGCTCATTGATAAGATCACGCCGGTGAAAGTGACGGAACAGCATGAAGTCGTTGGCCTCGATATGGTGCTGCATGGCGAGATCGCGTATTTGGAAAATGCGAATTAAAAAAGACCGATCAAAAAAAATGTCATTCTGAGCGTAGCAAATCGTAGCGATAGCGGAGATTTGCGAAGCGAAGAATCTTTTGCAGTTCACCTGACTGCTGATCTGCGAGAGATCCTTCGACTCCGTTCATCCCTCCTTCGTCGGGATGAACTCCGCTCAGGATGACATCTTTCCACTTTCAAAGTTCGCCGCGAAACGCTTCCATATACTGCTTCACGCGCTCGGTGAACTGGACGGCGTAGAGACCATCGATCAGGCGGTGATCGTGGGAAAGACCGAGGAACATCATGGAACGAATAGCAATATAATCGTTGCCTTCATTGTCGGTTTTTACGACGGCGCGCTTGACGATTGCGCCGGTCGTCATGATGGCAAGGTTCGGCTGATTGATGATCGGCGTCGATAAGATATTACCGAACATGCCGGGATTGGTGAGCGTGAAGGTTCCACCGGAAATATCGTCGGGCGTCAGCTTCTTCGTCCGAGCTTTGTTGGCGAGATCGCCCACAGCAGATGCGAGACCTGCAAGCGAAAGTTTATCGGCATGTTTGATGACGGGCACAATAAGCGCGGGTGGGAGCGGCGAGTTTTCCTGCTGCGGCATCGCAACGGCAATACCGAAATTGATTTCGTTGCGAACGACGATATTCGTTCCATCGATCGAAGCGTTGATGAACGGGAACTCGCGGAGCGCCTTGATCATGCACTCGATGAAAATCGGCGTGAGCGTCAGCTTCACACCGTATTGCTGCTGGAAGGCGTCTTTACCCTTCTTTTGATAATTAACAATGTTCGTCACATCCACTTCGCTAACGCTCGTGACATGCGCGCTCGTATGAACCGAGCGCACCATGTGCTCGCCAATCTTTTGCCGGATATTATCCATCGGGATAATAGTTACCGCTTCGCCGCTCGCCGCGAAAATAGAAGCGGCCATTGGCTGGGGTGGTGCAGGCTGGAAGCTCTGCACACGTGGAACAGAGCTTCCAGCTTGCCCTTTCCTTGATTCGACATATTTCAGCATGTCGTTCTTGTTGACGCGGCCGTCCATGCCGCTTCCGGGAATGCGGGAAAGTTCCTCAAGGGAAACGCCTTCCGTCTTTGCAATATTTTTTACGAGCGGTGAGTAGAAGCGGTCGTCTTTAGTAGCAGTAGCTGGCGGCGGTTGCGTTTGTTGCGGTGCTGGCGCGGCAGCTGTTTTTGGCTCTGGCGCTGAAGGCGCTTGTTGTGGCGCTGGGACGGATGGGACGGATGGGACCGAGGAGACGGATGTCGCGGCACCGCCTGATATATAAGCTATTGTTGCTCCGACGGCAACTGTTTCGTTTTCTTTAGCGACAATTTTCGAAAGCGTTCCGGCAAATGGCGCGGGAACTTCGGTGTCAACCTTATCGGTCGAGATTTCAAGAATTGGCTCATCCTTTTCTACTCTATCTCCCTCTTTCTTCAACCAGCGAAGAACGGTTCCTTCCGCGATAGATTCGCCCATCTTCGGCATTACGACCGGCTGCCCTTGCCCGGCCTGCCCATTCGATGGCTGCTGTTGCGCGGTAGGCGGCGGTGCAGGAGCGGGATTTGGTGGTGGTGCGGCTTTCGCCGCTTCTGTCTTTTGCGTCTCTGCCTTTTGCGCGGCGGGCGTGGGAACCGCGCCACTACCGGCAGATGCTGCTTCGCCAACGGCGCCAATAGACGCGATCGGTTCGCCGACGGCGACCGTCTGCTTTTCCTGCGCCAAAATTTTCAGCAGGGTGCCGTCAACCGGCGAGGGAACCTCGGTATCGACTTTATCGGTCGAAATTTCGAGGATGGGTTCGTCTTTTTGCACGGCATCGCCTTCCTTCTTCAGCCAGCGGAGGATCGTGCCTTCGGTAATCGATTCGCCCATTTTGGGCATTACTACGTTCGTTGCCATCGAGTAAAATTTAGGTGATGAAATGACATTAACACATTTTGGGCCTAAAGGCTTCCGCAATTTAACGGCTTAACCACGGAACGCCCGCAATCACCCACAACCGTTATCCATAAGCATGTTCCAGTCCATGTTAGCTGGCGGTGCAATTTTCGAAATAAAGAGCATCCACTCGTTTTCAAGTTGCGAGATCGAGAATCCGTAAATATTTTCAAACTTTGTAAACCCTTCCACCCACAACCGTTTCATTTTTCGAATTCCATATTGCTCATAGAGGTATTTGAATATAGCGGCACTTTCTAAGTACGCTATTACTTCGTTCTCTCTCGCTCTATTGTCGAAATCGTTAATCAATGCATCGAACGAAAGGAGTTTTTTCTCTTTCCGCATATATGCATTAATGCTGTAAATCGGATTATCGTAATAGCAGCCATTACCGGTAAGATCGGTATAGACGGCACTACCTTCATTGAGCAATCGCGATGTCGAGTAATGCCAACAGTCGTTTGCGATATAGTGAAACAGTTCGTGTTCGAACGCGCCCCTTCGCACGCTATCGAAGACGAAAAAGGCCAAGCTTTGACCTGGCATTGCCATTCCTCCATGCACATAGTACCCAGTGAGTTGCTGCAACTCTCCGGCAGAGTCGAGCAAAATTAAATTGATTCCCATGTGGTAGGAATTCGTATCGAGTACCGTTAGAATTCGATCGAATGCAACCGATAGCTTGTGCTCTAATTCGGGCACATGACGAGCCGAATAGGAATTACCCCGGAAATACATTCGAAAGTTACCATAGTTGACCGAAATAAACGGCAACGAATCGTTATCGAGAAAGTGGCGCATGTATTCCGTATGAGGATAGAAAATAATCTCCTTTTCGTCTCCCGTAAAAGTAGTCCTCCTCTGGTATCGATCTGCCTCAAGCCGCGCGTTCTCGCTGTTCGATTGTACAATCTCTACCAATTTTTTCCATCGATCGGAGTTGTGTAGTGAGAATAAGTCCGCATCTTGCACGAGATGGTCCACGTTTGCGTAGTTCATCTGCGTGGCAATCCACTCCAAACGCGAGAATGCGGAATCGGGCTCATTTCCTAATGCCCAGGAACACGCGGCATTATACCGAATGTCTTCATACCGGACCGGAACCGCCTTCTCCACTTTCTGAGCCGCGGCGAGATCGTAATAATGCGCCGCATTCCTAAAATCTTTTGCTTTGTAGAGCGAGTCCGCTCTGTTATTGAGTGCGAGCATCTCATAATACAACGGAAAGCCCTTTTGGCCAAAGGCCGAGTTCGAAATAATAATACTGGCGAATAAAAGAAAGGCTCTTTTCATGGCGGTTCTTACGGTGTATCGGAAATGAGTTTCGGGTCCCAAAAATGTTCCTCCATATCAACCAATTCTCCTTTGAAGGTCACTCCTTCGCGGCGGAGCATCGTCCGCATTCGGTCGTAGCCGCCGAAATGATGCGCGCCCGAAAGGGCGCCGATGCGATTGATAACTCGCTGCGCCGGAACGTCCGAACCTTCCGGCAGCGCACCAAGCGCCTGCCCGACCATGCGCGAGGAGCCTTTCATGCCCAGCACTTCCGCGATCGCGCCGTAGGTCGTCACCTTTCCGATGGGGATTTGTTCTACAATTTCATACACGCGCGCGTAAAAATTTGGCTTCTTCTTTGGAAGCTGAAAGTGGTGTTGGTCCCTGATGGGACCCATACGACCTATAGTTCTCATAAAAATCTTGCAAAATTCAAAAATAGCAATTATCGGCGCTGGCGTGAGCGGGCTTGCGGCAGCTACCCAGCTGACGCAGCGTGGCTTCCGTAATCTTACCATCTTCGAAGCCCGAAAAGAAGCTGGTGGAAGAACGCGCTCTTACATCGACCCCCACACCAGCGACACGCTCGATAACGGTCAGCACCTGCTTTTGGGTTGCTATCGCTCGACGATCGAATACCTGCAAGCCATTGGCTCCGATGCGCTCTTGCAGCGCACTCCGCTTTCGATTCGTTTCCATGAAGCGGGCCGGGAAACTCCCGCGATTTTTCAAATCCCGCCGGACTCCCAGCCTCCTGTTAACCTGCTTGCGGGACTTTGGAGTTCACATTTGCTTACTACGCGAGAAAAATATGCTGCGACACGGCTTGGTCTTGCAATGGACACGGGATCGAATACGGAACGGTACGATGACATGACATGCCAGACGTTCTTTGCCACGCAGCATCAGCCCGATGCCCTCATTGCCAAACTTTGGGAACCCATCGTGCTTGCGACGATCAACGCTCCCGTCGAAAAGGCAAGCGCGGTACTTTTTATCAATGTATTTCGTGAAGCATTTTTGTCGGGCCGCGAAGCAAGCGAACTCCTTCTACCTTCCGTGGGCCTATCCGATTTGCTGATCGACCCAGCCCTTCGAATGCTGGAAAAAAGCGGAGCAACGATCAGGCTTTCCACCCCCGTTCGCGCAATTGAACTACAGAATGGTAATTTTAAAATCGTAACGGATGACGCAACGGAAGCATTCGATACGGTAATTTACTGCGGCCAATCCTCCGACCCTTTGCCATTGCAAGTCCGGAGTGTTATTCCCGATTTCGAATACTCGCCCATCGTCAACGCATACTTTTGGCTCGACCGGGAAATTCTCTCCACGCCTGTCCATTCCTTTATGGGAACAACGTTGCAGTGGGCATTCCCTCGGCCATCCGAAGGTTTCCCACAACGGCTTGCGCTGACCGTCAGCGCGGCGAATGCGCTTGTGGAGAAAACGAACGAAGAAATTCGGCATATTCTTTGGACGGATCTTTGTGCAGCGATTCCCACAGTACGCGAAGTAAGGCTTATGCACCACCAAATCATCCGCGAAAAACGGGCGACACCGTTGCTCACCCCTTCCGTCCAACAAAGCCGTCCACAAGCGTCCACTGCAATCCCAGGCTTATTTCTTGCCGGTGACATTGTGCAAAATGGGTTGCCCGCAACTATCGAGGGCGCGGTGCGTAATGGGTACGCTGCCGCTCGCGCGGTGATGAATCCGTGAATATTTTTTATGCAAACTAAACCGTTCATTTTGGCAATCTACTCTGAGGATCGTCTGTTTTCATAGGAATTCGCAATAGTATCACAAGACATTTTTTATGGCAGAACCGAACGTTACCATATCCCCCGAAACGCCTCAAACACCGTCCGCACGGAAGGATGGGAAACAAGCGCCGCCTGCAATAAAGCCGATGACTCTGGGCCGCAAAAAGCTGAAGCTGGGGCCGTGGCTTATCGGTCTCGTCATCGCCGTGCTCGGCGTAGCATTTTGGTATTTTTTTATACGCACGCCTGCCGCGCCTCCGCTTATCATTCGGTATGCGGCGGTAGATACCGGCAGTATCACCCGAAGCGTAACTGCGACCGGTACGCTTCAGGCAACAACCACCGTATCGGTAGGAAGCCAAGTTTCTGGCCTCGTTAAAAAGATCTATGTTGATTTCAATTCCAAAGTAAAAGTGGGACAACTCCTCGCTGTGCTCGACACTGCTCCTTATGTTGCCTCCGTTACACAAGCGGTTGCAACCGTCACAAAAGCCAGGTCTGACCTCATGTTAGCCACGGCCAATGAAGCTCGTGAACGTGAACTGCTCGAGCAGCATCTCGTTTCACAATCCGATTACGATGCATCCATTAATGCCCTCAAGGATGCGCGCGCAACGCTCTCGGTTGATTCTGCAGAATATGCGCAGGCCAGAGTGAATCTTGGCTATTGCTATATTCACTCCCCTGTTTCCGGAGTAGTGCAGGCGCGCGATGTCGATAGCGGGCAAACGGTTGCTGCAGGACTGAACGTCACGGTATTATACGTGATCGCGCAGGATCTTACGAAAATGCAAGTCGCAGCCGCCGTGGACGAGGCGGATATTGGACAGGTTGCCATAGAGGAGCCCGTTAAGTTTACGGTCGAAGCATACCCGGGTCAGGAATTCGATGGTGTTGTCTGGCAAGTTCGTATCAATCCGGTTACGACATCCAACGTAGTCACTTACACGGTCATTATCAATACCCCGAACCCGGATGGCAAATTGCTTCCCGGCATGACCGCAACCGTGAACATCATCAATGCAAGCCGGACAAACGTGATGCGCATACCCGTCAGCGCTACGCGTTTCACACCGCCAGACCAATTACTTGCGCAATTGCCTCAGACCGTGCGGGACTCCGTTCGCACCCATCGCGGACAGGGAACTCATCGTGCTCCTGGCGATACATCCCATCATGGCGGAATGGGCGGAGGTGCGTCCTCTTCTACAGGAACAGGCGCTGGCGAAGTGCAGTCCTCATCGGCAACGGTGTATGTGCAGACCACCACACCGAAAGGACCTGAGATCCAGGCTGTTCATGTCGTGACAGGACTTTCGGATGCAAATTATGCGGAAATTTTGCACAGCAATCCGCCGCTCCATGCCGGCGATAGCGTTATTGTCGCGGCATTTTCCATGTCACCCACCACGTCCACATCATCCTCTCCACTAAGTACGCCTCGGCCGGGTGGCGGAGGTGGTGGTTCACGTGGCGGAGGACGCTAATAATTTATAGAACATCGTTGCCAATATGTTTACCCAATTTTCGAATAGTATCGTGATGGCATTTCAGTCGCTCCTGAGTAATAAGGTCCGAGCGATGCTGACCATGCTGGGAATTATCATTGGGGTGGGAGCAGTGATTACCATGAATGCCATCGGCCAGGGGGCCTCGCAAGCGGTAGCCAGCCAGATCAATGCAATGGGAACCAACGTGCTGCTCATTTTTCCGGGAGCGACCAATCTGGGCGGAATTTCCTCCGGCGCCGGCGGAAGCGTTCATCTTACCGAAGACGATGCCAATGCGCTCAGAAAATCAACGTGGTTAAGTTACGTCGCGCCAACCGTAGGAACCGGTGTGCAAGCCATTGCGGGAAATTCAAATTGGGCCACGCGCATTACCGGAAGTACGCCAGATTATCTCCTGGTTCGGAACTGGCCCGTCGTCAGCGGCAGTAATTTTACCGATGCCGACGCGAGAACAGGAACGAAAGTTTGCATTCTCGGAAAGACCGTTGCTACCAATTTGTTCGGGGATGGCGTCGATCCGGTCGGGCAGAGCGTGCGGATCAAACAAGAGCCCTTCAAAGTGATCGGTCTCTTGCAGGAAAAAGGTTCCAATTCGTTCGGCCAGGACCAGGACGACGTTATCATCGCTCCGCTCGCAACCGTGCAGCACAAGCTCATGGGTATTACCTGGGTCAACAACATCATGGCAAGCTCCATCTCGGCGGAGGCCACCACCCCCGCCACGCAGGACGTGACCGATATTCTTCGACAGCAGCATAAGCTGCTCGCTTCCGATGACAACGACTTTCAAATTCGTTCCCAAGTCGAGATTGCCCAAGCCGCCGAGCAAAGTACCGCGACCATGAAGAACCTGCTCAGTTCCGCCGCGATCATCTCGCTCCTCGTCGGAGGAATTGGTATTATGAATATCATGCTCGTCAGCGTAACTGAGCGGACGCGCGAAATCGGGATTCGCAAGTCCATCGGCGCGAAACAGATGAATATCATGCTCCAATTTTTGACCGAAGCCATCACGCTGAGCCTTGTCGGTGGAATTATCGGGGTGGTGCTTGGCTATATCGCATCCTCCTTCGTATCGAAATCGAATGGCTGGATACTTGTCGTCTCGCCAAGTGCCGTTGGGCTATCATTTGCCGCAGCATCGTTAGTAGGCATCTTTTTTGGTTGGTACCCCGCCCGCAAAGCCGCACGGTTGAACCCCATCGAGGCGTTGCGGTATGAATAACGAGTGCGTGTAGCGCAGACATTCCTGTCTGCGCCCGGGCTTGCAGCCCGTCTATTTTTTACGTGAAGTATAACCGTGACCAAAAGCTCACGACTACTGTTAGTATAAGCGTGATCCACACATCCCTCTTTACCGCGCCGCAATATCCTGCCGTTAATTCTGCTTCGGACGATCCGCGTCTCGCCGATCTTATTAAGATCGCGTCCGAATCCACTATTGCGGAAGCCGACGTAATTCTCTTTGGCATTCCCACCGATGAAGGTATTCGCCGCAATGGCGGACGTATCGGCGCGAGCGAAGCGCCGAATGCAATTCGTCAATGGCTTGGCAAGCTGACGCCGTTTGCCGGCCCGCATTTCAATCGGCACTTGGATGAATTAAAAATTGTCGATCTTGGAGATGTTACAGCGGGCAACTTGGAAACCATGCACGAACAAGCCTTTTCGATTACCAAAGAGCTGATTGCAAACGGCAAAATTGTTGTCGCGCTTGGTGGCGGGCACGATATTACTTATCCGCTGGTGCAGGCCTTCAAAAATGGGATGAAATGGGACGCGGTGGGTCTGATTAATATCGACGCCCACTTGGATGTTCGTGAAAAGAAAAATGGGCTGCATCATTCTGGTAGCAGTTTTCGGTTATTGCTCGAAGAAGGCGTCGTTAAAGGCCAGCATTTTGCGGAAATAGGAATTCAATCCTTCGTTGCATCCAAAGAACATTTCGATTGGGTTATTTCGCAAGGCGCGCGTATTCTCACGTTTGAAGATGCGACCGAAGCGCATCTTCCGAATGCATTCGAAGAATGCGAAGTCGCGATCACGCGCGGCGATCCGGATTTCCCAATCTATCTTTCCTTCGATATGGACTCAGTCCGCGCGAGCGATTCGCCGGGCGTAAGCGCGCCCAATCCAACAGGATTTCTTGCAGAGGAAGCTTATGAGCTTTCGGTCGCCGCCGGGCTTTCGAAAAATGTGCGAATGTTCGACATCGTGGAAGTCAGCCCTCCGCATGATGCCGATGACCGCACCGCGCGCCTCGCCGCGCGAATGATCGCGGGGTTCTTGGCAGGTGTTGCCAACCGATCCGTCTCATAGGAACTATGGGTCGCATGAGACCTATACGTCCCATTAATTTTTGCACTAATACTGCAAAAAAAATGTTCAGCTACCAATGAACATAAATGGTCACTCAAAAAATGGCGCGGAGCCGAAGCGCGGCACCCAGCTTGTCAAGCGCGCTTTTCCGCAGATGCTGAAAGGCGGCGTCATTATGGATGTCGTAAATGCGGAGCAGGCAAAAATTGCCGAAGACGCCGGCGCGGTCGCTGTGATGGCTTTGGAACGTGTGCCGGCCGATATTCGCGCGGATGGCGGAGTGGCGCGCATGTCCGACCCGGAACTAATACTCCAAATCATCGAGGCAGTTTCCATCCCAGTGATGGCGAAGGCGCGTATCGGACATTTTGTGGAAGCGCAGATATTGCAAGCACTTGGAGTCGATTGCATTGACGAAAGCGAAGTGCTCACGATGGCCGACGAAGAAAATCACATCGACAAAACAAAATTTGAAATACCATTCGTCTGCGGCGCACGCAATCTTGGCGAAGCCTTGCGCCGCATTGCCGAAGGCGCCGCGATGATCCGCACCAAAGGCGAAGCTGGGACTGGCGATATCGTCGAAGCCGTGCGCCATGCCCGTTCGATCTTTGGAGAAATTCGCCGGCTCACTGGACTTTCCAAAGACGAGCGTTATTCCTACGCAAAAAATCTCGCAGCTCCACTCGATCTCGTAAATGAAGTTGCGGACACCGGGAAACTTCCCGTTGTGAACTTTGCTGCCGGTGGCCTTGCCACGCCTGCGGATGCTGCACTTCTCATGCAGCTTGGCGTCGATGGTGTGTTTGTCGGCTCGGGAATTTTCAAATCAGGAGATCCCGCAAAGCGTGCAGCCGCGATCGTGAAGGCGACGACGTATTTCAACGACCCCGATGTCCTCGCCGAAGTAAGCCGCAGTCTTGGCGAGCCGATGGTAGGAAGAACGGTCTCCTCGCTCGCCGAACGAGAATTGCTTGCGGTCCGTGGCGTCTAAGATTATCGGCGTTCTCGGTTTGCAGGGAGATTTCCGCGAGCATATCGAGAAGCTTCACGCTCTCGATGCGCAAACGAAGGACATTCGGCGTGTTTCCGACTTAGAAAACATTGATGCTCTTATCATTCCCGGCGGTGAATCGACAGCCGTTGCAATTGTAGAAAAATCCGATACAGCTCACGGCATCTTTGAAAAAATTCGAGAACTTTCCTCTGATGGCTTACCCATCTGGGGCACCTGTATGGGATCGATCTTGCTTGCAAAAAATATTGAGGGTTCAACACAAGGCCGTTTGGGTGTGATGGACATTACCGTTCGCCGCAATGCCTTCGGACCGCAGCGGTTCAGTTCGGAAATGCCGATTTCTATTCCGGCCATCGGTGAGGAACCGTTCCCAGGCGTGTTTATTCGCGCGCCGCTCATTACAAACGTCGGCGAGAACGTCGAAGTGTTAGGAACGTTAGAACAAGGAATAGTAATGGCACGGGAGAAGAATTTACTCGCGACTGTTTTCCATCCCGAAGTTGTGGATGATGCGCGGGTGCATAAGTATTTTCTTTCGATGATCGGGTGAGGTTAGCCCCCGCCGTCAAGATTGAGGCCAATTGGGAATTTTAAATAGCAGCCCACACTATGAAACAATTCCCCATTAAATGGAATCCCAAGCTCGTAATAAGGATAAAGAAACAGGCCACCCCATGCAATAATACTCAGACCAAAGTTTGTTTTCTCTTTTGAAAAAAACAACGTGGGACCTACATCAATACCGGGGCCTACATCAATACCGAGCCAATTCCATGACTCTATCCCTAAATGAATGCTCGTGTGTTCATGCCAAAAGTTTACATCCATCGTCAATCCGTAGACAAAATTCAAATTTTGAGGAAAGTACGTCACTTCGAATCCACCGGTAAAACCTCCGTTGTCACCAAACGTGTATCCTAACTTCGGGCCAACAGACCAAAATGGTTGTGACCGCACAATACCCGAAGAGATCAAACAAAGGAATGCAACAAAATAAATTGCTCTGTGCATATCCACCTGAAACGCTCACGAATTATTTTAGTTGCTCACCTAATGCTTTTGACAATTTTCTTCACATGCTTGTTCTTTGATGATTATTATCGTATTTTTGTACTTCAATCAAATTTTAATCATGCATACACTTACCGCCATCTATCGCGCACCGGAAAACAAGGAAGAATTCGACAGCCATTATCGAGATGTTCACACGCCGCTGGCGAAGCAGATGGAAGGGCTTCGCAGAATGGAAGTGACATGGGTCGAGAAGATGCTCACGCCGGGCAACGATACGTTGCCGGCCACGCCGCATCTTGTCTGCACGATGTATTTTGACGATGCGGAAGCATTAAACGCTTCGATGAAATCCCCCAATAGCAGAGCGGCTGCAAAAGACCTCATGTCTTTTGCGGGGCCGCTCGTTTCCATGATCATTGGATGCACCGAAGAAATCCCCTTATAAATTATGGCAAAGAAATCATCCCCGGAACTCAGTCCTTACCAGGAAAAACGAACGCTTGAATTCTCGCATATTCTTTATGAGAAGAACGATTACGTCGCCACGCTGACAATCAACCGCCCGGAAGTACTCAATTGTCTGAATCTCACGACGATGCGCGAGATGATGATCGCAATCGAGGATGCCGCATGGGACGACGATATTGCCGTGCTTGTCGTCACCGGCGCGGGTGATGTTGCATTCTCGACAGGCGCCGATCTCGGCGAGCAGGAGGAATTCTTCCTCGGCAATCCCGACGATTATTATAAATGGATGCGCGTGTTTATCGAGCTGCACGAGCGCCTTCGAAACATTGGCAAACCAACGGTTGCGCGGCTGAACGGGATGGTCGTCGGCGGCGGCAATGAAATTAATTTATCGTGCGATCTTGCGATTGCCGCCGATCACGTCATCATCAAACAAGTTGGGGCCGCGCGCGGGAGCGTGGCCGCCGCAGGCGCAACGCAATGGCTGCCACTTATGGTCGGTGAGCGCCGTGCACGAGAAATTCTATTCCTCTGCGAGGATATTTCTGCCGAAAAAGCATTGCAATGGGGACTCGTCAACGAAGTCGTGCCGAACGAAGACCTCGACCGCGCCGTCGCACGGCTGTGCGAGAAGCTTTACAATAAGTTACCCGAATGCCTTCGCTACACGAAGCAGCAACTCAATTTCTGGAAAGATTTTTCGTGGTCCATGACGATCGGTCACGCGCGCGATTGGCTTTCGATTCACAATCTTTCGCCCGAAGTCGCCGAGGGCATCAGCGCATTCACGGAAAAACGTCCCGTGAATTATAAGAAGATCAGGAAGCGGGCGGGATAGAAAAGAGTTGTCGCGCACCTTCGATTAATCACTTACGGAACCTCTGATGAAGCCTATCCTGTCATTCCCGCGAAAGCGGGAATGACAATGTACTCCTCGGTAATGATACGAGACTAAATCAGCGTTTCCTTAATTATTGCTTCTTACTTTTTACTTCTTACTTTTTACTTCTTACTTTTTACTTCTTACCTCTTACTTCTTACCTCTTACTTCTTACCTTTTACTTCCCGACTCCCGTTCCTTCATGCGTTCGAGTATCCAATCCCAGAGCCACGCATAGGGAAGGATTTGCACCTCCTGCTCGGGATCGACGTTCTCGAATGTTTCCGTTTTCAGCCGCGTATGGAGTTTCGATCCCATCCGGAGGCAGTCTTTATAATCATACGAATACTTCACCATGATTTTTAGCAGCCGAAAGAAGATCGTGCTTTGCTCGGTCGAGCTGGCGCGAATGTAGCGCGTGCGGTAATTCTGGATCGGCTCCATCAGGTCGTCGATGGGATCGTAATTGTGCTGGTCGAACAAGTGCAATACCTGCGCGAAACGGAGCACCATGTTCATGCCGGGCTTATCGTGTTTTAGTTCATCGGCCCTGCGGACCATGGCGTCGAAATTAAAGCGGAGCGGCTTTTCTGGTGGTTTATAACCCGGCAGCGTCTCCAGCGCGAGATGAAGGAAAAATTTATAAATCTCGAAACGCTCGTTGTAAATTTCACCCTGCACATCGAAACGAGCATGCACGGTGACCTCGGAATACAGCGCATTTGCTTCCTCGAAGCGGAGCGTATTCATCAGCAAATAATAATTCGACTCCATAAACGAGAACCAACCATTCGAACCCTTATTGTAAAGCACCTCGCATTTTTCTGCCGCTTCCCGCGCGCCCTCGAAATTTTGAATGTCGCGATAGCTATTGAGCTGATAGAGCCAAAAATCTGCGACGCGTTCCTTCTGAAGCAGTTCGGGATAGGATTCGAGAAATGCAATTCCTTGCCGGGCGCCCTCGATGACTTCGGCCAGACGGCCCGAAGCCTGTCGCGCGCGGACGACAATTCGGTAATAATTGAGCCGGAAGGTGTATGTGCTCGTTTCATTCAACAAGCCACGTAGCTCGGTTTCGTATGCTTCGAACTGCGCAGCGAATTTGGAGTGGTCGCCAATATAGCGCCGGAAAATCATCGCGATCCGGTCGGTATATTCGTTCGAGAGAAGTTCATCCTGATATGCGCGCGCGAACTGCTTTACCAGCAGGTTATAATGATCGAATTCCTTCGCGCGCCCCATGTTGCTGGCCTGGCGGCGCAGGGCAATAACCATTGCAAGGGCAACATCCGTCAGCGCAAATTTTTGGGCAAGGTGAAGGTTCTTTTCAGCGATATTTTTTGCAACGCTGAACGCGCCAAGTCCCATCAAAACATCGACGATAAATATGTTTCGGTGTGTTAAATAAAAGGCTTGTGCCGATTCTGAAAAACCGGCGCGGCGAAGGTTGAGATGAAAAAGCGAATTGAGTATTCGTACTTTCAGACGGTTTTTCGTGGAGCTGTACCGCGTGTCCGTGAGAGGGGACTCATAGAGAGCTTCAGCGGCTTCGCTATCGTTCGGGAAAATGCCGCTCCGAATTCCATCGTAAAGAAGGAATTCTTTATTATCGGTCTGCCCGCGGAAATCGGTATCGACCGTTTCGGTTCTCCGTTCGCGGAAGTTTTCGAGAATACGTATGATCTCCGGAAAATATTTCATGCGTTGTTTTACCGAGGAGTGTTATCGCTGAGGGCGTTGGAATCGTTTCGATATAATTTAGCTTAGGTATGTGTAGCACAGGCTTTTCCCAGCGTGTGCGCGGGCTTTCCAGCCCGTCGGTGTTTCCGCGAACGGATGGGCTGGGAAGCCCATCCGCAGGCAGTAAGCCTGTGCTACACCCTCCATATGGAGATTTCCGACCCGCCAGTGTTCCCGCAAGGCGAACAGACGGACTGGAAGCCATCCGCAGGCCGGGAAAGCCTGCGCTACAGAATACGAAAAAAATATTGAAAATAAATTTAAATACCGGGCACGAAACTAATCTGGCCTATGTTCGTTTGCATTGTTAAGTTAGATATTGTTTAGAAGTAGAGTGGTTTGGGAGAGCAAAGATGCTTTCAAAAACTACTTTACTGATATGCCGCGCGGGAACGTGCATGAATGCCTCAGGCTGATTTTATGCGATAAATCAGCCGATTATGCGGGTTCCATATTGGTTGCGTGGATAAAACAATATACGAGGATTAAAGAGATTGAGAAACTGAGACATAATATGCTTTTCGTAACGAAAATTAGTTACGAACGGCTTTTAGGTGTTTCTATTAAAAATGTAGAATAAAAAAATGATTTGTATTTTGGTAACCTCAGTTGGCGATAATTCGATCACCATGATGGGCGAGGCTTTGAAATCGCCCATCAGGCTACACTGTCGATTCTTGCAATAGAGGTTTTAAGGGAAGCTCCGTACTTGCAATGCGGTTCGGGTTCTTTCCTTTTTTATTTCCCGATGTAAGGATCGATTTGAATAGCCCAAAATTTTTCATAGCCTGCACTCGGTGCATGCTTTTTCATTCCGATCAATTCAACCACTCAATTCCTCCATCAACTCAAATTTAATGATTCGCAACAAAAAGTTTTCAGCCATCCTCGCCGTATTGGCCATCGGCTTCTTTTCCGTCTTTGCTGACGGCCTTATCTTCAATAGCGGCAATCAGACTCAGGAAGAGCTGAACGTCACACTGAACATGCAGTCGGGCGCTCAAATCCCGGTCATGGTTGATCCTGGCCAAAACGTGCCAACGAATTTAAATGGCGATCAGGTCATTGGCATCTATTATAACGGGCAATACGATCCTGCCGGCGCGAATGCCGTCATGCAAGCCGCCGATGGAAGCACTGTCACAATGATGTGGCAAATGGCCGGGGGTACGGCCCTTGGTTTTGTAGGAGAACCGCCAACCGGGACACTTAGCTAATCATCGTAAAAAGTTTTAGAACACAGCAACCAATCAACCAAAAATTTCCACCACGAATTACCTTACACGAACATGACACACGCCAAGAAGTTTTCAGCCATCCTTGCAGTACTCGTCATCGGCTTCTTTTCGATTTTCGCCGATAATGACGGCCACCGTGTATTCCATAGCTACAATCGTACTCAGCATGAATTAAATATCACTCTGAACCTGCAGTCAGGGGATCAAATCACGCTTTCGATTGAACCCGGTCAACACGCCGAGACCGACCTCGACGATTGGTCACGGTCACATTTTAACGGTCAATCTCAGGGTAACGATAAGGTCGTTGGGATTACCTACAACAATCAGAGCGATCCAGCCGGTACGAATGCGGTCATGCAAGCTCCGAGCGGCGGCAATACCGTGATCCTGTGGCAAATGGATGGCGGTACGCCGGTAGGTTTTGTCGGAGAGCCCCCCACAGGTACGCTCAGCTAAAAACATTCGCGGCTTAGGTTGCGAGAGCCGCGAAAATTGAAAAAGTAAGGAATTTGGCGCCATTTGGAAGCTTGTGGCGTGAGATTTCGGTAGGAACCGAGGAAGATTTTCGGGTCGTATCACCCTGTCACACGGTGAGCGGCCGGCGCGGACTTGAGCCATAAGTGCTTGAGCCGCAATTGGTTGCGGTAATATTAACCGACGCTTTAGTAGGTCACCCGGTCAAGCCGGGTGGCCTAAAAGCGTTTTCACCAGCCCAAAAAATCCGGTGAAAAAATGTAACAAAGTGATTGAGGTGTTATAGCTATACCCCCGTATTTTTGTAAGCGAAACTAACGACGGGGAATAAACCGGCGAAATCTTAAGGCTTAAGATTCATTCGGAAAACCCATCGGAAGTCAAACGAAAATTACGAAAAAACAAGATGTCGTACTCATTTAGACATTCGAGACGTAGCAGGCTTACCGCTCGCCAAACGGCGGCTGTATTGCTTGGGGCTATGCGCGAGTGTCTATTAGATACGAGGGAGAAGTAAAGAAATGATACCGCAATCGTTGATTTTGGAAGAAATGAGGCTAAAATTGTACCGACCTCCGCCTGCGGAGGATGGTGGCCCTCATTTTAAGTTCGACGGAAACGTGCTCACGCGCCGCGAATTCGAGTACTTTTTGATTAATACGCACGAGGCGGTCATTGTGGCCGGTACGGCGGTCGAGGAGCGTAACTTAGTTTATCTCTTCGATTCGCGCGATGCTTTCGAAGCATGGAGCCTGCAAACGCGCTTCGCATCCTCGTTCGCGCACGCGGACGAGCTGGCACATCGCTATCATAACAGAAATTATCGCGAGGCCCCCGATTTCGGCGTGACCGTGCTTTCGAATGCTCCGCTGGAGCCCGAGAAAGAGGATTTCGGAAGCGCTCTGGCGATCGAGCAGCCCGGCCGTAACTCGAAAGCGCTCCTTTACGAAGGAACGGGCTTTTCGGGCCGGACGATGACGCTCGGTGTTTCCGCCATTGCGGACTTGAACGAATTTGAATTTTCGGACAGCATTTGCTCGGCTCGCGTCAACGGCGTGCTCATGCTCTCGGACGAGGTCAGCTTTGACGGGTACCGGTTCTACATTACGGGTTCGCCCTATATTGCCGTGCCGGACATGCAGCGCTGGGGCTTCAATAAAGCCGCTCGTTCCGCAATCGTATGCTAAGTTTTCTCTTAACCATAACTCAAAATCGCAACCAAATAAAATAAATCGCAACCAAATAATAAAATAGCAACACAAACCCGGATGACGACACATCATTCGGGATTCGGAGGAGCATTCATCGCAGATTGACTCTTCCGGCTTTTCTCTCACTCGAGTGTGTCAGGGTCTAACCCCCCGACACACTGGAATTGCAACACAAGGCGCATTATGCGCCAAAGAAAAACAAGCGGGTGATCGCACATCCGCGAACGGGCTAACCACCCGTTCTCTCACCTAAAAGACCCCTGGCAGCTCAAGTGCCGGGGGTCTTTTTTTGCCTTTTAGAGAGGTCGCTCCGTCTAAGTTTGTTCCAAAAAAATAAAAAAAATGAACTTCTCTCACTAAATAATTGTATATTTGTGTGATTCACACAAATTCACACAAATTCACACATAATTTAAAGCTATCATGTCCGAGACTCAGGGAGAACGAATACGCCGCGTGCGCGAAGAGCGCGGGCTGAAACAGGGCCACGTCGCCCGCGAAGCAAAAATTACGCAGGCGCACTTAAGCCGCATAGAAAACGATGAGTCCGGCGTGACCGAGCATACCCTCAAGAAAATAGCGGATGCTATGGGGACTATTTTTGAAGACCTGATTATTCGCAAAGATAACTCCAAAGGGCCCGGAGTCAATAGCATCGACGATGTGCTATCGAGTGAATCGGCCATGGTGCGTTTCCTGAACGGCGAGCGGCCTGACAAAGAGACGTATGATTGGGTCCGCCGCTCGCTCGCCGTGATCCGCGCCGAGGTTCGCCGCCGCAATGATGAAGTGAAGGGGCTGTATTAGGCTCCGGGAGTCGAATTGCACGCCGCCCGGTAATTTTCGCCGTATATTAGGGGCTCATGTTAGAGGCACCTATCGGGAGCATTTCGAGTCCCATGCCACTTCGGCGCGAACGAATCGTTCAACTTGCGTCAGATATTCGTGCGCGATACAATCCGCGTGAAATCGACTACATTGCCAGCGAGCATGGCATTGTTCTCATTCGCTCTGCCGGCGCCGTTGGCCGCGACGCCGGCTTTGCTTACATCGAGTTCGTGCGACGACCCGAACTCATCGAGAGTCTTTCGCACCCCGATCGTCCAGTCTTAGTTTGGGGCGGTTGGCGGAAAGAACCGCTCTATTCCATCGTCATCAATACCAATTCCGGTATTCCGGAAGCCGAGGTCTTTTGGCACGAGTGGTATCATCTGTTTCACTCGCCGCTTGGCATCCAGCGAAGCGAGCGTTTTGAGCATCGTTATTCTACGGATGGGGCTTTGCACCATCAGGAAGAACGCCGCGCAGAAGAATTTGCCGCAGCGGTTCTTGTCCCATCCATCGAGGATTGCATGACGATTTTTGAAATATGTGAGCGGTTCGGGGTGAGTGAGCGATTAGCCGATCGCGCAATGAAGCTATACTCTTCTCACTGAACAGGACGAATATTTCCTTCGGGTGAGATAGGCGCGTCGTCGGTTTCGACTTTGCCGGCGCGGCTGAGGGCGCTGCCATATTTGCCGGTGGCTGGAATGAGTGTCGAAGCCTTGCCGAGACCCGAAGGAGGCATGTTATTGTAGAGGGTTTCGTATTGGCCGTCTTTGACGAGATACGTTTCGTGCCAGATGCCGACATCACCGGAATTGCCAATTCTGCGATTAAATTTCGTCCATGCAGGAAAATGCTTCGCGTCGCGGTTGCGAGCATAGTTCACGAGATGGTCGAAACTCCGCCAATATTGGACGAGCCAAAAGCCAGCCTGTCGTGCGCCGAGAAATCCGGACTCTGGATTCTTCGAAAGTTCCATAATCATTTTCGGCATCGCGATGGCGACAGGGAACCACTTATGGATTTTCCAAATCTTATTGATACGCATTCCGATGATGAAGACGACGAAATCGCCTTCGATCTTCGCATGCACTCGTTTGTCGATGGTCTTAGGCATATTTTCACTCCTTTTAGTATTGGAATTCCACAGCTAATTTATTCCTGCCTGCTTCGGTTCCTCTTTTCAACTCCGCCATTCGTTTCGCGAAGTAGGAATTATTTTATCTTCATCTTCCTTTGCTTTGGCATGAAAGAGAAGATCAGCCTTGCTACCATTATCGAAGCCAGTAAGCGTGATGGTTTCCGCTACACCTGCCCTATGTGCGGGAACAAATTCGGTGCGATTATTGGGGACGATTCAAAAATATGTGAAGTGGGTGAAACCGGATCGCACACGCTTTGTGTCAAGTGCCAGACCGATTTAGTAATAGGTGAAGATGGCGCATTGCGCAGCGCAACTGCCGATGAGATGGTCGCTCTGTTCGACGAGGATCCTGACGCCTATATGCTTTTACAGGATATGAAGGCGGCCATTCGCGGAGACTTAGGCGCGAGGAAGCGGATGGTCTCTATGCTGAAGCCATAAAAAAGTTCCGCTACACGGATACTTGGTTTCCGGCCTCAAAATGGTTCCGATTCGCCATTACTGTGCCAGCGTCTTCGCTTTCTCGACGGCTTCCTCGATCGTGCCGACCATATAGAAGGCATTCTCCGGCAGATGATCGTATTCTCCGGCGAGCACTGCTTTGAAGCTGCGGATCGTATCTTCGAGCTTCACATAGCGACCCTGTAATCCGGTAAATTGCTCGGCGACGAAAAACGGCTGCGAAAGGAACCGCTGCACGCGGCGCGCGCGGTTGACGATGACTTTGTCCTCGTCCGAAAGTTCATCCATTCCGAGGATATTGATGATGTCCTGCAAATCTTTATATTGCTGAAGAATTCTTTGCACGCCCAGCGCAACGCTGTAATGCTCCTCACCCAAAATTTCCGCAGAAAGAATGCGGCTTGTCGAATCGAGCGGATCGACGGCGGGATAAATTCCAAGCTCGGAGATCGAGCGGGAAAGCGTCGTCGTCGCATCCAAATGTGCGAAAGCCGCGGCCGGCGCGGGATCGGTGAGATCGTCGGCGGGAACGTAAATCGCCTGCACCGATGTGATCGAGCCTTTTTTCGTCGAAGTAATTCGCTCCTGGAACTGGCCCATTTCAGATGCCAACGTCGGCTGATAACCTACCGCAGATGGCATGCGCCCAAGCAGCGCGGACACCTCCGAACCAGCCTGTGTAAACCTGAAAATATTGTCGATGAAGAGCAGCACGTCCTTGCCTTCGACATCGCGGAAATATTCGGCGAAGGTCAGCGCAGTGAGTCCCACGCGCTGGCGCGCTCCGGGCGGCTCGTTCATCTGGCCGAAGACGAGCACCGTTTTATCTAAAACGCCGCCTTCGGACATTTCGAGATACAGATCGTTACCCTCTCGGGTGCGTTCTCCGACGCCGCCAAAAACCGAATAGCCGCTGTGGTGCATCGCGATATTATGAATCAACTCCATAATCACGACCGTCTTGCCGACGCCTGCTCCGCCGAAAAGCCCCGTCTTACCGCCTTTGGAATAGGGTTCGAGCAAATCAATAACCTTGATGCCGGTTTCGAGCATCTCGGAGCTTGTCGATAGGTCTTCGAATTTCGGCGGATCGCGGTGAATCGGCCAGGAAAATTCCGATTTAATCTGCTCGCCGCCATCGATCGTTTTGCCGAGCACATTGATAAGCCGCCCGAGGGAATTCGGGCCAACGGGAACAGAAATTGGCGCGCCGGTATCGTATGCCTTCATGCCGCGCACGAGGCCATCCGTCGTGTCCATCGCCACGGCGCGGACGCGGTCGTCGCCCAAATGCAGCTGCACTTCGCAGATAAGATCTTCATCCACGCCCTCGCTATTTTTGCGCGGAATGCTGAGCGCGTTGAGTATCGCGGGCATCTTGGAAGTCCCGCCGCCCGCCGCCGTAAAATCCACATCCACGACCGGCCCGATTACTTGTACAATTTCCCCTTCGTTCATGCAATAAATTTTTTTCTTGGTTTTCGCCCTCTCCTTGCTAAAGAGAGGGTTGGGGAGAGGTCCCCGTATGTTGCGCGCGCCTAACGTTTGCCGTAATAGTAGCGTTCGAAAAATTTGAGGAATCCCACAAGGCGGCTTCCGGGCACACAAGGATATTTTTTATTTACCAATCCTATCCAAGACCGCTCGCTTAAACCAAGCGGGTACGCTGCTCTCTTTCATAACAAGTGTAGTTCCGTTCGTAATTTCCGCAAGCCATGTTCGTTCTTGCCCGTCAACCGAGTTATCGAACACATATGCACGGTCCGTTTGCCAAATTGCCGGCATTAACAATTCGAGCGAACGATGGTAGCTACTGACAACCTTATCGTCAGGCACGGAATGACCTCCTTCTGCAACGCGCTGATGCACGCGGGAAATGTTGATCATGGGGTCATCGGTCGCGATGAAGTAAAGATAAGTTCTATATCCCTTCCCCCGCGCCCCTGCAAGTAATTCGATTTTGCTCGGATGAGACATCACGGTCTCGAACGTAAATGTTGTACGTTGTTCCATGAGCTTGTGTCGCAAAAAATCTGTTACCGCCGCCGCACGATACTCAATGTTTGTCATGCCGGTAAAGGTGAGGGATCCATCTTCAATCCCTGGATAAACAGTCGACTGCGTTAATCGAAAAAGAGACGAACCTTCGAAGAATTCACGGACTTCTTCGAAGGACGAAGAAATTCCGCGCGTGGAAAGATTCAGGCGGCCGCTTTCACTAATCTCGTTTTGGATCTCATCGGGGTTAAGATAAACACCTAATAAACCGGCGGGTAGAAGCGATTGGAACGTGCTTTTGCCAGAGCCATTGGGCCCGCCGAACATGCGTATGCGGGGAATGGCGTTCAACGAATTTGAATGGATTTGCCTGGCTCAACCGAAGTCGGTGGCTCGATCTTCTTGACCTTCTTGCGAGTGCCATCCGGGAAGACTTCATAGATATATCCTTCTTCCGAGATAAGCACACTCCCCCCGGATTCGATCGTCTTCTTATACGCAGCGGAAAACGCCGCGCCCGAAAGAGACGGAAATTTATTCTCCAATTCCTGAAGTGCTTGCTCGTTCTGGATCATTCAGTTCTCCGTTCGCAGCCCCAACGGTGATAGTCCTGACTGCGTTCCTCTATCGAATAGGATTCGAATAAAAAACCCCGCATGGGTTGTTTTTTTGCGCGGGTCAATCTTCTCCAAAAATAATGGCTTCCACCTCGGCGACGGCACGATCAAGATTATCATTCACTACAATATAATCATACTGCCCAGCCATGCCCATTTCCATCTGGGCGCGTTCTAAGCGGCGGTGGATGGTATCTTGGGATTCGGTTTTGCGGTCGCGCAGGCGCGCTTCGAGCGTGGGCATATCGGGCGGTGCGATGAAAATGAGCAGGCTCTCGTGCGGGAATTTATTTCGGATGGAGATTCCGCCCTTCACATCAATATCGAATAGCAGCCGTTTGGACATTTGCCGGGCGCGCTCGATTTCGCTTTTCGGAGTCCCGTAATAATTCCCGAAAATTTCTTCGTGCTCGATGAGCGCGCCCGTGGAAATCAACTCCTCGAATTTCTCTCGCGTCACGAAATAATAGTCCACGCCATCGCGCTCCGCCGGACGCTGGGCGCGCGTGGTCGCCGAGACGCTGAACATCACGTCCGCCGGGTGCCGCGCAAGGATTTCGCGGGCAATGGTGGTTTTGCCCGCGCCGGAGGGAGCGGAGAGTACGATAAGCTGTTTATTCAATTGCGAATTTCGAAAACGGCAGATAAAAAGTCATTGCGAGGAGAACGAATCGACCGGAGGGAGATTCGTTCGACGAAGCAATCTCCGGGTCGAAGCGAAGAGATTGCTTCGAATGAATCACTCCGCTTCGCTCCGTGATTCATTCTCGCAATGACACCCTCATAATCTTACTACCCACAAAATCCTGAAAATCGTGGTTCAGAATGCCGGTTCGCCGCCGGTGACGGCTTCAGGCAGCGCATCGAACTCCGGCCAGTTCGTGTAATTTTCGAAGCGTCCGAATTGCTTTTGGAAGGTCGCGGCGACTTCCCCGATGGGGCCGTTTCGTTGTTTGCCGACAATGATTTCCGCCACGCCGGCGGAGGGAACGGTTTCGCCTTTGACCATCGTGTTTTCGAGTCCGTACGTCTCGGCGCGATAGATAAACATGACGACATCCGCGTCCTGCTCGATCGCGCCGGACTCGCGAAGATCGCTGAGGAGTGGACGGCGATCATTGCGAGATTCGACGCTGCGGTTTAATTGCGAGAGCGCCATGACGGGGATATTTAGTTCCTTCGCCAATGCCTTTAGAGAACGTGAGATCATGGAAATTTCGCGCTCACGCGATTCCATCGAACGGCCCGCGCTCATCAGCTGCAAATAATCCACGATAACGAGTCCGATGCCATGCCGTGCTTTTAAACGCCGCGCTTTCGCGCGAATTTCGAGCGGAGTGATGGCCGGCGTATCGTCAATAAAAATAGGCGCTTCAGAAAGTCGTCCTATCGTCATGGACATACGGCGCCATTCGTCGTCGTTCATTTGTCCTTTGCGGGCGCGCTGCATATCCACTTTGGCCTCGGCGCAAAGCATCCGCAGCACTAATTGCATCGCGCCCATTTCAAGAGAGAAAATGGCGACGGGAACCTTTGGCATGGGATGTAGCGGGATCGCGGCGGTGCGCGCAAAGTTGAGTGCAAGCGCGGTCTTACCCTGCGAGGGCCGCGCAGCGAGCACGATGAGATCTGAGTTTTGCCAGCCGCTTGTGATTTGATCGAGATCGAGAAGCCCGGTCGTGACGCCCGTGAGTCCGTTGTGCTGGTCTTTGATTTTATCCAGCATTTTCATCGTGTCGAACGCAAGCTGCTTGATGGGCTGCGCGCTCTTGCGATGACGGGTTTCCGAAAGCTGGAAGAGATAACCTTCGGCTTCGTCTAAAAGATTGAAGGTATCGAGTTCGCCCTCGAAGGCGCGGAGTTTTATCTCTTCGCAAATGCGAATGAGTTCCCGCGCGATATATTTTTCGATAATAATACGCGCATAGCTTTCGACGTTCACCGTCGTCACGACTTTCGATGTGAGTTCGACGAGATACGCCGGCCCTCCCATTTCTTCGAGCTTGCCGTCGAGCGAAAGCTGATTTTTTACCGTGAGCAAATCAATCGGCTCGGAACGATTATCGAGCGCGATGATCGCGCGGTAGATAAGCGTGTGCGCGTCGCGATAGAATGGGGAGTCGTCGAGTGAGCGGTCGCCCAGGATTTCGATGGCGCGGTTGGCGGAGGACTTATCGATCATCATCGCGCCCAGCAAGGACTCTTCGAGATCGAGCGCCTGCGGCGGAATCAGGCCCTTCGGAGAAAGCTTTTCATATAGTTCCGAAAAACTTTTAAGGTAAAGCCGCGCGCTGCGCGCGCCGGGGATGACGTTGGTTTGAATTGGCTGAAGGCTCACGAGTCACGTAACGCTGATAAGGCAGTTATGGGTGCCGGGATTTTGTTTGGTGGTGCAATGTTATGGGATATGGGACGTATGGGACTAATGTGACATATGGGTCGCAGAGGACACATCAGTCCCATAATACTCATTTAAACGATGGCTAACAAAGATGGCTTCATCCCACCGCACGGCAATTACCGCGCGCTGATTTCTTACCAGAAGTCGGAAATTGTTTTTGACATCACGTACCGTTTTTGCAACCGCTTTTTAAAAAAAGGCGATCGCACCATCGACCAAATGATTCAAGCTGCGCGATCGGGCAAGCAAAACATCGCCGAAGGGTGCATGGCTTCAGGAACTTCCAAGGAGACAGAAATCAAGCTCACGAACGTCGCCCGCGCGAGTCTCGCCGAGCTCTTGCTTGACTACGAAGATTATCTCCGTGTCCGCGATCTTGTAAAGTGGGACAAAAATTCGAAGGAAGCGCTGTACGTCCGCAAGCTTTCGAAGCAGGAGGGAACTACCTTCGAGCATTTTCGTGAAGTCTGCGAAACGCGCCCGCCGCAAGTGATCGCGAACGTTGCGATTTGCCTGATCCACCAGACGAATTATCTCCTCGACCATCAAATCGCAACGCTCGAACAGGAATTTCTCAACGAAGGCGGCATCCGCGAGCGCATGACGCAGGCGCGCTTGCGCAGACGTGGCAAGCCGGGCCAGCCCAGCTCGGACGAATAGTTTAGCGATTTGCAAAAAATGGGACGAATGGGTCACATGGGACTTATGGGTCACCTAAGTCTAATGTGACCCATAAGTCCCATTCAGTCCCATGAGACACATCGGTCCCAGAAGCCGCTTCTATTTTCTGGGATTGTTTAGCTGGCCGCCTTCGCTATTGCATCGAGATTCATTTGTCCCACGACGCCGCGCAGATCATCCAGCGTTACGCCGCCGGAGCCTTCCACGATAAGATAGATACGGTCGGCTACGATGACCCCGATCTGGCCGTTGTTTGCTTTCTTTTGCCATGTAACCCAGCCAGGGTATGCGCCGAATTTCTCGCCGTGCTGAAGCTGGTTTTCATCCTCGGAGCTAAAATTCGCCAGCATCGAATAGGCTGCCGTGAGTCCTTCAGCGTAATTGTAATCGGCAAGCGTGACTTTCACATGCTTATCGCCGTTATCGAATGCACGTTCGGCGGTGGACCACTCGATGCCGTTGAAATTGGCGCTCGACGTGCTCGGCTCGTGCGCAGTATATCCGCTGAGATTCGGCAGCAAGCCTGCAAGCGTTGCCGAGGCAATAGAATGCGTAGCCGATTTATGCACGGCATTCCCAGTGGCTGCCCGCATCGCTTGACTGATGGCGTTAGCCGCGTTATTGCCGCTATTTTGATTATTAGCGTTTGGATTGTTCTGGTTCTCCGCGGTGTCGCTCTTTTTGCCGCAGCCGGCTGCCAGCAGCGTAAACGCCGTGAAGAGCAATGTAAAGTTGACGATGGATGTTCGTTTCATCATGGTTTAATGGTGTTTTTAATGATTTGGTTATCTCCGGTTCGAAACTCTTTTTGCAATTTACGAAAAAATCGGGATGGCTCACGCAAATTGTTTTGTAGGAAACCATCACGGCGCTTCGCGCGTTCGATGGCCCGCTCAACAAATTTCAACAAACTCCCGATTATAAGCCATCCAAGAAACTCTCCATGAAAGCCGCCAAACAAGTCGATAAGGTCCACGCCAGCATCACGCCCGTCGATCTCGAAATGATGGTCCGCAATGGCCAGTCGCTCTATCAGGCCGTGGCCATCACCGCTCGGCGCGCCCGCCAGATCAACGACGAGATCAAAACCGAGTACGAGGCCCGCGTATCCACCCTCATCCCGGTCGAGTCCGATGAGGACGAGGAATTCGAGGCCCCGAACTTCGACCAGATGAAAATCTCGCTCGAAATAGATAAGCTCGGCAAGCCCACGCTTGAAGCACTGGCAGAATTCACCCAAAACAGACTCGAATACCGTTTCCGCGACAGCGATGCGTAGAAAACCCCTCTCCTTAAGAAGGAGAGGGACAGGGGAGAGGTCGTCGAAGAAGAGGGGCAGGGGAGAGGTCGTCCGAGAGGGTAGGTTTCTTTTTATCCATCGAATAATTCTTATCAACAATTTTTTCGAATTTCTTGCATCCGACCATTTTTTGTCGTATCTTTGTACTGTGAAGATGGGACAATAGTTTTCCGAGAGACGCATCGCGTGATTTTTTCGCGTTATGTGTGTTTCGGAGTGTTCATCTTAAATTTGTTGCATTTTGGGCACCGTCGCCCATTCATAAAGTTTTTTCGAAATTCGAATAGTTTTTTTAACTTAAAGCATTCACAACATTAGCATGAAACGTTTTTTGACATTCCTTGCTGCTGGCGCGCTCGCGCTCGGCTTTGCCACTTCCGCTCACGCTCAATTCCCATACCGGACTTTCGGCGCCGGCACCTTCCAGATGGACGATAATTCCGGGCACACCCTCGTCCTCTCGACGCCGCAGCCCGGAACCCCGGAATATACCGCGTGGGGGTTGACGGCCCCTCCCTTTTCGCCGTTTTCCTACAGCATTCCCGTCCCTCCTCCCGCAGTTGGTGGGCATCCCGTGCAGTCCGGATTTCTCTTTGCCGGCCCGTTTACTTTTAACAATTATGGGATAACTGGTCCTTCGGGGCCCGGAACGCTGATGACGGGTACCAGCCCGAACCTGACGGGCTTCACTCTTCCGGTCTGGATTTATCCGGGATACGCGGATCCCAGCGGAGCCAACGCAGGAACCGGTAACTACGGTGGCAGCGCCGGCGCGTGGGGTTACAGCACGACCACCCAGCTTGGCATCCTCACCGTCCTCAGCGGCGTCGCCTATAATGCAGTAGGCCAGCAGGCCACCGCGACGCCGGGCACCGATTATCTCTATAACGTGGCTTACACTGCCACACCGGGCACGTCAACCAACGGCGCGCTCATCAATTCGACGACCTCGGGCGTGAACGTTGCGGCCGCAGGCCTCTCTGTCACCGCCGCGGCGGGTACGCCGGGAACGGGGACCGTTACCGCATTAAGCCTATCGGCTACTGGTGGATCAAGTGCGGCCACGACAAAGGATATTTCCGCCACGAATTGGAGTGTGACCGACGCCGGAGCGATTAGCTCCAACGGCAACGCAACGCTTGCTCTTAACGCCGGCACGACCAACACCTTCGGCAATGGCGGCGGCGCGACGCTGAACACCATTGGCGGAAATGCTACCGCCGCAACGACCGCAACGAATAACCTCGGCGTCACTACGGTGAGCGCCACGGCGAATACCGCGAACAATATTGGAACGGGAACCGGGACTTCGACCAATATCATTGGAAATGCCAATACTGGTACCTCGGTCGGCATTACTTCGATACCTGCGCTTGCCAATGGATGGAGCGTGACCGGAGCGGGCATCGCCACCTTTAATAGCACGGCTAACGGCGTTACCAGCTTGAGCATAACCAACGGTGCTCCGACCCCGGGCCTGACGACGAATACCGGCGAGTCGATCTCCATAAACGGACCTGGCGGTGGTGGTTCTAACGTCGGTGTGAAGTTCACGGTCTCCAATCCGGGTGCTGGTTCTGCTTACGATATTCAAGGTTCCGGCGTAGCTCCGGGGACCTGGAACGTCACGGCAGCGGGCGCAATCAGCTCTAATAGCAACGCGACCATTGCCACGAATGCTACAACAATCAACACCTTCGGCAATGGCGGCGGTACGACGACGAACACCATTGGCGGTAACGGCACGAATGCAACGACCACGACGAATAATCTTGGCGTCAACACCAGCGCCGGCGGCGTATCGGCGACCGTTACCAATAATATCGGACTTGGCTCCCTTACGGCGCTCAATACCGGCGTTGTGAACAATAATATCGGTCAGAACACGGTGAATGGCACTGTCGTAACGACCACGATTGGCGGCGGGGCGCTCACCGGCAGCACCGTGGCCATCACCTCGGCACCCATTGGGGCGACGGGATGGAGCGTTACGGGCCAGGGCGTAGCAACCTTCGGCAATTCGGCCGGGGTCGGAGCGGGACTGACCTCTAACAATACCTTCATAGGGGCCGCTGGCAATATAGTGCTCGGCTCAGTCATCACTTCGACCGGTGCGGGCCTGGGTGCTGGCGAGACAAACGTCGGCCTGCGAGTTACCTCGACGGGTGGCGTCAATAACACCGGCATTGAATTCGGAGCGGTCGGCGCGCTTGGACAAAACGACCTTGTTGGCACAGGCGACACCTGGTTGGTAACAAACGCCGGCGCGGCGACCTTCAATGGCAATGTCGCCACCGGCGGGAATTTCAACTTTACCGGCATCGCCGGCACACAGCAAAACCTACAGTTCGCCAATACGGCGACTGCGGGGGCGGCGACGCTTGGTGTTACCGGCCAGGGCAGCACCGCCGCGAGCACCACCGGTGGTAGCATTGCCATTACGGGCGGCTCGGCGGCAGGTGTTACCAGCAATGGCGGCAATGTCACGGTCCTCGGCGGAACGGGAACGGGCACGACCGGTGCAGTGAACATCCAGAATTCGGGAACGGGCGCCACGGTCATCGGCAATGCGACGGCTGGAACGAATGTGAGTGTCACGGGCGGCACGAACTGGAGCGTCACCAATGCGGGCGTGGCGACCTTTAACGATGCCGCTGCGGTCACGCCGGCGCTCTCGGCCAACAATACGTTTGTAAACGCTGGCGTGACCAATGCGCAGGGCGCGCTGATCACCTCGACAGGCGCCGGCGCGGGAGTTGGCACCAACACCGCGCTTACGCTTACTGCCTCGGGTAATGCCGGCGCGAACGTTGCGCTCAATATCACCGCTGGTTCCGTAGTCGGTGCGGGCGCGAACCACTTCGGGCAAGTCTTTGCGATCGCCGGCGATGGCGTACACACCGATTTCGCGATTGCCAATTCGCAGGTAGCGGCCACAAGCGTCATCATCGTGACGACGCAGCAGGCGTTTACTGCCGGGCCTGTTCTCGATGGCAACTACTATATTCCGCAGGTTACATCCGAGGGAGCTGGGACCTTCACGGTGCATCTTTCCGCCATTCCGATGGGTACGGAGACGGTGAACGTCAATTACATCGTCATCAACTAATTATGGACTTGGTAGAGACGCGCCGGTGGCGCGTCTCTACACCACACGATTTTTCAAACAAGTTTTTAACAAGAATTTAATTCAAACTTAACGTCAACATGCGAACTTACAACATCATGCGAAACGCAACATTTGCTCTCGTAGCGGCTTCGGCCATCGGACTGCTTGCCGCGCCTTCGGCACGAGCGCAGGTCAATATCGATGCATTGAAAATGGGCAACGGCTCCGCTAACAAAGTGACCATCCAGGCCACCGGACTTGCTGCTGGCGGAAGCCAGACGCTCTCCATTCCCGATCCGGGCGCGGCGTCCAATATCCTGCTCTCGAATGCATTAGCCGGCACCGGGCAGACCGTCGCCTCCTCCGGCGCGGCCAACACGGATCTCTCGGTCAGCAATTCGAGCGGACTGCTTAACGCCGGCACGCCCATCGGGGCGGCTGTCAGCGCGACGGGAGCGGGATTGACGAACATAGGAGTGGAAGTCTCCGCGACCGGCGGCACCAATAACACCGCCATCCAAATCGGAGGGACTTCGGCGGCCGGCCAATTCGACATGGTCGGCACTGCGAATCCAGGGCCCGGACCCTCCTGGAGTATTTCCAATACCGGTGCGGCCGTCTTTAGTGGGCTGACCACCGGAGCCATCGTCGGAGGATTTATTTCGAGCGCGGGAGCGGACCCCTACACGATTCCGACAAACGTGTTCGTCGTCATGCTCACGGGAGCTACCCACACGGTGAACCTGCCGGCGGAAGTCGATGGCAAGGAACTGAAAATTTATAACACCACCGCAACGCCCACCATCGGAGGCGTCGGAATTCCATCCGGAGCCAGCTTTACCGTCATCGGAGCGGGTGGTTCATGGATTTTGGAAAATAACTAACATGGGAAAATGGATTCCCGCTTTCGCGGGAATGACAAGGCATTCGGCTTTCAGCGCTCTGCGCTAAAAAAAATAACCGAAATGTCATTCCCGCGAAGGCGGGAATCTAGGCCCCGGAAGCACAAAAAAGATTTTTTAACTAACGCATTTTTTTAACTTAAACAACCGATTGTCGAACGAAGAGCGTGAACGGAGAATGGAGCAGCATGGCTCCATTACGGACTCGCCACTCGCCACTCGAATCCTTTTTTTCCTAACTTAAACTAACACTAAACAACCACTATGAAGAAACTAACACGAAGGTTCCTCATGCTTCTGGCAGTAGGGACCCTTGCTTTCTCAGCTACTTCTGCTTCCGCGCAGCTTCGTCAGACGAAGCTCTTCGTCGATGACGGCTTTGGCGGCTTTATGACCATCGCCGGCACGGCCGCCAATACCCACCTGATTTCCGGCGGCGTGGATGACGCAATCACGATTGGCAATGCCGGACAGACCGCCGCGTTGACCTTTGGCAGTTCCACTGCAGGCTATATTACGAACATCGGTATCGGCGGCGGAGGGGATATCCTGAACCTGAGCAACGGTAATGGTGCGAATACTTTGAACATCGCGAATGGTACCGGCGGAAACACGATCCATTTGGCCGATGGCGCAACAACCGCAAATTCCATAACTATCGGGTATAATTCACCCGGCTTGGGGGGAACCCTCCTCCTTAACGCCGGAACGGGCGGATTGAGCATAGGCGCAACGGCCGATGCTCGGACAATCCATTTCGCTGATGGCGCGGCTATCCAGACGTTGCACATCGCGGATGGCGGTGCGGCGAACGTCATCACACTCGGCTCCACGACCGGCGCAGCTTCGGTAACGGTGCATGTCGGTACGGGCGCACCCACCTCCGACTACACAGTCGATGGCGTAACCACATCGAAATTCGGCCTTGGTGCCTCGACCACATCCGGTACGATCACGATTGGCGGAACCGGTACCACCGGCGTAATCGGCATTGGAAATACGACGGGTACTAATACCGCTTCCGTGTTCATTGGTAATGGGGTTGGCGGAAGTCAGGTTAATATTGGAACTCAAGCTATAGGCATTCAGACCAATCTTATTGGCATCGGTTCAACGGCCAACGGCTCGTCACTAACGCTGAGAGTTGGCACCGGGAATTACAGCCTCGATGGCGTAGGCGCATCGACGTATGCGATTGGTGCTTCGACCACATCCGGTACGATCACGATTGGCGGCACGGCTCAGACCGGCGCGCTGACGTTAGGCTCCTCTTCGGTGGCTAACACAGAGAACATTGCTACCGGCGCGGGCGCGACCACGCTTCACATAGCTGATCATGCGGCAACGGCTAACATCACCACGATTGGCAATACGGGCGGAACACTCGCGCTTGCTTCTTCGACGGGATTTAATGTCGATGCGCTTGGCAACATTGCGTTCGGCGCCGTAACCGGAACCGCGCAAACGATTAACTTCTCAAGTCCTGCAGCCGCTACTGCCGGAGCTTCTCTCTCTGTTACCGGACAGACCGGTTTCGCTACCGGGACTGCTTTTAATGGCGGAGCCTTATCGTACACTGGCGGTACGGGCGGCGCTGGTGGTGTAGCAAATGGTAATGGCGGCGCGATATCAATCACTGGCGGTACGGCTGGCGGCGGTGCTGGAACAGGTCTTGGAGGAGCGGTCACTATTTCTGGTGGTGACAAAGGCGCTGGCGGTGGTGCAGCATGGGGTACCGTAACTATCCAGGGCGCTCCAAGCACTGGCAACACGGTTATTGGTAATACGACCGGGACGGTGACCATCCACAATCTCCTGACGAGCGGTCCGGATGTACTTTCTTACTTTTCCGTTACCACCGCTGCAACAACCGACTTAACGGCAGGTGTCAACGTCGGGTATTCCGTGTACAACTTAGATAACACGGTGGGCGCGGACTACACTTTGGTGTTACCCACGGAGCAAGATGGTTATCTAGTCTATATCCACAATTCCAACACTCATAATGCAGACGTTGGTGGGCTTCCGGTCATCCCTCCGGGCAATACTGCGGAATACGTCGGCATCGCGGGTGGCTGGCACGAGATCTACTTGTCGGGCAACTAATCTTTCTTCCTCCTCCCTGCTCGCGTAATTTTCGCGGGCAGGTGCGCGGGCAGTTAAGAATTAAGAAAGAAGAATTAAGAGTTAGGGGAGTTCCTCTACTCTTAACTCGAAACGCCGGGTTAGTTAGGAGTTTTTTAGTTACGAGCGAAGAGCTGCGGGTGGTGTATTTCCCGCCCGTGGCCCGGAGTTCGAAACGAAAGCGACACGGCACTTCGCGGGAAGTTGCGTCGTTGCAGTGACTATAAAGCACGAATACGATGTCAACCATAGACCTAAAAGCCTACGAGATTTTCAAAAGCAAGTTCGGCGAAAAAGACGCCGAGATTGTGATCGAATACTTCGAGTCGAAAACGGAATCGAAGTTTCAGGAGAAAAAGGACATTTTTCTCACGAAAGACGACAAAATCGATATGATCAAGTGGATGGTGGGCCTTTGGCTTGCTCAGATGGCGGCGATCATCGGTATCTACCTGACCAAATGACGCATCGGTTTTTCGGAACGCGCACGATCTGGCGGGCCTCATCGAGGAAACCGAGGAGCCTTCGGTCGCTCGCGGAACGAATAACGAAGCTCGAACTCGTGCTTCGGGAATACGCGAAAACGGAGCCTCGGTTAGCAGAGATTCTGAAGCAGTATGCGCTTTGGTAATGTTCGAGTCAAGATGAGCGATGATAATTCGTCATCGTTCATCGGTTAGTTAGGAGTTTTTAGTTACGAATGAAGAGTTAAGAGTTAGGAATGCCTCTGCTCTTAACTCGGAATTCTGAGCTTAGGAACTCGGCCGGCACTTTGGGAGATGACGATTCGTTCTTTGGCAATAACACACCATTCAAACGATGTCAACATTAGACCTGAAGGCGTACGAGATATTCAAGAGCAAGCTCGGCGAAAAAGAAGCCGAGATTGTTATTGAATACTTCGAGTCCAAAACGGAATCGAAATTTCAGGAGAAGAAAGAGGTTCTTGCCACAAAAGGAGACCTCCACGAGCTTCGTGACGCGACGAAGGACGATATTGCGTTAGTCAGGCAAGAGGCTCTAACCACGAAAGTCGATCTCATCAAGTGGATGGTCGGGCTTTGGTTAGCGCAGATGGCGGCTATCGTCGGGTTATACTTGACGCGGTAGGACCCCGAACGAAAGCCGGCTCGAACGCGATTACTACTTCATGGCAAACGATTTCGAACGACGGTTAAGCAAAGTGGAACGGACGCTGGAAGACCATCTTCCGAACCTCTATGCTTTCACGGATAAGCTGCAGGTCTATATCGACGAGCTTCGTGCGGACCATGAGGACTCGAAACGGCGGATCGATCAGAACGAGAAGCAGATTGCGGAATTGAAAAACATGCAATCGAACATGCTCGATGTGCAAGCGAGGGTGCAGGACACGATGGAGAAAATTTCGAAGTCGCACGACATGCTTCGAGAAATGCAGGGGACAACGATGACGGTCCTGCGGGCCATCGGGGCTTCGGTAAAGGACCACGAAGGCCGGCTCGCTGCCGGGAAGCTTTGACAATGACGAATGACGAATGAGGGCGGGGAAAACCTCGCTTTCTTCGGCGAACGAAAGTCGGTTTGAAACGCATTAGAACAGCATGGCAGATGATTTTAAAGCGCGTTTAGACCGTCTGGAGGGACGATTCGATGAGCATGTTTCGGCCATTTACGAGCTTATCGATACGCTTCGGGCGGACCACGAGGAGTCTCGGAAGCGTCTTTTGCAAAACGAGATAGCATTCGGGGAATTTCGGATACGCATGGACGCGCGCATGTCGCAAAACGAGGACCTGGTACGGCGCGTGGCCGAATCGCAGACTTCGCTCGCGGGTGCTTTGGTGAAGATCTCGGAATCGCATGACAGGCTGGTCGAAACACACGGCGCAACGATGAACGTCTTGCGCAGTATGCAAGGAACGCTGATCGATCACGAAGTCCGGCTCGCAGCCGGGAAATTATGATGAATGACGAATTCACGCGCTACGCATCACTCTTCATGAAAAATAGGCGCCCCGAGTTCATTAACTTTAAATTCAAAAAAAAATTCTCGATGACGAGAATGACGAATAAAGCCTAAAAAGGGCACAACCACTCGGTACTCGGTACTCGGTACCCGGTACTCAAAAGATTTTTCAGACATTTTTCGAACATTTACAACCAAAAACGAACATGAAACGAACACTTTCTTTCTTAAGCGGCATAGCGGTCATTTTTATCGCCTCCGGCGCCTGGGCGCAGCTGGCGCAGACGAAGCTCTTCGTCGATAACGGCAGCGGCACTTTTGCGACCATCAACGCGACCGGCCTCGTCGCTCCAACCACCTTTACGCTCCCGACCGGGGGTGGTACGCAGACGATCGTCACGAGCGCGAACCAAATGCTGTACAATACCGCTGCGCCGGGGAATAACGGTGCGACCATCACGGCGACGAATTATCTTTTCGATGCTCAGTATGATGCTTCGACGATAGCGGCGTTCAACGCGCTCGGCGCGATCATCACCTCAACGAATACTTCCACCGGCGCGAATAACAACGCCACCGGGCTTACGGTCGCCGCGACGGCTACCTCCACCGGCACGGCAATCGGCCTCAGCGCTTCTGCCTCGGGCGGCTCGACTGGGAATAATTTCGCTATTATCGTTCCGGCCTCCAGCGGCAATGTGGGCGTCGGCACATCGACGCCCGCAAGCCTTCTTACCGTGACCGGCGCACCGCTTACGACGGTCCCCGTCCTCAGCGTGACAAACAGCGGGTCTGGCACCACGGATATCGGTGCGCTCATCACCGTATCGGGTGCAGCAACGAACGACGTTGGACTCACATTTGCCGTCTCGGCCCCTGGAGCCTATGACATCCAGGGCTCCGGCACAACACCCGGCAACTGGAACGTTACCAGCGCGGGCGTTGGCGCATTTTCATCGGCCCTACTAAATACCGCGACCACGGTTGCCAATGCTTCGCTATCGATTTTGGGTACTGGCGCTGGCGGCCCTGGCACTGGCGTGGGTGGACATATTCAATCGCAGCAGACGACGGCACCCTCAGCAACCCCGAGTGGTGCGGCCATCTCAGCGACTGGCGTAACAACTGCAACGGATGTGGCTGGTAAGGTATCGTTCACAGCAACTGGTTCAACAAGCACGGATTATGTGCAGGTGAACTTTGAAGCAAGCTACACAACAGCTCCGATAGTTGTGATAACTCCGGCTGATGCGACCACCGCATCACACTTTGCTGATTTCTACGTCACACCTGCGACTGCACAATTCCGAATCAACTTAGATAGTCCCGTTGTTGGTCCTACTGCATTTAATTTCTATTACCACGTAATCGAGACGCGGTAAATAGATAGAGCATTTTCCCCCACCCGCGCCGCACCCGTTGTGTCGCGGGATTTTTTTTGGGGAATGATGAAAGGTGAAGGATGAGGGATGAAGGATGGGGGGGTTGTAACTTTTCGTCAAGCCGGCGAGTTATAAAAATATGGCAATAGCAATTAGTGACATCGACCTCTACGAGATGCTCAAAGCGCCACTCGGAGAAAATGGCGCGAAGACGCTCGTTAATTTCGTGGAATCGAAGGTAGAGAATGGTTTTCAGGCACGGCTCGATACGTTCGCGACGAAAAAAGATATTGCATTGCTGAAGGAAGACATTGCGGCGGTTCGCATGGAGCTCGAAGTGAAGATGGCCCAGATGGAGACGCGGATCATCCGGTGGATGTTCATCTTCTGGATTGGCCAGATTGCGACGGTGATCGCGATTATGAAGCTGCTGTGAGCGTAAATTTTTTTCCCCGGCCCGCGCCGCATCGGCAACGATGTACGCGGGCCGTTTTTTTTGTAGCGCCGGCGTCCCGCCGGTCCCCGGTTCGCGGCACGAACTAAAGGACGCGGAGAGGGGGTTAGCATAGTATGGCAGACGATTTTAAAGAGCGATTAGAACGATTAGAACTGAACTTCGACGAGTACTTGGCGATGTTCTATCGCTGGCTCGACGAGCTTCGTACGGACATGAAGCAGCACGAAGCGCGCATGGATGCTATGCAGGAAATTCACGTTCTTTTGGCGGAAAACGATGGGAAGATCATCGAGACCCAGCGAAAGCAGTCCGACATGCAAGGCTATATCCTGAAGCTGATCGACAAGATGGATGGGAAGCTGGACAATCACGAAGGGCGGCTCTCGCCGGCGGGTATCTAAAGTTCGATCGGCGTAATTTTTTCCCCGGCCCGCACCGCATCGGCAACGATGTACGCGGGCCGTTTTTTTTGTAGCGCCGGCGTCCCGCCGGTCCCCGGTTCGCCGCTCTCAGTAACTTTTCGTTATGGCGGGGGGTTAAGAGACTATGGCAAATGATTCCAAAGGGCGATTAGAAAATCTCGAGGGCGATTTTAAGGAACTCCGTGAGTTCGTTCCGATCCTCTATGGCTATATCGATGAGCTTCGTGGCTGGACTCAGGAGCTGCGCGAGGAGCATAAAGAATCGCGGAAGCGGATCGAGCAAAACGAAGAGTTCATGCGCGAAATGAAACGGGAACATGAGTCGCAGATGGGTGAACTCAAAGATACCCAAACTATCATGAGCCGACTTCTGCTTAGTATGAACGGCACGCTGGACGATCATGAGCGGCGCCTTCCAAAGAAAGAGGACAAGTAGGGAATTTTTCCCCATCCCGCGCCGCATCGCTGACGATGTGCGCGGGCTGTTTTTTTTGTAGCGCCGGCGTCCCGCCGGTCCCCGGTTCGCGGCACGAACTAAAGGACGCGGAGAAGGGGTTAGCAAGGTATGGCGAATGATTTCGAACAACGCTTAGGAAAGTTAGAGACGCGTTTGGATCAGCACCTTTTGGTCATCCACGAGTTCATCGACGAACTTCGCGTGGACCGGGATGTGAACCGGCAAATCGTGCGGCACCTGATCGATATGCATGCGGCGCAGCAAGAACAGACGGTAAGCATTGTCGAGATGCAAGGTCATATTCTACAGCTTATCGACAAAATGGATGGTAAGCTGGACGATCACAATGCTCGTCTTTCGTCGGCGGGTATCTAAAGTTCCATCGGTGTAACTTTTCATTTGGGCGGCGGGTTAAATGGATATGGCACTCAAAAGCATACCCCGCCGTGTAACGGATTTGGAGGATCGAAAAGGCATCGTCTATAGCTTCATGGGCGATCTTCGAAAATGGACCCTCCAGTTGCAGGGCGAGCGAAGAGAACACAAACTCCGCCTTCGCGAGCTTGAGATCGGGAACGAAGCGACCCGTGAAATGATCCGTGCCGTGAACGTGCTGCACGCCGACAGCCAAAAGCGCATATCCCAGAATGAGCAGGAGATCCGCAAATCCAATGAACTGCTTCAACTGATGCACGAGCGCGTAACCCGCCTGGAAGACCGTCAGAACGGGCATAAGAATTAAGAGAAAGAAGCCGAGATTGTGATCGAGTATTTCGAATCCAAAACGGAGTCGAAATTTCAGGAAAAGAAGGATGTTCTCGCCACGAAGCAGGACATCTCGGAGCTTCGTCTCGCGACTCAGCAGGATAAAATCGATATGATCAAATGGATGGTGGGTCTTTGGCTTGCCCAGATGGCAGCGATTGTGGGGTTGTATATCGCAAGGTAGTGGGTTTGTATATCGCAAGGTAGCGGATAGTTTTTGTCCGATTTTGAGACGATTTAATTGGATCTCGTCTCAAAATCGGACGGTTTTATCCACATTATTAAAAAAAAGGGCTATTTTAAGGAACTATCGGTTTGGCACGGAAGTTATATAGGGGAATTTGGTTACTGACGTCGCAGTCAGAAGGTTTTTCGGTAGGAATGCGGATGTGCGGTCATTCCGATTTTTAGTGCGACGGTAGGTTATTTGAACGAGTCCTAACAGACTTGTTCCGCTTGTTTTCTTAGTGCGCGGATATGCGATGATCCGCAGGGCGCATGATAGTCATGCGTAACGCATCGGCGACGATGCGTTTTGTTGCAAGCGTTTCGCGGGCTGACACAAGCTTGCCGAGCGTTGTTTTTAATTCATTGCATGGCATTTTAGCCATAGAACGTGCGAAACTGTTTTATGGCCGGGGTGTAGTGTGACTGTAGTTACTGTTTCTAAAATACTTGAGCAAAACATGAAGTTCCAAAAATTAGCCGCACTTGCGGCTATTGGTGTATGCGTTCTATTTGCGTCCGCGCGCGTAAGCGCGCAAAGCGGCGCGGCCGGAAATGGCGTGTCTGCCGACATTCCACACATCGTTAGTTACCAGGGTCTTGTCACCGATAGTAAGGGCGCCCCGATTGCGGACGGCAACCACACGGTTACCGTCCGTTTTTATTCGGACGCCACGGGCACCTCGGGCGCCACCTGGCAGGATTCGTTCACCGTCACGACGGCGAACGGAATTTTTAATGTCATGCTGGGCAGCCAGACACCGCTTCCCGCCGGGATGAACGCGGCGTATGTCTCGACTGCGGTGGATAACGCTCCGGAAATGAAACCTTATTCGCAGCTATCTTCCGCGCCTTACGCGATGACGGTCGCGAACAATGCGATTACGACCGATAAGCTGGCCGACCATGCGATTACGACCGATAAGCTGGCCGACAATGCGATTACGACCGATAAGCTGGCCGACCATGCGATTACGTCAGCAAAAATTGGAACGGATTACGTTGGCTCGATCTCTCTGAATGGGGAGAAGATGACCCTTCGTGGAGCCAATCTGAATATTGTCACGGATGGAACACTTCAGGCAACCTATGTGTCCACCTCGAACTCACTCCTTTTGCGCGCGATCGGCGGGGGCGGTAGTGGTGATGGAAACTCCACCTTTAGCCTTGGTGATTGGGGCAGCTCACCCTATCCGATGAATTATCACGGCGACTTACCTTTTAACGATGCAAACGGCAACGCAGCGGCCCTCACTTGCAACACCTCGACGACGAAGGGATTCCTCTGCGAAACAGGCACCGGCTCGGATGGGCAGGACCCGGTGTGGTGCACGATATCGCCGGATGACCTTCCACCCCTGCAAAACTGCTCTGGCACGGTGCAAGTCGTGAACGGTGGCACGGGCGCGACGACAGCCTCGGGCGCCATGACGAATTTGCTGCCCTCGCAATCCGGCAATTCCGGAAAATTTTTGACGACGAACGGTTCGGGCACGCTTTCCTGGGCCTCGGCGGGCACGGGAGCGGTAACCTCTGTTGCCGTTTCCGGCGGGACGACGGGCCTGACGACAAGCGGCGGCCCGATCACATCGAGCGGCACGATTACGCTCGCCGGCACGCTGGCCGTGGCAAACGGCGGAACCGGCGCGACAACGGCCACGGGCGCGCTGACGAACTTGCTTCCAACGACCGCCAACAATACGAATAAGTTCCTCCAATGGAACGGCTCGGCTTTTGTATGGGCAGCCGGCTCCGGCGCAACAGGAGCCACCGGCGCAACGGGAGCCACCGGCGCAACAGGAGCCACCGGCGCAACAGGAGCCACCGGCGCAACAGGATCGGCAGGCGCTACCGGTGCAGCCGGCGCGCAAGGCCCGACCGGAGCCACAGGCTCGATTGGCTTAACCGGCCCGACGGGAGCGCAGGGCGCAACCGGCCCGCAAGGCGCG
>PLYO01000042.1:0-89436 GCA_003151825.1 Ignavibacteriota bacterium
CAATCGCAACCAGCCGATAGTTTGCCGACAGGTTGTCAATTGCTGTATAATGAAGCTCTCGGATACGGAAATAATTTCCTTTGGCAGATGGAATACGATACCGCAAAGGAATATATTGAGCATTGCGCTGATAGTAACACTAACGGACTTAGGGCGGAAGCTGGTTTTTTACTGATGCATCAAGCTGCCGGCGAGCTTGGAAACTACAATCCTCTTCGAGCCAACTTCTACGCATGGCTAAAATCCGTACTCTATCTCAATACTACTGATCCGGAATATTTCTGCCAATGCGTGGAAGCAATCGCAGGCGAATTACCGGTTCCAAACCACATTTATCCAGATACCGGAATCAATTGGGGGCTCGCGGTAATTAATTGGCTCCTTCAAAATACGAAGTGCGATTCGCTTTCGCTTGCGAGGTATTTTCATAATGGACGGCAGGAACAATATAACGATTGGTCCAATGCTTCAGGCGCTTACGCATTAGACACCACGCTTCCTTCTATCAAAACAATCGATCCGCAGCTCGATTCGCTTTTGAACCTGCATTTACTTAATGCCGATGTGCCGGAGAACTACGTGGGCATTCTTTCCAACGCCACCGCCAACCCTAACCCCGTGAGCGCGGGAACGGTCATTTCCTTCAGCATTGCAAAGGAGGCGTATGTGAAGATCGAGCTGTTCAATGTTTTAGGGCATGAGGTTTCCTCAGCAGGTTTCGAGAGCTTGTTCGAGCCGGGGAATAAATCGGTTCCGCTCTCGCTTATGGGCCTTCCATCGGGAACCTATTTCGCGCGTATCCTAACGGCCTACGGGGAAGTTCAATCGGTGAAATTGGTGAAGGAATGAAAACGCTGCTGATATTCACGCTTCTTGCGCCGCCCGTACGGGAGTGAATGAGCGTTTTCAACCCGAAAACCAGAAAATCGCTCAAAGAGGGCAGTTTTCGGGATATTAATAAAATAATGGTAAAAAACGCTGACCTGCTGTAACCTTTTGCCTTTTCGTGGGTCTTCATAGTATGGGGCGGGTATCGGGTATCGGAAGGATCGCGGGCGGTGCGCGCGTAACGGGAGGATTTCCGAGGGATGTTATTGCCTTTGAAGCGTCTATTCCGGGGCTTTCCGATCGAATAGACCCCGATAAAGCTCAAGTTCAGGCATTTCTTGCAGGCAGCGACGAGGCATTCCTCAAGCTTTACGCGAAATACGAGCATTCGCTTTTCTATTATTGCAAGCGCATGCTGCATAATGAGACGGCCGCCGAGGATGCGTTTCAGGATATTTGGACGCGGATTTTCGAGCTGCGCGGCCGGAAGGACGCCGTGATCTTCCACTTTCGAGGTCTGCTATTTCATAGCGCGCGGAATTTTTGCCTGAGCCTGCTGCGCACCGAGCTGCAAGAGGATAGCATCGAAGACCGAGCGTTCGAAGGCGAAGAGCCGGCGGAGTTTATTCTTGCGGAGCCAATGACGCGCGCGGCGTCGGGCCACGAGATTCAATCGCTCATGGTGCGGGCGCTTGCCAAGCTGCCGTTCGATCAGCGCGAGACCTTCGTGCTGCACGAATACTCCGGCTTCAGTTTTAGCGAGATCGCGGAGATGATGTCGGTGCCCGAAGCGAACGTGAAAGTGCGCGCGCACCGGGCGCGCGCCAGACTCAGAAAATTTATTCAGGGATGGCTCGGCCTCGGCGAAGAGGACGATCCGGCCAATTTTATTTAGAATTTACGTCAATAGTTACATTTGCCTTTTTCACATTATGATCACGAAACACGAAGAACAATTGAACCGGTATTTCGAGCATGCCTTGTCGCCGGCGGAGGAGCAGAATTTTCTCATCTCCGTCGCCGCGAGCGATGAGCTGCGCATTGCGTTTCGCTCGCAACTCGAACTGATGAAAGCGGTCCGCACGGATAAGGATGCGCTACACTCCGGGATGAACGGCCAGCCGGTCGCGCGCGTGCGCGACCGGACACTCGCTGCGTTGGGACTCTCGGCCACCGCCGCAACGCCGTTCATCGAACAGGAGTTGATGCGCGAATCGCGCGGTCAACATGCGGAAACGGCTTCAATGCCGGGCGGCACGGTCATGCCCCCGGTTTCGTGGATTGGCCGCGCACTTCGGACTCCCGCGCTTACGCTTGCGACTGGGCTTGCTGCCGGTATTCTCTCTACGATGGCTGTGGAGCGGTTTACCGCCCCGATTGTCCCTCCTGCCGGCATTTCCCACCCATCCCAAACGGTCGAACAGCCCGGGGCGAATGGATCGCCATCCTCGATTGAAACAATACCTGCGCCAAATGGCTTAGTAAATAGCAGCCATTCGGTGCGAGCGGCTGCACATCATGCCGAGCAAACTCCGGCAACGGGAATGGGGCAAACGTCCGCGAGGGCTGTTGCTCCCAATGCGATTCCTGAACTGTCGAAGAGCAAGCCGGGCATCGTGGGAACACACAAGGCTAAAATCACTCGACCAAACGATTCGGTGGCAGCGAAATAAGTATCGCGGGGGCGATGCTTAGCATCGTCGGCGATGCGCTCGCATTATTTCGCTCCGTCCCGAATCCTGCTTCTGGGATGAACGGTGTTGCGAAAAAAATAAGGGCAAGAAATTATTCGGCCTCTCGCCGCGCGCGGGTTTTTCGAGCGTGGGGCAATGTTGTGCTTTTTTTCGCGGCTGCGTTATGGGTTCCACGTGGCGCTATTTTCGCGCAGGATCAGAAGCCGTCATTTTTTGTCGGGGTTCCCTTCACTTCCAATATTGCCTCGGCTTCGATCGAAGCTTACGATGGGAGTACGCAATGCGGAATTTTTCAACATGGAAATGAAGGCACGCCCAGTGTGTTCGGCGGAATTACGTTCCCACTCGGCTCCAAATTTTCCCTCGATGCAAAATTGGAATACGATAACCTATCGACTTCGTTTACGGATTCCGTTAGTACCCTTCAGAAGAATACGCCGCTCGCATTCAACCTTGTCGGTAACACGTACGATGGGATTTGGAGAAACCGGTCGTACGATGCAACGCTTGGGATGGCGGGAGCGGCTGTGCTTGTGTCATACTCCGTTCTACCTCGTCTGAATGTTTCGGCGGGTCCTTATATGGGATTTCTCATCCAGCATTCCTACGATGAAACGGAAGAATTAGCAGCTCCGACCGACCCCAATGCTCGCTATGCCTCAGACTCTTTGACAACGCGCACGATTGCGAAGACTACGATAAGTAATGTCAACCTTCTGCAAGCAGGATTTGAATATAGCATCAGTTACGAACTGCCGTTCGAGCCTCACCTTGCGCTTCGCCCATCGATTGGCGGAATGTTTCCCATAACAGCAATCACCTCGAATGGGAATGGGAACCTTAAAATATATCCCGTTGGCGGTTCGATCTCGCTGGTCTATCATTTTACGGAGCCGCCGGAGCCGGTTCCTGCCATTGTAAATAATTTCGAGAAACCGCCAGTACCCATCGAGACACAACCCATTGCAACACCGGCTGCTTCCGCATCCGTGGTTCCCAAACGTGCGATGTTACGCGTGTCCGTCAAAGCATTAGGCATCGAGGAGGACGGTCGGGAAGTATCGGAGCCCGTCGTTTCCATCGAGCGGACGCATGTGACGGAAGTGTATCCGATGTTGCATTACGTCTTTTTCGAGGATGGCTCGTCCGAAATTCCCGAACGCTATCACCTCGAGACTGCGGCGACGCGCGCGCGCTTTGACGAGAAGGATTTATTTACCGCGAACGCGCTCGAAATTCATCACCATGTGCTGGATATTCTTGGGCGACGCCTCGCAAAAAATCCGGAAGCAAGCGTGACGCTCGTGGGGACGCGCAGCGAGCATTCGCCGGAAGATTCGGCACTCGGAAGTTCAGTTGCACTGGCTCGCGCGCGAAGCGTGCAGGATTATCTCGCAACGGTGTGGGGCATTTCGCGCGAGCGGCTGCGATTGCGCGAGCGCACATTGCCGGAAGCTGCTTCGGACGATCACAATGCTTTCGGACAAGCGGAGAACCGCCGCGTGGAAATCATTCCCTCCTCGCCGGACATCACCGCGCCGCTGTGGACCGAGCGCATCGAGCGTGTTGCCACGCCGCCGCGTATTGATTTCGAGCCGGAAATCACGGCAAGCTCCGGCATTCGTGCGGCGACGATCACCGTGCTTCAGCATGGCCGCATTTTGCGCGAGATCGACGCGCTCACCGATAGCGCCGCCAGCGAATATCTCTGGACGATCGACGAACGCTCCATGCCCGACGATGCTCCCAGCGCCGGGGATTCCCTCCGCTATATTTTTACCGCCGTCGATAGCCTGGGCGATACGGCATCCGCCAATGGAGTTATTCTTCTCAAAAAAGAAACGCGGGATACGACAATGCATGCGAGCGATACTTCTCTGGATAAGCAGGTCGAGCGGTACAGCCTGATCCTGTTCGATTATAGTTCCTCGCAGCTCGATAAGAAGGAATCGGACTTGATTGTGCGTGAAATGGCCTCGACCGTTCAAGGCCAAACACGCGTGACACTTACCGGGCATACCGATAAAACGGGCGACGATGCCTTTAACGACCGCCTTGCGCGCGACCGCGTCATGCGCGCGGCAACCATGCTCGAAGCGGAATTAACGCAGCTTAGGAAGACACACGCGCCGCTCACGACGGAATCTCGCGGCTCGCGCGATAATTTATTCGATAATTCGATACCGGAGGGACGGGTGCTTTCTCGCACCGTCCGCGCAACGATCGAAAATGACATGAAATAATCCGTGATCCACGGCAATGCAAGATATGGACCGGCGCTTCGCGCGATCCTTGTGATCGCTGTGAGCGTGTCGTGCGCGCCTTTGCTGCGCGCGCAGGATTGCTCGCGGAACATGCTCACCATTACGGGCCCTAATTCCTATGTTGCGACGCCCGGCGTCCAGGTGCTCAATCTGACGAAAGGTTTTACGATCGAATGCTGGGCCAAAGTGAGCACGGCCGCCACGGGCGCGGCGCTCATGGATAAAGGCGACTATGGAATCTTTCTGAATAATGATTCTATCCTATACGGGATGGTCCATCGCTCGACTCCATTTCGGGAATTTACTCCACCCATCGACTCGCCTGCACATTGGCATCATTACGCATTTGTCTTTACGCCCGGCGACAGCATGAAATTGTATGTCGATACCATCGAAGTAGCGAGCGAGCAAACGCCGGTCGCATCGCTCGATTCGAATACGGACAGCCTGCGCATCGGCATGAGCATGGCAGGCATTGGCTTCATCGGCTCGATCGACGAGCTGAGAATCTGGAATACCCCCCGCACGCTCGCAAACATTAAACAGACTCTCGATCGGACGGTTGCGGGGAATGATTCCGGCCTCGTGCTCTACTATTCGTTCGACGATGTCGCAGGCTCCGCTCGCGTCCATGATTTTTCCGGACATGGCAGGGATGGCTTCCTGCACGGCGCGAATGCCGAGATCGTGCCTTCGAGTTCGCCGATGCTGAATGCATCGCCTGGCTTCGCGCTAGCCACGCGGGAGGCGCGCATTCTCATTCCCGCGCTCCGCTGCGCTTCCTCCTTCGATACCGTGATTCACGTGCGGAATTTTGGCACCGTGCCGCTCTATGTCGATACCGTTGGATTTCATCTCGGCGTGGTCTTTTCTATCGTTCCCAGCGCGCCGTTCACGCTTCCGGCCGATTCCAACATCGTCGATTCACTCCGTTTGCACTTCGAGCCGGATGAAGGAGGGGTCTTCGACGATTCGCTCTACATCGCAAGCTCGACGATCTGCGGCGGCAGAGCCGTCATCGGATTGCAGGCCTCCTATGACAGCGTGGGCCTTACCAGCAGCCCGGACACCTTGAATTTTGGTTCGCTCATGCAATGTCAGCTGCCCACAACACGAAAAATTAGGCTGACGAATACGAGCGTGACCGATTCCGTGACCATCCTGAGTTTTGTTCCGCCGTCCGAATCGGGCCTTCTGGTGCTGGATTCGTTCCCCATCCATTTGGCCGCGCGTCAGGATACGACCATCGCAGTCGAACTTACGCCCGGCACGCGCGGGCCGCTGACGGTGGCGCTTGGCTTCGATCTGAATAAATGTGGACGCGAGGCGATCGTGAACGTCACGGCTGTTCGCGCGCTGGCTGCCTTGTCCATGCCGGATAGCGTAAATTTCGGCAGCACCCCAAGCACGCTCGCCGGCGTTACGCGCGATACGACGATCATTGTTACGAATTCCGGCGATGTGGCGAATGAAATTATCGCGATTGGCGTGGCACACGATAGCGTACTGGAAATTCTCGACGGACGGGTCGGCACATTTATATCGCCTGGCGACACGCTTCAGATGCATGTACGGATGCATGCCGCAACGTGCGGACTTGTGACCGAGCTGCTCAAGCTCAGAAGTGATTTCTGTTCCGTGGATACCGCGACGGCGCTTTCCATCTCGCTCATGCCGCCCGCACCGCTGACAACCCCGGCGCTGAACATGGGTATCTCATGCCTCGCGAGGGATACAACGATTTTTGTTTCCAATCCGAACGATATTCCCGTGCAGCTCGACACGATCATCTTTTCCGCGAATTCCGTTTTTGAAAATGTTTCATTCTTCCCAGATACGATCGCGGCGCACGATAGTGTTCCGGTGCAGCTATGGTTCAATCCAGCCGGCGATGGGAATTTTTTGGATACCGCGTTTCTACAAATGTCGCCGTGCGGTACGGGGAGCGCTGTCTTTAAAGGGCAACTGGGTTATGCGGGACTTTCCTTCAGCGCGCCGCAACTGCTGTTTGGGCGCGGATGCGAGACCGATTCCGTTTTCGAACAGGATACGCTGACCAATAACACATCCGAGACCGTCGCGCTCTGGACCAATACGTACACCGGCTCACTTCGGTTTTCCGTTACTCCGTTTTCGTTCCCAGTGATTCTTCGACCCGGTCAGTCGCAGATCCTTGGGGTCACGTATTCGCCGGCACTCGACACGCTCGACACCGCGACGTTCACCTTCTTTTCCTTCGACGGTTGTTCGGCAGATTCGTTCCATTTACGTGGATCGCGTGAGATTGCGAAAGCGGAATGGACGAGTCCCGTGGGAGAATTCGACACCATCTGCACTGGGAATTCGCTCGGTAAAACATTCGATCTGATCGATCGTGGCATTGATTCGATCGATGTCCTGAGCGCATCCGTGACCGGCAGCGGCTTCACGCTGCTGCAAAGTCCACCCAACTTTGGTGACAGCGGGCAATTTCGGATTGTGTTTACTCCGGGCGGTGAGCAAGAGTATTCCGGGCTGCTCACGGTCACGGTCGATAGCTGTGGGACATCGTTTTCGCTGCCGCTGCATGGCTCCGGCGGGCCCACTCCGCAGATTGTGCTAAGCGACACGCTGTTCGATTTCGACAGTATTCGCGCCGGCGATTCCGTGAATTATTGCGCGTGGATAACCAATCCAAGCTGCGCGCCAATCGCAGTTGGGATCGATTCCACGGCTCTTGCAGGAAACCCGTTTACGATCATTCCCGTGTCGAAGCGTTCGCAGCTTGCGCGCGGCGATACCGCGTATTTCTGTATTCAATTTCATCCCACAACGTTTGGAAATTTCCAGGCATCGCTCGAAATCACCGGCGATAGCGCCGCGGCCAGAACGGTAACATTCCGAGGAGTTGGCCTTGCGCCGGATGTGCGCTTCACTACGCCCATCGTCGATTTCGGTTACGTCTTGCATGGCACGAGTAACACTCTTCCAATCCACGACACCAATATGGGAAATCTCGCCACCTCCATTAGCGATACACATAATGATATTGGTGATTTTACAGTCTTTCCTCCCGCAAGTCTACCTCCTTTATCTGGTGGTGTTGACAGCGTCACATTTCACCCACGCAATCAGACCGCGCTTGTTTACGACACTGTTCATTACGTTTGGGATGGCCACTCGGACAGCGTAATCCTCAGAGGCTTCGGCGCTGATTCGGGACTTCTGGCGAGCGCGGTTGGGCTGGACTTTGGCAACGTTCACGTCGGCACCGATTCCACGCTGCCGCTCTATCTGTTTGCAAGGATCGGTTTCCCAACGATCGACAGCATAAGTATTTATTGGACAAATCCTCCGCCGCGCGATACCTTTTCCAAATATAGTCTCGATACGTTGCCGCACACGATAGCGAACGCGCAAGATTCGCTTACGCTTCTGGTTACGTATCATGCGCGGTTGGAACAATACGATACCGGCCATCTTGTAATTCATTCCGGCATGGATTCCGCAGTTGTCATTCTCACCGGGCGCGGCGTGGAGGCCCATCCGTGGAGCAGCCCTGCTTCGTTCGGATTTCAACCTACTCTGCTTAATACATCCGATAAAATATGGTCGGTACAGATCTGGAATACCGGCGGTTACCCGCTTTATATTGATTCCATGTTCACCACCGATCCTGCATTTACGGCAAGCCCGATCCCTCCGAGCGAGCCCATTCAGCCGGGTGATACGGTCTTTGATACGGTGACATTCACGCCCACGCGCGCGCGTACCGTTTCAGCAACGCTTGGTTTTGTGACTTCCTATCATGATAGTGTGCTGACCGTGCAACTCACGGGAACGGGAATTTATCCTAACGGTCAGGGGCCAAGTTTTGGATACACGGTTGCCGACCGAACCGAAGAACCGGGCCAGAATGATTCCATTCCCGTCACCATGAACGGCATTCGTCTCGATAAGATCGACGCCGATAGCGCCGTGCTCGATATTCACTTCGATCCTCAGATGGTCATGATGGCGGGCGCAGACGGAGGCACGAGCACGAACTCCGTTTCGAGATTCATGCATCTCAATGATAGCACCATTGAAGTAAGCATTGCACAAAACAACTTTACTAACGGAACGGTCATGCGCCTTTACACGCAGGCGCTGCTTGGGCCGCATCCGATTTCATATATCCATGTTATCAACTCCGCGCCCGCAGCAGATCAGGCAGAGTCCACAACGGATGGAATGTTTACGGTCGAGGATTGCGGCGGCCTCATCAATGGCGTAATTTTCGCCGGGCCGTATTCGACGAACGCTATCGTTCCCAACCCGGCGGGCGATAAAGCAACGCTGCAATTTGAATTAGGATTGGATGGCCCCGTCACGATCGATTTTTATAATGCGATTGGCCAGTTGGCGAAGCATCTCGATATGGGAACCGTGAAGACCGGCGCGCACACGCTAACGATAGATGTTTCCGGTTTGCCGCAAGGCCGCTATGTCTATCGCCTCACAAGTCTCGATTATCATTCAGAAGGTGCGCTGGTGATTGTGCGCTAGAGGAAAATCAATACAACTGCTGCCATCGTTGCCGCGCTTACAACCGCAAGTTGTACCAGAATGAGACATCCCCGCCCACCATTGTCTACTATATTTAATAATGCGATCATCATCGCAATACCCCCAACTATGCCCACAAGCAAAAAAGCTAAGAGTGCTGTTGCAACTCCATCCGTTTCACCCGCAAGTTCCACGCGCTGGACCTGGGAAAGTGGAATAGTTTCGCGCGAACCCAGGATTGTAACTCCCTCGATGATTTTATTTTGGGCATCATACCACCCTAACGCATGATTAAATTCAAGAACGGGGCCACCCGTCAACTCGACTTTCTGAATATTCGGGTCAGGAGAAGGACGCAATTCATACGGCAAAACCCAATGAGAGGGGCTCGAACACGAAGCGAGACAAAACGAAAGAAAGAAGGGATAGAAAAACCTGTGGAACATATCTTCTCAAATTTTAACATCCAATACTACTGGCTTTTCCTGCAATTCCGCGAGCGCCAATTGCCCGCAAGCAGCTTCGATGTCCTTGCCGGAACTGGTGCGGACGAGTGCAGTCACGCCGGCTTTGCGAAGCTGCGCAATGAAGCGATCGAACGCGGCTTTTGGTGCGGGACGCAATTCGGCGGCAAAGCCGGTTGGGTGTGTAAAGTCAATCGGGTGAAAGGGAATGATATTCACGCGGCTCGGCACACGCCGCGCGATTTTTGCGAGTCGCGCGGCGTCGGCTGGTGTATCGTTCAGGCCATCAAAGACGATGTATTCGTAGGTCACCGGGCGTCCCGTGATTTTGTAATATTCTTCCATCGCGGAAAGGACTTCTTCCAGCGGATAGCGTTTGTTGATTGGCATAAGCCGCGTACGCAAATCGTTCGTTGTGGCATGAAGGCTGAGCGCGAGCTTTACGTTTAGTCCTTCGTTCGCAAAATTTCTGATGCCGTCCGGCAGGCCGCTCGTCGAAACGGTCACGCGTCGCGCGCCAAGCATTGCGGTTTTCGGGTCGGTGATGATCCGCAAAGCGCGAACGAGATTATCATAGTTTAACATCGGCTCGCCCATCCCCATGAAGACGAGATTGGTTACCGCTTCGCCGGTCACGCGTTCTACTTCGAAAATTTGAAGGAGTATTTCCGCCGTCGTCAAATTTCGCTTGAGTTTTAGTGACGCCGTTGCGCAAAATTTGCAATCGAGCGGACAGCCGACTTGCGTGGAAACGCACAGCGTCCGGCGTGGCATTCGCTCGCCGCGCATTTCGCTTGGGATAAGGACGGTCTCGATGGAGCGTCCATCCTCAAGGCCGAACAGAAATTTCTTCGTCCCGTCTGCGCTTTCGGAAACATGCTGTGTGATGAGCGATGGAATTGCAAACCGCTCTTCGAGCGCGCGCTGCAGCGCACGGGGAAGGTTCGTCATCTCCGCGAACGTCCGCGCACGGCGCGCGTAGAGCCATTCATAAATTTGCGCGGCTCGGAATGGAGCTTCCTGAGAAAAATCCGAGCGCAAGAGTTCCGCTAACTCTTCACGAGTTCGGCCAAAAAAATCGGGCGTAGCTTCCTTGCGCATGGCAGGACAACAGCGAATCCGCTTTGCAATTCCCGGAAGCCATGAGTTACTGAAAAAGCCCCCTCCTTTTCAAGGAGGGGGTTGGGGGGTGGTCAAATCCGCTCATAATAACCACCCCCTGCCCCCTCCTTGAAAAGGAGGGGGGTAATTCAGCGAACTCGCCATTTTCACGGAATAAAGAATGGGGAAATGTGTCAAAAGTGGGCGAAAAATGAAAAATATGTGCTTTTCATGATTTTGAACTCATTTGGATGTATATTACTTATCATAGTGGCACAATGGCCGGATTGGGTCCGGCACGATGAACGCAGGCGAGAACATGGCAATCGCAATCGAACGAGATCCAGCACGCTGGAACGATTCCCGCATGAGCGATCATGCAGGCATGAATCATGCGGGCATGAGCGATCGTGGGGACTCTGGGCACGTGGATGCCACCGGAGGCGAGCTTGTTGCACGTTCGCTGACGGAGGAAACCAGCTCACGGCCCGCGCGCGTCATCACGCCCAAGCCGCCGCTCGCGCTCAGCGATCAGGAGTTGCGCGCGCGGGTGCAGTGGGCGCACCGCGCAAGCGGACACTTCCAGCTTGCCTACGATCGCGTGGCTTTTAACGAGAAACGCGCCGCCATGCTGAACGAATCGCTCGAGATTGCCTACAGCCTTATTTTTCATTTCACCCATGAATCGTTCACGGACCGGTTCCAGGTCTATGCGGTCGATCAGCGGGCCATCGGGCTGTTAGGACGTAGTGTGTCGCCGCATTTCAATCTCGAAGAACGCGCAATTTATTTAGTCGAGAGTGGGGCGCGAACGGTTCATTCGGAATTAGCCGGCCTCCTTACGCATGCCATGCGCCTTACGCGTTATGCGAGGCATTATCATGCCACCCCGGGCTGGGCGGCGCTCGAAGAGGGGTTCAGCATTTTTTTGAGCGAACGGCTTTCCATCCAGCCCGACATCTTTCCCTTTTATGGCGCCGAACCCGATCTTATCGCGCACCATATTTACCGGAAACACGATCTCACGCTGCCCGCTGTGTGGAACGCCCCCGCAAGCGCGTTACAACTCCAGCAGCGAATACTTGCGGGAGCGTTTATTCTTTATCTCGGAGATACGTTTAGCGACGACCGCGTGGTAACATTCTCCAAAAGTGACGATGCCATTACAAGCGAGACGTTCCGCACCTTCTTCAGTGGATCGCTGGTGGATTTGGAAGCCGCGTGGCTCCAACATCTCCCGCTCACGCTTGTCACACTCACCGGAGACGAGCAGGACACGATGCTCCAGCACTGGGACCGCGCGATGGAGTCGTGCCACTAAAATTCGCCCAACTCATCCTCTTCTTTTTCGGCGGCGACGGGTTTTCCTTCCGTCGCCAGGACTTTGGGGACGAGAAAATAATGATCCGCTGCCTTCGGCGCGTTCTTTAGCGCCTCTTCGACAGGAAGCGAGTCCCGAAGTACATCCGCGCGAAGAGTGCTTGAACCATTCTCCAACGCGCCCTCAAAAGCTTCATTCAAATTTTCCAGCGGCGCGACGTTCGTCACGTCAAGCTCCTTCAATTGATCGATATATCCGAGAACGTTATTGAGTTCGCTCGTGAGCGATTCGAGTTCGCTCGGAGCGAATTCGAGCTTGGCAAGGTCGGCGACTTTTTGTACTTCTTCTTTGGTGACCATATTAATCGAAGGCGGGTTTGAAGTTACCTATGACTACGTTCAGTGGACGCGCGATTATAATTCCCGTTTGATGGCTGCTGTGCGTCAGATATTCGTCCAACGATTCTTCGCTAATAATCACTTTCCCCATTAAACTGGATGCGTGCATAAAATGTATCCGGCCATCCTGCATACGGATTGCGATTCCTGTATGAGAGCAATCGAGGCCTTCAATGTTTGTCGTGATGCCAACAATGTCGCCGGTTTGGATTTTGAAATCAACGGCTGACACATCGTCTTTGAGGATGTAATCAAAACCTTTTCGTGCGAGAATTTTGCTTTCGACTGTTTGCATCGCGGAAAACTCTGCATCATTGTTGGCAAGCTGCTTATAGAGTGAACGATGTGCCGTCATAAAATTGATCTCTCGGCTGTCATGATTCAAATATTTTCCCCCGACGGTATAGGTGGCATCGCATAGGATTTCCTTATGGCAGGCATCGTATAAATAATCTATCGTGTAATTTAAGCGAGAGTGAAAGCCATCAATCTTTCCATCGCGGTAGCGTAAGTGCTTCAGTTCATCTCTTAAATTCTCCATGGTTGGATTTGTATATTTTTTGATGATCCGCGCAAACGCCACCATGTTCTCATAAAAGGTTACACAATCGAAGCCGCGAAGATTTATTACTAACTCTTCTTTTGTCGCATCCTCGTCAAGCGTATGGGCCACATACGGCGTGCCCAGAAACAGCTTGCCCATCGCGGCCACGCGCTCGCCGATGGGGAGCGTGTCTATTTTCTCCGCCTTTGCTTGCTTGATCTTTGCCGCAAAAATGGAATCGTCCGTGGGAAGTTGCGCACGAACGGCAAACGACGAGAGGGACGAAATGGACAAAAATGCGATGAGCGCATATGGGAGAATGCGCTTTCCACTATCAACTTTCCACTTTTCACTATCCACTATCTGTTATTCGATATTCTGCACCTGCTCCCGCATTTTTTCGAGTTCTTCCTTGATGGAGACGACGTGGTGCGCGACATCCGCCGAATTCGTTTTCGATCCCATCGTATTGACCTCGCGGTTCATTTCCTGCAAGATAAAATTCAGTTTTCGGCCCGCTGCGTCCGGGCCGTCCATCGCTTCGAGAAAAAATTTGACATGCGAGCGGAAGCGGACAAGTTCCTCCGTGATGTCCAAGTGTTCCGCGATCATGGCGATCTCGAGTTCGAGCCGCTGTTCGGCAAGAACTTGCGTATCCTTCGTAAGCTCCAGAATTCGTTCTTTCAGCTTTTCATACTCTTCCTGTGCCGCAAGCGCGGCCATACGTTCGATGTCGTTCGTTCTGGCTTCCATGGTGGCGAGCCGGGCGCGGATGTCGCGCTCGAGTTCGCCACCCTCGGAGCGGCGCATGGCATTCAGCTGCTCGATAGCGTCGTCAATCGCCGCTTGAACGAGTTCCCATTCAAGCGCGGCGGCTTCCGACCCGCGCTCTTCGGCGGTAAAAATATCGCCGAAGGCCGTGAGATCGCGGAGTTGAATCTCGGCGGTAAGCCCCGTCGCCGTCCGAAGCTGATCGAGCAATTTGAAATACGCCTTTGCGACCGGCTCATTCACATGCAGCGGAATGTCCTCAGTGCCCTGACGATCGATCGAGACATTAAGCGAGATTTTCCCGCGTTCGAGCCGCTTGCGGATGAGTTCGCGGCATTCCAGCTCGCGCTCCGAAAGCGTGCGCGGCAGCCGGACGGCGATTTCGATGAAGCGCGAGTTCACGCTGCGCGCTTCCACGCTCACCGCGATCGTTGCGCCCGTGTTCCCGATGGCGCCTGTGCGCTCGCCGCGGCCAAAGCCGGTCATGGAAATTAGCATGGTGGGTAAACCGCACAGCGCCATACTTTAGTTGGGCAAACTAATTCGTAGCCGTGACCTTTAGGTCACGGTCGCGAAGGGTCATATTACACCGTGACCTGAAGGTCACGGCTACAAGGTCACGGCCGCTTCACTTGGGTGAGCCGAATCACTACGTCATCCAAACCCTCTAGGCGCTCCATGCTCTTGAGCGAGAGCCTCCGAGCATTTGTGATTGCAGTGAGTTCAAGCGGCCCAACCGAAGGCCGCGCATCCGCGCCAAAAATCATGGGGCCGTAAAAAAGCACAAGCTCGTCGAAAAGACCCTCCTCGATAATGCTCGCCGCAAGCGTGGGGCCGGCCTCGACGAGAATGCTTACGATGTTCCTCTGGCCAAATTGGCGAAGCATTTGCACAAGATCGATTCTTTCCCCGCTCCCTTCTATCACCATGATCTCAATTCCCTGTGCCGAGAAAAGATTGCGTTTCGATTCCGGCGCAGCGGGAGTAGTGATGAGAATCGTCTGCGCTCGGTGCGCATCGGTGAAAAGCTTGAGCCTGGATGGAAGATCGAGCCGCGCATCGAGCACGATTCTTCGCGGCTGGCGGCCACTTGCAAGCCGCACCGTAAGTTCGGGATCGTCTAAGAGCGCGGTCCGCGCGCCGATCAGCACAGCATCGTGCTCGGCGCGCATGGCATGAACGACACTGCGCGAAGCCTCGGAGGTAATCCATTTCGATTTGCCACTCAAAAGCGCGCTCTTGCCATCGAGCGTCATTGCGAGCTTCAGCGTAACGTAGGGAAGGCCCGTCGTGACGTGCTTGATGAAAAATCTATTTAATTCCCGCGCTTCGGCTTCGAGCAATCCGGCTTCCACTTGGATTCCTGCGTCTCGTAATTCGCGGATGCCTTTGCCATTCACATTCGGATTCGGGTCTTCCATAGCGATGACACATCTCGCAATTCTTTTCTCGATAAGAAGCTTCGTGCAGGGCGCGGTTTTACCCTCGTGGCAATGCGGTTCGAGCGTAACATACACGGTCGCGCCACGCACGCTGTGGCCGTTCGATTCCGCGTCACGAATGGCATTCGGTTCCGCGTGCGCGCCGCCAAAGGCAAGGTGCGCGCCTTCGCCCAGGATTTCGCCATTCGCGTTAGTTATAACGCAGCCCACCATCGGGTTCGGGCTGACTTGGCCCATGCCCAATCGCGCCAACGCCAGCGCGCGCTGCATCATGCTTCGATCGAATTCGGTGAAAGGCATGACACCTCAACAATCAATTCAGATAATCCTTCCAATCTCGTAGTCGTGACCTTCAGGTCACGGTCGCGGAGCGGGGTCATGCACACCGTGACCTGAAGGTCACGGCTACAGGTCACGGCTACACCGGCCAACAAAAAAGCCCTTCTCGTTTCGAGAAGGGCCTTTTTTATTATATGAAAAAGATGCGCATGCACTACTTGAGAAGTATGAGTTCCCTCGTAAGCCGCACATCGCCACTTGTCAGCGTATAGAAATAGGTTCCGCTGGGGATGCCCTTCGCGTCGATATGGACGATCTGATCGCCCGACGGAAGGCTGCCCGTAAACGCGGTCTCGACGAGCGCGCCCGTCAGATCGAGCAGGTCGATCTGTACGCGCGCATCTTGCGGCAGCGTAACCATAACGTCCGCCGTCCCATTATTCGGATTCGGATAGCTTTGACCGAGTACGAAACCATCCTGCTCCGTTTTGATCGCCACGCCGGCCGAAGTGCCGCTGGCCGTCGCTGCATAGCTGAAGGCAGTAGGAAGCGGCACGGGATTCTCGCTCGGGAAGGTCAGTGTCATTGACTCCTGACCCGCCGGAGCCATTGTCGGACAGAACTTGATCATCACCACAGCCGTACCGCCACCCGCAGCAACGACTGCGGGCGTGGGACCGCTCGAAATCGTGAAGTCCCCCGCGTTCGCTCCTGAGATCATCCCGGCGCCCGGCGTCCAGGCGACGTTGCCGTTATTCGTAATCGTCACGGCAAAGGAATCGCACATGCCGAGCGTGACCAGCTTGGCAAGACTGCCTGTGGCTGTCGCGGTTACGCCCGCGCCCACGCCGGAGAGCGTATCGGCGATCGGCGTTGGGCCGCCCGTTACGGTAAGCATTCCGCTTGCCGCGCCAATGGCGGTGGGTCCAAATTCCACGCAGAATTCCGTCGTGCCGCCGCCGGCAACAGAAGCGCTCGGGGATTTGGAAAGCAGCGTGTAGCCCGCGCTCACTAATGCCGCAGTGTAGGATGCTGCAATATCGCCGCAATTCGTTACGGTAATGCAGGTCGTGTCCATGCTGCCAACGAGGGTCATCTTGGTGGCGCCGAAGGTCGCGTTCATCGGCGCGGCCGAAGCGCAGGTAATCGCGCCAACGCCCGTCAGAGGCAGCGACGTGGTGAACGGACGCGACGAACTTGCACCCGCGAACGAGAGCGTATCCACCGTCTTGCCTCGTGCCGAGGCCGTGTAGCAATACTGCACCAGCACATGCGTTCCCGCAGGGATGGTAAGCGGCGTGACGGCATTCACCGTCCAGGCTGCGGTGTTCGGGCCGGTGAGCGTCGCGCTCGTGACCGTCAGATCGGCAAGCCCCACATTCGCCAGCGTGTCCGTGATGCAATGCGATGTGCCGCCGACAATGGCCGTATCCACAACCGGTCCCGTCACGACAAGCTCTCCATACGGTACACCGATGCCGGTGATACTGACTATGAACTGGCTCGTATCCACGGGCGGCGTGGTAATCGTCCCCGGGATATTCGTGAAAAAGCGCAGCGTCGCTTCGCGCGTGCCGACCGCGGCCGGCTTGAAGCAGACATTCACTAATTGTGAAGCCCCCGGAGCGATCAGCGTATCGATGCCCGTCAGAGGATAAAACGTAAAATCGTAATCGCCGTAGGTCACGATCTGGTGCGTGATCACCACCGTGTCCGAGCCGGGATTCGTCAGCGTCACTGTCTGGCAAACGGAATCGCCCATCGCAACCGAATCGAACGCTACGGTATTGGCCGTGCGGGTATTGCCCGTGCCCGGCGGAGAGATGCCAACCGCCAGATGCGGAAGAATGCCAAAGCCCTCCATCAGAACCGTATCGGAGGGGATATTGGCCGCGGTCGTGTTGATGACAAGTCGCGCGTCCGGCTCGCCTTCGATTTGCGGCGCGAACCGGATCCCGATCGAATCCGTCACCCCGGTCGGCAGAGGGTTCTGCGGCAAATACGTGATGATATAACTACTTGGGTTCAGGCCGGCAAAGAAAATGCTCTTGAAGGTCAGCGGCCCAACGCCGTTCGAGGTGACATGAACATACTTAACCCCGGAGGTATCCGTGAGTTCGATATGAGTCCCTTGGAAGAGTATCCTCGTGCCATTATACGAGACAGTCGGAATCGCGCCGATGCCCGTCAATGCAATGGATTGCGTGCCCGAGTCCACGCCATTGGTCGCGAGTGTGAAGGTCGCAGTGACGATGCCGGATGAGAAGGGCTGAAATTGAATACCATACTGCTGGGGCGGACTGCCCTGCGGAATGCCCGGGGGGCTGATCCCCGGACCGCTAATGACCTTAAAGGACGATGCGCCCGGTCCCGAAATGCCGTAACCCAAAATGTTCAGCGTCGTGCCTGGCACGCCTACGCTCGCGACCGTCGCGTAAAGCGTATCCGGCGAATTCGGCGTGGCTGTACCGAAGTTCATCGTCTTCGGCCAGGCGGCGGGGATCGTCTCGAGCGCAAGCTCCGTGGGTGGCAATAAAAACCCGTTAATCGTCACGTTATCGATGGCGGGATTCGTGGCACCATAAGGGCCGGCGATACCCTCAAAGGTTATGGTCATGGTCGATGTCCGGTCGGAAATGGGAACCAAAAGGTGATAATGCCGCCAGTTGCTCGATGATATGGGAGGATTGACGTCGTAGCCGTAAGATGAATTGTTGGAATACGTTTGCAGGGCAGTCGTCGAGCCGGTTAGTAATGCGTCTGAATTTGCATCAACTTCGAAACCATCATCGCCATAAACCTGGTCCGCCTCGTTATGTTCAAAGCAAAAGTCAAAATCAACCCATATCGAATCAGCGGCAACCCCATAAGCGCTCACATTCAGCGACGCAGTTGTAAGTTTATCTTTCCGCCCTTGCGGGGAGTAATAATCATAAATATCGCAGGCCGCCGATCCATTGCTACCGCCGTTGCCGTTGGCAGAATAATACCAAGAACCGTCATTCGTCCAGGTGGCTGGTATCGCCGAACTAAAAGTTACCGTCGGGAGTGGCGTCGTATAACTTCCCTGTGCTGTGGCGTTCGATGCGAAGAGCGCCGCAACGCATAGCATAACGAGCGTGCCGAGCCCAAAGCGTAAGAATTTGTTCCAAGTATTCATAAAAAAAGTCCCCGAAAAAAGTAGTTAAGTTGCCGAAAAAAAGATTAAATTGAATAAAAACGGGAAAACAAAGGTATCCTCAGATTGTATGACACAAACGAACCCCCAAAAGTTACAACGAGTTCACGAATTTTTTTATTTTTTTTATTCTGTGGGAAAAGTACCGGTTCGCAATGCAATGGGGCCGTATCATCGTAGCCGTGACCTTCAGGTCACGGTCGCGGAGCGCTGGTCGCCATGCATTTATACGACCCTCTCCTGGTTTCGCCGTGACCGGAAGGTCACGGTTTATAATTCGCTCCGCGACCGTGACCTGAAGGTCACGGCTACGGGTCATAGCATCAAATTCGCGGTTACAAAATCCCACCGGCCCACGTTTTGAGATCGAACACGGTCGATCCCTTAAACGGATAATCCTCCCATCGCTCGCAAATACCTGCTCGCACGGGATTATTCAGAATATACGTGATCAGTTTGGAGAGGTCTTCTTCCTGCCTCAGGATATGATCATAAAAATCCTCCTGCCAATGTACCTCACGCTGATTCTTTCCAAACCAAAATCCGGAGTACTGTTTGAACGCTCGCATTGCCGCATACACGTCGGAATCGTCGCCGAGTCCGGTAATGATTACGTGAAGATGATCGGGCATGAACAGATATACTTCCGACGCGCAGCGATGTTGCGACAACGCTCGGAGTAAATGCGCTTCATGAATCTTGAACGCCTGCTCCGTCAGAAAATAATCATGGCGGTTTTCCATGCAGGCGGTGAACGAGGCTCGAACAAATCCTCGATACGCTTCGCGTGGGAGACGGTGCTTCTTTTCCTTAATCATGATTGCGGTAACAGCACACCGTAACCTAAAGGTTACGGCTACAAAGTTCGCCGCACATCGCTCGCACTGTTTTCGCTCCGCGAACGCCATCGTAGCCGTGACCTTCATGTCACAGTGTGCGGATGTACGATGTGGCGTTGCGCACCGCTTCTGTAAAAGTCCTATATGCGATTTCTGACGGAAAGTATAATTCTAAATAAAATAGCGAAATTTCTATAAGAAAGCGAAACATTCGTATATTCTATGCGTATAAGGTCGTTGCGAGCGTTGAGAGTGTATGCAGCCCGCTGAAGTACATGAATGGCTGTCCCTGCACATGGATATGATCGATCATGCAATGATCGCTCATCCACTGAAATCAAATGGCGCACTGGGGGCGATCGAAAAGTCCTGGGCGGGTCTACCCTTAGCTTGGGGGACATCGATCGCCGGAGTTCTTTGAAAATGTATTGTGGCCTGTTGTGGTGTACTCTACGACAGGACTAACTAAAATGATAGGCAGACTTTTATTTGTCTTTCCGTCTGGCTGTGAAAACCTCATTTAAAAGGGAGTCTGAAGAGCCACCTCATACCCCATCTTCCGCAGTCCGGCAACTAATCCCTCATCGCCCGCGAGATGTCCGGCGCCGACGGCGATAAAGGCATGGTGACGATCGAGAATTTTTGGCAGCGTATCTAACCATTTGCGGTTCCGGTCATAGAGCAGCGAGGCCATTTCTTTGGGCGAGAACGAGCCGAAGGAGGGGTCGTCTAAAATTTCGGTAATTTTTCCGGCGCGGTAATCGGCGAGCATAGTATCCATTTGCGCCGTGGCGGATTTGGGATGGCGGACAAGCTCCATCAAGTCCTGCACTTGCTCCCGGATGGGAATCGAATCGAGCACCTGCTCCTGGTCATCGGCGCGTTCCAGGCCGATGACGGATTTCCCGCTATCCTTTGCGACTTGCTGAAAATAGAGATCCATCGGCACGCCGGTCTTGTGATTTTCGGGATGCGACTCAGCGTACATGCCTTCCATAATGATCGCGTAAGCTACAATTGGCTCTGCGTAATTCAAGAGCATCATCGGAATGGGCGCATATTTTTTTACTGCTTTTGCAACGAGGCGATACTCAGTTTTAGTCAATACGCTATCGAGCGGCGCAGCGGACAGCAGGCCTTGCAGCGCATCGCCGGTAACAGCGGAATCCATGACCAACTCCCCGACCACGATGTCAGCATGCCGAAGCGCGGCCATGAGCGTGGGCATGGTATCCACGTAACCGGCTTCGAGCAGATGGAACGTGCCAAAAAGATAGGAGGTGTCCGTCGAACCGGCGCGTGTGATACGGTAAAATGGCGGGTTCGCGGCGCTCGGTGGATTAGCGTGTCCATGCCCCAAAGAGGGTAAGAATAGGAATGCTGCGACGATGAAAAAAATCATAGTGGCCATCAAACACCCATTTCCGGGGTTCCGTCCGCCGGCAACCACCCCCTGCACCCGCCTTGGAAAGGCGGGGGTTCTCGCGATGCGGAATTCTTTCGGGCGGACGTTGTTCATAAGCCACTCAAACCCAAAGGAAATACATGTTTACGTTAATCGTGCTTTTAATTGTCCTTGTTTGCATCGTTATGACGCTGGTGGTGCTGGCGCAATCGTCGAAGGGCGATGGTCTTTCGGGCGCGTTAGGCGCTCCGGGCTCGGTCGGCGCGGTATTCGGCGTGCGGCGTGCCTCCGATTTTTTGCAAAAAACGACGATCGGATTAGGCGTGGCGTTCGTGGTACTCTGTATTTTCGCTAATTTATTCTTTCTTCCGACGGAAAAAACCCAGAGCGCGGTTGCAGGCGGCAAAGCGCCGACTCCATCCGCGCAACCCACGCCGCAACAGCCACCGGCGGCGGCTCCCTCGGCTCCTGCCGCGCCACCCGCCGGAGCGCAGCCCGGCACGGGACAGACGAACCAGGATAACTCACCGATGAGATAGAACCTAGATTCCGCAGATTAAAGGGGATTACGCGGACGATTTTTTGGATTTTTTAACACCAACAATATCGTTTTGAGAAACAGGGCTGCGCTTTAGAAAAGATTGTGATTCAAATCTACTCGCCTAACCAATCCGCTAAATCGTCCGCGTAATCCACACAAATCCGCGTAATCCCGGTTCTCTTATGGTCGAATTTTATAAGCACCCGCTCGGCGAGGAGGAGATTGCAGGCCTCGCCGAAGTCATCCATTCGACGTTTCTCACCTCGGGTCCGAAGACGAAGCAATTCGAGACGGAATTCGCGATCCTGCTGGGTGCGAAGTATTGCGTGGGCGTCACAAGTTGGACGATGGGCGGTTTTATCGCGCTCAAGGCGCTCGGCATTGGTCCGGGCGATGAAGTCATTACGACTCCGATGACCTTCATGGCGACGGGTAATATCATCATCGAATGCGGCGCGACGCCGGTGTTCGTAGATGTCGAGCCGGAGACGGGAAACATCTCGTGCGATGCAATCGAGAAGGCGATCACGCCGCGCACGAAAGCGATTCTGCCCGTTCATCTCTATGGCCAAATGTGCGACATGCGGCGGATGCGCGAGATTGCGCGCAAGCATCATATAGCAATCGTCGAGGACTCCGCACATTGCGTCGAGGGCGAGCGCGACGGAATTAAACCCGGTCACGCTTCCGACATGAGTGTCTTCAGTTTTTACGCGACAAAAAATCTTGCATCCGGCGAAGGCGGAGCTATCACCACGAACAATGAGGAACTTTACGAAAAACTGATGGTGCTCCGGCAGCATGGCATGAATAAATCCGCCGCCGACCGCTACTCTTCGCGCTTCAAGCATTACGATATGGAAACGCTCGGCTACAAATGCAACATGTTCGACGTGCAGGCCGCGATGCTTCTGCCGCAGCTTTCCAAACTTCAAGAACGGCTCGCGCGGCGCGAATCTATTTGCCAGCGATATGAAACGGCTTTTCGAAATGCCGAAGGAATTTCCTTTCCAAGCGTACTGCCTGATTCGGTCCACGCGCGGCATTTGTTTACGATTTGGGTCGATCCAGCGATTCGCGATGCGGTGCTTTCGGATTTGCAGGATAGAGGTATTGGCGTTGCCGTTAATTTTCGTTCCATCAATCGCCTCACGTATTACCGCGAGCATTTCCCGATGCCCGAAGGAACCTTCCCCAATGCCGAGCGCATCGGCGATTCCACCATTACGCTGCCGCTTTATACCAAGCTCACCGATGAGGAAATTGAGTACGTGATCGAGCAGGTGAAGGAATCAGTGTGGCAGCTTTCTCAACCTTTATTGGCGTAAACCGGGTTGTAACCCGATCTATACCTAAATGCTAATGAGGAGTTCTCGAAGCACAATCGTCCTCGGTCTTGGGGTTGCGGGAATTTTTCTCCTCGAGTGCGCGCGCTTTCATTTTCCTGCCGCGACGGGCCTCGATGTCCTTTGGCTTGCGGGGTTGACGGTTTTACCGGGTGTGCTTGTTGTGCTTTTATTACGGCATTTTTTTTTGCTGGAGCTTGCTTCGCACGAAATTCTTTCTCTTGGCAGTGCCGCGGGGTTTGGGATAACGCCCATTGTGCTGAGCTTGCTCCGCTGGGCTGGCGTGGGACGGATGGGGCCAACGGGTCCGATTTTGGGGGGATTAACTGTTGCTATTCTCATCTTTCTTTTGGCTTTACGGCGGAAACTCGGGCTTGGGTTAGCCGGCCAGCTCCGCGCGATGAACGACTTGTGGATTTTTGCTTTTGGCGCGCTGCTTTTTTTTGCGGCGTATAATCTACAACAATTTCACTATGGGACGGATGGGTCGATTGTGACGCATGGGCTTTGGGGGGTTGATCTTCCGTTTCTCGCGGGAGAAGTGCATGGCATTCGGGATTTCGGCGCGCTGCGCGATCTGCATCAGATGGGCGAGCCGTGGCGCTATCACGACTGGACGTACCAACTCCTCGCGCTGCTGCCGCGCGAGCGAACGCTCGCCGATCTCGCCTTCGCTGCGCCGCTGGTTGGATATACCCTGCTCGCGTTTTCGATCTATACTATTTCTTTTCGTTTAACAAGCAGCAAGTATATTGCGTATGTCTCCGTTGCGCTGTGGTTTCTGGTGAGCAGTCTTCAGGGTGGCGAACTCAGCAGCTATGCGCTAAGCCCTTCATTTGTGTTCGGCAGCATGATTTTTTTAAATGTGCTGCTCGCAACCTCGCTTCGCGACAGCGCCGATCGCCAAAACGCGCAGTGGGTGTTTTCAGGAATGATTTTTTATCTTCTTGTGGTGCTTTCGCAGACGAAGCTTTCATCTTTCTTAGCGATGATGGGAGGAATGGGACTAATGGGTCTGGTGGGACTTATTAAAGCTTCGAAAGAGCGGAGAATGCGGACGGAGCTTGTTTTTGTGTCCTTTTTGTCCTTGTTGGTCGTTTTGTGGCAAAACACGGGTTCCAATCCGCTTATGCCCAGCGGGGATTTTCTCATCGGCGCGCCGCTCATGGGATATGCAAATCATCTTGCAACGATGCTGCATATTCCGGTTTCTGCGATTAATCCGGTGTCACATGGCCTCACGCTTCATTGGGGAAGCCTTCTGATCATTCCATTCTTTGCATTTCACTTTTTGCGCTTTGCGCTCACCGACCCGAAAATCCTTTCCGCGATTATCGTTATCTTTCTTCTTCGAAAATTGCCGCTGCAAAATTCGAAAGAAATTGTTTGGCTTCTCGTTATTCTCCTTCCATTGGGTTTTCTTCTTCCCGTGCTTTATTCGCCAGCGTGGTATCCGCTTGCGCTCTCGTTTTATGCGCCGCTCGTGAGCGTGCAAGCAGCGTTGCTCTTAGTGGTGGTGGGGTTCGGGGTGATTTTGCAAAACAAGATTATGCGGCCAGCGAAGGCGGGCATGGGACTTATCGGACTGATCTGTTTGGTGGGAATTGCACTCCAAGTTCACACCATTATGAAAGAGGATGCTGCTAAACCCTCCATTGTTTCAGCCTCGTTCGTCCACGCAATGAATTATCTGCAAGCGAACGCTGGCGACTCGGCGATCGTCGTAACGCGGCGTTTCGATCTCGATTCGACGGGCGACGAATCCTATTATTGGTATGGCGCTCTTTCGGGTCGGCGTGTTCTTTCTGAAGGAGCAAAATATGGCTCGCTACTTGCAGCGGTCGCGGATATGAATGCGGAAAAGGGGCTTCATCGATCGATCGCGGCGGATGAATTGCTTCGCGCGCGCCGAGCGTTGCTCGATACCATTTACCGATCGAAGGAGATGGATCATGTAAAAGCTGCGCTGGAGCAGTCCTATGCTTGCTATCTAATCGAGACGGGATACGCCGGCGAGCTACTTTCCGTCAATCCCGCCCTGTTTGCGACGCGCGTGTTTGCCGAAGGTGAATATGAAATTTGGAAAATCCGGTAATGTGCCAGCTGTATTTGAACTTCTTACACAGGCCGCCTGTTAACGCGCTACTCTTGCTCAAAAGCACGGTATGAAAGAGCACGGTATGAAAGCGCTTTTCAACGTTATCAGCGGCGGGATAAGAACATTTTTAACGACAACGAATGGGAAACGAAACGGCTACGACTGTAACAAAAACCGCTCCTGCACCGGAGCAGGCTTCTTCTTTAACTAAAGTTTATGTGGGCAGCCTGCCGTATGACTGGACTGCCGAACACCTCGAAGAAATCTTCAAGCCCTTTGGCCGCTTGACCAGTGCCGCGGTCGTTGCGGATCAACTTACGCATCGATCGAAGGGATTTGGTTTTGTGGAATTCGAGTCCGCAGAGGATGCGAAGAAAGCGATTGCCGAGGTCAATGGACGCTCCATCGAAGGGCGTAACATACTGGTGCGCGAAGCACGCCCGCATGTCGAGCGCACGAATAATGACCGAGGCAACGGATCGCGCGCCCCTCGCGAACGCACGACACTTCCGATCGACAATATTGAATCGACCGACACGTCGGGCCGTTCCTATGGCAACCGCCGCGGATGGTGGTAACCCATCCTCATCCCTCATCCTTGTATTTCTGAATCCTCAGCCGCTCCACTGGCTTCCCATTGATGATATGGGATTCCATGATTTCCGGCACGTCCTCCGGCGTTACACCGCCATACCAAATTCCTTCGGGGTACACAACGACGGATGGCCCGAACTCACAGGCATCCAGGCAACCGGATTGATTTGCGCGCACTATATGGCGTAATCCTCGCTGCTTAATCTCCTGCTTCATAGCCTGACGAATAGCCGCCGAGCCTTTAGCCGAGCAACAGCCTTTGGGGTCGTCCTCCGGACGAACGTTCTCGCAAACGAAGATATGATGTTGGAACCGCATGTGTAGCGCAAACTTCAGTTTGCGATCTTCCTATAGTTCATTATCGCAAACTAAAGTTTGCACTACATATTATTTTAAGTCCGAACGCCATATCCGACGCCGCGCTCGGAGGTGATGAGGCGGTCTTTCTCGCCACGATCCGTGTCAATTTTCTCACGCAGGCGTTTAATATAGACATCGATCACATTCGATCCCATTGTGAACGAATATCCCCATACATGCTGCGTGATGATGGTGCGAGAAAGGATACGGCCTTTGTTGCGCATGAGATATTCGAGCAGCTCGTATTCCTTGACCGTAAGCGGAATATGCTGCTCCTCATCGCTGCCAACCTTTTTGCGGCGAGCCGTGTGGGTGACAGTATCGAGCACGAGGTCGCGGGAGACGAGTTGCGTCTTCTTTTCAATGTCCGAACGGCGAATGAGCGAGCGCACCCGCGCCGAAAGCTCCTCGAACAAAAAGGGCTTGGTAAGGTAATCGTCCGCGCCTGCGTCGAGTCCTTCGACTTTTTCGCCGATCTCGGCCTTCGCCGTCAGGCAAAGAATCGGCACGTTTCGCTTGGCGGCGCGAATTTCTTTAATGACTTCGATGCCAGATTTTTTGGGCATCATGACGTCGGTGATGATGAGATCGTAGGCCTCCGAAAACGCGCGCTTAGCGCCTTCTTCGCCGTTGAAGGCGACATCGACATCGTATTCTTCTTCCTTCAAGCCCTGTTCGAGGAAACGGGCTACTTTTTTTTCATCTTCAATGACCAGTATGCGCATATAGTCGTTTTATTAATTCGATGAGGGTGGCTTTCGGATGACGGAACCCTCTCGATGGGAGGATTTTTACGAATTGCCGAATCTCACCTTACATTCCGTGTTCATGAACATTACGCTTGTTCATTAAGTTGGTTTCTATAAAATCATGATTCCCGTTACTCAGCCACCCTCGATTGTTGGCAATTTCTTTTTGGTAATATTGGTTCTTTGGACTGAATAATGAACACTACGATCCCTACTGTATTCCGAATAACGTGTATCCCGATCTAATAAAAGCAAAAATAGAGCAAAACCTTGCTGCGCAAATACCAGCGGAACCTCGCAGCCTTTATGACCCCGTTCGTGCCTCGATTGCATACGGTGGGAAACGTGCTCGTCCTACGCTCACCGCGCTTTCGGCTGGAACGAAGGCGCAGGACAGTGATTGGCTACCCGCCGCCCTTGCCGTCGAGTTGCTGCATACGTTCACACTCGTTCATGACGATATTATGGATAATGCGGCTATTCGGCGCGGACGGCCAGCAGTCCATATGACCTATGGAGTGAACGCGGCCATTCTCTCGGGCGATGTCATCGTCGCCCTTGCGATGGGATGCCTTGCACAAGCTCCGAAAGCAGAAGCGATGCTCGCGGAATTTAGCGCGGGTTTTCGCGCAGTCTGCGAAGGACAGGCATTGGACAAAGATTTTGAAACCCGCGATGATGTGAGCATGGAGGATTATCTCACGATGATCGCACTTAAAACTTCGCGCGTCTTCGAGCTCGCTGCCGTTCTCGGCACGATTGCGGGCGGAGTACATTATATCGAAGAGCTGCGCCGATTTGCACGCCAACTCGGATTAGCCTTCCAACTTCAGGACGATCTGCTCGACCTTACCGGCACTGCGGAATTTGGAAAAACAATCGGAGGCGATATTCTCGAAGGGAAGCGCACCGCGCTTTTCGTGCTCGCAATGGATCGCTATCACAAATGTTCCGGCGACGAGTGCGATTTGCTTGGTCGGCTCCGCGAACGCCGCGCGACTATAGACGATGTGGCGCCGATTCGTGAGCTGTTCGAGCGGCTTGGCGTCCTCGAAGAGGTTGCAAGGATGGTCTCGAATCATGCGGATAAAGCAATGGAGCAGCTATCCGGTATTGCGGATACGGAAATGCGCGAAAACCTTCTCCAATATAGCAGGCAGCTGATCGGAGTTGCACACGCTGCTATTCCCGCAAATCGATAACTTTAGTCGAAGGCTTTGGTTTGAAAATAAAATCCTGCGCGCGAATCTGACGGAGTGTTTTGATTGCAAGCTTTTCGGCCCGCGCGGTGCCTTTTGAACTGGTTGCAGATGCGTAAATAATTTCCACGTTTTGCTTTTTTATTCGAAGCCCCAGTGTGATATTCTGAATCTCACCGGCAGACTTTAAAAGCGATTGCAATGCTGGCTTCGGCGTGAGTTCGAGAGGGTATTGAGCGGCTCCGTCCGTTCTTGCAATTTCGGCTGTGTAATTATCCGAGAACCGAAACAAGCTTGTCGGATCTTTAAATACGGAACTGGCCGACACATTATCAATCGTTACACGATCCTCGCGTTTTTGGTAATTCCAAATCGTGTGCCGATCCGAAATAATAAGCATGGATGGACTTTCGATTCGAACATGCCCATCGTGCAAATCCGCCGTAATAGTTACCCGCCCTTCGTTTTCGAGATCGAACGCAAGGGAAACTCCCGGCGCGCTCAGGAATTGTTCCTGAAGCTTTTTCGCCAACGATGGAGCAGTTTCTTGCGCATGCAAGGAAAGGATGAAGGATGAAGGATGAAGGATGAAAGCGATGCAGAGGAGTGGGTATCTCCACGGTATCCGCAACGGTTTCGTCAGCATCCATCCCATTAATCTAATAAATCCCATAAATCCTGGTTCAGACAATTTCATGGAGCGAATTTCTTTCGCCATTCTTCTTTTCGCTCGATCCATTCTTCGCTGGTAACGGCATAGATGTGGGTGTCCTGCCAATGGTCTCCTAAGAACAGGCCGCGCAAGGCCGTGCCTTCGAAGCGCAGCCCAAGCTTGGAAGGTATCTTCAAGCTCGGTTCATTCTCGGGAGAAATCCATAGCGTGATGCGGTGCAGCTTCAGCACATCGAACGCAAATTCCATCGCGAGCACAAGCGCCTCCGTTGCATAAGCCTGACGGACATACGGCAGGCCAATCCAATATCCGATAAAACACGAATGCGAAACGCCTCGGACGATTTGCGTGAGGCCGATTTGCCCGACGATCTCGCCCGTTTCTCGGCGGGTAATAAAAAAACGGTAATCCGAGCCATCGTCCCATTTATCGAGCGCCATTAGAATGTGCTCGCGCGCGGCGCGCCGTTCACCCGCTTCCTGCATCATTCCGGGCGGCGACCACGGTTCGAGATGGTCTTTGAACGAAACCGCGAGCAGTTCCGCAAGCGCATCGGCATCGGTCGTTCGGTATTGACGGAGGATGAGTCGCTCGGAGCCAATGGACTTTGGTACACGCTCGGGAACGCGAAAAGCATCGAGCATACGAAGCTGGGTTTAAGCTTTTCCGAGTGCTTCCAGCACTGCATCCACATGCCCTGCCACCTTCACCTTTGGAAAAATCTTCGCGAGCTTGCCGTGCTCATCAATGATAAACGTCGTTCGCACCACGCCCATGAATAAACGGCCATACAACGATTTCTTTTGCCACACGCCGTAGGCATTCACCAATGTTTTATCCTGATCGACGAGGAGCGGAAACGTAAGTTCGAATTTCGATTTAAATTTCGTGTGACTTTTTTCACCTTCGGGACTTACGCCCAGCACGATAGCGCCTTTGCGCTGAATGCGAGCAAAATTATCGCGGAAATCGCACGCTTCTTTCGTGCAGCCGGGCGTATTATCCTTCGGATAAAAATAGAGCACGACTTTCTTTCCACGAAGATCTTTCAACGAAACCTTGTTGCCTTGATCGTCCTTCGTGGTAAAATCCGGAGCTTTGTCGCCTTCTTTGAGCATAAAGCGTTTCTCTATCTAAAATTTACTTCCGCTTCGCCTTTGGTTACGATCGCCACTCTCCAGGGCTTGCCTTCCTGACGGACCATCCAAAAGAACGCTGCATCTTCGCCGGCGTTTGGCGACTCCACCTTGACCATCCCCGTCTCTTCGATGTGGGCCGTATCGAGCAGCGCACCTTCGAGATCGGTCGTGAGGTTACGGTCAACATCCGCGTCCGCCGCGCCAAGGAACCGCCCGGCCTTATAATCGTAAAACGATCGGAACCATGCGAGCATGTCGTGCGCGACGTAAGGATTGGTAAAATAATCCTTGAATTTCTGAGTCGCGATCATGGGATCGCGCCGCGCGGAATCGTTGCGCGTGACGGCATCGGCGAATTTGCGCGCGACCCCAACCTCTTCGCCCGCGCCGCGATCGCATCCGTTTAGTCCGCTCCCCAAAAGTAATAGCAATGCGGCATTAAGAGCGTACCATGCCGAAGAAAATTTATTTTTATTTACCATTCGTAATGTGATGTGAAGTGCTTTCCCCACTTTATGCCAGCGTTCATCGTAATTTTGTTGCTTCCATTATGGACTATCTTGCAACAAAAGACTGTTAGGAAGGATTGCCTTTATATCTAAACGATACTACTATAAGCACTACATGCGAATTCTTGTTCTTGGCGGCGGCGCTCGCGAGCACGCCATCTGTTGGAAATTGAAGCAATCGCCCCGCGTGGCGGCCATCTTTTGCGCGCCCGGTAATGCCGGGATCGCAAACATTGCGGAAACCGTCGAGCTTATTCCGACGGACGTAAAAGCAGTCCTCGGTTTCGCCATGCGCGAGCGGATCGACTTGGTCGTCGTTGGCCCCGAAGCCCCGCTTGCCGCCGGCGTTGCCGACGCGCTCGATAAAGAGCACATTCCCGTCTTCGGTCCGCGAAAAAATGCCGCGCTGCTCGAAAGTTCCAAAGCCTTTGCCAAAGAATTCATGCAGCGGCATGACATTCCAACCGCCCGCTACGCCGTGTTCTCCTTCGAAGATCAAGTCGAGTGCCGAGCCTTTCTGCGCCATGTGAACTATCCTGCCGTCATCAAAGCCGACGGCCTCGCCGCCGGAAAAGGCGTCATCATTTGCGAAACCGAAGCGGAGGGAACCCACGCGCTCGACGAAATTTTCACCCATCGCATCTTTGGCGAAGCCGGTCAGCGCATCGTCATCGAAGAATACATGACGGGCGATGAAGCCAGCATCTTCGCTATCACCGATGGCATCGACTACGACCTCCTCGCGACCGCGCAGGATCACAAGCGCATCTTCGATGGCGACCGCGGCAAGAATACCGGCGGCATGGGCGCTTACGCTCCAGCCGCGATCGTCACGCCCGAGATCATCGAGCAGGTCAAGCGCGAGATCATCGAGCCGGCGCTCAAAGGCTTGCGCGATGAGGGCCGCATCTATCGCGGCATCCTCTACATCGGCGTGATGATCGCCAATGGCCGCGCTCGCGTCGTCGAGTTCAACGTTCGCTTTGGCGACCCCGAAGCGGAAGTCGTGCTGCCGCTCTTGGATGGCGATCTCGCCGAGATATTCCTCGCCTGCGCCGAAGGAAGGCTCGCCCCGCTCTTGCCGATCAAGCAGTTCCCGGCTTCGGCGGTAACTATTGTGATGGCCAGCCAGGGCTATCCCGATAGTTACCAAACCGGCGAGGTCATCACCGGACTCGACGATTTCGACCAAAAGAAAGAGATCGAGCAGGGCATCGCAGTCTTTCATGGCGCCACCAAATTGGACGATCGCGGCCGGTTCCTCACCTCCGGCGGACGCGTGCTGTCCGTCACCGCCGTAGGGTACGAAGAGGATCTTCGCCACACCATTACCGCTGCCTACAATGCCGTCTCGCAGATCAGCTTCAACGGCGCCTACTACCGCAGCGACATCGGCAAAAAAGCCCACCGAACTCCCGAGCCTCGGACTGCATAAATGTAGCGCAAACTTCAGTTTGCGATTCGAGCCATGCCAAAAACGAGCTAAAAACGCGAATTCCTCTCCCAAAATATTTTTTTTTGCATTAGGAATTCATAAACTGTAGAGTTTTTGAGTCAGTTGCCGCCGATTGTCAATGAACGCTGCACCAAGCATCGCCGACGATGCGCCCCGTTTTCATCCTTCATCCCTCAACCTTCATCCTTTCCCCGGATAGAGCCTGCCCTGAGCTTGTCGAATGGGTGCCCATCAAAGCAAAACCAATATACGGCGTGAAAAACCCAAAAGCAAGCGTTTGGTGAAAATACATGAAATTTCTTTTGGAAATAGGTGCCGGTTCAAAAGGATTGAGAAAATGGGGTGGAACGGCTCATTAGAAAACGTGTTTCTCACAGCGATTTATGAAAAAGAGTATTATTGCTTCCTCGTTATTCTTGCTCGTATTAGTTCCATGGACGGAAATCGCTCCCGCCGTTCAGGGTGGAATCGATGCTGCCCTTCAAAAGATGAAGATTACTGAGACGGAAGCTACGAATATGATAGATGATTTATTCAGCTATGTTCGTGACAACGATGACCTACCCAACATGCCTGCTGTGGATATTCTACGTAAATTGAACGACAGAGCTAAAGCCGTTATTGCTCGCGAAATGGTGCAACTTGCACAGGAATATACACTCACTCCAGAGTTCAAGGATTCGTATGCTAAACAACGAGAGCGGGTGAGACCTAAAACGCCTGAAGAATATTTGAAAGAGGACGAAGCGAATGGCGTAAATAGCTGGAGAAGAGATGAGAATGAGTGGATTGCGTATTATGATTCTCTAATAAAAAAGGATACGGTCAATTCTTTGATTTACGCTCGGAAAATTGATAGTATTCGCAATGAATTCGAGTTAGATAGCGCCGGAGTTATTAACGCGCGTGAACAAGAATATCGACAAGGTTTCGGTGCCTTCAATGAGAGAGATTACCTTAAAAGAGATTCCGCTTGGAGACTTGATTTTCCGGAAGACTCAAGGGCGTTCGTTAGATTAAGACTTTCAAAATATCTTGAGCTTCTCAAGACTGTGGATTTCCAAGCTAAGCTTAAACGTTACAAGGATGACCCAGGAACTGATTACTTCGCAAATTTAAAGTACGAAGAAAAGAGTCAGAAATGGAAGGCCATATATCGGGCTGGAAAAAGTGCGAATGATGCAGCCGCAAAGGCTGTTCGAGAATGGCTAAAGGAAGATAAATAATTCCGCATTCAATTTTAGAATGACAAAAACGGTTGGTATTCTGGGAGCGGCTAAGGCAAGGCAGCCATTCATGATTGCCTTGAGCCTTCTTATTTTAACTTTTTTTTATGGTTGTGGCGGCAATTCAGTTAGAACTTTTTCTATCGAAGAAGTAGATCGTTTTTTGAATTCTGATCATGGTCCGATAGTTTTTGACCGCTCAGATTCGAGGGATACTTCAAGATGGGAGTGGGTGGATTCTCTCGACAAAAATGGTATGACTCTTACTTGGAGATCGAAGCCTTCACGCACAATTTTAGGCTCGGACAGCTCTTCGTCGGCCAAATGGCTCCATATGCGTGAAACGATGACTTATGACTCGATCCCAAACGTTGCGGAATGCTACGAGGGAAGATTGAGCATTAATTCAAGATTGAAGATTCTCTATCATCTAAACTTTTTGAGATCCCTTCATAACTTGGATCCATTGCTTTATAATTGTGACGATGATCTCTTTGCTCAACGCGGTGCACTTATAATGGCAGCGAATAACGAAAGAGGACTCAATCACTTTCCAGATACTTCCTGGCATTGCTGGACACCCGAGGGGGCTAACGGTACTGCTCAAAGCTGTTTGGCAACAGAAGGCTTTTTCGATGATGAGTTTATGACTGCTGGCGTGTTCATCACTGAATGGCTTATCGATCTAGGCAGTGATCCCGTAGGACACAGGCGCTGGCTTCTTGATCCTTTTGCTAGAACAGTCGCTTTTGGCCGTATTGACCTGCCCAAGATTTACAAGAATGGAACCAGTGCGAGCTTTGGAGCCCTTTTGATCCGCGATGACGATGTGCTTGCATCCCCGCTCAAAGTGCAGTATGTTGCATATCCATTCAAGGACTACCCCGCAGCCCTCTTCGACAAAGAGTGGTTCGCTTCGTTTAGTGTTGTCGCTGACAGTGTAAATTACTGGAATAACAATTCCGTTGATTTTAGCCATTCGACTATTGCTATCAGCGATGAGAATGCTGACTCCGTTGCTGTAACCTCCATTGAGTATGATAATCAAAGTTATGGACTGCCCAACTCCCTGCAATGGAAGATGAAAGCGCTAAAGGTTGGTAGAAAATATGATGTAGGGATAAGGAATGTTCAGATTGATGGAGTCTCCCATAGTTATGGGTACTGGTTTCGCTTGACTAAGGATCATCCAATTCCCTATTGACTTATATGCACTCAAGAATTTATCAACAACATTCGTACCATGAACAACAAAAATCGTTACCACTCTTTCTGGAACACCTTAATTCTGGTGATGCTGGCTGGAACTATAGTTTTCTTTTCACGAATTTTTGCCTACGCCGACAATTCGAAAGTTTCGCATTTTCATACTTCAGACTCAACGAAGGCGAAACCTCAGCCGAGTAGCACAATAATTCAGTCTGGGGCCGAAGTCCCGAGAAATGCAATTGCTGGCCTTATCGCTTATTACCCATTCAATGGCAATGCGAATGACGAAAGCGGGAACGGTTATAACGGAGTTGTTCACGGAAGTGTGACCTTGATAGCGGATCGATTCGGAAATCCTAACAGTGCCTATCAATTTTCAGGATCAGGCTTCATCGACCTTGCCAATACGAGCGGTTTAAACTTTGCGACGGGTGGTTTTTCAGTGTGTGCATGGACAAGCTTCACAAGTGTCAATGATGAGGCAATTGTTGTCAAGCACAATCCGTGCGGAATCAATAATGGCTACGGCCTTGGCGCTGGAAGATATGTGCGCAACGCGATTTCATTCATTACTCCGGGTGGCAGGTGTGGTGGAACAGATAGAATCAATACGCCGAAAGCATACAACGACGGTATGTGGCATTTTGCTGTGGGTACTTACGATGGCACAACTTCGAGGCTTTATGTTGACGGTGTCTACATCACTTCTTGTAGCAGCCCATACGGACAGAAAGCTATTGGCGACATTTTAGTCGGTAGAGCAGGTACATGCGGGATGTTTCATGGAAAAATCGACGACATTCGAATATACAATAGATCATTGAGCGTTTCTGAGATTCAATCGCTCTACAATGATGGTGGCTATCATCCCATTAACGTTTCAACCGATTTATCTTCTGGTTTCAGCGATTTGGTCGATCTACGGGTTGTTTCTTCTCTTCCGGGTCAAAATCCATCGGGAGCAAGCATGGTTACTCTTGAGATAAAAAATAAGTCTGATTGGTGGATCGACGTTGACGTGTTTGCACATTCCGGGAATAACATTTCCATAGCCAAACTTCTTCAACCAGGCGATCTTGCAAACACAACAATCCTTGTCGCTAAGGGAAATCCGACCACCCTCATAATTTCGGGTTTGTCGGATAAAACTCGTTTGGTAAACGACATAAATTGTCTCTGGGTTGGTGCACTCGGTGCCCCAGCAAACTCAGTCCCTAATGGGCTAGAATGGTTACGCGACCAAATTTCTGGAATAACAGCCGACTATCTTACTACACATCCAGAGGTCGTAGTTAATGCTTTGTCAGATGCTGGTATTGAGTCTGCACAGACTACGCTCACGCAATTCAACGCCGCGCAAGATTTCTTCGGATTCGTTTCGCAAGGTCTGAAAATTTATGGACTTGCTGGAGAAATTCTTAACCTTCCTGGGCGCCTCCGGGCGATGCAACAATGGAATGAGCTTACCTTCAAACCAACCGCAACGCTTTCTATCCAATAAGCGGTTCGGGAAGTTTTTGTAAGTAGGTTAACTGCATTCGAAATATTGCCTCGACTGGAACCATTCTGGGAAAGCAAAAGATGCAAACAATGCCCGAGCCCGTCGACCAGTATTCTCGATGTCGGTCGGTGTCAACTTGTCTATTGCAATGTATTCCGTGGTCAAATGTTCTGCTCCATATTTGGAGGAAGTTGAATAATGTGCATTACCAGCGAGGTATAATCCCCCCTCCTCATCCCGACTCTTTGTAACTTTAAGACCCCATGACAACGCTCGATCATCTTTTTTGAAAGTGAACTCTATATAAGGTATGGTTCCATTAGAACGAATCCGTGCTGGGTGGTTGGGACTGCCTTCCTCGTGTTCCTTCTTAAGGCGCTCAAAGGTCGGAAGAATAACCTGCTCAAGGCATTCGGAAAAAGTCATATTCGCCGAACGCCCGAATTCCTACAGTCGTTCAATTCGCACTTGCGAGCGATGGTGGTGCTTCCATAACACAAAAACCCCGGACTCACGTCCGGGGCTGCAAAAACACCGTTCCTACCGGGGCTGTCGGGCTGGAAGCGCCGACCCTTCGGCAAGCTCAGGGCAGGCTCTACGCGGATATCACTTACAACGGCAATTCATCCGGTAGATCGAGCGCAGCGAGCACACTCTTTCGCATTTTTCTGCAAATGCGGATTGCATTTCCAGCAAGTTCTTTCGTTGCGATGCTTCCTGGATAGCGAGCCTCGATAGCATACGAAGTTAGCCGGGCAGACTCATCGATAAACTGTTCCCACTCCGGTTCGAACTCAGAGCCGAGGTTCAGCAGCCTACGAATATCATGCGTCTTCGAAAATTCAATCTCATGCTCGAAAAGATATGCTTTAAGCATTTTCTCGACACATTGTTGTGCATGAAAACACACACCGGCATAATTCGGACGGGTTCTCGCTCGATACTCTCGCGTCATCGTGGCGAAATCATCTTCGGCCTTATTTACCCACTCAAGCGTTACGGGCTTCATAGAGTACTTGGCCCTTTGCGACAAGATCGCGGAAAAAATAATCGTTCAGCATTATCCTCTCCTGCACTTCGGAAGCCTTTCGCACCAGAAGATCGCAAGAAAAATCCGGATTAATAGAAGAGAGGATTTCGGCAGCTTTATGAGGTGCGGGACCATCGTAGTCCATTACTACTAGCACATCGACATCGGAGTCCTTCCCAGCATTACCATTCGCCTGCGACCCAAAAAGAATTATCTTCTCGGGCGAAAACCGGAGTGCAATTTGATCGGAGAATTTTCGGATTTCGCTCTGAGTCATATTGTAATAATGATTACAGATGGAATAGAATTCCTTCGTTCAAGAAAATGATTCTGGCGGCGCGTTCAGCAATTGTTTGCAATAAGCTCGCCATTTGCGTCGCCGAGCATTCCACGTTCCGGCTGAACGAAAAAAAACATTGCGCCACCGCCCACGAACGGCTCGATGTAATTTTTAAAATCGTTCGGAACGACTTTTGAGAGTACGGGGAGCAAGCTACTCTTTCCGCCAGCCCACTTGAGGATTGGCCGAGCGGTTCTTCGCGCGGTGATAGTTTCAAAATCTAATTGTGCTAAAGCCATTGTTCTATTCTATGACACGTTTCATTGCGACATGGTGCCCGTAGTTATTCACATAATATAATACAATTTCTTAGCACCCTTCCTAAAAAACGCAAAAACCCCGGGCTTACGCCCGGGGCTATAATTACGCTACCACGAATTCGAAAGAATCCCGCTTCAATCCATGATCCTCTTCAAGAACGCCGGCCTGTCATCGCGATCCTTTTGGGGCGCTGCGATGCGGTCGGTCATGCTCGTGGCGGTTGCTCCAACAAGTTCCGGTTCCTCGGCGCCTTCATCGATGGGCGGGAGCGAAATGCCGCGGCGGAGATAGGCGGGCTGGTCATAGTCCTTGAGGTCGCGCGGTCCGCTGGGAACGTGCCGGGAATCGGTGCGCGGAGTGAGGCGTGAGATCTGTCCGGCATGTTCTCTCACGCCATCCCGTTCGGCGGGGGAAATAGGCCCCTCGGTGCTTGCGCTTCGCATAGAAGCGCGTTCGAAGGTTTCGTGTCCATCTTTTTCGGTAAGGGTTCCGCGCGGCACATACATCCGCTCGATCTTCGGAAGCGGCATGGCTTCTTCGCCGATCTCCGTCATGCTGTTCTCGCGACCTCTCCCAGCATCGCCGACGATGCGCCCCTCTCCTTGGAAAGGAGAGGGGTTCTCATCTTCCACCGGCTGCAAAATACGTTCGACGCGCGGCTTGGGTTTTCCATTCTCAGCGGAGTCGCGGGCGGGAAGCATGGTGCTACGTGGAGAAATTCCGCCATTGTATTTCGGTTTGGAATTAAATCCCGTGGCGATCACTGTAACCATAATTTCCTCATCCATCGAGTCATCGAGCACGGCGCCGAAAATAATGTTCGCGTCGTCGCCGGCAGCATCGTGAACGATTTGTGTCGCTTCGCTCACTTCGAGCAATGACATCGAGCGTCCGCCCGTGATATTGACAAGCACACCCTGCGCGCCCTGAATCTTTACGCCCTCAAGCAACGGCGAAGCGATCGCCTGTTCGGCCGCAATAGCAGCGCGGTGTTCGCCGCGTCCAATGCCGGAACCCATGATGGCGTCGCCCATTTCGCGCATGACGGTTCTTACATCCGCGAAATCCACATTGATGTAACCGTGCCGCGTGATAAGTTCCGAAATTCCGCGCGTCGCGTTGTAAAGCACTTGATTGGCAAGCGAAAATCCGTCGAGGAACGAAGTTCCGTTCTCGACGAGCGCGAGCAATTTTTGATTTGGTATGACGATGAGCGTATCGACGTTCTGACGAAGTTCCTCGATGCCCTCCTCGGCTTGCTTCGCGCGGCGTTTGCCTTCGAACTGAAACGGCTTCGTCACAATGCCGACAACGAGCGCGCCCGCTGCTTTCGCGATGCCCGCAACCGTTGCCGCGCCGCCGGTTCCCGTGCCGCCGCCCATGCCGGCCGTAACGAAAACCATATCGCACGAGGCGATCATGCGCCCGATTTCTTCATGGTCTTCCTCCACGGCTCTGCGCCCGATTTCGGGATCGGCGCCGGCGCCGAGGCCTCTCGTTAGGTTTTTACCGATCTGCAATTTTATCGGCGCGGTGCTTTTTTCAAGCGCCTGCACGTCGGTATTGAGGACGCAAAATTCCACGCCTTCGAGTCCTTTGTTAATCATCGAGTTCACTGCGTTCGATCCGCCGCCGCCGATGCCGACGATCCTGATCTTCGCGCCATATTCCTGTTTGGTGTCGAGTTCTATCATGTTTGTAAGTGCTAAAGTGCTAAGTGCTGAAGTGCTAAAGTTTAAATGCGATTGCTGTTGTGTGCTAAGAGCCAAGTTGTTAGTGCGGGATATTATCTAATCCTTAGCACTAAGCACTTTAGCACTTAGCACTTTCTAAAGTTGTTCGAACCACTCCTTCATTCGGGAGAAAATGTTCCCAGCCTGGCCGTTCAGGCCGTGATCATCCTGAAATTCTGAAGTGGCTTCTGCTGGAACTTCTTCCTGCACGTAAGAGGCCGGCGCGTGGTGTTTGAATGCGTAGAGCACAAGGCCCACCGCCGTCGAAAACACCGGTGACTCGACTTCTTTGACGAGCCCCGCGCCAAAGCCCATCGGCATTCCAATCTTGACGGGCATCTGGAAAATTTCTTCGGCAAGTTCCCGTGTGCCGTTCGTCATCGAGCCGCCGCCCGTGAGCACCACGCCCGCCGAAAGATGCCGCGCATAGCCGGAGCGCTTGATTTCAGCGAGTGCGAATTCTAAAATCTCTTCCATGCGTGGCTGAATGACCCGCGCGAGCACGGACTTTGCGATCTCTCGCGGTTTCCTTCCCGCAAGGCCCGGAAGCTGGATTACTTCGTCGCGTAAAATGTGCGAAACGACGGCGCATCCATATTCGCGCTTCAATCGTTCTGCCTGATCGCCCAAAATGCCGAGACCCTTGCGAACGTCGTCGGTAACTTTTTGTCCGGCAATACCGATGACGGCCGTGTGCCGAATGGTGCGTTCTTCGAAGACGGCAATGTCTGTCGTGCCGCCGCCAATATCGACGAGCGCAACGCCCACTTCTTTTTCTTCATCGTCGAGCACGGCGTAACTCGATGCGAGCGGTTCGAGCACGATGTCGCGCACACGTATTCCCGCGCGCTCCACGCAATTATGAATGTTCTGCACCGCCGTCACAAGGCCGTTAATGATATGCACGCTCGCTTCCAAGCGCACGCCCGACATGCCGATCGGTTCGTAAATGCCGTCCTGACCGTCCACGATATATTCCTGTGGAATGACGTGGAGAATTTTACGATCTAAGGGTAAGTGAACTTTTTTCGTATCATCGATGAGGCGTTGAACATCGTCTTCGGTGATGGTTCGCTCGGCATTCGAGATGGTTACCACGCCGCGCGATTGAAACGATTGAATGTGATCGCCCGCAATGCCGACAACGACCTCGCGTATCTTCACACCAGACTGCGCCTCGGCCTCGGAGATTGCGCGCTCGATCGAACGGACGGTCTTCTCGATATTCGTTACGACGCCGCGCGAAAGCCCATCCGCCGGCGCGTGGCCTACGCCGAGGATCGTCATCGTGCGCGGCTCTCGAAGCGAGAGCGCCGCGACGATGGCGCAGACTTTCGTCGTGCCCACATCCAAGCCGACAATAATGCGGCCAGGGTCGAGCGAGCTTGGCACGCCGATCATGGGCGCGGAATTCATGGGAGTGGAATAGGTAGAATCACTGGATGGATCGCTTATTCGCGTTCGTTGCATATTGGGCGTGGTTGAGTTCTGGTTGCGGAACGGTTCCCGTGCTTCGCACAGGAAGAGCCGTTCCATTTTGGAATCGTTGCTTTAAAATTATTTGGCCGTTGAAGCGGGCATCGGCGTAGAGCGCGTGACCGGCGCGGAGTTCGTTATGCAAGTGCCCTTTCCACACTCGCGCAAGGAGTTGCAATTGCCGGTAGAAGAGCGAAACTTGGTTGTTTGGCACGACGGAGTCCCGTTGTTCTTCCAGCGCGGTGTGGAACTCACGATCGAACGGCGAGCCGAGGAAAATCGGCGTTTCGGTTTCGGATGTATAGATCACATACGCGCCCGTTGGCGTGCGGTGGAATTCGCCGATGGCGCCCGCCAGCGCGCCGGAATCGAGCGCGGCGATCATGGCCACCATTTTTGCCATCGCCTGAAAGCTTGCCGTATCATGCGCGCTTACGCCGGAAAGCAGCGGCACTTGCAACAGCTTCGCCGGATCGCGAAGGCCTGCGATGAGCTTGGGCCGCAGGAGAAGGCCATCGCGGTCGATGATGAAAGTTTCACCCGCCGAAGTGCCGCTCGTGGAATCTGAGCTAAGCAAAGCCACCGGCTGCCGTTCTTCGATGAAAAGCACGAGCGTTGCAGGACCCACTTCGCGCCGAACATGCGCCGCGCGGATAAGCGAATGCGTGAGCAGACGATGCTCGATTGCTTTTAAATTGATAGTGTAAAACGGCACGGAGCGGTCGATAGCCGCAAGCTGGATCACTTCTTCGTTCGAAAGAAGATTCGCGCCCTCGATCTTCACCCGCGTGAGATGAAGCCCGCCATCCGAACGCGAAGCAAGATACCAGACGGTGCCAAGCACGACAATCGCTGCGAGCAACAGCACGCTCGGCCACCGGGAATGCTTCCAGGAAGCATCCGGATCAGTTTCCAGCGATTCGATTTCGTCGGTGTCACCATCCGAAAGGAAATCCGCGAGATAATCCCGCGAATCCATCGCTTCTTCCGGTTCTGCGCGGAGCGTTTGGCCCAGAAGCGCGCGCGTGGGAACCGGCTCCTCTGAGAGCGGTTCGCGCGGTGAATCCTCCGGCTCCCATTCGGGGAGATGGACGAATTCGTTCCGCTCTATTGGCGGCTGAAAATTGAACTTCATTTTTCTTTTACTAACCTCACGGCTCGCTTAACGGCAAAGCCGATCCGCGAACCGTTTGCGGCTCGTTCGCTGAAAAATGAAATGTAGTGAGGAGCTTTAAGTTAGGCCAATCACTCAAGGCGCAAACTCATCGTGCGGAAGTCCAGCGTGGTAGCGCTGAACTGTTTCGTCGCATCGCGCCCAAGATTGCCGTAGAAAAATTCTGCGGTTTCGTTCACACGATCGGTGACGGCTTTTACGGAATCGAAGGAAATCGTTTTCCCATCGAGTTGAAGTTGAAGATTGCGGAGTTTGTATGCCTTCGCATTTATTAACTCTCCTCCTGCGCCGCTGAATTTGTGTGTAGATGTATCCGCATTCGTAAGAACGCTGGGAAATCTCCGAAGAAACGGAGGGTAAAACATCGTCGCATCGGCACCGGTATCGTAATGTAAAGGAATGAGTTGATTCAAATATGAAGCTTCGACAACGAGATTCAGTCCATCGAGTGCAAGGTTGGGTCGCATCGTTGAAGAGGTCTTCCGTTGCCGGATTGAGGCCTCGATATGTCCATCGCTCGTGAATGTCACTGTGCCGAGTGCTTCGATAACCGGAAAACCAATGGCGCCTGTCACATGATAATGAATGGAAGGAAAACTTAAATCGGCATCCTGAAAAACGAGGACGACTACGTTTCTCAAGGAGATCATTCCTATATCCAATTTGTCAATAACGCCCACATGCGCAGTAGTCGGGTTCCCGGTGAGGCTTCCCACGGAGATAGTGCCATCGAGAAGCTTGACATGGCAAGACGCGGCGGTCGTGGAATCAAGAATCGAAAAATTGGCGCCTGTATCGAAGATAAGATCGGAATCGACCACTTCATCATTCATTTTCACGCTGATCTGATACTTGCCTGCCTTGCTTGGAAGTATGTGGGCTTGGCCGGTCGATTCTGCCATAATTTGCTGATGAGGAGCGCCGCTAAGTATTTCTCCTAACCGAGCGGAGTTTTCAAAATCTAATCGCTGGCTTGAGTCTATCTCGTCGCCGAGCCTCCGGATGGCCTCGCGATATGTCTTGGCAGCATCAGCATATTGATAGAGTCGAAAGTAGCTTGTACCGAGAACATCGAAGGCATTGCCAAGCCGAGAGACAGAATCAGTGTGCGATGTGTGGTCGAGATAGGCAGTGAGGTCTTTAACAGCCTTCGATGGCTGATTGAATACGGCCTCGGCGAGACCTCGAAAATATCGATGTTCGGGACTGGGCGATTCCTGCCAATCAAGAACGGAATCTCGAAACTCGAAGAACTGCTTGGTTTGATAGAGCGAATCGCAGTTATGGGTTCGATTCAAATCCTGACCCTTCACATTCTGGCTTATTACGATTAGTACGATAGAAAAAATTCCTGCGCGTTTCATGATAGTAACAACGCCCCTTCAGGGCTTCCCATTCTCTTTTTTTCCTCGGTGTTGACTTTGACATCGTTCCCATTCACATGCGCTCGATAATTCATCCCATAGGTCCATCCTTCGAGCTGCACTTGCGGATCGCTATAAATCGTGGGGCTATAAAACCGTATCGGGTATCGGCTGCGGCTCAAGCGCAGCTCGGTTTTTACGATGCCGAGCAGCGTGAAGAGCACCTGCTGCGCATGGATGCTTTTTTCCGCGCTTCGCTGACTTTCAGCGGGAATGTGCCATCCTGCGTCTTCATAATTGGCAAACAGGGTTCCCATTGCATCGGCTTTGATCTGTTTTCCTTCGGTAAAAAGCCAGGGGAGCGCTTCGACAATGGTAAGCTTTTTCAGTTCCATCATCGGCCAGATGGAAAGGTTGTCGCGGCCCGACTCGATCAGTTGGCCAAGCATGGCCATTCCAAGGAGCGCGTCGCGGCCGCGGCTGTTGCCGTTAAATTCGTACCGCTCGGTCAAACGGTTGTATCCGATCTGGATGGTGCTAAGCGTATCGCGCCCGACCGATGCAATCAGCGGCAGGTCCGTGCGGCGCAGCCGCTCGGCCATCGAATGCTGTTCGTGCGGTGCGGGCTTCTCAGGCTGAATATTCCATTCACGGTTCTCGGTGCGCCGCGCACTTCGCGGACGAATGCTTGGCATATCGGGATCGAGATAGGCTTCCCGGTAACGGGCCATTCGCTCGACCCACCGGCGTGCGCCATCATCGACATTTTTTTTGAGGTCTTCGCGGATGGTTCTAACCATTCCGCGCCAATCCGTAATTCCTTCGGCGGATAACGATTCCAAAAACGGAGCCGGAAAACTAAAATTAAAATCGAGCGCAACTAAGGCGGAGTCCAAAGCGAGAATGCGTTCCAAGATTTCCTTTCGCGTACGGACCCTTCCAAGTTCCTGAACGACGACCCACTCGCCCTCGATCGTTGCTTCGGCCCACCATAAATCGCTGGCCGGTTCGCGCTCGCCGGACCAAGCAATGACGACGATGCGGCGAAAAACACTTGGCCTTCGTAAAGCTGGTGGGCACGATGTTTTTTGCTCTCGTTTTCGGCCCTTTGGAGGTCTTCCATTCTTTTGGGACGGCTTGCCGTTTCGTTGTGCCGGAACGGGTTCCGATCCGGATTCCACGGCGATTGCTTCCTGCACGATGGGATCGCTACCGGCTGCAACTTCGGAGTCGCCCTGAGGCTCCTCGTGCTGCATTACTTCTTTATCCTGCTCAGATTCGTTCATGGGGTCAATTGTCATGCTCTGGCGCCAGTTCAAGCGTTTGGAGTTCCGTCATCGTATGAAGGATGGCCGGAGCTGCCTCCGTAATAGTGCCGGCGCCGATGGTGAGCACAACATCGCGCTCACGGAGAATAGCCGCAAGTAGTTTGGGAAGTTTATTCGGTGCGCTGGCCGTGTAAATCTCCGTCAATCCAGATTTCTTTGCGGACTCCATAATAAGCTCGCTCGTCACGCCCGGAATCGGAGTCTCGCGCGCGGGATAAATATCGAGCAAGACGAGCACGTCCGCGTTCGCGGCAAACACTTCGCCAAAAGCTTCGGCAAAATCGCGGGTGCGCGTAAACGTGTGCGGCTGAAAACACGCTACGATTCTCCTTCCGGGATAAGCAGCCCGCGCCGTCATCAGCGTGGCACGAACTTCAGTTGGATGATGCGCGTAATCGTCGATTACGAGCACGCCGCCAGCTTCGCCAATGATCTCGAACCGTCGTTCCGCGCCGCAAAAGCGTTTGAGCGCCCGAAGCGTGATGTCGAGCGGAATGGAAAGCACATCCGCCGTGGCAATGGCGGCCAGCGCGTTCAGCATATTGTGTTTGCCGGGGACGCGCAGCTCGATTTCACCGGCAGCTTCGCCGGAGCGCACGAGCGTGGCGTGCATTCGTTGCGGGGTCTGCATAAGATTCGCAACTCGATATTTTGTTTCGGGCGAATCGACCCCATACGTCACAATGCGCTTGCGCAATCGAGGAGTTATCTCCCGGAGCATCAGATCGTCAATGGAAACGATAACAAATCCATTGTGAGATGTCTGGTAACCGTTCCTCAAAGGATCGCTCACGGATGAGTGCTGACTTGTGGATGGTGCTTGATTTGCGAATTGCACAAACGCATCTTTGAGCGCAGCTACATCGCTATACGTATCCATGTGTTCGGCTTCCAGCGAAGTCATAATCGCGATATACGAGCCTCCGAGCGCGAGAAAGCTGCGGTCATATTCGTCGGCTTCGACGACGGCGATTTTTCCGGCCCCGGCGCGGGAATTTTTGCCGCCTAATTCCCGGACGCTCGCACCCACGAGCACGAGTGGGTCAAGCCCCGCCTCAATAAGTACCGATGCGATCATGCCGGTCACGGTCGTTTTGCCATGCGTGCCGGCCACAGCGATTACGACATGATCGCGCACGATCTCGCATAAGAACTCGGCGCGACGCACGAGCCGAATGCCGCGACGTTGTGCTTCCACGCGCTCGACATTGTCATCGGCAATAGCAGAAGAATAGACGACGACGTCCGCGCCATCAACATTTTTTGCATCGTGCCCGATGGAGATCGTTGCGCCGAGCACTTCCAGTTCGTCCATCTTTTTATTTTGCACGGCATCGCTGCCACTGACGGCGATGCCGCGCAGCAGCAATATTTCCGCCAGCCCGCTCATGCCGGCTCCGCCGATACCAATAAAATGGACGTGACGCAATGGAAAAATTTATGATAGCTGTTCCGGGCGGGCGCCGCGCGATGCCGCAAGCGGTCCGGCCCATTCGCGGAGATCGTCAAGCAATTTATGACTTTGCTCGAAATTTGCAAGGCGAATGCGTACCGGGCGTCGCTCCGTTTTTAGACGGATTCTGACCGAACGAACCCGCTGCACAGCGCGCCCGTCGGGAGGACCAATTTGAACAGACGCGACATCGGACCGCGCAATTTTTCGGCTGCGCGCGCGGCTCGTGAAAAAAATGGTGTCGCCCTCGATCTCGATTTGACGCCGCATGAAAAGATTATAGAGCAGCGCGATCACGCCGAGAAGGGTGATCGCGGAAAGCAAGAGCAAGAGCGGGTCTTGCCAGAGCGTCGGAAACGATTGCCACTCAATGATCGAGCGAACGACGAGATAGAGCAGCAGCGTCGCCGCATAGAGGGCGATTGACTGATAGAGGAAATCGAGCCTTGCGCGATAAATGTGTTTCTCGTCGTCCATATTGTACAAGGTTCCTAACGAGTTGCTGCGATCAACCATTCAGCCACGAGCTTCGCGGCGTTGGGATTATCTCTTTGCTTCATTGCTTTCGACATGGCGATCAAACGTTCTGGTTCTCCGAGTAATGCGAAAATTGTTTGAGCAAGCATTGTCTTTAACTGGCTATCGCGGAGCACCACCGCCGTACCGTCTCGCTCAAAGGATCGAGCATTGTGCTCCTGATGGTCCGCCGCTGCGAATGGATAAGGAATAAGTATCGCCGGTTTTCCCAGATGCACCAGCTCCGCAAGCGAAGATGCGCCTGCGCGGCAGACAACTAAGTCCGCCGCGCGATAGGCTCGCTCCATATCGTAAATGTAGTCTATGACGCGAACGTTCGGTATGTTTGCAAATTGATTCTGAAGTTCTACGACATTCGCGCTGCGTCCCGTTTGCCATAACACATTGTATCCCCGCTCGGCAAGTGTTCCGGCGCACTCACGCATCGCTTCGTTGATGGCGCGCGCGCCGAGCGAGCCGCCAAACACGAGAACGGTAGTGCGCGAGGCGTCAAGCCCAAAAGACTGCCGCGCTTCTTCCCGCGAAATGATTTGCCGTCCGAGTCCAGCGCGCACTGGAGTTCCGCTAACAGTTGCGGTTCTCGAAATTCGCTTTGGAAATTTCACCGCCGCTTCGGGATATGCGAGAAATAATTTATCGGCCATGCGCGAAAGCAATGTATTCGCGCTTCCGGGGATGGAATTAATTTCTAAGAGCGCGGTCGGCACGCGAAATGCCCACGCCGCAATTCCCACGGGCACGCTCAGATACGCGCCCGCGCCAAGCATCGCGGATGGCCGTTCTTTCGCAATAAGACGCATGCAATCTATAAGCGCGCTCGCAAATTTCCATGGAAAAGTCAAAAGCGACGAAACGGACTTTCGCTGCGCGTGAATGTCGATCGGCATGAAGGGAAAGCCTGCTCGCGGAACTTCCTTTGCTTCAATGCGATCTCGTGTGCCGATAAAAATAATATTTATGTCCGGCCGCTCGCGCCGGATTTCTTCCGCGACGGCGAGCGCGGGATAGAGATGGCCGCCCGTTCCGCCGGCGGCGATGAGGATGGTCTTGTTAGGCAATGGCTTCTTCCTGAGGCGGTTTCAATAAACGGGATAGTCTCTCGCCAAACGAAACGCGCGGTGGTTTTGGTAGCGTCACCGCGTATTTCGAAATGTTGAGCAGTACACCGATGGCCGCAGCACTAAAGATCATGCTCGTGCCGCCGTAGCTGACGAACGGCATCGGCAGCCCCGTCACCGGCATCAGTCCAACGTTGACGAAGGCATTGATTAATACATAGATCGCGACCGTCAGCGTAATTCCGAATGCGGTATAGCGGCCAAAAGCATCCGGAGCATGTTTAGCAATTTGCACGCCACGAATAACGATAAATCCAAAAACCACCAGCAGCAACCCAGCGCCGATAAAACCATATTCCTCGCCAATAACGGAGTAGATAAAATCGCCGTATGACTCCGGGAGAAAAAACATGCTCTGCCGCGATTGTCCGATACCCACTCCGAAAATTCCGCCATTACCAAATGCAAGAAGTGCCTGATCGGTTTGATACGCGACCTGACTCGTATGCGTTGTGTGATGCCCGACAAACGCTAACATGCGTTGAACACGATAACTTGCGGTAAGTGCAAAGATCCCTCCGCCGAAGAGCGCGAGAACGCCGCTCGTTATCATATACTTCAGCGGCACCTGCGCGACGTACATAATCCCGAATGTGATAAGTAAGAGCACGCTCGCCGTTGACATATTCGGCTGCTTCGCAATCAGCGCGGCGGCAGCAATCGCCCAGAACATGATCGGCAGAAATGCTTTCTTGAAATCGCCGATGATTTCCTGTTTCGCCGCGCAAAGCGCGGCGACATGCAACACCAGCGCGAACTTCGCAAATTCTGCCGGCTGAAAACTGAACGGCCCAAGCGCCAGCCAGCGCCGCGCGCCAAGTTCCCGAGTTCCCACAAAGAGCACGGCAACAAGCAGAAGCAGCGATGAGAGCATGATCCATTTCGTCTGCTTCTCGAATTTGTGATAATCCATTTTCGTGAATACGATCATCGCCACGAGCGAGAGAAATACTTTCTTAGCGTGATTGAAGAGCATGGATTCGCTCGCGCCCATCTTCACTGCGCTGAACGAGGCACTCGCCGTATAAACGAACGCCAGCGAAGCGAGCAAAAGACCGGTGACGGTCAAAAACAGGCTAAGATCGGCAGTACGTTTGGGTTTCATGCGTTCTGTTATTTAATTTCGTTCCTGTCCCAGGGTTTCATTTCATTCCACCCTGGGCTATTTTAGTAGGTCATTAGCCCAGGGTGCAGCGAAGCGGAACCCTGGGAGTCAGGAATAGATACCAGCGGATTTTATTTCAATTGATTTACTAATTCCTTAAACACTCTCCCGCGCTGTTCATAATTATCGAACATATCGAAGCTCGCGCAGGCGGGCGACAGGAGCACGATGTCTCCGGGCGCGGCGGCTTCTTTGGCTAATCGCACGGCTTCTTCCATCGACATGCCGGCGGAGTGTATCGGCTTCATGCCATCGAAAAATTTCTCGATCTTCTCGGCACCCTTGCCGACCGTTACGATGGCTTTCACATGTTCCTTAACTAAGTCGGCTATTTTCGAATAATCATTACCTTTGTCCTTGCCTCCGGCGATGAGAATGATCGGCTCCTTGAAACTTCCAAGTGCATAATACACCGAATCCACGTTCGTTGCTTTCGAATCGTTGTAATACTTCACGCCATTTAGCTCACGCACGAATTCGATGCGGTGCTCCACGCCTTTGAATGTGCGAAGCGTTTCACGAATTGCATCGTATTCGACGCCCATTGTTCGTGTCATTAGCGCCGCAGCCATGGCATTCATCAGATTATGTGGGCCGGGAATGCCGATCTCATTGCGGTTGATGAGAACTTCTTTTTCACGGCCAATGCGGAGAACGATGTCATCGCCAACGAGATAGGAGCCCTGCTTCAACTCTTCTTTCAGCGAAAAACCGATCGTTCGGATATTCACGGTGTCCGCACAATTGCGGGCGTTCTCATCATCGTGATTATAGACGAAAATGTCGTAACCCTTCTGGTTTTCGACGATGCGGTATTTCGATTGAATATAGGCTTCGTAATTTTTGTAGCGGTCGAGATGGTCGGGCGCGATATTGAGCAGCGCTGAGACCTTCGGACGAAATTCGTCAATGGCATCCAGTTGAAAGCTCGATACTTCCAACACTACAATCGCTTTTTCGCCCTTCGCTTGGTCAACAATTTCCGAAAAGGCAATTCCAATATTCCCGGCAACGAACGTATTCCATCCGGCGCGTTTGAAAATCTCTCCTACAAGCGTCGTCGTCGTCGTTTTGCCATTTGTGCCGGTGATGGCAACGATGGGCGCTTCGCATTGATCAAATGCAATTTCGATCTCGCTTAAAATTTTTATTTGCTGCGTGCGCGCAAGCTTTACAATGGGCGCGTCGAGCGGTACACCGGGGCTAAGCACGATGTAATCGGCTTCGAGCACGCGGTGGGTGTTATCGCCTAACTCAAATTCCACACCGATTTCCTGCAATTCCTTCGCGGCATCCTCAAACTTATTTTGCTTTCCTTTTTCCGATAGGAACACTTTCGCCCTACGTGTCTTGAGCAAACGCGCGACGGCAAGGCCGGATTTTCCGGCCCCTAAAATCGAAAAGCGTTTACCTCTGACTTGCATATCGTAGGGACGTGCTGCGCACGTCCAATCCCGCAGGTTAATCGTGCGGCGCAGAAGGACGTGCGCAGCACGTCCCCCTACAAATTCAGCGCACCTTGAACGTCGTCAGCGCGAGAATTGCGAGAATGATTGCCACAATATAAGCGCGCGTGACGATTTTGGACTCGGCCCAGCCGAGCAGTTGAAAATGGTGATGGATCGGGGCCATGCGGAAAATCCGGCGGCCCTCGCCATATTTCTTTCGCGAGTATTTAAAATATCCGGTCTGCAAAATCACCGAGATCGATTCCAAAAAAAAGATCCCGCCCACAATCGGCAGCACAAACTCTTTTTTGCAAAGGACCATAAGTGTTCCCATTGCGCTGCCGAGCGCCAGCGATCCGGTATCGCCCATGATAACTTCCGCCGGATGCGCATTATACCACAGGAACCCGAGCACCGCCCCAATGAGCGCCGAGCAAAAAACGGTTAGCTCTCCCGCGCCGCGCAAGTACGGAATGTTCAAGTAATCGCTTAATTGAAGATTGCCGGAGAAATAGGCAATCGCGCCGATTGGAATGAACGCGATGGCCACGGTGCCGGCGCTTAGTCCATCTAATCCATCTGTCAAATTGACGGCGTTCGAAGTCGCCGTGATGACGAGGATTACGAAAATCACATAAAGGATCGGCCCGAACTCGAAGACAAGATTCTTAAAAAATGGTACCGTTGTTGCCGTTCGAATATCGACGCCGGCATATTTGAAAAGATTTGGCTCGAAAATAATCGTGAGCGCAATAAGAAGCCCGACTGAAATTTGCCCCGCGATTTTATACCGCCCTATCAGACCTTTTTTCTTCTTTTTTACTACTTTTAGATAATCGTCCAAAAATCCGACACCGCCCAGAAGCAGCGTGGCAAGAAGAACGAGCACGATAAAAAGATTCCCCAAGTCTGCCCATAACAACGTAGGTACAAGAATAGAAATCAGGATGATGATGCCGCCCATCGTCGGCGTGCCGACTTTGGCAAGGTGCTCCTTCGGCGCTTCCACTTTGCCGGTGTCGCCGATTTGAAGCTGTTTCAGACGGGCGATAATCTTCGGGCCACTCCAAAGGCTGAGGGCCAGCGCCGACATTGCCGCGAGCGCGCTTCGGACCGTCAGATAGCGAAACAAATCGCCGCCTGGCGGGCTGAACGCTCGGTTGATCCAGTTAAAAAGATAATAGAACATTCGGGTAATTACGAATGACAAATGACAAATGACGAATGAGGGATATGCTACCAGTTTGAATAATCATAATTTGTCATTTGTCATTATGTACTACCCTCGTTGTAACATGTCTATCAATTCTTCCATTTTCATTCCACGCGAGCCTTTGATGAGAAGGGCGTCGCCGGGGCGCAGCGCGTCGCGCAACGCGGCGGCAAGTTCTTCCCTTTCGCTAAAATAGGAATGCTTCGACTTGCCATTCGAGCCTTTGGAAGCAGCTTTATAGGATTGCAAGGCATTCGTTCCGGTAAAATAGACGTGATGAAGTTGGAACTCCGCAACTTTCATCCCAAGCGCGCGATGTTCCCGCTCGGAGGCGCTGCCAAGTTCAAACATATCGCCAAGTACCGCGAATCGTCTGCCTTCGACGGGAAATTCCTTCAGCGTTCTTAGTGCCGATTCCATGGAATCAGGATTGGCATTGTAGGTATCGCTGAGCACGGTGATGCCATCTAAGTGAACGATTTCGAGCCGATTGGAATGAGGCCGGAACGATTCGATCTGCGTCTTGATCTCCGAGCGGCGCATGTGAAAGTGCATCCCAACGGCTACTGCGGCGGCGATCATATTCGGGGCATAGTCGGCGATAAGATGAGTACGGATGCGAAACGGCTTGCCTCCATGAGAGATCCGGAGTTCGATGCGACCGTCCTTTCCGTAGCTCACTTTCTCGGCATGAATGGACAGACCATCCTTTTCGCGCGCGGAGCCGTAGGTCATCGCGCGAGCGCCAAAGGTATCGAGTGCCGACGCGAGAAACGGATCGTCCAAATTGATAAACGCAAAGCCGCCATGCCCGAGAACATATTCGAAAGCGACCTTTTCTTCCTTCGCGACGCCTTTCAAATCCTTGAAGAATTCGAGGTGTTCGCGGCCAATATTCGTGATGAGCGCGTGCGTCGGCTGCGCAATTTTACAGAGCCATGCGATTTCTCCCGGATGATTGGTGCCAATCTCGATCACAGCCGCCTCATGCCCACCGCGAAGCTGGAAAAGCGTATGCGGCACACCGATCTGATTGTTATAATTCGCCTCGGTCTTCAGCACATCGAGCGAACCGGAGAGCACTTGCGCGATCAGCTCTTTCGTCGTCGTCTTGCCGTTCGAGCCGGCGATGACGAGAACGGGAATATTAAATTTCCTGCGATATATTTTTGCCAACTCGCCTAAGGACCTAAGCGGATCGTTCACGATAAGGAGTGGCAATGGAGGATGCCGCAGCTTGTGGGCCTCGAACCATTCCGCGCTGACCATGGCAGCGACGGCGCCTTCTTTAGCGACTCGCGCAAGGTATTGATGTCCATCGAAACGCTCGCCCTTGAGCGCGACGAAAAGGTCGTCGCGCTTTAACGTGCGTGAATCGGTCGAGACATCTCGAACGGTGTGCGCAAGCCCCAACTCCCCCATGCCCTGTTCATGGGTGTGTTCGACGCCGAGAAGTTCCTGGACGGTAAGATTCAAAGTAAGTCCGACTTGTAATGTGTTAGAAACCCCGCTCCGCGAAAATTAAATGTGACCGGTGTAACAGCTATCGCGGCGCGTAGTGCTCCCGATCTTGTCCTTTATTTTAGAGGGTTGAATCGTATTTCAAGACTTCTTCGCGATCGTCGAAATGGAGTCGCTCATTGCCGATAACTTGATAATTTTCATGTCCTTTTCCGGCCAGAAGCACAATATCGCCGGTTTTTGCATTGGAAAGCCCCATTCGGATAGCTTTTGCTCTATCCGGCTCAATTTCGATGATTTTTCGCTTAGGACCAGAGATTCCAGACAAAATATCATCAATAATAGCAAGTGGGTCTTCGGAGCGGGGATTGTCACTCGTAACGATAACCCGGTCTGATAAATTGGATGCAATTTCGCCCATTTGTGGTCGTTTTCCTTTGTCTCGGTCGCCGCCGCAGCCGAAAATCGTTATGATTCGTGCTGTCGCAGGGATTATCGCCCGAATGGCCTCGATCACATTTCGGAGGGCATCGGGAGTGTGCGCGTAATCTATAATCGCCTGAATCCCATTCTTTAGTGCAATGCGCTCGAAGCGTCCGCGAACCGGCTGAATTTTTGGAATTAATCCGGCAACCACATCGAGCGAACAACCCTCGACTCCAAAATAAAGAGCGCTCGTGGCCGCCAGAATATTTTCGACATTGATTGTCCCGGCAAGCGGAGAGTCGAAAATTGCGCGCTCATCGGAATAACGTTTCTCGATTCGAAACCGCGTCCCTTCCGCCGATAGCTCCACATCGTAAGCCATTAAGTCGGCATGGGCTGGCGTGCCATTGGGGCGGATGCCATAAGAGTGAATGTTTGCTCGTGTGTCCGCGACAATATCGAGTCCATTCGGATCGTCCACATTCGTAATCGCAATGGCCGTATCCTTCAGATGATCGAAGAGTTTTTTCTTGGTCGCAAGATATTCTTCCATCGTGTGATGAAAATCCAAATGGTCGCGCGTAAGATTAGTGAAAATTGCAATGTCAAAATCGAGCGCGGCGACACGCTCCAGCGCGAGTGCGTGGGAGCTGACTTCCATCACACAGGTCGTTACATTTTCATCCACCATGCGGGTAAGCAATTCCGAAAGATCGCGCGATTCGGGCGTGGTATGTGTTGCCGGAATTTCTTCTTCGCCGACCCAATTGCCAATCGTGCCGATGAGTCCCACTTTCTCACCGCGCATCGTGAGGAGCTGGCGGATAATGCTTGCCACCGTCGTTTTACCGTTCGTGCCGGTCACGCCGATCATGCGGAGCTTCGCGCTGGGCGAGCCAAAGGCCCATTCGGAAATAAACGCCAGCGCGCGGCGGGAATTTTTCACGAGCAGGCGCGAAACATTTGCTTGCTTCGCATCTTCACGCGTGAATGCGGAATCTTCTTCGAGGACGATAACCGTTGCACCATTCGCAATGGCCTTTGCGATGAATTGGTGTCCATCGGTTTCGTAGCCGCGAATGGCGAAAAACGCATCGCCCGATCGGACGCTGCGCGAATCGTATTGCGGCCGCGAGAGATCGGCCTCCCCGGCCTCATAGAGGTCGAGAAGGCCGATCTTCTCACGCCGCGCATCGCTCTCGATCATAGAGAGCGAGCTTCTTTGCTCACTAAATTTCATTTTTCAACGAACGCCGCTTGGCTTCGAAGTGGTCACGGTTGGAAATTCTGAATTGCAAACGATGAATTATGATAGAGGAAACAAATCCTCGTCATCATTCATCATTCATAATTCATCATTGCCCTATTGTTCTTCTCCAAAGAGCGTAAGCGTCGGACTTCCCGTTGCTACGTTTGCACTGAGTCGTGCGCCGGCGTCCGGAAATTGTTTTGCAACAGATCCAGAGCCATCGGCACGGACGCGGAAGCCATCGGCGGAAGCGAGTTTGATCGCGCGCGCCATCGGAAGCCCCACTAAATTGGGTGCTACTTCGGCTGTTGTTTGCGCATCGCCTTCTTCTGCCTTTGGCTTTGCCAATGCAAAGCGAACGGTATCTCCTCCACACTTTATGACATCGTCGATGACGCCTTCCGGGTCCAATTGCGCGCTCTTCGTCATGCTTACGACGAACCCCTGACTCGCTAACAGCGAGCGCCCTTGCTCGGCCGTCATTCCGCGCACGTCCCACACCGGTCGGGAATCTTTATCGTTGAGCGGAACCGGCATCCCGTCGATATCGACAACTCCTTCGGTGACGGCCGGTACTGCCAATGGCTTCGGAGTGGTGCGCGCTTCGGGCGGGAGCTTGCCCGTCATCTCCAAAATATTCATTGCGATCTCGCGGAAGATCGGCCCGCTTACGACTCCGCCATAATATCCGTTTTTCGGCGAGCGAAGAATGACGCTAATGAGATATTCCGGCTTCTCTGCCGGGAAAAATCCGGTGAAGCTCGAAGTGTAATGCTCTTTGGACCAATGCCCGCCGACGAGTTGCTGTGCCGTTCCCGTCTTGCCCGCGATGCGGACGCCCGGAATGCGGGTGAGCGTGCCCGTGCCTGAATCGACAACGCCTTCCATAATACCAATCAACGTGCGGCAGGTTTGTTCGCTGACGACGCGGCGGATTTCCTGCGGCTCGGTAATAATCATTCCATTCGCCCCCTCGCGTTTTGCGATGATATAGGGTTTCATCAGCATTCCCATATTTGCAACGGCTCCATACGCGGTCGCCATTTGGATCGGCGTGGCCGTGAGTTCATAACCGAACGCCATGTATCGCTTGGAATTCGCGCCCCACTGAGTAGGCGTGTGAAGCACCCCGCGCACTTCGCCCGGCAAGTCGATGCCCGTATAATTCCCAATCCCGAAATCGCGGAGATATTTATAAAAGCGGCGCTTATCGAGCTTGTCCGAAATTTTTGCGAAGGAAATGTTACTCGATTTTTCAAGCGCCTGCCGAAACGTCAGGATGCCATACTCATGCGTGTCAGTGATTTTGACTCCCGGTTCGGGATTCCAGTGGCCGTGCTCGGCGTCAATCTTGTCGTCGGGCTTCCACGCACCATCTTCGAGCGCGGCGGAGGCAATTAGCACTTTGATCGTCGAGCCAGGTTCGTATGCATCCGTGATCGCGCGATTGCGGAGCATATCGTTCGTCGCCTTGCTGAATCCATTCGGATCGAAATCCGGCACATTAGCCAGCGCGAGTATTTCGCCCGTGGAAGGACGCATCACGATGGCAATGCCGGCTTCCGCTCCCGCTGTTGCCACGCCAGCCTTGAGCGCGGATTCCGTTACAGACTGAATGGCCTCATCGATCGTGAGCGTAAGATTTTCACCGTCGGCGGCTGGAACTTTCTCGTAATCGACATCGGGCCGCAGCGCACCGCGCCCGTCACGCTGCATGATTTGCTCGCCATCGCGGCCCGCAAGCGCGCGATTATCGATCAATTCGATGCCTGCCAGCCCTCGGCCATCGTTGCTCGCAAAGCCCAGCACATGCGCGGCGCGTTCGCCGAAGGCATAATTTCGGCGCCAATCCATTTGCCGCAGCAAACCATGATCCTTCACCGAATCGAGCCGGGAAGCAATTTCGAGCGGGACTTCCCGCTCGATGACAATATATCTGCGCGACGTATCGCTAAACATTGTCTCATAATAGGTGGCGGGCTTTCCGAACGTCTCCGAAAATATGGCGGCAAGCTGGTCGCGATGCTGAATGGATTTGGGATCGACTGCAAACTTGACGACAAAAGCATTGGCCGCAAGGATAATCCCGTTACGGTCGCGAATAAGTCCGCGTCGTGCCTCGATCGGCACTTCTGTTTTATATTGCTCCGAAGCTTCGAGCGAGAACGCACCGTGATCGAGAACTTGCAGTTTAAAAAGCTTTCCTCCGACCAGCGCAAAGGCAAGAAGGAAAAGGGCAAGCACGGTGTACAGCCTGCCATTTTTTTTCAGCGGATCGACGCGGGGGGGCGCGGCAAAGAAGCGTTCGATGAGACGTTCGTGCCGGACCCCCCTCTCCTTACCAAGGGGAGGCGTTGCAACCGTATTAGACGTCGCAGTCGCAGAAGCTGGTGAGCTAAATCTTAAACGACCTCTCCCCTGCCCCTCTCCTTGGATAGGAGGGAGGTTTTGGGGCCGCTCGGCGGCCCCATCAAACGGCAATTCGTCCTGATCTCTGTATCTCACGATAAAAAACTATTTTACGATCACCACATCTTGCCCATTGGCCTCGATCATGCCGAGTTTGGTCTCGGCTATGGGCCGAATGTGATCCGGCGAGGAAAGCTGCATCTCCTCGGCCCGCAAGCGGATGAGGCGCTGCTCGCTTTGGGTGATTTGATCGTCGAGCTTCGTTCGCTCGGCGGTCAGCTTATTCACTTGCAGGGTGTTCCAGATAATCATTACCGCCGAAAGCACGACCACTCCAAAAAATGCGATGACGTAAAGCGTCGGCATTCTCCGGACGGCCTTTTCGATTTCGCTCGGTGCCGCTTTCGACATCGCAGCCGCGTTCGGTTCGAACCCGGCAATGGGATCTTCTCTCGAAGGCGATGCTCCGAGCAGTTCACCGTCCCGATTATTTCCAAACGCCGCGCGCGGCGCAAAGGCAATCGTAGTCATGTTTTCGATTTCAAATGTGGGGCAAGCCTACAGGCTGGCCCTACACTTTTTCTGCGGCGCGGAGCTTTGCGCTTCGCGCCCGTGGATTTCGTTCGATTTCTTCGGCGCTTGGCGTGACGGCTTTTTTTGTCAGCACTTTCAGCCGCGCGCTGGAGAGATCGATTCTCTCTTTTAATGCCCCCAGAGAGCCGGCCGCAAATTCCGGCCTGCTCTCGTTCTTAAAAAAATCTTTTACAATCCGGTCTTCCAGCGAGTGATACGCCACGACGACGATTCTTCCTCCAGGCCGCAGAATCCCGACCGCTTGCGCAAGCGACGATCGCAGGTTTCCAAGCTCATCGTTCACCTCGATGCGCAGAGCCTGAAAGATGCGCGAGAGGGTTTCATTCTTTTTGTCCTCACGAATCCCTTGTGTGACAATCGCAGCCAATTCTGCGGTTGTTTCGATGGCTCCTGCCATTCGTGCCTGAACGATCTTTCTCGCGATCGGTCCGGCATAAGGCTCTTCGCCATAGTTGCGAAAAATTTCCTTGAGCTTCGTTTCGTCATAGTTCGATATTATCTCTTTCGCTGATGTTTTTAGTCGTGGATCCAACCGCATATCGAGCGGCGCATCCACACGATAGCTAAGGCCCACCGAAGCAGTATCCAATTGATGGCTGCTCACGCCGAGATCATAGACGATGCCGTCTAACCACCCCCCAGCCCCCTCCTTCTTAAGGAGGGGATGATCGCGCATTGCATCGTACAATTTTGCAAAATTCTCTTTGACGAGCACAAATTGCTCGCCGAATTTTGCAAGGCGCGCCGAAGCAACGTGCCACGCCGCAAGATCGGTATCGAATCCGAAGACATGCGCACCAGCGGCGAGCATCGTCTCGGCGTATCCTCCGCCGCCCAGCGTGGCATCGACATACACGCCGCCCGCGCGCGCCGCAAGAAGCTCCATCGCCTCATGCAGCAGAACCGGCCGGTGATATTCATTCTCCGTTTTCAATGAACCATATCAATGACAAATGACAAATTGGGAATTGTGCTTCATTTTTCTAATTCGTCATTTGTCATTTCTTCTGCCCCATCACGTGTTCCACGACCTTTTCATAACTTTCTTTTCGCGATTCGATATATTTTTTAAAATGCGCGGGTTTCCATAATTCAATATGATCGATGACGCCGATAAAAAAAACTTCCTTGGAAATTTCCGCAAAGTCCAGGAGCGTTTTCGGGATGAGCAGCCGGAATTGCGAATCGAGTTGTACCTCTTCGCTCCACTGCATAAGCGTTCGCGCAAAGAAGCGGTCCTTCTCGTTTGCAGACGAGAGCAAGCGAATCGACATCTCCATGCGCTGCCACTCGTCGAGCGGATACGCATAGAGACATTTTTCGATGCCGCGCGTGACGACGAACGTCCGGCGTGCTTGCGGCTCGAGATTCTTGCGCATCTTCGAAGGGATGCTCGCGCGTCCCTTCGCATCGACGACGTAGGTGTCGCTTCCTTTAAATGATGACATGTATGAAATCGGGAGAAACGACAAATTATCCCACTTCCCCCCACTTTCCTACAAATATAACTACAATTCCATCTACATAGGTTGCGATTTATTAAAAGAATCGACATAATTTTAAAAGAAAAGCGCATTCTCTGAGAAAACTACGTCTCGCTTCATCGGCACTTCGAAGGCGAACCAATCCTTTGCGCGCGTGTTGAAATGAGTAAACTAACGGTTGTTAGTCTAACGAGATGAAAGTATTCGCACGCAAGGATCAAATTCGGCTCAAAGCTCAGACGCTCTTTCGGGAGCGCGGCTACAGCGCGACTTCGATGCGCGATCTTGCGGATTCGCTCGGCATTGAGGCGGCAAGCCTTTATAATCACATCTCATCGAAAGAGGAAATCCTTCAGGAAATTTGCTTTTCGATGGCCGATTCTTTTTTTTCCGCCATCGAGCCGATTGTCGAAAGTGGGCTTGGACCAAAGGAAAAACTTCGCGCTGCCACCGAAGCACATCTCGCAGTCATTGCTGCTAATTCGGACGCATCCGCTGTGTTCCTGCATGAGTGGCGACATTTGGGCGAGCCATTCCTAAGCGATTTCAAGCTCATGCGCCGCCGCTACGAACAAATTTTTCGGAAGATAATAGAAGAGGGAACTCTCAAAGGAATTTTTAGGAACATCGATGCGGCTATCGCAGCACGCACCCTGCTTTCAGCAACCAATTGGACCTATGAGTCCCATAAGTCCCACCGAAAGACTTCGGCTGAAGAGCTAAACGAGATTACCACAATCCTAATCGAAGGAATAATCACCAGATAACCATGTACGGAAACGCTTACATAGAACCAGACGCAAAACCGGTCGCAACAATTGACGAAGACCCGGAAAAATTAGCCGAATTCGAAGCACGCATTGCGCGCGGCGAAAAAATCGAGCCGGATGACTGGATGCCTGCCGAATACCGCCGCCAGGTTCTGCGTATGATCGAGCAGCACGCGCACTCCGAAATAATCGGCGCGCTGCCGGAGGGAACGTGGATAACGCGCGCGCCAACGCTTCGCCGCAAGCTCGCGCTTATTGCGAAAGTGCAGGATGAAGTCGGTCACGGGCATTTGCTATACAGCGCAGCGGAAACACTCGGCAAAACGCGCGAGGCGATGATCAACGATCTCATCAACGGCAAATCGAAGTATAGCAATATCTTTAATTATCCTGCGAAGTCGTGGGCCGATATTGCGGTCATCGGATTTTTGGTAGATGCCGGAGCTATCGTCAATCAGCTTGCGAACGCGAAGGGAAGTTACGGCCCATATTGCCGGGCGCTCGAAAGAATTTGCTATGAGGAATCGTTCCATTTGAAGCAAGGGTACGATGCATTCGTCGCGCTTGCAGTTGGGACGCCTGCGCAGCGCGCGATGCTTCAGGATGCACTCAACCGATGGTGGTTTCCGCCGATGATGCACTTTTTCGGTCCGCCGGACACGATCTCGGTCCACACCGAAAAGCTGATGCGCTGGAAAGTCAAGATGGCGCGCAACGAAGAAATGCGTCAGGACTTCATCGAGCAATACGTTCCAAAGATCTGGGAGCTTGGAATGACGCTGCCCGACCCTGCGCTAAAACGGAACGAAGATGGCACTTGGGAATACACCCAGCCCGACTGGGACGAATTCTTCCGCGTCATAAATGGCGATGGCCCCTGCAACAAAGAGCGCCTCGCCGTCCGCCGCTATGCCGAAGAAAATGGCCGCTGGGTGCGGGAGGCGATGATGAATACGGCGATGAAGAGGATGGTGCCGTATGCTTAAATTGTATACCTACTGTTTAGCACAAGCTTTAATGTCATTCCCGCGAACGCGGGAATCCATAACTTGAATGAAACAAAACTATTACGTTCCAGCAGATGATGGATTCCCGCGTTCGCGGGAATGACACTTAAACTTTTTTTGATCTGAAAGCACGATTTTTTCGATGCAACACAACTATTACGTTTACATTATGGCAAGCCAGCCCAATGGTACGCTATACATAGGCGTGACAAATGATATTGAACGACGTGTGGCTGAACATAAGCAGGGTTTAACGGAAGGATTCACTAAGGAATATAAAGTTAATCGTTTGGTGTATCTCGAATATTATTCCGACATTAAAGATGCAATTCGTAGAGAGAAACAATTAAAGAAGTGGAACCGGGAATGGAAAGTTGATTTGATTCAAAAGCGAAACCCCGAGTGGATCGATCTTTCAACTATAGGTTTTAAAGCACCCTTCTTAGACCCTCAAATGATGGATTCCCGCGTTCGCGGGAATGACAAACAAAATTCAGCGATAATATAAAAATTGTAATGGAAAGTTTAGACCCTCGCATCCGCCGCGCCGATCTCGAAGCATCCCCTGCTTCGGACGGTCTCGCGCAAAACGAAGAGTGGGAGACCTTCGCGGTTTTCCATCAGGATAAGCGCGGCGAGCAGCATGTTTTTGTGGGAATCGTTCACGCGCCGGACCCGGAGCTTGCTCTGCTATTCGCGAAGGAGCAATTCGGCCGCCGCAAGAAGACCGTGAATTTATGGGCTGTCCGCTCCACCGATATTTTTACGTTCCAGCACGAGGACGACGATATGTTTTCGACCATCCCCGATAAAACATACCGCGAAGCCTCCGGCTATCCCGTTCGGAAGCGCATTAATAAATATCTCGATGAACTCAAGAATGTAGTGGAGCACCGGACGGAGGAAGTGGATACCTAATTTTCAATGTCATTCCCGCGAACGCGGGAATCCATAACTTGAATGAAACGTAACTTTTACATTCCAGCAGACGATGGATTCCCGCGTTCGCGGGAATGACAACAACATTTTACCATACTAAACCTGAACGACACTCAATCTAATCCGATAATAGAAATACAGTGATTTATCATGTCATTCCCGCGAACGCGGGAATCCATAACTTGAATGCAACACAACTATTACGTTTACATTATGGCGAGCCAACGAAATGGAACGCTGTACATCGGTGTCACGAATGATATAGAACGTCGTGTTGCCGAACATAAACAAGGACTAATTGAAGGGTTTACAAAAGAATATGGTGTCAATCGTCTGGTACACCTTGAACTCTTTTTCAATATTAACGATGCTATTCGTCGGGAGAAACAACTTAAGAAGTGGAAACGAGAATGGAAAGTAGATTTGATCGAAAAACTAAATCCCGATTGGATCGACCTTTCGACCATCGGTTTTAAAGCACCCTTTATTGATCCGCAAATGATGGATTCCCGCGTTCGCGGGAATGACAATTTAAAAATTTTATGAACGACGTAGCAATCAAAGACCTCCTCTACCGAATGGCCGACGACGAACTCATCATCGGTCACCGCAACAGCGAGTGGACCGGCCTCGGCCCGATTCTCGAAGAAGACATTGCTTTTAGTTCCATCGCGCAGGACCAGATCGGCCACGCGCTGGCAAATTATGGATTGCTGAACGCGGAATTTGGCGAGCCGATACCTGACATCATCGCATTCAGCCGAAACGAAAAGGATTTTCATTCATCGCACTTCGTCGAGCTTCCAATTGGCGATTACGCATTCAGCCTAATGCGCCATTTCCTCTTCGATCATGCAGAAAGCATAAGATATTCGATGCTCACGGTTTCGTCCTTTGCGCCCCTTGCATCCCTTGCCAAAAAAATAAAAGGTGAACTAAAATACCACGTACTCCACGCAGATATGTGGGTTGCAAAACTCGGCAAAGGCACCGAAGAAAGCCATGCGAAAATGCAATCTGCATTGAATGAAGCTTTTCCGTATGCGCTTGGAATGTTCGAGCCATCGAAGCTCGATAAGGAATTGAAAAGCGAAAATATTTTTGAAGGTGAGACAGCGCTACAAACTAAGTGGCTCGAAGCTATCACGCCCATACTGGAACGCGCTAACCTGCAATTGTCGAACCTTCCAATCAAGGAACGAATGTACGGCGGCCGGCAAGGCTACCATACCGAGTATCTGCAACCACTCCTCGACGAGATGACGGAAGTTTATCGTTTAGATCCGGCTGCCACATGGTAACGCAGCAACAAATATATGACGTGCTCGCGACCGTGATGGATCCGGAAATCCCCACGCTGAGTGTGCTCGATCTTGGAATGATAATGGGCGTGACGATGAGCGACGATGGCGTGTGCGTCCGCTTGCTGCCGACGTTTGTCGCGTGCCCTGCGACAAGCTACATCCGGGCAAATATCACGGACGCGCTCGCGAAATCCGGTTTTGCGAATTCGAAAGTCGAGATGGAAACGGAACTTTCGTGGTCGAGCGACCGAGTGACAGAACATGGACGCAAGCTGCTGGAAGAATTCGGTCTCGGCGCGCCGGTTCAGATAGATGGCATTCTCTCTCTCGATATGATCGAGCATGTGAACTGCCCGCATTGCGGCAGCGCGAATACGACGCTCCGCTCTATGTTCGGCAGCACATTATGCCGCTCTATCCATTATTGCGAGGATTGCAGGCAGGGATTTGAGCGGTTCAAGCCGTTATGAGCGCGCGCGATTATGAACTCGTAAACCAAACCACAATAAGAGCGCACCATAGCAAAATAAAAGCCATGATGCCGAGCCAGACGTAAACGAATTTCTGCTCCTGCGCGGGCGTCGCGTCCTTTGGGAGTGTGCTAACGCCGATTGCAGTGTTTACGCCGCGAAAAAATCGCGCAAGAAGTCCAATCATATTATGCCGCCAGCGCCTGTGTCACCTTCTTCGCCGCATCCGCCATGCCTTTGGCCACGAGGAAATTTAGTCCGCTCTTTTGTAGAATCACGCCCGCTTCTTCCGCATTCGTTCCCTCCAATCTGACGACAATCGGAACTGTTGGGTGTACCAAATGCGAGGCTTCGACCACCCCCGTCGCAACGCGGTCGCAACGGACTATGCCGCCGAAGATATTTATGAGTATTGCCTTCACATGCGGGTCGCTCAGGATAATTCGGAAGCCCTCCGCGACGGTGTCCTTGTTTGCGCCGCCGCCGACATCCAAGAAATTCGCAGGCTCGCCGCCTGCGAGCTTGATGATGTCCATCGTTGCCATCGCAAGGCCGGCGCCGTTGACCATACAGCCGACGTTACCATCCAGCTTGATATAATTCAAATTCGATTTCGAGGCCTCTACTTCCAGCGGGTCTTCTTCGGCAAGATCGCGGAGCGGAGCGTATTCGGGATGACGGAACATTGCATTATCGTCGAAATTTACTTTCGCATCGAGCGCGATCATTTTTGCATCGCGGGTGAGCACAAGCGGATTGATTTCGAAAAGCGAGGCATCGGTATCCTCATACGCGCGGTAGAGAGCTTTTAGAAATGCAACGCATTGTTTAAATGCCTCGCCCAAAAGCCCAAGCGCAAACGCAAGTTCTCGGGCTTCGAAATCGCGGAAGCCAATCGCCGGATCGACGAACACTTTCACGATTTTTTCCGGCGATTCCTCCGCCACTTTCTCGATCTCCATTCCGCCTTCGGTAGAGACCATGACAACGTTCTTCGCCGTTGCACGATCAAGGACAATGCCGGCGTAATACTCTTTCAAAATATCGACACCCTGCTCGATAAGCAACCGCGAGACCTTGCGGCCTTCGGGGCCGGTTTGGTGCGTTATGAGCGTCATGCCGAGCATGTGCTGCGCGAGCTTGCCGACGTCCTCCGGTGACCGCGCGATCTTCACGCCGCCGCCCTTGCCGCGCCCGCCGGCATGGATTTGCGCCTTGACGACGGCAATGTCCGTCGGTAGCATCCGCGCCGCCTCGACCGCCTGCTCAACCGTGTATGCGACGTACCCGATCGGCACCGGCACGCCATATTTCTTGAGAATTTCTTTCGCTTGATGTTCGTGGATTTTCATTTGGAGGAAATTAAATATGCTACAAAAATACGACAGGAAGCGGTATTCGGTCTCCATTTTTTGTTTTTAGCCATTCCTTGGTTTGGTTTGCAATCGCGTGCCGGCCAATGTGATTCTCTTGCAAAACGAAAAAAAAATTCGTATATTTGTAGTGCGTGCTGTTTTCATTTAACCTAATCATCTAAAAACATGAAAAACACATCGAAAATCACCATCGGGCTTTTGCTTTCGGTCTTAATGTTCAGTGGAGAAAGCTGCCCTACCCCCTCGGCGGTTACACCCAAGACATGCGGAGACTTGCAGACCGCCAACACAACTAAAACGCTGACAATCTCTGACCCTCAGCTATTAGTGCAGAGCGGAGCTGTCGCCAGCCCCAGCAGTTCGTGCGAGATGGAGTTCTTTTTGAATTTTTATTGGGCCGATACCGCTCGAGCCGAAACGGATACCGCGATGCCGCCGCTTCCAAACCTGAAATATGCGTTTCATGTCAATTCCGATAATTTGTCGTACCCGGCCGATACTCCGAACCCGAATCGGGTGTTTACCGGCGGTCATGACCGTTTCGGCAACTTTTATCAATATTATGAATGGTCCATCGTATTTCACGACCATTATTCGAGCGATACGGCGGCCGCGAATTTTTATATTAAGGCCTCCCTCGCCTCGGCAAACCCAGCGGATTCTGTTATTGCCGATGGCACGGTATATTATTATTTGTATTAGAAGCTTACGCTGTGTGGGACGTGTGGCTTAAAAAAAGTAATCCGCGCCGAGGCGGAAGACGAACCAGCCAACGGTCGTCGATGGGGTGAAAAAAAGATTGACAATATCCACATCGCCGTGAAGGTTGATCTGGTGGTTGATACAGAACGCGACGCCACCGCCTAAGAATATGCCGGCCTGCGTACTGCCTGGCTGCGAATAGAGCTGAAGTCCTCCCTGCACGAACGGGCTTACAACCCAATTATAAAGATAGCGAGCGTATGGAGCAATCAAATAGGACCCAACGGAAGCCGAAATGGAGAGTGAAAGGTCGGAACCGACTTGCAGGTTTGAATCGAGGGCGTATGTGACTTCGAATCCGCTCGGGAGAAAATTGGTGATCCCATAAATGCCAACTCCGAACTGCGCGGATGGCGGATCATTCTTCTGTGCGTGAGCCGTGGATACTGCGATAGCCACCAGCAGCACGAATGCTCCGAAATTTCGAGCATAGTTTAATTGTGCGGTCATAGAGATGATTCGCATATTCGTATTACGAGCGCGTTGGAAAACTCGGTCCATTTGCCACTCTTAAAAGAACCAATCCGCCCCGCCCCGAACGATAGCCCAACCAAAGGTCACGGCCGAGGGACTAAATGCGACGTCAATGATATCTACATCGGCGTGAAGGCCGATTTCGTGGTTGAGGAAGTAAGCGATGCCGCCCCCATGAACATGCCGCTCGACGTGCCGCCATTGCTATAAACCGCAAACCCGCCCTGCAAGAACGGACTTACTTTCGAAGTGAACAGAATCCGGACGAACGGAGAAAACAGGAACTGCGAAGAGCCGCTGCCAACGAGAAGCGACAACTCCGAGCCGACCTGAAGGTTTTGACTGATCGCATAAACCCCCTCGAGTCCGCTCGGAAGCGCCGTGGAAATAGCGTAAATGCCCACGCCAAATTGCCCCGAAGGCGGCTCATTCTTTTGCGCATACGCCGATGGTATGGCGAGAGCCGTCAATGTTAAAAGAGTAGCTGCAAAGCGAAGGTTTTTAAGATGTGCGATCATGGTAAGAATTGATTAGTGAAATGAAGAAAACAATTTCTCGCCTAAACGCCGAATGATCGAAAGAGCATTCCTCAAATTGAGCTTTCCCAAAAATCCCAAAAAAAATCTCAACAATCTCAGTCCGGGTTTCGCCGTCTCATACGATATAGAGATACAATTCACGCTTCACATGTTTGTGAAGCAGGTATTTCACTTTATTTTCAACAAAAACACTATGAATGAATTCGTATTTCTCTATCGTGGCGTCATGGCCGATGGCCCGGCTCCATCGCCTGAAGTAATGGAAGCCCACATGAAAAGATGGCAGGCCTGGTTCGGAAAGCTGGGCGAAGAAGGCCATCTCAAAGACTGGGGCGCGCCACTTCAGAAGGATGGGAAGCGTGTCGCTTCGGGCGGTGTTATCACCGACGGCCCCTATTCCGATGGCAAAGAAATCATCGGCGGCTTTTCGATCGTCAAGGCCAAAGACCTTGCCGAAGCTGCAAAGCTTGCGAAGGGATGCCCTGGAATCGAAGAGGGTGGGACCGTGGAAGTCCGGCAAGTGCAGCCGATGTAACTTATTTCAAACGTTCGATGTCTCACGCTGCCCATTAAGCATCGTGAGATTTCGGTGTTCGTTTTAATTTATGACAAAAAATATTTTCCCCTCGAACTGATTCCGCACCGCAATGAAAGCAGTAGATGTTACAACGGAAATCGTGATTGCCGCTCCGCGCGAGAAGGTATCGGAATATGCCGCCGACCCTGACCATGCCCCGGATTGGTATGAAAATATCGAGTCCATAAAATGGCTTACCGAAAAGCCTCTCCAGATTGGTTCCCGGCTTGCCTTCGCTGCTCATTTCTTAGGAAAGAAGCTTGAGTATGTGTATGAAATTTCCGAATACATCCCCGGTGAAAAACTCGTGATGAAGACAGCCGATGGTCCGTTTCCGATGAAGACAACGTATTCATGGGAAACGGGAGAAGGAAATAAGACTCGGATGACGCTCAATAATCAGGGTAAGGCGGCGGGGTTTTCCGGTCTCTTTTCGCCATTTATGGCTATGGCCATGCGCAGGGCTACTCAAAAAAATTTGAAGGATTTAAAGAAGATCTTGGATGAGTGAAAGAATCCTCCTCTCATCAACGGTGAAAAAAATATTTTTCCGTAAGCTGATTCCACTATGCCAATCGTTTACCATTGATAGGACATGTTATCTCGTTTATAAAAAATAAAAATGGCTCAGACAATCGAAATCATCGCCAATATCGCCCTTGCGCTTTCCGTCGTGATCGCATTGATATTCGGCATCGCGCAAGTCCATGCCGCCCAGCGCGACCGCCGCGAGCGCCTCACGCTCGAAGCACTGCGGAACTTCTCGACACGCGAGTTTGCGGAATTAATATACACTGTCTCCCGGACGGAATCCCCTTCAACCTTGGAAGCTTTTTTAGCATTGCCCGCCGATCAGCAGATCAAGTTCATTCAGGCCGGCCAGCAAATGGAATCCATCGGGATGCTCGTCTATGAACGCTACGTCGATCTCGATCTGGTCGACAAAACGCTCGGCTCGTATGTCTCGACGAACTGGAATAAAAATAAAATATTATATGAAGACATGCGTGTCAAAAGCAACGATCCCTTTTTAGCAGAGTATTTCCAATGGCTCGCCGAACGCATCGAAGAACGCATGAAAAACAACCCGCGCGAACCCTATTATAAAAATCCAAATCCCTGGCATACCAGGAAGCAATGACAAAGCCGTGGCGAACCATCCCTCACCCCACGAAGTGGGGAGAGGGACATTCCGCCGCAGGCGGAATCGGGTGAGGGGGATTTTCACATGCACATCGGCAACCACCCCCGGCACCGAACCCCTCATCTCCCGGTTTGACGCTGGCTCCACGTTTAACCGCGTGGCTGTTGAGGACAGGAACCGCCAATAGGTGCCCGATATGTTCTTCCCGCGCACAACATCTACCCTGAATAATAACCGAAACCTCACCCATGACGCTTTTTGAAAAACTGAAACAGTGCAAAAGCGAGGAGGATGTGAAGAATGTCTATATCAAGGCGCTGGGACTGAAGGGATATTCCTTAAACCTGATCGACATTCAGACCAAAGAAATTTGGTTTGAAACGAAGGATGGCTACAAGCATTCCTCGTACGCGATGTTCACACAACTGCTGCACTATGTGTATCGAGCATGGGTTGCGGGCGAGCCTCTACCGCCATTTCTCGCTGTCGCTGATACGCAGAAAGCGGCGATCATGGATACGAAGGATGTAATCCCCTTACTCGCGAAAAAAAATATCAAGTGGGGTAAAAGAGCAAGCGATGTTACGCCAGAGGCATTGGAAGTTGTCTCGCAGCATATCGGTACGCACCTCGTTTCGTTCAAGATCGAAACGCAGGAAGATGAGTTTATCCGTACCTTCAAGGATGCGATAAAAAACGGCTTAATCATTCGCACACAGATCACGCCTGACAATCTGAAACAGGTCTTCGATAAATGGGTGACGATGATCAGGCGCGAAATAAAAGGCGTTTCCGACGACGATTACGCGCTGCTCTTCTTTGCGGACGTGATGAGTGGAACCTACAATAGGTGCCTGTGGTGTTCATAGTATCGGGCGTAGGGTCAAGAAAGTGATTCAGCGTTTAAAAAGCATATTCAAATTTTCTGATGGCAATAAAAGAGAGGCCCTTTGATAGATCGGAGCATGTTTATCGAAATGATGCTTTTGCTGAGCTTGTGAAAGATGCTGTCAGATTTTTTAATGGCACGCCCGCACTTACGCTACCTCCTCCGGTTCCTTTTCTTGGTCGAGGTGTGTACGCAATTTATTATATTGGTTCTAATCCGCTTTACGCACGATACGCTGAGCTTAATCGTATGGCATACGAGTTTCCAATATATGTCGGCAAAGCAGTTCCGAAGGGGTGGAGGCAATCCAGAGCGTCCGACAATAAGGAAAATCAATCGCGAGAACTTTTCGGGCGACTACGCCAGCATTACGGTAGCTTGAAGCTTGCTACAAATCTCCGAGAAGATGATTTCATGTGTCGTTTTGTAATTTTTGAGGACACAGGCTCAGATATGATTAGCACGGTTGAAGCGGCTCTGATAAAATTAAATCGCCCACTTTGGAACACAGCCGTTGACGGATTTGGAAATCACGACCCCGGTAAAGGACGCTATGAACAAGCGCGTTCTGATTGGGATGTGATTCATCCCGGCAGAAAATGGGCTGACAAATGCAATGGAGTCCATAAGACTAAAGCTGAAATCCTGACGAAAATTAAAAACCATTTATCGAAGCTTGGCAGATCGAAATGAAATCACTTGAGTTATTTTCGGGCGCGGGAGGTCTTGCAAAAGGCCTTGAACTCGCTGGTTTTGAACACAGTGCATACGTGGAATACAACCGCGATGCATGTGCTTCATTGCGCCGAAATTTTGATCCGAAAAAAGTATTTGAGGGCGATGTTCGGGATTTTGATTTCAGCCTACTTTCTGAAATCGACATCGTCGCTGGTGGCCCACCTTGCCAGCCTTTCTCACTCGGCGGAAAACATGGCGCAAATAATGACAACCGTGATATGTTTCCGTTCGCGATAAAAGCAATTGAGACTCTGATGCCAAAGGCTTTCGTTTTTGAGAATGTGAAAGGTTTGCTTCGTGAGAATTTTTCTGATTATTTTCGCTACATCCTGCTTCAACTCACTTTCCCAGACGCACATTCTTCCTTGAAAAATAATTGGGAGAATCATTATAGCTCTCTAAAAAAAATAGAATATGAGCGATACGAGGGCATCAAATATCGGGTTCAATACGCGCTGCTGAATGCCGCAGATTATGGTGTCCCACAATGCCGAGAGAGGGTTGTAATTGTTGGCACTCGTTCAGATCTTAATATCATTTGGGAATTTCCGCAGCCTACGCATTCTGAAGAAAGATTATTGTGGGATAAATTCGTTACTGGTTCGTATTGGGAACGGCATAACGTTCCTAAGTCTCAGCGAGAAATTCGCGTAAACGGATTACTCCCAAAAGTGAATAGCTTGCTTGATACATTCGATTTTATTGAGCACAAGATAAAACCGTGGCTCACAGTAAGGGATGCCTTAGAAGGTGTCCCTGACCCTCGTTCCAATCACGGCATCCCCGACCATATCTTTCGTGATGGAGCGAGGAGCTATGCAGGGCACACGGGTAGCGAATTAGATTGGATTGCAAAAGCTATAAAAGCGGGAGGTCACGGAGTTCCGGGTGGCGAGAATATGATTCGATTTCCAGACGGAAGTGTGCGGTACTTCACTGTTTACGAAGCGAAGTTGATCCAGACGTTCCCTGAGAACTTCGTAATCCACGGCTCGTGGGGCGAAGCATTACGCCAAATCGGTAACGCTGTACCTGTTGTGCTGGCTGAGATGGTTGGGAACGCACTCTTTCAAGAACTATCACCCAAGAAAATTTCAAAACAGGGAGTTAAAGTTAAGAAAATTCACCATGGTGAATTCCTAAATAGTTATAGTGGTGTTACCAGGTTCCCGGATTTAGCTTTGGGACGCTCTACATTTAAGCGAGTGGGTGTAGAGGATATGAGGGCTGAGCAGGGGAAACTATTATAGAAGAATTTAAGAACGACTGTTTGGTCTGGATGCTGTTCAATGGCAGCAACCTCACCGCCAGCGCCAACGATTTAGAATGGAACTCCAAAAAGTGGAGCATCGTCAATCATTTCATTCCCTTCACGGAAGAAGAAGTCGGCGCGCCGGATCGGTTCGAGAGTGATTTTATGGTGCAATACATGCGCGGCAAAAAGTTTTCAAAGGAAGCAAACGCGGTTCTCGAAGCCGGCAAAGCATTGTGGAAAGCATATTTTAAGATGAAGGATGTTCACACCGTTTGCGAAGAACTAAAATTAAACCGCGCGGATGTAGGCTGGTATCAAATCCGCAAAGCCCTTCAAGCCCGCAACGAGAGCGGGGATTTCGCGCCGGTCAGCTTCAAAGCATTTGAATCGGCCTACAAAACTCTGACGGAAAAGTTACAACCGATGGTGTATGAATTGGGGTTTTTGAAGGCATAAACCGTAGAAACAAAAAAGAAGAAAACGATGCGAAGGCCGCCTCTTTACCGTAAATTTGTATTATGAATGAACAATTGGAAAGTTGGAAAATCGCCCTGGATTTAACGCTCCGTGACTATGAACATACCGCGAACACATGGCCTGGGAGTTTGCGGGAAAAAGGACTTGCATACGTTCAACTCTACACTGTTAGCGCAGGCGTTATTCCAATCTATTTCGCAGCCGTGATCCGGTATGACCTTCGTTTCGGATCGATCGGTTTCGATGGGAATTTTACGAAAGGCAGTATTGCCATTACACTTTGCAGTGTAACGATTCTGGCATTTGGTCTCGCATGTTATTTCATTCGCAATGTTGTTCAACTTAAAATCCGAAACACATTCGATTCCGCAGGGGTGGTCGATCTACTCGAACGAAAACAAGTTCAATCCGAAGAACTCTGTATCGCTGCTGCGAAAAGTCTTCGTGGCTACATTGAAGAGAATGCGGAAGCTTGGAGCGAACTAAGCAAGGAAATCCGCCGTTCTTATCGCTTGTATTACGCGTCGTTATTTGTGGGCGTGGTACTTTATATTTTTTGCATATTGCCATGAGAACGGAAACAGCCACACAGGAAAAACCGAAAGCTGAAGAGCAATCGGAACGAACACACCGCGAGCTAAAGCCGCTGCCGCGCGCAACGAGAGAAGAGATCGAAGCTGCTCTTGCTCAAGGGCGATTAGTCGGTGAAACTCTTATTCCTCTTCGCGAGGCTCAAAATGGGAGGAAGAATGGACATTAAAATAGGATCAGCGGTCAGAATTGGCGGCGTTTCTTATCGAGTCCTCGAAATCGATCTTGGTCGGTCGCACCCTTACCGTGTTCAAGCGGGGGTAAGGGAACCAATTTGGGTGAAGAGTGATACTTTTGAACAAAATGAATTAAATCGCCAGGCTTCGGAAGAAGATTTTCAAAATTTTTTGAATCATCCTTCATGGCAACCGATTGGTAGCATATCGAATTCAGCAAAACCTATTGCCACAAAGTCTGAAATTCAGACCGCAGTTCAAAAAAGTCGTCCGGAATTGCGTACTCGCGGTCGCTAATATATCGCCCCTCCGGGACTCTGGCTCATAAAAAAATCCCGCGAACCCCCGCGCTTACGCACGGGGCTACAAATATGCCGTGCCTCCGGCACTTTTTCTGCCGGCTCTGCGAGGGTGTCGGGCTGGAAGCACCGACCTACGCGGGGTTTCTGTGCCCGCCTCACCATGTCTGAACATGTCTTCTATCTTCTGTTGTTTATTATAACCTTTTATTAATTATGGGACTTTCAATCGAGCCGGGAACTACCGATCACAAACAGATCAATGCCGTTGTCGAGCATTTGTTCCGGCATGAGTATGGGAAGCTTGTTTCTACTCTTGTGCGTGCGGTCGGCATATCGAAATTAGACGATGTGGAAGACATCGTGCAGGAATCCCTCCTGGCCGCGATGACGGGCTGGTCCTTCCGCGGTGTGCCCGAAAATCCGACAGGCTGGCTTGTTCAGGTAGCCAAGAACAAGATGGTTGACCTTATGCGCCGCCGTTCCTTTACTTCGAAATTGTTCGTGCCTTTAGTGGACGGCCTTCACGACGCCGCCTACGCGTTCGAGATAGACAAACTCGTAATGCCCTGGGAAATCGGCGATTCGCAACTGCGGATGATGTTCGTCTGTTGCCATCCTGGAATCCCAATCGAGTCACAAATTGCGCTCACGCTCAAAACCCTGTGCGGATTCAGCGTCCGCGAAATTGCGAATGCGTTTCTTACGCAGGATGCAACGATCGAAAAACGCTTAGGCCGTGCACGGAAGTATTTTCGCGATCACAACGTGGAACTCGAAGCGCCCGCCGGACGCGCACTGAAGAAGCGGAGCGGGGCCGTGCTCTCGTCGCTTTATCTGCTCTTCAACGAAGGCTACAAGCAAACCGAAAGCGAGGGCCTCTTCGACCGCGATCTCTGCTTAGAAGCGATCCGCCTTGCCCGCATTATGGCCGAGCACGCCGAAGTCCAGTCGCCAGACGCGCTTGCCCTGCTCGCGCTGATGACGCTCGTTGCCGCGCGCTTCGAAGCCCGTACGAACGACCGTGGCGACATCGTCCTGCTTTCCGAACAGGATCGCGCATTGTGGAATAGGGAACTCATAGATCAGGGCATGGATCTTTTCGCGCGTTCCGAGCCGGATGTGCATACCTCCACCTATCATCTCGAAGCCGCCATTCAATCGCTGCACGTCATGGTGCCCTCGTTCGACCGAACAGATTGGCCCGCCATTCTCGGTTTGTATAAACGGTTATATAAACTCAAGCCCAGTCCCATCGTCGCAATGCACATGTCGGTTTCGATTGGGCAGGTGCATGGCCCGGATGCCGCGATCCAGTTGCTCACAAGTATGCCACTCCCGAATTATTATCTTTATCATGCGCTTTTGGGAGACGCGTATCTAAAGGCTCATCGGCCGGCGGAAGCCGCAGCCTCCTTCCGCCGCGCCATCAAGCTCACGACGAATGCCCGCGAGAAAGCGTTGCTGGAAGCGCGGCTGGCAGCAATCTCTGTCTGATTTACTTCGGAAAATTCTGCGGAGACGAGATTTCGCCGTAAATTTGCACCATAATGCGCCGCACTTTCATCGTTTTTTTGGTATTGGCCCTGTTGCTCGGTGCCGTCTATTATGTTTTTTTTCTGAAAAATCCGAAGTTTTCGGAGAATGAAATCGTCATCAGTATCCCACCGGGCACGACGGTTGCGGCGCTGACGGATACGCTTGCAGCGCACCAGCTCTTATGCTCGCGCATAGCGTTTCAATTAGCTGCACGCACACTTGGCGCGGCAAAAGACCTTCACGCGGGACGATACCGCATCGCGCCCGGGCTTTCTAATTCCGAAATCATTCGCCGCTTGACCGGCAGCGAATATGCGCTGATTCTTCGCGCGACGTTTCCCGAAGGCATCACAATCTATCATGCCGCTTCGATTGCGAAAGAAAAGCTCGGACTCGATTCGAGCATTTTCATGCGGTTTGCGTTCGACACGGCGTTTCTTCATTCGCTCGGTGTTCCGAAAGAAACAAAATCTGCGGAGGGTTATTTATTTCCCGATACCTACGAATTTCTTCTCAGCGCCGATCCGAAAGGATTGCTGACGAAGATGATAAAACATTGGAAGCGCCTCGCCGACGATTCGTTGTTCGAAAAATCGGACGAAGAAAATCTTTCGCTCGAAGAAGTAATGACGCTGGCTTCGATTGTCGAGGCCGAAGCGAAAGTTCCCGACGAACGCGATACGATCGCGGGCGTGTATCTCAATCGTCTTCGCATCGGCATGAAGCTGGGCGCCGATCCGACGGTGCAATACGGATTGCATCTAAATCATCCGATCACGCATGACGATCTTCTCACGCCCAACCGATATAATACGTATATGAACGCCGGACTTCCGCCCGGCCCCATTTGCAATCCCGGCGCGGCAAGCATCCGGGCAGTGCTGCATCCTGCCAAGAGCAGGTATCTCTATTTCGTCGCGCGCCGCGATGGCTCCGGCGGACATTATTTCAGCCGAACGCTTGCCGAGCAGGATCGAAAGATCAATATGGCGCGAGCGAATGCTTCTGCGGAATAGGGTAAAGGGTAGGGGGTAAGGGTATCGGGATGGAACGGGCATACTGTAAGCTCCTGTTAGCGCCGAAGCCTGAACTTGGAGTAATCTCGATTTTTCAATTCAATCCTGAAAATCGTCCGCGTAATCCCTCTTAATCCGCGTAATCCCGGTTCAGATAAACGGCGTGTGGCGCAGCCTGGTAGCGCACTACTTTGGGGTAGTAGGGGTCGTGGGTTCAAATCCCGCCACGCCGACCAACTATGAGCGATTTAGAACAAATTTCACTTGTTGCAACTGCAAAACGAGGAATTCCCGGTCGGGTTTTCAATAAACTTAGCCGAGAAAGCCCACTCAGTTTGGCGGACTGGTCAAGCCTGCTCGGCCTTTCCCAGCAAACGCTCGAACGGTATAAGCGCGAGGGAAGACGGTTCGATGTCATGCATTCGGATAAGATATTGCAGCTCGATGTGCTGCTCAAACGTGGTGGGGAAGTTTTTGGCAATCGTGAACGATTCTATGAATGGCTTCGGTACGCTAACCCTGCGTTGGGCGGAGTCATACCGCTCGATTTAGCGGTCAGCTCGTTTGGGGTAAACCTGCTTATGAATGAGTTAGGCCGCATCGAGCACGGAATTTTTGCATGAGAGTGTATCGCATTGCGAGAAAGCAATTTAGAATTAAGAATTGAGAGTATTTAAAATTCCACCATAAATATGAATTCAATTGATCTCAACCAATTTTTCCGTTTCTTCGGCCCTGGCGGCGCGACCATCCTCACCTACATTTACTTGTTATGGAGTGAGAATGCTTCATTTGTGGCTCTTGGAATTCCAAAAGATGCCAATCTTACTGCGATTGGCGTAATTGTTGCAATACTTGCGGCGGCGGTTGGCTACTTTATTTCAACTATTTATCATGCCGTGATGAACCTTGGCGATAAGTGTGGTCTTGGGATTGATCACCGAAAAATTCTCGATCAACTATCAAAGCGCAACGATACGCTCAGAAAGATTCTTCTGAAAGATGTTGTTGGAACCAAAGTGGAAGCTTGTGCTCTCAGCCGATGGGGATCTTCTTCGTTGCTGGATGGAGCATTTTATAGGTTATATTCAGATACGAAAGGAAATAAGAGCGAGGGGGAAATGTATCGATTCGAGAGATATTTCCACATTCTGCATGGTGTCGGTGCCATGATTGTAGGAATTTTTTCCGCATTGCTTTTTTGGCTTATCCGAGCGAAAAGTCATGATTATGTTTACAACGGCCCATGTGCCTTGCGTCTTCTTCCCATAATCTTTGTGCTCATACTAATAGTGGTTAACTGGATTAGTCTGCGGAGGATAGCACGATCATACGTGGAGAGCTGGTTCGTTGATATGCTTGACAAATCATGCGCTGACATCACGCTTATCGTAAGATCAGGACAATTGGCAAAATGCTGTTGTTGTCCATGTTGCTAAAACAGCACCTTCCGATTCCGATACAAATTCATCAAAATCCCCGCCATGAGTAAATTGGTGAGCAGCGCCGAGCCACCGTAGCTCATAAAAGGTAGCGGGATTCCGATGACGGGCATGAGTCCCAACGCCATGCCGATGTTCACCGTCACATGCAGGAACCATATTCCGGCAATGCCAATGGCAACGACGCTCGAAAATATACTTCGCACACTCGAAGCAATCGCTACGCCCCGAAAAATTACGAAGAGATAGAGCAAAAGAATGACCACCGCTCCGACAAATCCGAATTCTTCCGCCGGAACGCTGATGATGAAATCCGTCCATTGCTTCGGCACATAGCGGAGCTGCGTTTGGGTTCCCTTGAGATAGCCTTTGCCCACAATGCCGCCGGAACCAATAGCCATGCGCGTCTGAATAACATTATAGCCTGCACCAAGCGGGTCAAGCTCCGGATTGAGCAGCACCTGCACTCGGTTGCGCTGATATTGGTGCAGGTGCTCGTAAATAAAATTCGTTGAGAACGCAATGGCGATGACGATGCCGAACGCGAGCACAGTGAGCGCGAGATTTCTTCGAAAGATAAAAAAGAGTATTGCGCCGCCCGCAAGCACGGCGATCACCGTTGGGGTCTGCCCGAACAGCGACAGCACGGCCACGAGGGCCGGAAGCACAACAGCGGCCAGCAAAAACAAATCGACGCCGGACCAGAGCAAGGTCACGATCAACAGCCCGGCGAAAATAACGGCGGTTCCCGGATCGGGTTCTTTCAAAATAAGCGCAACCGGAATGAGTACGATCGCGCAGACAATCAGGACATTGCTACTCTTTGCAAGGTCGCGGCCTTTGTTCAAAAAGGCTCCGACCGTGAAGATGGTGGCCAGCTTTGCAAGCTCCGATGGCTGAAACTGAAACGTGCCAATCGCAATCCAGCTCCGATGTCCATACACAATCTTGCCATTTAGCGCCACGAACGCAAGCAGGGCAAGACTAACAGCATACAGTGGATACGCAATAGCCTGAAACCACCGGACGGGCAGCATCGCCATGACAATCATTCCCGCAATCCCGCCTGCGGCAAAGAGTAACTGCGAGCCGAAACGATTATTCATGTGCGCCGCGTAGGTGGCGCTGAAGATTGCAAGAAATCCGGCGGACGTGAGAAGCAGAACGGAAAAGAACGTCGTGATGTCGAAGTTCTTGCGCTCCAATATCTCCGAAAACTCGATCTGCTTGCGTTCGATCGGCATGATATGACCTACCTCTGGCGATTACCCGGACGGTGCGGACGCTTTGCGCGAGGCGGTCCCAGTACCTCGCGCGTGACCATAAACGTTCGCAGCGAACTCCTGTCGAATCGAATTCCGCGCCGAACGGTTGCGACCTGTTCATACGCATCCGGTCCCATCATAACCGGCGAAACGATTTCCTCGACCTTTTCACCACCCGCCTGCGCTTGTTTTTTCTTTTTCCTGCGCTTTGCAGAATCCATCAGCGGGCGGATTTCTTCCGGTGTCTGGTCTGGATAAGAATAGGATTGCCCGCGATCGGGATTGATTACGGGAGTGGGCAGCGGGCTGAGCTGATCTCGATAAATGGGCTGATTTTCTTCCGCGCTCACCGGGCCTAATACGACTGCCTGACGCTGGCTGGTGCGTGCCGGAGCAGGGTTTGGCTGCAGCGCGGCCAGCTTTCTCTTCTGTTCGCGCATGGCTTTCCTCCGGGCCTGCAGGATGCCCCAGCCGATGATGACAATTAAATAAATTACTGTTTTCATCGTGTAGCCGTGACCTTTAGGTCACGGTGTGTTGATGTGCAATATTCCCGCTCCGCAACCGTGGCTTAAAAGCCACGGCTACAAGCCTCAACGATCTTACCTCCCTTAATAACTGCCACCACATCGCTGACGGCGATATGATAAGGCAGATATTCCAAACGTGGAATATCGTACAACACGAAGTCGGCAAGTTTATTCCGCTCGATCGAGCCATGCGTTTCGGCGCGTCCCAGTGCAGCCGCGCCGTTCAGCGTTGCGGCGGTCAGTGCTTCCATTGGCGACATCTGCATTCCGATCACGGCAAGCGTCAGCGCGAACTGCATATTCTCGCTCATGGCGCTGCCGGGATTGCAATCGGTTGCGATGGCAACAGCGCATCCGGCTTCGATCAGTTTCCGCGCAGGCGCATAACCCACGCGCAAGCTGAGCGCGGTGATGGGAAGCAGCGTGGCAACGGTTCGTTCGCTTTCAGCCAGAGCGCGAATGCCATCCTCGCTGATTTTCAAAAGATGATCGGCACTATATGCCCCAAGTTCGACGGCCGTTGCCGCGCCACCGGTTTCGGCGAGTTCATCGGCGTGGAGTTTTATTTTCATTCCAAATGCTTTTGCACGGCTGCATATTTGAATGGTTTCTTCTTTAGAAAAATATCCTTCGTCCATGAAGACGTCGCAGAACTCGGCCATCGTATGAAGTGCGGGCAATTGTTTCTCAAGGACTTCAAGGACATAATCGACTTGAGGGACATTTTGGGGCACTGCATGAGCGCCGAGATAGGTTTTTATGATTTCCATTGGTGTTTCTTCGCCAAGCCGTTTTGCGGCTTCGAGAAGCTTTCGTTCTTCTTCCGCCCGAAGACCATAGCCGGATTTTATTTCCATCGTGGTGGTGCCAAGCGAAAGTGCCCGCTCGACAAAGGGCTTGGAATAGGCAACGATATTATCAATGGACGCGGAGTGGACGTGTTGGACGGACGAAAGAATTCCGCCGCCCATCCGCGCAATGTCCTGATAGGGTTTCCCTTCGGCACGCATGGCAAATTCTAAGCTCCGTTCGCCGGCGAAGACGCAATGCGTGTGGGAATCTACAAACCCCGGCAGCGCGATGAGACCCCGGCAATCAATACTTTCAACCTCCCCCTCCTTTTCAAGGAGGGGGACGGGGGGGGGTTGACCCACGTATTCGATCGTGCCATCGTCGCGCACTAGGATTACAGCATTTTCGATCTCCTCGATTTCACCCATTGCGCTGCCCCGCGCCGCCGCGAAACCGCGTGGAGTGTAGAGCTTTCCGATGTTGTGGTACAACTTCATGATACAAAAATACGCCGAAGAACGGTAGGGACGTGCTGTGCACGTCCTTTTCCTATGCCCGCCCTCTTATTCTTGAAGCAGAAAAGGACGTGCGCAGCACGTCCCTACCGATAATAGTCGTATTTTTGTACCGTGATTATATTAGACGGCAATTCCCTCACCCTCGAAGACGTCGCCCGAGTCGCGCGGCGCGAGGAAACGGACGTTCGTATTTCGGAAGAAGCGAAGGAAAAAATTGCCCGCTCGCGGCAGCTTGTGGAGGAGTGGGTCGAGCGCGGCGAAATTATTTACGGCATCACGACGGGCTTCGGCGAATTTGCGAATGTCACCATTCCGCAGGGCGAGTTGCGCCAGCTTCAGCAAAATTTATTGCGATCCCACGCGGCGGGCGTGGGCGAGCCGCTCGCGCCGGAAGTCGTCCGCGCGCTGCTGCTGCTGCGTGCGAATGCACTGGCGAAGGGCTGCTCCGGAATTCGGTTAGTTGCGATCGAGCAGCTTTTGAAATTCCTGGCTGCCGATATTCTTCCGGTGATTCCTTCGCGCGGCAGCGTGGGATCTTCCGGCGATCTCGCGCCGCTCGCGCATTTGGCGCTGGCGCTGACTGGCGAGGGTTTCGTAACTATTCCCGAAACAACCCATTCGCCCCATGGGACACATACGTCCCATAGGACGCAGACGTCCTCCTTGGAGGCTCTGGTGAAAGCAAACATTCTTCCGCTGGTCTTAGAAGCTAAGGAGGGTTTAGCCCTTATCAACGGCACGCAAATGATGTCTGCTATCGGCTGCCTTGCGCTGCACCGCGCGAAGCAGCTTGCCGATATTGCAGATATTGCCGGAGCGATGTCCTTCGAAGCACTGCGTGCGACGGATACCGCCTTCGACCCACGCATTCATGCCGCGCGGCCACATAAGGGGCAGCAATTCGTCGCTGCTCGTATGCTCCGCTTGATCGAGGGCAGCGAAATCCGACAATCCCATCGCGCGAACGATCCGCGCGTACAGGATGCGTATTCCATTCGCTGCATTCCACAAGTCCACGGCGCGGTGCGGGACACCATCGAGTTTGCCGAACGAACACTGACGATAGAGATTAATTCCGCAACGGATAATCCGCTGATTATTCCTGATAGCGAGAACCCCCGCCTTTCCAAGGCGGGGGCAGGGGGTGGTTTGTTGGCTGGCGCGCATTTGGAAGGTGGCAATTTCCACGGTGAGCCCATTGCCTTTTCGCTCGATTTTCTCGCCATCGCGCTCTCGGAACTTGCGAGCATTTCCGAGCGGCGAACGGAGCGATTAGTCAACGGCGCGCTTTCGAACGGACTGCCACGATTTCTCACCAATCACGGCGGACTGAACTCCGGCTACATGCTCGCGCAATATACCGCCGCCGCGCTTGTGAGCGAAAATAAAGTTCTCGCCCATCCCGCAAGCGTCGATTCTATTCCGACGAGCGCGAACATGGAAGATCATAATTCGATGGGATCGATTTCCGCGCTGAAATTGCAATCGGTTGTGAAAAACGTCGAGACCGTGCTTGCCATCGAACTTCTTTGCGCCGCGCAGGGCATCGACTTTCTCGCGCCGCTCGCGCCCGGACGCGGCAGCGGCAAGGCGCATGAGCTTGTTCGCAAGCGGGTCCCGCATTTGGATGAGGATAGAAATGTCTCGGAGGATATAGCAAAAGTCATCGAATTGACGCAGGGCGATAGATTCATAAACGCGCTGAAAGTCTGACATGTCATTCCCGCGAACGCGGGAATCCAGTTCTTGAATGCCCTTGAAAATTTCGTTTCTCCGAGATCTGGATTCCCGCGTTCGCGGGAATGACAATCACCAGTTTTTATAAAATAGGTCAAAAATAAATCCCTCCTGCACCTTTTCCTGAGGATTGTGTTAGTTCCGTTATGCAAGCCCGAATCCGATGGCTGAGTCCTTTCATCGCGCTGCTTTTTGCGGCGATGCTTCCCTCGTGCAAATCGCCGACGACGCCCACGCAGCCCGCGGCGAACCCGCTCTCGATTACCGTTCCCGATTCGGCGCGAGTCTTCGATACGGTCACGTTCCGCGCGCATTATGCCGATTCGACAAAACCCTCCTGGAAATATGAGTGGCTATTCGGCGATTCCACAAAAGCTTCGACCACCGATACCAGCATTACCCACGTTTACGATTCGGCAGGGACATACAGCGTTCAAGTCACCTTAGCCGATACCACGAGCGGGCAAACCATTGCAAAGCAGACGGGACTACTTTCAATAGTTGCGCGGCATTTTAATTTGGCGCTGTTGCAGACGATGCCCTATGTGGACTTTACCTGGCAAGCCCGTGCGGATACGTCTTATTCCGCACAGTGGTTTACTGCAAATCCGTGTGGCAGTCCACCGACCATAAAACCTTTGACATGGAGTGGAACGAATTTCAGTATGGGGTCGAGCTACAGCGGTTCACATCAAAGTTCTCCCCAGCCGGGATATGGAGAGTGGGATACCGAAAGCGGCAGCGATACCTTGAACGGGATGGTGGACATCAGTTCCTCTCAACTCATTACATTTTCTCAGAATGACAATTATGCAAAGCAAGAACTTGATTCAGAGGATTATATGATTGCCGGCGGGTGCTATACACCGATAGATGCTACCTCATACAGTGCAATTGCTGTGCCCTTTTTAAGTGAGTCAGATAGTGATGTTGTCTTTGAAGCAAATGGAGACCTTGCTAAGAATGCCTTCTTCAAATATAACATTCAGGCGTATGGGCGATTTACTAGTGCCCAAAATTTTAGTATAACGGCAAATTTTGCGGATGCAACCGTTAATCGTTACGTCATCATCCGCTTCCACAAATAATCACCCTTCCGCGCAGGTCGGTGCTTCCAGTCCGACCATCCCCATCATTGCTCACGGAAATTTTCGCAGCGCAATTTCCACCGCATTCTTTAACGGGGGAAGATCGACCTGAACAATATCCCATATTTGGTCGAGATCGAGTCCGAGATAATCATGCACAACCACATGCCGGAACGCGCGCATTTCTTTCCAGGGAATTTCCTCGAAGTAGTGAATAACGTCCGGCGAGATGCGGGTGGAAGACTCCGCAAGGGTATGCAAATTTCGTAATACTGCATCCTGCACCATCGGGTCGTTCAAAAATCGATCGCGGTCGTGCCGGGTGTATAGCTCGATGCGCTCGATACATTCGAGAATATGCGTGAGGTACAGTTTATCGCCAGTCATACCGGACGGGCTTCGCGCAGAATTTGATCGCGGATAAGCCGGTGCAGGGCATTTTCGGTTACAATGTCAATCTCACATCCCAAGAGTTCTTCCAGATCGGATTTCAGGCCACCCGGAAAAAACGGCGTTCGTTTCGGCCCCAGCGAGACGAGCAAATCGAGATCGCTGGACGTGGAAGCGTTCCCACGAGCGACCGAACCAAAGACCCGCACATTACGGGCGCCATGCTTTTCTGCAAGCGCGAGAATTTGCGACCGATGGGCCGCAACCGTGGCTAAATTCATACCTCGAAAAACGAACAAAGTAGTATTGCGGTTCTCGAAAATAGGGATAGCAGGGTCCTCTGCGTTTCCACTCTCACCCGCCCGCCCCGAATTATTTCGTATTTTCGTAGCCGAAGAATGAACCGTGGTAGGCGGGAAGTTCAAAAAACATGCTATTACGACCGGAATTGATCGAACGGCTGGCCGATACCTTAGAGGGTATCGCGGTCTCGGACGCCCGCGAAACGGGTTTGGGGACGCGGGAGGCGAATATTCTCATCTATCGTACCGCCCGCAGCGAAGGCGGCGGCCCGATGGCCGGCGAAAGCCCGCTGCTCGAAATTAATCTTTTAGAGGCTGATGGCGACGCCTGCGCTGTCGTCACCTCGGCGCTGGGGATTGTCGAGCTTCACGGCATCGAGGAAATCCGCTTGCTTGCCGCGACGGAAGAAGCGGCGTTTTACTCGCGCCCCGCACCGGGAAAACTTTCGATGCTTACGCTCAGCTCGCGCGGCGCAATTCAGGTGTATATGAATATCTCGGAATCGCTCGGGCCGATGGAGCTTGCCGATGTCGGCGACGAAGACCTTCGCGCCGCCGTTGCGATGAAAATTTTTGCGGAGCACACGGAGGTTTTTCGCAACGAGGAGTAGGCGGTGGCTGCGCCAAAGCCAAAAGTGCGATTTCGGCTAACGCAAACATCGCGCGCTCGAAAATTTTTTGGAATTTCCCCATCACTTCGCGCGAAGATGAAACGCGCGGCCCAGTTCGTCTCCGATACGGAGATGCCGAACGTTCGGTCATTCGATCTATCGCTTGTTGCGATGGCGGACGATGAACTGCTCGAAATCAATCGCGCTTCGCTTGGGCATGACTCATTGACGGACGTTATCACCTTCGAACTTGAACGGACGCCGGATGCGATCGAAGCGGAAGTTTACCTAAGCGTGGAACGGGCGCGGGAAAACGCCCGGCGTTACCGAGCGACCCTCGAATCGGAGCTTCTGCGCCTCGTTATTCATGCCGTTTTGCACCTGGCGGGGTTTGGCGATAAATCGGTAAAAGACCGGAAACAAATGCGAAACAGGGAGCGTTGGTATCTTGTTGCGATTCAGGCAAGCGCCCATGAATAAGCTTTTGACTGGAGAGCATTGCGAAATTTTGGTTGCCCCGGTTCTTATTTTTTTAGAGATGTTCAACGATGAATGCGAATAACTCGCTCGAACAAAGTGCTGCCGGCCCGAACTTCGGGTCCGGCCGAGAGCGTATCATGGAGATCGTTTTCTTTCTCCTTACGGAGATTAAGGAAAACAAGGCGCTCGCTGAAATTGACCTGAAGCCACTTTCGGTGCGCGGTTTCAGCGAGATTGAAATTTCGACGGCCTTTTCCTGGCTGATCGATAAATTTTCACAAGGTTCCGAAGACCCGCTCATTCTCTCCATGCCGTTCGGCAAAAAGCACAATGTGCTTGGCGCTCCGCAAAGCCCTGCAAGCTTTCGCGTGTATCACGAAATCGAAAGCTCGGTCATTTCCCGCGAAGCACGAGGCTTCATGATGCAAATGCTCGAACTTGGCATTCTCTCCGATTCCGATTTGGAGTTTATGATCGACCGCATCATGCTTTCCGGCGTACCCGATGCTTCGCTCGAAGAAGTCAAGGAATTCGTGGCGAGCATGATCTTTCACTTCGACGCTCCTTTTTCACCGCGAGGACGTGTGATGCTGAGCGGCTCCGACCGGGTGCATTAAACTCTTTCGTGGGGAACCTCTCCCCTAACCCCTCTCCTTGGTAAGGAGAGGGGAACACTATACTCCCCTCTCCTTACCAAGGAGAGGGGCAGGGGGAGAGGTTGAAGTATGCGAGAGGAGCCGGGGAGAGGTTGAAGTACGCAGCGATCTCAAAAATTTATGACGCAGGTCTATAACAAATCGAGCATGCTCGACCGCCGGCGTGAACTCCGGCAGCATTCCACGAAGTCGGAAGAGATTGTCTGGTCGTATGTTCGACGCGAACAGCGAGTTGGAACGAAAATAAAGCGCCAATATAGCGTCCATGGCTTCGTCATTGATTTTTATGCGCCATCGGTAAAGCTTGCTATCGAACTCGATGGCAGTTCTCACGATAAAGAGTTTGCAGCAGGACGGGATGCCATTCGCCAAAAAATGATCGAGGAATATGGCATTCGATTTCTTCGCTTTCGAGACGAAGAAATTTTTAGCGATATTGAAAAAGTCCTTCATGCTATCGATTCGACTATTGAAATGCTGCACAAAACCTCTCCCCTAACCCCTCTCCTTGGTAAGGAGAGGGGAACAAAAATTCTCCCCTCTCCTTACCAAGGAGAGGGGCCGGGGGAGAGGTCGAGCGAATCTCACCGTGGCAAGGAAACCTCTCCCCTAACCCCTCTCCTTGGTAAGGAGAGGGGAATCGGACCAGACCTCCCTCTCCTTAATAAGGAGGGGGGAACATGATCGATTTTTACGCCGATTTCCCCCGATGGCTCCGAGCCTTTTTGGAATACCTCGAGCACGAGCGCGAGGCAAGCCCGAAAACGATCGAGGCGTATGAAGGCGATTTGGTCGATCTCTATCGCATTCTGAAATCCGACCGGCTCGTCCTTGCCGGCACGCATGACGATCTCTATGCGCTTCGCAGGTATTTACAAATACTTTCCGGACAAATCACGGAGAAAAAATCCCAGCACTCAGCACTTAGCACTCAGCACTCAGCACTTAGCACTCAGCACTCAGCACTTCTAAAGGCAAGCTCGATTGGGCGCAAGCTTGCGGCTGTCCGATCGTTCGTGAAATTTTTGGTCAAGCAGGGTATTTTCGAGTTCAATGCCGCGCGATTGCTGAAGACTCCGAAAGCGGAGAAACAACTTCCCAACGTTGTCAGCGAACGCGCGATGGCAGATGTGCTCGCCCAAAGAAAGGATGAAGGCGGAGGGATGAAGGATGAAGCCGTAAGGATGAAGGATGAGACCCTTTCGCTGCGGGACCGTGCTGTTCTGGAATTACTTTATTCCAGCGGATTACGCCGCTCGGAACTATGCTCGATCGATTTGAGCGAACTCGATCTGAAAGCGCGGACCGTCCGCGTGCTTGGCAAAGGATCGAAGCAGCGCATAGTGCCCATCGGCGCAAAAGCAATTCAGGCAATTAAAGAATATTTAAACTCCCCCTCCTCTGACAAGAGGAGGGGGCTGGGGGGTGGTGCGGTGAAGGGGCAACCGCTTTTTCTTCTCAAAAACGGCAAGCGCCTGACTCCGCGCATGGTCTATTCTATCGTCTCGAAAGCATTCGAGGGTTTGCCGGATATTCCGCGCGCCCATCCGCACATGCTGCGGCACACAGCGGCAACGCATTTGCTCGATCACGGCGCCGATCTTCGTGCTGTCAAGGAAATTTTGGGACATGAATCCCTGCGCACGACCCAGCGTTATACCCATCTGACCGTCGAGCGCATGAAATCCGTTTACGATCAGGCCCATCCCCGCAGCGGGACGGAACCGTAGGATTTCGGGTATTAATTTCGAACCGGCGATGTTACTTTACCGGGGTTTGGCAGTACAATTAGTTTAGTTTTACATATTTTACATCTTATCAATTACTATTATGAATATTAGAATTCAAGTGCGCCATGAGGCGGCGCGCGAAGCCATCCAAAAGTATATCACCAACGAGTTCGAGCGCATCTCGAATAAATTTTTCGATGGAGCGCACTCCTACATCGTCAGCGCAGAGTTCATCGTCGATCAGGAAGGCTCGAACGGGCATAAGAAGACGTTCGAAGCCATCATCGGGGTACGCGGCGAAACACTCGCGATCAAAGAATCCTCGGACGAAACCCACAAGGCCATCGACATCGCCATGAAGGTGCTCGAAAAGCTCCTTATGCGTCACAAAGAGAAACACGCCCATCCCGGCAATCTCATCCGCCACAATGCGGAACGAGAGCGGCAGCGGGGTGAAGAATTAGGGCTGGTTGATTAGCCCCGGCATCTGTAGAGGCGCTTGCGTATGCTTGCCGTTGGGAGTGGCCCACACACGTTCGAGCACGGCGAAAACTTTTTCCACGCCGAGGCGATCGAGGCAGAAATAATCGGGATTGATGCACTCGCCACGGAAAAAACATTTGCACTCAGCGTCCGGCTGAACGATTTCGCCTAATCCATAAAGATTCCCAAATTCATGCGGATTGAAGATATTGTTGATGAGAACTATTTTTTTCTTCAAGGCAATGGCAAGATGCAATCCCATCGTAACGCCGGTGACGACGAGTTCTGTGTATTGCATGAGCGCGATAAACTGCTGAAGCTGAAAATAGCCGATATATTGCGCCTTGCCGTCCGTCCTGCGATGAATTTCACAGTTCCGCGCCTCTTCATCCGGCCCGCCTAAGAGCAACACGTTTTTTCCGGAGGTATGAATGCGTTCGGCAAGCTCGACCCAGTGCTCGATGTTCCAAAGCCTCGAAGTCCACCGCGCGCCCGCACCGGTATTCAGCCCCACGATGGGACGCGATGCGTCAAGTGTTGGGAATTCTTCCCGTGGCGGTAGATCGAGAATATATTCTTCGCCCTGGAATTCGTAGCCGCACATCTCGAATAGTTCGGTCGGATAGTCCTTGTGATTTTCGAGACTGACGTCATCGAAAATGCCGGTAACGAATTTGGCTTTAGCGCGCTCGTTCGCAGGTTCCGCTTCGCCAAATGTGCCGAGCACGAAACCCTCCTTCGTATCTGCCTTGAGCGAGGAGGCGAGCGCGCAGGCATAATGATCTTTATCGAGATTGAGAATGCGCAAAAAATGGAGCGCGTGGAGAATTTCGAGATTCTCCGATTTCCACGAAAGAATCCGGTCAACACGAGATTTAGGAATCAACTCTGGCGAATGGGTAAGCCACCAAATTCGCGCATGAGGATGCTGCTTGCGAAGTGGCGTCAAAAGCGGCGTGGTACGCAACACATCACCCGCAGCGCCGAGCTTGATAACGAGGATGTTTTCCGTGACGGGATCGTAGTATGGACAGCCGTCGCAATGGACGCCCTCGCGCTTATTCGGCGCGCAGGGAATGTCCCCACGGAACTGACGGCAATCGTGGTGTATCAGCAACGGATGGTCGAAAAAGGTAAGAAGTAAGAGGTAAGANNGTAAGAGGTAAGAAGTAAGAGGTAAAATGATTAGCTGCGGCCGCGGGTGGATTTGATTATTGCGCTTAGGATCTTACAGAGTTCTTCGCAGTCAGCTATAAGTGAATCGGCGAGTTTTGGTTCGATCATCTCGCTTTCTTTTAAGAGCCTCAGCCAATAGTGTGTCTCGCGGGCTTCTTTGTATGAAATCGCATTCTTTGCAATAAATTCCTTCCTCGACACTGCCGCGAACGCTTCTTCCAGGTTAGCGCCGATAGAAGTACCCGAAGCCAGCACCTGATCGGCAAGCACAAAGCCCCTCTTCTTATCGACCAAGTGCTGCGATAATTTAACAATTCGTATTCCGAACTTAAAACTCTTTGCTCGAACGACACTCTCCGCCATTTAAATTCCTCTTACTTCTTACCTCTTACCTCNNACCTCTTACTTCTTACCTCTTAATTTCTCCGAGGCCTTGGCATTCTTCCGACGCGGGAAGCCCGGCGCTCCCGCGCTTCGGCAGAGGGATGGCCTTTTTCCTTGGTGTAAACTGGCGCGGATTTCGATGCGGCATTTTTCACGATCATCTCGCCTAAGAGTCCAATCGAAATAAGCTGCACGCCAACTAAGATGAGCAGCAGCCCCAGAAGAAGAATAGGGCGGTTTGAAAGCGAGGTTCGCCCAAGTGCCCATTCGACGGTAAGCCAAATGTCAATCGCAAATCCGGCGATTGCCATAAGGGTCCCGATTGTTCCAAACAGATGCAGCGGCCGCTTGCCATAGCGGTTGGTGAACACGATGCTCAGCAAATCGAGAAATCCTTTAAAGAATCGGCTCGACCCGAATTTTGATTTTCCAAACTTGCGCGGATGGTGCGTGACCGGGATTTCCGTTACGCGGAAACCCTGCCAATACGCGAGCGCGGGCAGATAGCGGTGCAGTTCGCCATACACTTGCAGGCTTTCGGTCACTTCTTTGCGATAGGCTTTGAGACCGCAATTGAAATCGTGCAGCTTGA
>PLYO01000042.1:89489-92380 GCA_003151825.1 Ignavibacteriota bacterium
CGGTCGGTCGAGCCATCGTTGACGAAGAGCACTTCATATTTTGGCCCGGCCAGCCGGGCGAGTTGCTGTTTGAGCGCTGCCGTTAGCTCTCGGAGCGAATCCTGCTCGTTGTATAGTGGTACGATGACGGAAATTCCGAGCTTCATGCCAAGCCCGGTCGCGGCGTCTCCGCCTTTTTCTGGAACGGGTACGGTTTCGGCTCGCGCTGCCCGTTCGGAGGTGCGTCGCTGCGGAAGTGGCTCGCGTTTGCGCGGCTCCTCGGCTGCTTTGGGCTGCGCGCTTCGCAGTGTGAGTCCTTCAGGCAGCTCTGGCCGTGCCCGTGGGATTGCCTCGCGCGTCCGTTCGCGTGGCGATTGACCCACTGGCGGCCCACCGCGAGAACCTTCTTCGCGCCGGCGTTCCGGACGCCTCGGCTCGCGTGGCTCGCCTTGCATCGTGGGCGATGCTTGCCGGGACATGCGTTCAGTGATAATATCTTTTCTTTCTCGTGCCTCCGCGTTCTCCGCCGCTGGCTCTTCGTTGAAGAGCTGGTTTTCGGACACTGCGCTTTCCTCGTATCTCGGCTCTCGGCTTCGCGGGGGCTGCCTACGAAGGGCTGCGCGTTCCTGCTGTCTTTGCCGCATGCGATCGCGGCTCGATGGGGAGCCTTCTGCTTCAGGACCCCCGGATTCGATGCCGGAAGTTTCCTGCTGCGCGGCGCTGGTTTCGATCTCTGAGGTAAGCGATTGATCGCTCGGCTGCCGTGAGGCAAGTATCATCCCTTCCGGCAGTGACGCCGGTTTTTGAGTGAACTCGATGTCCGAGGAATGCGCCATCGGGCTGTGCGTGGGAGCCTCGCGGCCGCCGCTCGTCGCGGGCGGTGTTTTCCGGGCCAACCGTTCCGCGATAATATCGCGGTAGCTGCTTGCGGTAGCCGCGGGAGCGCGCGTGGGCGCTGCTTCGGCGACGGGGTTCTCATCGTCGCTACCGGGCATAGGCTCCGTAGTGACCGGCTGTTCTTCTGATTGCAATTCGTCCTGCATGTGTGGTATTAAGGTGCTGGTAGTGCTCTGCCTGGAGGCGCCGATGTAAAAACCGGCGCCCTTCGCCGGAAATGGGGCTTAGAATGCCCGGCATCTCCCGAAGCCCGTCCATGGGCTGCGGATTATAGAATTAGTCTTAAACCAAATTCCATGAACTTTAATTAGCGGCCGAGAAAAATGATTTTTTGTGGTGGCAAAATGGCTCCATTACATCCATAATTATTTCATCGCTACAGACCACCCATAATTTCCTTAAGAACAATTAATGAAAATCGTAGCTCTTCGCTGTATCACTCTTTAAACGAATTGCGTATGAACATACGTCTAACGATTAGACACATAAATAAAAAGGAGATACGACATGCGAATCTAATAAAAGTAATAAGCATCTGCGGGATACTCGCGCTGGCCGCGCCGGCCATCGCGCAGATCAGTTTCGATATTCACATCGGTCCGCCGCCGCCGCGCCAGGAAGTAGTTGTCGCAGCGCCCTATCCCGAGGCCGCATGGGTGCCGGGTTACCACCGGTGGGACTATGCCGCGCAGGGATACGTCTGGGTTCCGGGCAGGTGGGATCGCCCACCGCATCCTGGATATGTGTGGTATGGACCGCGCTATCCGCATCATGGCGGACGCTACCGCTTTGTCGAAGGACATTGGGGTGCCACAGGCCACGGTCGCGGCGGACATGGCGCCGGCCCAGCCGTGCGAGGCGGTCGCGCGCCGATGGCACGATAAAGTTAAGTTACTCTATTTTGGGAACAGACGCAACAGTACCCGCCGTCAGGCGGGTGCTGTGAAGCTTTGTCTTGTAGCCGTGACCTTTAGGTCANNCCGTGACCTGAAGGTCACGGCTACCGCTAACGATTACAGTTTCATCGGCAGCAAAGTAAGATTCTTCTCGCGCTATGCGTGAACTTCATTTGCCGTCGTTTCGCCATTCGTTGTTTTGAGAATTTCTTGTAAGCTACCCACAAGTTTTTCCGTAGACAATTCCCAATTCTGCTCGATATAAATAATTTGGCTTCCTTTTTTCCGGCTTTCTTCGACCCATTTGGAAAGAATGCGCATCTCATCGATTTCGGGCTTGCCGGCGGTGGGTGGAATGGCGGAAGTCGGACCATAGTATAGGCGAAGCTGACGCGCAAACCATTGCTCGGCAATTGCGAGATGGCCTGCGCCGAGAACCATCTGCTTCATCAACTGTCCGAACCGCACGAAATATACTTCGCACTCTTCATGACCACCCCCTGCATCGCCGACGATGCGCCCCTCCTNNCCCCTCCTTGAAAAGGAGGGGGTTTAATATCACAAAATCGTTCGAGCTGAAGCTGGCGGATGGTCGTTCGCCGGAGCCGAGCACGCGGCGAAGCTCGAAGAGCCGCCGTTTGAAAAACTCCGCTTCCTCGAAATCGAGCCGATCGGCGGCTTCGCGCATCAGGCGCTCGGCGTGCGCCAAAATTCCTTCATCGCCGGCGGCCAGGAATTCCTGCAAGCGCGTAACTTCTTTGCGATATTCTTCTTTCGATTGCAAAAGCGCGCACGGCGCGTCACAGCGGTGCATTTCGTAGTAAATACAGGGCTTAACATCCGCGCCGATCCGAAATTTTTCGCCGCACTTTCTCAGCTTGAAGGCACGATCCAGAATTTCCATGAGCGCCTCGGCCGCATCGCGGGATTTGAACGGGCCGAAATACTCCGCACCGTCCGGAGCTGGTTCCCGGATGAAAGTTAGTTCTGGAAAATCGTTTTGTACGTCAAGCCGAAGGAAACTTTGCGGTTTGTAGCGCCGCTCCATCGAATTAAATCGTGGGTGCAGCTCCTTAATTTTTCGGCTTTCTAAGAGCAGCGCGGAAAGCTCGCTGCCCG
>PLYO01000007.1 GCA_003151825.1 Ignavibacteriota bacterium
CGACATCGACCTTGGCAAGGTCGCACTCTACCAACTGAGTTACTCCCGCGATGCCAAGTATGAAGTTTGAAGTATGAAGTATGAATTTGGGAAACGAGCCCATTTCATACTTCATACTTCATATTTCATACTTTCCCCAACGGTTTCCAGCCTTTTTCGATAAGGCGATGGCCGATGGGGCACTCAGAACATCGGAGCTTCTGGCAGAAGTTTCTCTGAAGCAAAAGCGCACCCTGTTCCGAGCGCACGGAGCTAACATTTTCGCCTTCCAGAAGTTCCTGTTCGATGACAGAAAGGTATTTTGCGCTCGACATCGTCCGTGCTGAACCCCATTCTTCAATAAGCGCGCGTTCACGCTGGCGTTGGGATGGACTTTCCGGCTCCGTTCGAAGTCTGGCTATTCGAGCCGGAAGAATCACATTCAGCCAAATGGCGGAGCCTCGCTCCTCGCCCAAAAGCGACTGCGGAGCGGGCAATCCCGCAGAAAAAGACGTGTGCGATTCCCAAAACGGCCTCTCGCCGGTATTCACTATTGGCCCGCGCTCGAAGAAATCTCTACGGAAATCCCAATCCTCGCGGCTGAAATATTTCTCCGCGAGCGCAGCGGCGAGTGCAACGCGTCGGTGCGGGCTGTTAGCAGGACGAATGCGAAAAAAAGCCCACTCATGCTCGGCCAACACTTCCGGAAACCGAAGGGATTGCTGAATGGCATTCCAACGAGCATTTAGTTCCAGAAGATATTCGTTGGTGTCGTTATCGAATGCGAGCGATGGTTTTGGCAATAGTCCCGCCACGCCGAAAAAGAGAGCCTCAAACGTAATGCTCGTGTTTTCGCTAAACGAATTTCGAACAAAACGCAAACGTGAAAGCGGAAGCAGCGAAGATAGCTCGCGGAATGGTGCGCGGTTTTGCGAATAACCAAGCGCGTCCATCGTGAGTTGATAGGCTCGTTCGAGCAGTTGTGCTTCGGATACGATTTCCGTTTCCGGCAGCGTGACACGGTCGATCAATTCTTCGAGACGCGCTTGACCAAATTGTTCCAACACCTTACGCTTGAAGCGCATCGGCACGAGGATGTTGTGCGGAAAACATGGCAGTTCGGGCGAGCGGTCGTAAAGCTTGCGAAAAAGCGCATCCCACAAATCCGCACGATTGAATGCGAGATTATCGCGAAGAATTAATTGCGGCACGGGAGGGCCAACTCGCTCTTCCGAATCTTCGAGTACCACGTGAAGAACCACATTCGAATACCGCGCATCGCCATCGTGCTTATGCGCGAGCCAGCCATCGGGCGTGATATGCAGTTCGACATCCCCGCTTAGTTGCATGCCATCCATCGCGATTCGCGCGCCGAGAAAATCCGGGCCGCCGCGATGAGTGTTCTCGACGCCGCAATCAATGAGATGAACTGGCGAGCCATCCGAGAGCAGGACCGGCGTGACAAGAAAGTTCGTGTGGTCTTTCCATATCTCGCGGAGAAAGGATTCGGGGAGGGAAGAACCGGGATTACGCGGATTCAAGCGGATTACGCGGACGATTAATGGATGGTGTTGAGTGAGCGAGGTCGCTTGAAATTACATTGCGTCGCACATAATGCTTCACATGCGAATCCGAAAAAGTTCGGGCCACGCGCCACAAGACTTTACAAACGGATTAATCCTCGAAATCGTCCGCGTAATCCGCTTGAATCCGCGTAATCCCGGTTCACATCCCCGGTTCAGACGAAGTTCCTCGCCGCTGCTCTTGCCGCTTCCGCGAAGTCCGATCCTTTGGAAGCGCCTGCTATTCCTCGGCTCACATTGACGATTGCGATTCCATCCCCATTCGCGGCCTTCACTTCCTCCATCGTTCCCCCCTGCGTGCCGACGCCGGGAATGAGAAACGGAAGTTCCGGCGCGCGCTGGCGTAACATGCGTAGTTCCTGTGGCTTTGTCGCGCCGACGACGAGTCCTGCGTTCTTCTTCGGCGTATTCCATTCGCGGACTTTGTCCGTTACTTCTTCATAGAGTTTTTTCCCATTCATGAGGTCGAGATATTCAAAATCCCGCGCACCCGGATTCGAAGTTAAGCCGAGAAAAAATACGCCACGGTCTTCGCGCCGCAAAAACGGCTCGACGCCATCCGTACCCATAAGTGGATTGATCGTGATCGCGTCGAACGGGAACAGTTCCTGCCAGGCGTAGGCGTATTGTTCGCTTGTCGCGCCAATGTCGCCGCGCTTCACGTCGCCGATGGTGAGAATATGTTTGGGAATGTATTCGAGCGTTTCCTGGATGGTCTCGTAACACCGTTCGCCGTAGGCTTCGTAATAGGCGATCTGTAATTTGTAGGCACAGGCGAGATCGCTCGTCGCGTCGATGATCGCTTTGTTGAACGCGAGAACGGGATTCTTGTCGTCATCCAGAATTTCGGGAAGCTTTCGCCAATCGGTATCGAGTCCGATGCAGAGCATTGAGCCGCTCTTCGCTTGCGCGGATGTTATTTTTTCGAGGAAAGTCATTATAAATATTTTACAGCATTGACATTAGAAATCGCAGCGTGCTGAAAAGGCGGGTATCGAAATCGGCGCACCCGTTCGGTGTTGCGGCATCAACGCGCCCATGAGTGCGCCGGGATTGGCGTCGAAGTTCCAGCCCGTGGATGGTTTGTCACCCGTGCCCTTGCCAATCGTCACTACGGTAATGCCGAATCCTGCTGCTGTCCCAATCGCTATTGGTAGAGAAAGAGCCCAGGGAAAATTATCGAATCGAGAGTTTGAAGTTAAGATGATCCCAACTCCAAGTCCAATAAGAAATCCTGCTGAAGTTCCAAGTATAACAGCGGTTCCTTCAGCGGTCGAGAGATTCCTATTATGCATCAGAGAGCTGGCAAGTGCTACGCCACCTATATTCCCGGCGACTCCCGCAAGTGCGAGCCCGGTAGTCGGAGCTTTGGAAGTGTTGTAAGAAATCGTCGAGCCATAGATGACGAGTGGTATAACGGGGCCGAATACGCCGCCGGACAATACCGCCGAGGCATTGCCACGAGAGTAGGGATCCTCGTTCGCCATGATCGCTCCAGCCGCCAATCCGGCGGCCGATCCTGCAAGCGAGAGACCTGTCCAAAGAGAGGGTGATGGTGAGTTATTGATTATGAGCGCAAGTCCCGCCCCGTCCCATATCCCGAATAATCCTCCATAACGAATGACATCGGCGGTACCTTCGGTCATATTGTTTTTGGATGCGATGGCATAGCCAATACCCGTTTCAGTAACGCTGATGAGCGATGTGAATGCACCCATTTCACGCCCAGGGTTACCCTTAGAGAGAAAATCATCCAAGAGCGCTCCATGCGCCGCCCCCAAAAATGCTCCTCCGAGAGCTAGCGATGCATCTCCATCGGTCATTGCAGCATTTTCAGTCAAGAGGGATGAAAGTAGGTAGCCTGACCCTCCAATGATCAATTCGACTCCGCTGCCGATCGCACCGTTGTTCCAAGCTACAGAGGAGATAATCGCCGGCCCGTATCCAAAGATTGAAAAAAGGGTTTCCCATAGAACAAACTTAGATCGCGAAACCTGGTTGAGTTTCACCGTTGATGCTTGCGGGCCGAGCCGCGCATCGACATCCTCGCGAAGTGATCTGACAGCGCTCGCGCTTTTGGGAAGGCGGTCTTTTACAAGCTGGCCATTCTCGAAGGAAGTGATTTCGATGATGTAAGAAGTATCCGGTTCCCGGTAAAGCCGGGCCTCGAGAAAATTAGCGTAGGATGGAAACAAGTCCAGCTTTTTCTCCAAATCTTGGTTGATAACCTGAATCGTCCCTGCGGAATCGAATGGGACTTGCACCTCTTGCGCGGCGGCATTTCCTCGCACAAGAACGAAAAATAGAGCTAAGGAGAGAATCTTCATACGGCAAAAATACAACAATTCAACGACGTATGCAAGAAAAGTGCTGCGAATGGGATTTATTTGTGAGCTAATCCGCCACCAGCATTGCCGCGCCAACGATTCCCGCGCGGTTGCCGAGATGCGCTTTGCGGATTTCCACGATCGGTCGTAAATTTGCCAGCACCCGCGAGCGAAGCGTGGCGAGCGTCGAATCGAAGAGAACAGTTCCCGCTTCCGCCACGCCGCCGCCAAGAATGAAGACGTGCATATCGAGAAGATTTGCTACATTCGCCAGCGCGGCGCCCAAAAGCATTCCCGCTTCTTCGAATACGCTTCGGGCGAAGGCATCGCCGGCATTCATGGTGTCGGCTATGATTTTCGGAGTGAGTTCGTTCTTTTCTGCGCGAAGCACAGATGAAATCGAAGGATTATCCATCATTTTTTTTCTTGTTCGCTCCGAGAGGTAATGCTGGCCGAGATAGGCTTCGATGCAACCGCGCGAGCCGCAATTACAGGGCGGGCCATTGAGATCAATCGAGGTGTGGCCGAATTCTCCGGCTCCACCGGATTGACCGCGGTAAATCTCGCCACGGGGAACCACCCCCCAGCCCCCTCCTATTCCGCTTCGCTCCATAGGAGGGGGAGTATAATAAATCGCGCCGCCGATTCCGGTTCCCAGCGTGACGAGCAGAAAATGCGAAAGCCCGCGTCCCGCGCCGTGACGCGATTCCGCGAGAGCCGCTACGTTGGCATCGTTATCTACTTCGATTCGATTGAATTCGGGAAGCAATTCTTTGAGATACGCCTGGAGCGGTTCTTCTTTCCATCCCAACAAATTCGGAGGATAGCAGACAAGGGAACGATCGCGATTCATAGAACCGGGAGTGCCAACGCCAAGACGATCAATCTCCGGATAAGCAGATTTTATTTCGCACGCTTGCTCGGCAATAGCACTTGCTACATTGTGCGAGCCGGTCTGGGGCGTTGGGAATGATGATTCCGCCGCAACCCTCCCACTCACAGCATCGATGACGCCGAGTTTTACGGTGGTGCCGCCAATGTCAACGCCGATTGTCAATGACGAATGACGAATGACAAATGACGAACGGGGATCGGCCATGCTAACATTTCTATAAATTTGTCATTCGTCATTTGTCATTCGTCATTGTGTAAATTATTTCTCCTGGCCGCTTCATGCCGTAGCGTTCGCGGGCGATACGCTCGATGGTCGAGGCGTCTTCGAGTTTGAGCAGGGAGACGGCGCGCGCGACGCTTTCCTCGTCCGTGCTCAGTTTTGCAAGCTCGGAGCGGCGCTCCGAGATTTGGTGATGAAGCTCGATGTTGCGCCACAAGCCTTTGTTCGCAAAGAGCAACGTCGCGGCGAGGACGGTTAAAATTCCCGTGATGAACAGCATGCGCGGCGAGCGCAGGATGCGCTTCAGCCGCTTTTTTAGAGTGGTTCGAGCCATATTAACAAAAGCGTTCTTGGAGCAAGTTAGTTCCGAGGTCTTGTAACCCGTCATCCTGAGCGAAGCAATTCGACCCGCATCGCCGACGATGCTGGGAGAATTGCGGAGTCGAAGGATCTCTGGAGATTTCAAGAGATCCTTCGACTTCGTTCGTCCTCCTTCGTCGGACGAACTTCGCTCAGGATGACAATGTAATACTCCTATCTCTGTGTTTTATAACAGGCCGGTAATACGAATGCAGAAATCGACGGATGAGTTCCACGCGAGTTCCCGTCCACGCCGGAAGCGAGAACGCTTACGCTACCGATTGCCGTGACAAATAATCAACCGATGGCCGTCAAATCCACGATTTCATTCAGCTTTGGCAATGCCACATTCCAGCCAAGCGCTTTTTCGATTACTCCTTTCAGGACGGTGCGCGGTCCGTCCTCGCCATGCGTGAGAAACAGGCGTTTCGGCGGCTTCGGAAGCTGTTTGAGCCAACTCAGAATCTCGCCCTGATCGGAGTGCGCGCTGAAATTCGTGAGCGTAAGGACGCGCGCGGCGACGGGAATCTTTTCTCCGAAAATCGTTGCCGTTTTCGCGCCATTCATCAGATCCCGTCCGAGCGTCTCCTCGGCTTGATAGCCAGTGAAAAGGACGGTCGTATCCGGCTTCGAAAGCCGGTTGGCCAGATGGTGCATGATGCGACCGCCGGTCGCCATGCCGCTGGCGCTGATGATGATCGCGGGGCCTTTCAGATCGTTCAGGTGCTTCGACTCCTCGACCGTCTGCGTAAATTTCAGCGATGGGAACGAAAGCGGATTGTTGTTCGGCGATTGAAGCTCGTCCGGCGACATGGTATGTTCCTCGCAGTATTTTTCGTAGAGCGCCGTGACGGAGGTTGCCATCGGGCTATCGACATAGGTGGGAATGGCAGGAATCCTTCCCGCGCGCATGAGCTTGTTTAGGCAATAAATGAGTTCCTGCGCGCGATCGACCGCGAAGGCCGGGATGAGCAGCACCGATTTCGACGCCAGCATGTCCTTTACAATTGCATATAATTCCTCCGCCGGATTGATCTTGTCGTGAAACTTATCTCCGTACGTCGATTCGCAGACGACGAAATCCGCCGCCGGCGGCGCCTCGCGCGGATTGAGATAAATCGGTTTTTCGCGGCCCAGATCTCCGGAAAATAGAATAGAAATTGGCCCTCTGTCATCGAATCGTTTCTCCATCAGCACAGAACAGGAGCCAAGAATATGGCCGGCATTGGAATACTCGAAACTAATATCGTCGGGAAGTATTTTCTTTTTGTGGCGATCCTGCACCTTAAAAAGTCCGAGCGCTTTCTCCGCGTCTTCGGGAGCATACAGTGCGAGCGCCGGTTTGTGGCGCGAGTAGTGATGCTTGTTCGCGTGCTGCGCATCCTCTTCCTGAATATGCGCGCTATCGCGGAGAATGTACCCGGTCACGTCCAGCGTCGCCGGCGTACACCACACCTGTCCCGCAAATCCCGACTTCACCAAGCGCGGCAAATAGCCCGTGTGGTCGAGATGCGCATGCGTGAGTACGATATTCGCGACATCCGTTAGCTGGATCGGCGGCGCGATCCAGTTCATATCGTTCAGCGCGCGACCGCCCTGGAATAGCCCACAATCGACCATCACGCCGCGGTGCGTGGCTGTTCGTAAAAAATATTTAGAGCCGGTTACCTGACCGGCCGCGCCGAGGAATTGGAGAGTGAGCATGAAGAAGCGATTAAAGCCCAAGCCAACGTGAGACGCGTTAGCGAAAGTTCTTCGTCTCAAAACTCTAGTACCTGTCCTCGTAACGGTTTCCGCCGGAAGCTCCGTAGTTTTGTGTTTTCGATTGTCGCTGGCGTTAAGGCCGGGACGCATTGTCAACTTTTTCTAAACAAGCTTATGAAAACGAACCTGAATTTCTGGAGCCGGCTCTTTAGCGCGGGTTTTGGCCCGCGCGCGTTGGGCGGATTCCTTCAAATCGAGCCGTGGAACCGACTCTCAGCATCGTCGGCGATGCTTATCGCGGGCGCTTGCCTGCTCTTTCTCTGCATCTTCACATCGCAGGCTGCGGCGGAGGAGGACGATATGGGACCTTATGATCTCAGCAGCTATACTGACAGCACCGGCACCGATTACGTTTCGGTGGACATGGAGATTGACTGGTATTATATTGGGGATTATGTGGGTGATTCACCTATCGTTATCACCATCAACGGCGACACCCTCGCTTCAATGTCTTATCCGGTAGATGGAGCATACGCAATTGCATACGACAACGGTCTTGGCATCTATTCTTTTTGGGTTCCAGTTGGCGACCGGACGTCGTCCACGACCGTAGTAATGACGGGCGATGATGGTTTCTCTGGTGCTATTTATCAGTTTGGAATCACGGCCTATCATAGTGGTAAGTATGTATCACTCAGCCGCAGCGCGATCTCGCTCGGTCAGGTCCGGGTCGGCATCCGTAAGGGCGATACGCTGAGCGTATCATCCACGGGCAATTCCGACATTACGATAAGCACGGGCATGAAGTCCGGTGCGCCGTTCTCGAGGTACCCGACAAGTTCGAACCGAATTATTTACGCCCTTACGAGCGAGATAGACAGCGCGATCTTCACGCCCACCGCTCGCGGCACATTTAGCGATTCGCTTATCATCACATCGAACTCCGATGAATTGTCGGAGCAGCGAATGGGTGTTTATGTTTCCGGCCAGGGCATTCAGGCCATTTTCAATTCCACAAATGGCAATACCGTTGCGTTCGGCAATCTTCGTGTTGGCCGAACGGCGCAACGAACGTTCGCCTTCTCGAATTCGGGCGACGACACGCTTTTCCTGCAAACGCCAACGATCTCGGGCAGCGGATTTAGTATTGTATCAGGTCCGGCGAGCCTTACGCTGCCGCCGAGTCAGACGGGCAGCGTGGTCGTGCAATTTGCTCCAACGGTAAAGCAATCATACAGCGGGACGTTGCGGTTCACCGCATCGAACGGAGTTTCGGCTCCATCCATCACGCTAACCGGCGTGGGCATCTTGCCACAGATCCAGGTTTCGAATTCGATAGCGTTTGGTCAGGAGCGCGTTGGCCAGACGGTGCAACGGTCGGTCACATTTAGCAATACCGGAAACGATACGTTGCATCTTTCCAATGCAATGGTCGTGCAGCCTTCGACCGTGTTTACCCTCGGTGTCTACGATCACACTTTGCTCCCGGGAGCAACGGGCACATTCCATATTTCGTATGCTCCGAATCAGAGGAATCTCGATAATGCCCAGCTCCTATTCGCAACGGACGACCCGGTGCATCTCGCCGATACCATCCGCATGAGCGGTCAGGGCATCCAGGCCATTTTCCATTCGACGAATGGCGCGAGTCTCGCTTTCGGCGTTGTGCATATTTATCGCACGAACCAATTAACGTTCGCCCTCTCGAATTCGGGTGACGATACGCTCTTCCTGCAAACACCATCGCTCTCTGGCAGCAGTTTTAGCATAGTATCCAGCCCTGCGAGCCTTATCCTGCCGCCGAATGCGACCGGCAGCGTCGTCGTGCAATTTGCTCCCATGCAGGAACAATCGTATAGCGGAACCTTGTCATTCACCGCTTCGAATGGCGTAGTGGCTCCGGCTGTCACGATCAGCGGCACTGGCGCGCTGCCGCACATGGCGGTCGCAAATAATCACGAAACGGTCGATCTCGGGCAAGTCAAAGTAAATTCGAGCACCACTCGCGATTTCACCGTTGCGAATACCGGCGCGTGGGACTTAAATCTTACCAGCCCCTCGGCGGCTCCGTCCCCGTTCAGTATTGGGACGTGGCCAACTATTGTGTCCGGGAATACAACGGGATATGTGGCTGTCACTTTCGCTCCGACCGCAACGGGTCCATTCGTGGGAACCCTTGTGATCGCGGGAGATGACGCATCCAACCCCTCGGATACGATATTCCTGACCGGGACAGGCATCGAGAGCGTGCTTTCGATCGATCCCGTAAATCTCGATTTCGGATTAGTGCCGGTTTCGAGCACCGTGATCGATACGATCGAACTAAGCAATACAGGGACGGCGAGTGTGAACATTAGTTCCTCCAGCCTATCGCCGCAGCAGGGAGTGTTCACGGTTATCGGTACTCCGCCCACACAAGTTGGCGCGGGTGGATCGGCGCTCGTGATCGTTAGCTTCCGCCCGGATGCCGCGCAGAGTTACTCCGGGACGCTAACACTCACAACCGACGAAACCAGCACACCGACGCGGACGATCAATCTCTCGGGAACCGGCGTGAAGGGTACGCTCTCGGCCGCCTCTTCCATCGACTTCGGAAAAGTGATGGTCGGTCATGATTCCACTATTCAAACCACGCTAAAAAATACCGGCCAGGCCAGCGTGACGATCAATTCGCTTACAATGTCCGGCAGCGCATTTAGCAATGGGACATTTGCAACACCGCTCACGATCGCGGCAGGAGAGACGGCTAATCTGGACCTAACGTTCACGCCCACCATCGGCGGTAGCGCCACCGGAACGGTTAGCTTCACGCTCGGCGATAATACTTCGGTGAGAATGACGCTCAAGGGTGTTGGCGTTAGCGCCGCAGGTGTAGAAGAGACAATTCAGGCAAACGAATTTGCTATCACTCTATCTCCGAATCCCGCAAGCCGCTTGACGACGGCCCACATCTCGATGGCGCAAGCCGCCGATGGACAATTGAGCGTCTTCGATGTCACCGGACACGAAGTGCTTTCTCTTCCGCTCGGACTTCTTTCGGAAGGCGCGCACGACATAAGCCTGCCGGTCGAGAATATCGCGAGCGGCAGCTACTTTGTCCGTATCACAAATACGAGCGGCGAATCGGCTTCGGCGAGGCTCGTCCTCGAACGATAGGAAAACAGATACGAATAAGAACCGAAGTGGCGCCACCCGCAGCGCGGTGGCGTCACATGGGTTGAAAGCGGCGCACTAAGTACAAGGCATTGCCTGTTCGAGGCTCCATGATTAAGAAGAAATCCAAACACGACCTGATTGCCGAGAGCTCGCCATATTCCGCCTTGCTCGAAAAGGCACAGGAGCATTTTAATAAAAGCGAACATGCTAAGGCGGAGCAGCTTGCGAACGAAATACTTTCGCTTGCGGACGGGAATGGGAACGGGGACGACACACTCACGCCTGGCGACAAAGCGCTCGCATTATGCATTCTTGGTAGTTGTTGTGTAACTACGGCTCGGTACGACGAATCTCTTCGTCATTTCAACGCAGCGTGTGCCATTGCCGAAGCCGCATCGGAAAAAGGCCTGCAAGCGAGAGCGCTGAACGGAATCGCAAGCGTACACTTTCAGCGCGGTGATTTTGCTTCCTCTCTTTTGATATGCGAACAGGCTTTGGCGAATGCGGATCCGGCGCATAATACGAAGGAGGCGGTTCGAACGCTGAATTCCATGGGTAGTGTCTATAATGCGCTTGGCGATTACACTCGGGCATTAGATAGCCATACTCGATCTCTTGTGCTTGCTGAGACATTGGACGATCGATGGACGGAGGCAACCATCCTTACCAATATTGGGCATGCCCATTCAAACCTTGGGGATTATCCTCGCGCGTTAGATGATTATGGCCGTGCACTTATCCTGTATGAAGAAAGCGGCGACACACCGTCAAGCGCAAAAACACTGGACGGCATGGGGGGAGTATACGCGACCCTTTCCGACTACCCTCGAGCGCTGGATTGCTTAATGCGCGCGCTTGCTATTGCGGAAAAATCAGGCGATAAAGAGCTGAGGGCTCAAACGCTCGGCAATATCGGGAATGTGCATCTTATATTGCAGGACTATCCGCGTACGATGGACTATCTTGCCCGCGCTCTTGAACTCGACGAAGAGATCGGTAGCAAGGCTGGAATTGCGATCGTTCTCGGCAACATGGGTACTGCGACGATGAACCACGGAGATTATATCCTTGCACTGGAATATCTTACAAAAGCGCTGGATCTAAGCCTGGAGATTGGCGCTCGGAGACCGGCGGGTTATTGGATGGAAAGCATTGCGCATACCCAACACATGTTGGGGAATCTCGATGCCGCCTATCACGGCTTTCTCGATGTGCTGCATCATCGGTATAATGTGCTCGAATCGAAGGAGGGTATTGCGAACACGTTGATCAATTTGAGTGAGGTATTGATCGACTGGAAACGACCGGAGGAAGCACTGGACCGATTACAGGAGGCACTGATCGTAGCGGATGAATTAGGCGTGAAGGAACAAACATCCCACGCCCATTCGGAAATGTCTCGCGCCTATGCGATGATGGGTAACATGGCCCAAGCCTACGAACATCTCACGAAGTATCACGCAATCGAAAAAGAGATCTTCACGGAAGAATCCAAAAAGCGCGTCGATATTTTCAACATGCGCGTAGCCATTTCAGAAATAGAACACGGAGTAGAAGTGCAAAAATTACGAATCGAACACATGGAACACGATCTTGCGAACAGCGCCATTCATCTTGCGGCTCAGACCGACTTGCTCGATCATTTCCGGCTCGACTTGAGCCAGATATTCCGAGAGATCGAGGAACCGATCGCCGCGATGAAGCGGATCAAGGAGAAGTTGAAGGCGCTGCCGTGCCAGCAAATTGACTGGCCAAAATTCGAGGGGCAATTTAACGAGGTGCATCCGGAGTTCAAGACGAAGCTCGCTCAGAAGTATCCCGAGCTAACGCAGATGGAGCAGCGCATTGCCGCGATGGTGCGTATGGATCTGAAATCGTCCGACATCGCGCGGCTCTTTTGCATTACGGAGCGGGCAGTGGAGTTTCACCGTTTGAATTTGCGAAAAAAGCTGGGACTGAAAGCAGGAGAAATGCTGCCGAAGTTTTTGAGCGCGCTCTGATCGGGATGCGGGCGAAAAGTCCGTACTGTACGGTCGCACAAAATACCGCGAGCCGATGGCACGAAACCATCCCGTGTTTAGAACGTTACTATTTTTATGAATTTCCTCGTTACCGTTGAAGATAGTAAAGTGCCGTTTTTCCTCGAATTGATGAAAAATCTCCGGCCCGTCAAAGTCGAGAGTCTTTCCGCAGAGAAGAAAAAACTGATTCGGGAGATTCGAGAGTCGGTCGAGGAAGTCAAAGCTGCCGAGCGTGGCGAAATTAAGCTGCGGCCCGCACGAGAATTACTCCGTGAACTATAACGTCACAAGGTGGGCGAGTGGTGACCCATGTCCGCATTATTAAACAGTCGGTTCTATTGATTGCGATTTTCGATAAGTAGGAGAAAGATACAATAACCGATGCCGAACTTCTGGCATTGATCGCTGCATTATCCTGATTCCGCCATGTCGCCACGAAGTACCACGATCTCGACGCAACTACAACTTTTCTTTCAATTCCACCATCGCTTGCTCGCAATGGGAGCGGACGAGCGCGAATTTCTCCGTGACTTGCGCGGGATCCTTTTTGTCGGTGCAGAGTTGCTCGATCGTTTCCGCGAAACCGGCGGCGACGGTCATTCCCATGAATTTCAGATGCGGCTTCATGGCATGGACGCGGCGGCGCGCGCCATCGAAATCGTTCGCGGCAAGCGCCGTGGCGACCGAGTCCAATTGGCTCGGCACGCCCTCCAAAAACATGCGGACGTATTTCTTTAGCTGCTCGTCGTTGCCGCCCGTGATTTCGCGCAGCGACGAGAGATCGGTCACCGGCGCGGATGTTGCCGCTGCCGGCACATCATTGTGACCGTTCGATTCATAGTTCACAGACGATTTAGGTTCCATAACGTTGGTAGGTGGCGGATGTTTTACCGTTCCCTTGAAATATTTTGCAATGACGCGAAAGAGTTCGTCCTGCTTGAATGGTTTCGGAACATAATTATTCATTCCCGCAGCATAGCAGCGGTCGATTTCGGATTTGATGACACTTGCGGTGAGCGCAATGATCGGAACTTCGCGTTTGCCGCGCGGCAGATGGGCACGAATGTATTTCGTGGCTTCGATGCCGTCCATTTCCGGCATTTGCACGTCCATCAGCACGAGATCGAACGCGAAATTTTGCAGCAGCGTGATGGCCTCGCGGCCATTGGAGGCGATTTCCACCGCCACATCCGGAATCATATTATGCAAGGTATCGGCGAGGACGATCTGATTGTACTCATTGTCCTCGACTAAGAGCACGCGCATTCCGCGCAGGGAAGCGGCATCGAGATGCGCGGTCGGTTCCGGCTCGACGAGCACATTTTCGCCGGCCACTTCATACGGAATCGTCACCGAAAATTCGGAACCTTTTCCGAGTTCGCTCGTCACGTCGATATGGCCGCCCTGCAATTCGACGAGCGTCCGGGAAATCGTGAGGCCAAGCCCCGTGCCACCATATTTCCGGGAGGTTTCAATATCCGCTTGCGAGAAGGAATCGAAGACCGAGCGGAGCTTTTCTTTCGCAATGCCAATGCCCGTGTCGCGAACGGTCATGCGAATCTGCATCTGGCGATCCCCGGCGGCGCTGGCGTTTACAATCAGCTTCACCGATCCATGCTCCGTAAACTTGACTGCGTTGCTCAGAAGATTCATCAGAATTTGCGAGAGCCGCGCGGGATCGCCAATGACGACCTGCGGCGCGGACTCCGAAATCTCATCCAAAAGCACAATGCCTTTCGACTCCGCTTTGAACCGCATGATTTCCAGCGCGTGGCTTGCCACTTCGTGCAAACGGAAGGGGATGCGCTCGAACTCCATCTTCCCCGCTTGCAGCTTCGAAAGATCCAAAACATCGTTGATGACGACGAGCAAATTATCCGCCGAGGACTCGATCGCTTCCAAATACTCGCGCTGCTTTTGCGAGAGCGAGGTATCGAGCAGAAGCGTCGTCATGCCGAGCACGGCGTTCATCGGCGTGCGGATTTCGTGGCTCATGTTGGCCAGGAACTGGTGTTCGAGCCGTTCGCTCGCTTCGGCGCGCTCTTTAGCTGCGGCTAACTCGGTATTGATGCGTTTGAGCTTGCGCTCGTTGCGGTAAAAAAGTCCGGCCACGAGACACAGCACCACGGCAACGCCAATGATCGAATAATTGATAAACCGGTCATGGATGAGTTCCTGATTTTGCGCGGCGATTCTCCGCTCACTCTTGCTCGATTGATATTTCGCTTCCATATCGGCAAGAATGCGGCTCTTATCGACCGTGTAGATCGAGTCATGCAGCGCGCTGCCCTTTTCGAGATAGTCATACGCCATCTTATAATTGCCGGTGGTGGCATAGGCTTTCCCGAGACTGAAATACAGCTCGATGAGGCCGCGCTTGGCGCCGATGCTCTCGTCGATGGTTTGCGCGAGCTTCAGATAATGGAAGGCGCTGTCGGGATGGTGTATCAGTAGGAAAAAATTCCCAAGCTGCGCATACGCGCCGGCGGCGTAGGTCGAGTTCAGCCCCACGGCCTCGTGCATCGAGACCGACTCGTGATCGTAATACAGCGCGCTATCGAGCACGCCCTTTTTTTCGAACACGCTGCCGATATTTCCGAAGACGCGCGCCCGCTGGTAATGTTCATCCACGGTTGCATAGAGCCTTGCGCTCTTGCGGAAATAGTGGAGCGCGCTATCCAAACGCGCATCGAACGGGAGCGAGGTCATCGGACCGTTGTAACTGAGTCCAATATTATTATAGATTGCGGCGATGGCCCGCGCGTCGCGCGTCTGCTGGGCAGAGACGAGCGCCAGCTTCAGATATTTCAGCGCGTTCTCCGGCTCCTGCTGACCCAGATAGAGACAGCCCAAGTTATCGTACGCATTGCCGATGCCGGCGGCGTCCTGACGGCGCAGGACAATATCCAAGCCCATCTGGAAATAATCGAGCGCCTCATCGTAGCTCGCCACTTCAAGATCGTTCCAGCCCAATTGGCTGTAGGCGCGCGCGAGAAGTTCGGAATCCTCGAGCGATTCCGCAGTGCTGACCGTGTGCAGCAACTTGGCGCGGGCGCTGTCATACAAGCCGGTGTTGGAAAATTGATGCGCCTGAAACAATTCGAACTGCGCGGCGCGCAATTTGTCGCCTGCTTTTTGCGCGAGATCGTAGGACTGGATCGCGTAGCTCATCGCCGTTGCCGTGTCAGCGTCTTCGAGCGCGGTGGCGAGCTTCATCAGAATGTCGCTGCGCTCCGTGTCCTCCGTGGCGAACGCGTAAGCAGCGTGGAGGCTGTCGTAATAATGCTGATCCTGCGCGAAGAGCATTGCCGGCGATGGCAGCGAAAACGCTAACGCGACGATTGTGGAAACTACAACGAATCTCCAATTAAGTCTTGTTGACGTCATTGCGAGGAGGAATTGCGGAACGAAGTGAAGCAATTCCGACGAAGCAATCTCTCTGCTGCGACGCAGAGATTGCTTCGTTGAACGAATCTCCCTCCGGTCGATTCGTTCTCCTCGCAATGACAAGAGAAATGAGTTAGTCAAAGTTTTCATCAATGCCAAATGGGATCGTTTCGTGCGAACCGTCCACAATCCTGTCTTCATCGGGGCGATCAATGCAATCGTAAATAAATGAAATATCCAACCAGTCCGAGCGCGAGCAGCCAGAAGATAAGGTTCATCGCTTTCTGGAACCCATTCGATTTCTTGAGTGTGCGGAGATTGGCAAGCTGCGTGAGTGCCAGATCGAGCTTGTGAAACGCCGTTTCGTTTTTGACGATGTAATCGTAGGCCCCGTATTTAATCGTGTTCGACGCCACCTCGATGCGGTCCTGACCCGTCAGGAACACGACCGGAAGATTGGGATAGCGCGCTTTCAGCTTCGCAAGCACCTGAATGCCGTTCATCGCATCGGGCTTGACGGTATCGAGCTGATAATCGAGCACGGCAATATCCGGCTCGGCCAGAATGCCCGCCAGCGCGTCCTCGCCGGTATTGAATACGCTCACATTCGCGCCGGGCAGTTTTTTCTCGATCGTATCGCGCACCATCTCGCACATCGCGGGATCGTCGTCAATGATCGCTATCGTAAGTTTTGTATCGGCAGCCATCCAAAAAATGCCGGAAAAGGGAAAATCAGCGATTCCCGGCTACCCATAGAAGGAAAAAACGGGAGAGAAAGTTTAGCTCATTGGGGCGCATGGCCATGCGCCCGTTTGTGCGTTAAAAGCGCATCAAGGGTGCGAGGTTAAACCCCGGTCGCTTTGCGACGAGGATTTGTTGTTCTTGGGATTATTCTTGAAGCTTATCAGTTATCGAAAAGTGAAGGTTCGGGATGTTATCACAATGGTGGAAGAGGATGGGTGGGTGCATGTTCGAACTCACGGAAGTCATCGGCATTTCAAGCACCCGCTCAAGAAGGGAATCGTAACCATCGCCGGAAAACCTTCCATCGACCTGGCCGAAGGTACGTTAAGAAGTATTTACAAGCAAGCAGGATTAAAAAAATGAGTGAATACCTAATCGTGATTGAAAAGACGGGCAATGGCTTCTCTGCATATTCGCCGGATGTGGACGGCTGTGTCGCCGCCGGTGAAACGGTCGAAGAGGTGGAAACGCTAATGAATGAGGCGCTTGAATTCCATATAGAGGCGATGGTAGAAGAAGGCTATGACATTCCGCAGCCGCATACGATTGCGAGATATGCTCGGATTGCTGCGTAAGATTACTTAATGGTCGTTGGCAATCACGCCCGAACCCACGGAACCAACCCCCCGCCGAAAATGTTGCTTTTGCCTTATTCATTTATTCTTGAGGAGCTTTTTATGAAACCTAGTTCTCGAAAGTTCGCGGCAATACCCAAAGCGGTTAGCCTCGCAATCGGTTTTCTCTGCTTTTTAGCTATCGTTCCCGCGCAAGCGCAATGGGTGCAGACAAGCGGGCCTCTTCCCAGCATCTGGGTTACCTGCCTTGCTGTGAGTGGCACAAATCTCTTCGCTGGGACCGATAGCGGGGTTTTTCGCTCAACGAACAACGGCACAAGCTGGACGGTGGCGAGTACCGGCCTGCCGCCAGGCTTTGTCACTGCTCTTGCGGTGAGTGGCACGAATCTCTTTGCAGGGGGCGCCGGCGTTTTTCTCTCGACCAACAACGGCGCAAGCTGGACTGCGGCCGATACCGGGTTGCCCCCGGGTGTCAATGCTCTTGCGGTGAACGGCACGAATCTCTTTGCGGGGACTACTTCCGGCGCACCCTTTTTTCTCTCGACCAACAACGGCACAAGCTGGACGGTGGCGAGTACCGGCCTGCCGCCAGGCTTTGTAATCACTGCCCTTGCAGCGAGCGGCACGAATCTGTTTGCGGGGACTTACAACGCAGGCGTTTTTCTCTCGACCAACAA
>PLYO01000049.1 GCA_003151825.1 Ignavibacteriota bacterium
GGACGTGCTGCGCACGTACGCACTGGCATGTCACGTATATTTAGTTTATCCGAAATCTCCGCGTAATGCTTCGGCAAAACGGACGTTCGCAGCACGTCCCTACGTTTACCAGATTTTCAAAAATAATTTTGGATTTCCTTGCTTTTGGGTTTTGGACCACGATTCACAGGATTTTCAGGATTAGGGGAAGGGTGGGTACCTTTTCATACAGCAAAGCTTTTCAGAATAAAATTAAATATGATGTTTTCTTATAGAAAGTGAAACATTTTTGCCTTTTATGCGTAGTAACTGTCTGCGAGCGTTGAGAGTGTACGCAGACCGCTGCCAGTACAGGCATGTCTGATCCCTGCACATGGATGAGATTCGCTTAAAATGCGATGATTGGCTCACGCGATGACCCCTCATCCACTGAAATCAAATGGCGCACTGGGGGCGATCGAAAAGTCCTGGGCGGGTCTACCCTTAGCTTGGGGGACATCGATCACCGGAGTTGATTGAAAATGTATTGTGGCCTGTTGTAGTGTACTCTATGGCGGGTCATACAAAAATCGGCACCCATTCGGCAAAGGGCAGGCTCTATTTCTTGGGGAAAGCCATCAAATCCGAAATGGAATTGGCAGAGTGCCTAAATTCATAAAGCTCCATGAACATTAACCGTGAAAATACATTTTGAGAGTCCTTCGGCAAGCTCAGGGGAAGCTCATCTAACGGGACTTAGAGATTCCTCCTTATTAATTCGGGTTAAGAAACTCTGGATAGCGGAATTGTTGAAAAGGCGGCCCGGTTAGCTTCATCGAATAGGCTTCTTTTCCGCATCCACGCTTCTTTTTCCGCTTCTCGTACGCTGATGTTACTTGGAGCCACGCCCCAACGATTCATAGCTTGCATGATCATTTTTATAGCATTTCCGTGTTAAAACGCGCGCTCGTTCTCAAAGCGGCTTTCGCCTTCGGCATCCTCGCCGCTCTGGTTGGGCAATCGGTGCTCGCGCGGCCTGCATTAGAAATGACCCGTTTGGCCGGTCAATTTCACCGTGTGAGCGATCCTTTGCCGAATCAATCGACCGGCGTGGCGCTGGACGATTCGCCGCAGCACCGGCGGCCCGTTATCGTCCGCCGCGCGCCGCTTTCGAAGCTCGATCCCAGTGCCGCGAAGCTGGGACCCAGCACTTCGAAGCTCGACCCAAACATTCGTAACGAGATTGCACGGAAGCATTCGGGGCAATGCAAGAGCCTCGAACTTTCTCGTCGCTTAGAAGCGCGGCGAAGCGCCCTGCGATCAGAACAGCAGTCGTCGATGCGGGGTCAGCGGCGATAAGACCTTCGCTGAGGGTGTTTCTGCAGCGTTTTTTGCCATAAAATTTTCTTGGAACAGGGTGGAACTCCGGGTAGGGGTTTCCCGTTACACCCAGTAAGAAGACACAAAAGTGTGAGACTTATAGATGCAGGCGGGTTCCATTTAGGCCGTTTGTATCTAAAGTCAAGGTGAGAGAAAAGACACTGTTGGCCTCATCGGAGCAATCCGGTGGGGCCGCAGTGTTATTTAAAGGGTACGTTGTGAATGAGTAATGAGTTCGTTTGATTGTGAGTTTACATTCGTTTCATTGTTCTTCGAGCATAATAATTTCTTTCAATCTCGATTTTGTATGAAGTATTCTCTAACGTTCCTGCTCCTATTTACCACGGCGGCTCATGCCAAAACCTGGCTCGTCGGCCCCACGCGGCAATACACCGCGCCCAGCGCCGTTGCGAATTCCCCGCTTCTCGCCGATGGCGATACCGTTCTTGTCGATTCGGGAACGTATGTCGGCGATGTCGCAACGTGGAGCAAGAATAATCTCGTGCTCCGCTGCCCGAATGGCATGGCGCGCTTCAATGCCGATGGAAATATCGCCGATCTGAAGGGAATTTGGGTCGTCTATGGCAAGAATACGTATGTAGAGGGATTCGAATTTTACGGCGCGGCTATTGACTCCGCCGATGGCGATAACGGCGCGGGCATCCGCGTGCAGGGCGATGGCTTTACCTGCCGCCGGTGCTACTTTCACGATAATCAGGAAGGCATCCTGACCGGGAACGATACGACCGATAACGACATCCTCATCGAAGCCTGCGAGTTCGATCACAACGGCGTCGAAACCGGCGGCGCGGCTGGGTTCGAGCACAATATCTATGTCGGGCTATGCTCGAGTTGCACCATAAAGTTCTGCTATTTCCATGCTTCGATTGTCGGGCACGAAGTGAAGTGCCGCGCGAATGTGAGTTACATTCTCTATAATTATATCGTCGATGGGCCAACGGGCGATGGCAGCCTTTCGATAGATATTCCGCAGGGAGGGCTTGCGTTCGTGATGGGAAACATTATCGAGAAAGGCCCAATGACGGCAAATTCCACCGTTATCGGTTATGGCGAAGAATGGCCACAGGGAAAATTCAATCCGGATTCCGAATTTTATTTTGTCAATAACACGATTGTCACCGATCGTAATCCTACGATCTATTTCGAGATTCAACCAGGAACGAAAACTGCGCTTATCGCGAATAATATCTTTGCCGGCACCGCGCATCCCATCATTGGATTTACCGATACGGAATCGAATGTTTTTAATGTGGATACTTCTTTTTTCCATTTTGCCAATCCGGGAAGTTACGATTATCATACTTACGGTTTTCCGGGATTCACGAATGCGGTCCAACTTGGCACCGTCGATGGGTTTTCTTTGAAGCCTACCAGTGAATATGCCTTTCCACCATTAGATAGTGAACAACGCATAAACACTCTTTTCGAAGTCGGGGCGATAGAGTACATTGTCGGTACCCGTTCAGTAAGTGAGAATTTGAAAAAAGCTATCAGTATTAATTTCCCCAATCCTTTCTCCTCGGAAACGATCTTTCCGAATATTTCCGGTCCCCTCAAGCTATTTAATATTTGTGGAAAAGAGATGAATGTTACAACGCAGCAGACCAAAAATGGCCTTGTCCTTGAGCGCGGCAATCTTCCGGCTGGAATTTATTTCTATCGCATTTCCGAGGCCGGCCGTGGGACTCAAGCAGAAGGCTCCGTGGTTATCGGGAATTGATGCGAAAGAAATTTACGGCCCCGCTGAAAAAATTGGATGACACTGGCAGCGCCAACTTGGGTTGGCGCGTCCTCGATATTCCCTTCGATGTAAAGAAAACCTTTGGTAAAGGCGGACGCGTGCCTGTGGCCGGCGATGCGAACGGGTTCCCGTTTCGCACCTCGCTTTTTCCACGCAAGGATGGCAAGCATTTTCTACTCATGAATAAGAAAATGCAGAAAGGCGCCAATGCAACTTCGCTCGGAGATAAAGTTAACGTGTCGCTTGAACTGGATGAGGAAACGCGGACGGTTGCTATTCCCCTGCTTCTTAAAAAAGAGATTGAAGAAGATAATGAGCTTTTGGCATATTATAAGTCCTTCAGTTATTCGTTGCGTAAGTATTTTGCCGATCATATCACAGGAGCAAAGAGCAAGCAAATCCAGAAAAAGCGCGCCGAAGAACTTGCTGTCATTCTGATGCAAATGCGTGATGGCGAGAAGAACCTACCTCCGATTCTCGAAGCAGAATTCGCACGCAACCCGAAAGCAAAGAAGGGGTGGGAACTGATGTCAGCCTCGCTCCGAAGAAGTCACCTTCGGGGTATCTTTTATTACAAAGATCCCGAATCACGCGCTCGAAGAACGGCAAAGGCCATCGAGCAAATGGTAGCGTATGCGAATAAGAAATCGAAAGTGCAGCTTTAAAAGCAACCGATCATATTAGCTGTCATTCTGAGCGGAGCAAACTTGAGTCCGCCTTAGCGGACTCAAGTTTGCGGAGTCGAAGAATCTCCGGTCTTTCACCATTGAGCCAAACTACACGAGATCCTTCGACTCCGTTATTCTCTCCTTCGTCGAGAATAACTCCGCTCAGGATGAGATAGGACAATATCTTGTTTCCCATTAGGCACTCGAAATAATTCGTAATTTTGAACCTATTAATCAATTACTCTTATGAAACGCAAACATTTTCTTCTGATTAGCGCGCTTGTCGCATGGATTTTCAGCATTGGCATGATGCTCATTCCATCTGGGTTCACATCCGGCATTTCCACCGTTCCGCCGACGGATACCGTCAATGCCTGGGCGCAATTCCTGGGCACGAACCTATTCGCAATCGGCTTCATCAACTTTTTTTCGAGCCGAAGTCCGTGGTCGGGAGCTGTCAAAGCGATTTTGTGGGGCAACATCGTGCTGCATGTCCTCTCTATTGCGACCGATGTGAACGCATACATGAATAACATCATCAATTTGCAGGGGATCATGCAGGGCACGGTCGTCCATCTCGTTTTTATTATCGGATTCAGTTATTACACGTTCAAAAAATCGACGCATGATATGTCGGCGGCAAAAACGAACGGCTAAACGGATCCAAGCCGAATGCTTTCTAAAATAACATCGAAGCCGGTGCTTCTTCAGCGCCAGATTCTGCAACGAAATGGAATTGATGACGTTCAATCCCGGAGGGTATTTGAGAAGAAAGTAGCGCAAACTTCAGTTTGCGATTCTTCCCCCTGGTCGCAAACTGAAGTTTGCGCTACATTCTCACGCGCTTTCCAGCGATTCCTCCAACAATTGCCGACGGTACAGATCGTAGTAAGGCCCTTCGGAGGCCAGAAGCTCTTGATGCGTGCCGCGCTCGACAATGCGGCCGCGATCGAGCACGATAATCATATCGGCCTCGCGCGCCGTGGAGGTGCGGTGACTGATGAGAATGGTCGTGCGCGGGCGCGCATCGTTCCGGAGATTCGAAAGAATTCGTTCCTCCGTCGCGGTATCGACGGCGGACATGGCGTCGTCCATCACTAAAATTCTCGGATTGCGGGCAAGCGCGCGGGCAATGGCCGTGCGCTGCTTCTGTCCGCCGGAAAGTGTAATGCCGCGCTCGCCGATCATGGTCTCGAATTGCTCCGGGAATTCGGTCACGTTATCGTAAATGTCAGCGGCGCGCGCGGCTTCTTCCGTACCTAAAGGCGATGGAGGGGTCAGTTTCGGGAACCCGTTCGTTGCACCTGTCCCATCCGTTCCAAGAATGCGCCCGCTAAAATCCACCCGCTCGGCCTCGCGTGTGCCAAAACCGATATTCTCCGCAATCGTCTCGGAAAACAGGAACGGTTCCTGCGTGACAAAACCAATCTGCGAGCGCAACACTTCGAGCGGAATTGCGCGAAGGTCGTGACCGTCGATCGTAACCACCCCTTCCGTTGGATCGAAGAGCCGCGCGATGAGATTAACAAGCGAAGTTTTTCCCGAACCCGTCCGGCCAATAATGGCCAATGTCGTTCCCTGCTCGATGCGCAGGGAAATATTGTTTAAAACAGGATCGAGCTCCGGGCGATAACGGAACGAAACATCGTGAAACTCGATCTCACCGCGAAGCGAAGCGATCTGCCAATTGGTGCGCTCGGAGTTCTCGATCTCCGGCTTCGTTTCGAAGAGTTTGACAAGCCGCGCCATGCTGGCCGCGCCGCGCTGCACCATGCTCGTCACCCATCCAATCGCGATAAACGGCCACGTCAGCATTCCGAGATACACGATGAACTGCGAAAGTTCCCCAATCGTAAGCTGTTTGGACATGATAAGTTTTCCGCCCACCAAAAGCAAAATGACGGTCGAAAGCCCCATGAAGCCGAATATGATCGGCTGCATCAGACCTTGCGTTCGAGCCAGCCGCATGTTTTTGTCGAAATAGCCTTTTGCAAGATTATTGAATACTGACTTTTCATAAGCTTCGCGTACATAGGCACGCACGACGCGGATGCCGGAGATGCTTTCCGTCGTTCGCCCCGTCATCGTAGCGAAATGCGCTTGCACGGTGTCGAACAGCGGATGCACTTTGCGGCCGATGAGATACACCGAGAGCGACATGAGCGGCAGCAAGAGCACCGTGAGCAGCGCAAGCTCCGGCGAGAGCGCAAGCATGAAGCCGAAGACCGCGAGAAACGTCGCCAGCGTGTCCGCTGTGTACATGATCGAAGGGCCGACAAAAAAACGGACGGCGTCGATATCGTTCGTTGCGTAGGCCATGAGTTCGCCCTGTGGCGTGCTTTGGAAAAATCGCATCGAAAGCCGCTCGACATGCGCCAGCAAATCGTTCCGAAGGTCGTATTCGATCAGCCGGCTCGCTACAATGATGTTTTGACGGACGAGATAATAAAGAAATCCACTCACAAACGAAAGGACAACGATGATGCCCGCTTGAATGAGGAGCGTCTGGGGGGTTGCCGTCCCGCGCGTGATGGAATCGATCCCGTTGCCGAAAAAACGCGGCCACAGCGCCTGCGCTAAGCTCGAAAAAACAACGAGCACTGCGCCGCAGATGTACATCTTCTTGTACCGCGCAAAATATGGCCAAAGGCGGAGAAGTGATTTCATTATTGGAAGCTAACAATAATACCGCTCCGCAAACTCCTTCCTTGCTCCTCATGTCATCCTGAGCGGAGTTTGTCCCGACGAAGGAGGAAGAAACGGAGTCGAAGGATCTCAGTGTAGCTTCTCTGACTGGTGAGCGACCGGAGATCCTTCGACTCCGTCATCCTACGCTCCGCTTCGGATGACTCCGCTCAGGATGACGTGCTTTGATAATTGCATTCGAAACTTGATGGGACGAAACCCTCCCCCCAAAATGTTATCTTTACCGTTTCATAATAATTATCGAAAATGCCGACTGACATAAAACATCGAATCAACGCGCTCGCCGAAAAATATTATCCGGAAATGGTCCGGCTGCGGCGCACTATTCACGAAAATCCCGAACTCGCTTTTGCGGAATTCGCAACAAGCGCGCTCGTCGCAGATACGCTGGAAAAAACCGGGCTTTCGGTAAAGCGCGGCGTTGCGAGAACGGGGGTGGTGGCTTCGCTGCATGGGAATGAGACAGGCGGGACGCCTGCGCTACAGGCTACGCGCGTTGTTGCGCTACGCAGCGATATGGATGCGCTGCCCATCCAGGAAGCAACCGGATTGCCGTTTGCATCGAAAAATCCCGGCAAGATGCACGCATGCGGACATGATTCCCATACCGCCATCGGACTTGGCGCAGCGATGATCCTTTCGGAACTGAAAGATGAAATTTCGGGCGAAGTGCGGTTCCTATTCCAGCCAAGTGAGGAACTTGTTCCGGGCGGCGCGCCCTATATGATCGAAGAAGGCGCGCTCGATGGTGTTTCAAAAGTGTTCGGGCTGCATGTGCTTTCGCAGGCCGATGCAGGTACCGTCGGCTTTTGTCCCGGCGAAATGATGGCGAGCGCGGACGAGCTTTATATCACGATCAAAGGTAAGTCCGGTCATGGCGCAAGGCCGCATCTGACCGTTGATCCTATTGTGGTCACAGCGGAAGTGATTCTCGCATTGCAAACGCTTATCTCGCGCAATCTCGACCCGTTCGCGCATGGTGTGATCTCCATTTGCAGCATTCACGGCGGGTTCGCGCCGAATATCGTTCCTCCGGAAATAAAGCTCATCGGCACGCTGCGCTCGATGTCGAGAGAATGGCGCCGGTTCGCCCATGAACGCATCCACGAGATCGTAAATGGAATATGTTATTCCGCGCGAGCCGAAGCAGAGATAAGAATTGAATCTGGCTACCCCGTATTAGTGAATGACGATGCCGAAACAGCATTCGCCGATTCCTGCGCACGGGAATTATTCGGCGATGACCGCGTCTTCCGCGCCGAGCGGCTGATGGCCTCGGAGGACTTTGCCTATTATCTCGAAAAAGTACCCGGAACGTTCTACCGCCTCGGCATTCGCAACGAAGCTCAGGGCATAACCGCCGACATCCACAACGACCACTTCACCATCGACGAATCCTCCATGAAAGCCGGCGCCGCCATGCAGGCGTATTTGGCGATTAGGGCACTCTCACAAGGATAGAGATGGTTTGAACTCGCTCGTGGAACGCCTTCTTTCTCGTCCGGTTTATCTCGCGGCGTTTGTTGCGGTGGCGGCGTTTGTCGTGTATCTGCAAACACTGGCTCCGAGCGCGGATTTTATCGACGCGGGCGAGCTTGCGACGGTCTGCACCACGCTCGGCATCGCGCACCCGACGGGTTACCCGCTCTTTACGCTTGTCGGCTGGGTCTTTGCACATCTGCCCATCGGCGGCACTGCGATCTATCGCTTGAATATCATGGCAGCGTTCTTTACCGCGATGGGAGCGGGTGGCGTTGTGTTGCTGGCGAATGAGTTGTTCCAAAATTGGATGCCCGAACGGAGTCAAAGGGTAAAGGGTAAAGGGCAACAGGTAAAGGGTAAGGGACAAAAGTCAAAAGGTAAAAATCAATCCTATGTAGCGCCGGCGTCCCTGCCGGTTCCCACTCCAGATTCTGGGAGACAGGCGGGGACGCCTGCGCTACTTGCTTCGGCAACGGGGCTTATCACCGCATTCAGCGCAACGTGGTGGGCACAATCGGCTTCGATCGAGGTATATCCGCTGCATCTTTTCATGGTGCCGTTGGTGCTTGTATTTTTTCTGAGGATGCTGCGGAACGAAGAGACGGAAAAGCCTGAAAAAGACGGAAGGGTCTTTGCTTTATTATTAGGGTTGAGTTTCGCCAATCACATGACGACGATATTGCTTGCGCCTGCATGTTTGTATATGTTTTTTGCGCGATACAAAATTTCGAAGTTAGCATGGAAGCGCGTTCTCCGGCTTGCGCCATTTTTTATTGCGGGTTTGCTCGTCTATATTTATATGCCGATCCGCTCGGCACAGTTCCCGCCGATGGATTGGGGACATACCGCAACCTTCGATGCCTTCCGTCGCCATGTAACAGCCAAGCAATTTCAGATCTGGATGTTCACCGGCAGCGGCGCGGCGGCGAAACAGTGGGCTTATTTTTGGCACCGGGTTCCGCAGGAGTTCACCATTGTTGGCGCGCTCCTCGCGCTTGTGGGATTATGGAAGATGTTTAATTCGGCGAGCGTTCGCCGGACACATATTCTTGCATTTACACTGCTGCTATTTTTCGGCTGTCTTTTTTATTCCATCAATTACGATATCCACGATATCGATTCGTATTTTCTGCTTGCGTTTCTTGCCGTGGCATTGTGGATCGGCGCAGGGATGATGTCGGTTGCGCGTTGGGTAGCCGTGACCTTCAGGTCACGGTCTGAAGAGCAAACTCCTGGCGATTCACACCGTGACCTGAAGGTCACGGCTACGATTGCACTTGCGTTGCTTTTGGGTCTTGTCGAGATCGTCGCGAATTTTTCGGATAATAATGAGAGCGGGAATTATATGGTCGAGGATTATACGATCAACATGCTTCGCAATCTCCCGCCGAATGCGATTATCTTTTCGACCCAATGGGATTTCTGGGTAAGCGGAGCATTTTACTACCAATTGGTCGAGCATGTGCGCCCGGATGTGCTGGTAATAGATAAAGCCATGCTGCGCGACCGTCCCTGGTATTATGCGGAACTCGAAAAACGCGCGCCGGAAGTTTTTCGCCGCGTGAAACCAGAAGAGGATGCATTCCTGAAATTGCTGTGGGCGTTCGACAAAGGCGATCCGTATGATGGAAATGCAATTGCGCCCGCGTATGAAAGCTTCACCTCCGCGCTTGTAGAACGCAATCTTGACCGGCCTATTTTCGTCACGCAGGAAATGATGGACGAAAAAGACGATCTCTTCGCGCCAAAGATGAAACCGATTCCTGCCGGCATCGCGTATCGTCTTTTCCAGCACGATACAACGCTCGATGCTGCTACTCCGAAAATCGTCTGGCGCGATAAAGGTTACCGCCTGCGCGATTATTATACCGACGATTCACGCTTACTTCAGGCGCTGCCGCTCGCCACTTACGCGGCTGAGCGGTTGCGGCTTGGAGATACCGTGGCCGCGAAACGATTCTTTGACGACGCGCTCTTGTTCACTCCAGATCTTGCGGCAAAGCTCGATGGCTTGAGCGACCGCGACCGGGAAATCGCGGAAGCGGCCAATGAGAAATTCGAGCAGTTTCAAACGCTGCGGAATCAATTACACTGACGTTACTCCTCAAAACACCACCCCCCAGCCCCCTCCTCTTGCAGAGGAGGGGGAGTTATCTATGAGCTTCACACATCGAATTAGCCCCGACGATCTTCGCCGCCTCGACACCCGCGATATGGCCAGTCATATTACGCGCATGGGTTCCCATATCCGCGATGCTATCAAATTGATGGAACCCCTCTCCTTACCAAGGAGAGGGGCAGGGGAGAGGTCGATTGAGTCAATTATCGTTCTCGGGATGGGCGGCTCGGCCATTGGCGGCGATCTCGTCCGCTCGTATCTATTTTCGTCGCTGAAGGTTCCTTTCGCCGTTAATCGCTCGTATGCGCTGCCTTCATGGGCAAATGAGGGAACGCTCGTCATCGCATCGAGCTATTCGGGAAATACGGAAGAGACGCTTTCGGCCTTCGAGCAAGCCACCGCGAAAAAGCTATCCATTCTTTGTATTACAACAGGCGGCACACTCGCGCGGCGCGCAAAAGAATTGGGACTTTCCACCATTGCTCCTGCGCCGGGAATGCAGCCGCGCGCCGCGCTGGCGTATGGGTTCGTTCCCATTCTTCTGGCACTCGAAAAACTTGGGCTGACATCGGGTGAAGCGCAAAACCTCGAACGCGCGGCGACCCTCCTCGACCAGCTTTCCGAGCGTTATGGGACCACCCATCTCGACGAAAATAATCCGGCGTTTAAACTTGCCGGAGAGCTTCTGCACCGCATTCCCGTCATTTACGCTAGCGTGGATTATGAGACGGTTGCGCTCCGGTGGCGCGGGCAGATTCAGGAGAATGCAAAGCACCTCGCATTTTGCAATGTGGTCTCCGAAATGAACCACAACGAATTGGAGGGGTGGTCGCATCCGGTCGATCTGCTCCAGCGATGCTCCATCGTGCTGCTCCGCTCGAGCGACGAGCATCCGCGTATTGCAAAGCGCTTCGAAGCCATGAAGGAGGTTTTCCGGAGCAGGCAAGTGGATGTGTTCGAATTCCATGCCGAAGGCGAAACACGTATCGAGCGCCTCTTCAGCCTCATCGCGCTCGCGGACTGGACGAGCTTTTACATGGCGCTCTTTGCCGGCATCGACCCGACGGCAATTGACGCCATCGAGCAATTCAAACAAAAGCTGACCTAATGGCTTGACGAATCACAATTTAACGGAGCGGTGTAATAATTTCGTATTTTTGTAGTATTAATCGAACGTAAAATGAAAAAAATTCTAACAGGCATCGCAATCACCATTTTTTTATCGGCGAATATCCACGCGCAGCCGAGCAATACGTGGAAGGTCATTCCCGGTAATCCTTTTCCAGAACAGGAAAGCGTGATGGCGTGGTCTTCCTCGGATACTGGTTTCTTCTTCGGCAGTGGCCTCGCTCGCACCGTCGATAGTGGCATCGACTTCGTGGCCTTGCCCTTTCCAAACCCGACCGATACGATCCACTTGGTGGACACGAACGGCAATCCGTATGTGAAATACAATCATTATTCGGCGATTCAGAGCGTAACCGATATGGCGTGGCCCGCTCAGAACACGGGCGTTGTTGTTGGCCCCACCGGAAGTGATAACTACGGCCACACCCATGCTCCGACGGTCCTCGTAACGCAAGATGGGGGGACCACCTGGAGCCAATATTATCCGACCGATAATGATACCGTCATCACCAAAGCTGACACTGCTTTTATCAAAGCTGACACTGTTATTAACCGAACTACCAAACCTCCGGATACTATTATTACGCCAGCGCATACTAAGATTACGCCGGCGGATACCGTTGTTAATCCGGAGCTTTGGAATAATATTTACTTCCCAAACACCACCGTCGGATACGCATCCGCTGGTTCGACCGATGGAACGGGTTATATCACGAAAACCACCGACGGCGGAAAAGATTGGACGGATGTGTATCATTCCGATACGCTTTCGTTTAACCACCTTCATTTCATAAACGCGAATAACGGAATCTTTATCGCGCAAGGGCAATCCGCTCATCTCGGCTATACGACGGACGGTGGTGCAACCGTTCATTTAGTCTCCGTCGGGACGGATTCCACGGCGACGTTCCTTCATTGGAACAACGATAGTTCCTGGCTGGTTGGTGCCGATAGCGTTTATCGCTCTAAGGATTCAGGTAAAACCTGGACGAGCGTCGTGCCCTACGATACAAACGCTGGCCCTGTTACGGTCGGAGCATTTTATGACGATTCCGGCTTTGTATTCCGGCAAAACGAGCCTATCGTTTTGATGACAACCGATTATGGCGTCACCTGGACACCCAGTCGCTTGCCCGACGACGGATCGCCAGCCGACTCCGTCACTCCGCTTGCGGCCTCGATGGTTTCGTCGCATCTCGCCTACTTGCTGGCCTTTGATAATAACGCCACGTCCAACGTGTTGATGAAGTTTGGATTCGGGCCGCCGAAGGATACTACCAGTGGTGACGTGGTGCAAGCGAATGCCGCTGAGGTACTACCGTTTAGCGCGATGTTAGCAAACAGTGCGGTGCAATTTTCGATGGCTCCCGCCACGGAATCGCGCTCCATTGAAATCATGGACGTCTTAGGCCGAACGTGGACGACGCTTTCGCTTGCTTCGAACGCCGGAAGCGCATTCCTTCCCACCGGCGAACTCTCAACCGGAACTTACTTTGCGCGGCTCGGCACATCGATCGTAAAGTTCGCGATTCCGTAAACCGTGTAACCGTGACCTAAAGGTCACGGTCGCGGAGCGTAATTGACACACCGTGACCTGAAGGTCACGGCTACAAGCATCAATGTCGAAGCTTCGCAACTGCTTCGGTGAGCGCGGGTAATATCTCGAAGGCGTCGCCAACGATTCCGTAATCGGCCAGAGCAAAGATTGGCGCGTTTTCGTCCTTGTTGATCGCCACGATTGTTTTGGAGCTTGACATTCCGGCCAGATGCTGCACCGCGCCGGAAATTCCGACCGCAACATAGAGCGTGGGCGAGACTGTTTTTCCCGTTTGCCCCACTTGCTCGGCATGAGGCCTCCAACCGGCATCGACGACTGCGCGCGAAGCGCCAATCGCGCCGCCAAAAGCCGCCGCTAAATTTTCGATGAGTGCCCAATGTTCCGGCCCGCGCATGCCGCGCCCGCCGGAGACGATAATATCGGCTTCGGCCACATCGAGCTTGCCTTGCGAGAGCACGAGCGATGTCGTCTGTTCTGCAAAATCGGTGTCTTCGAAATTCACGATAACGGACTGAATGGATGGTTCTTGTGAAGGCGCGTCGCTCGAAGCCTTCCATAAATTCGGACGTGTGGAATACACTTTTACCTTAGTCATAACGCGCACGTTTACCTGCGCCTTGCCGGCATAGACGGGATGCGTCGCTATGATTTCACCTGATTCCGTCGAGAACGCTGTGACATCCGGCACATAACCGGCCTCCAAGTGAATGGCGACGCGCGGCGCGAGATCCTTGCCGCGTCCCGTGGCACCAATCAGGATCACATCCGCGCTTGCTTGCTTTGCTGTCTCCGCGAGCGCTCGGCCTGTGGCGCGAGAGGAATAATTGTTAAGACGCGCATCGCTTGCCGTGTAAACGGCACTCACGTTTAGCTGCTTCGCCTGCGCGGCGAGCGTGGATGAATCCGCGCCCACAATTGCGGCAATCACAGTGCCGCCAAGCGCGTCCGCATGAGCGATCATGCGGGCCGCGCCAACCGCTTCTAAGGATGGTCTGCGAAATCGACCGTTTCGTTCTTCTAAATAGACTAAAATATTCATAACGTTACGCTGCGCGACCGTGACCTGAAGGTCACGGCTACCAATGCGATTAGATTACTTTTGCCTCCTCGTGCAGCAACCGCGCTAATTCTTGCGCAGCGGCAGATGGATTTTGATCGGCTTTCAGAATTTTATTTACACGCTTCTTTTCGGGTTTCGTCATTTGAATAATTTCCGTTCGCGCTAAAGGCGGTGTGCCGGCTATTTCCAGAATCGGCTTTTGTTTGGCCTTCATAATATTCGGCAGCGAGGGATAGCGCGGGTCGTTCAAGCCTTTTTGCGCGGCTACGATGCATGGCATCGCGAGTTCGATCACTTCGCGGCCGCCTTCGACTTCTTTTTCAACCGTGACTTTGTTTCCTTCGATGATGAGGCTCACCGCCACCGTCGCTGCCGGAAGATTCAATAGTTCCGAGAGCATTGGCGCGATTTCCATCCCATCGAAATCAATCGATTGCTTGCCAAGCAAGATAAGATCTGGGTTCAAAGGCTTGATGGCATCGGCCAGCATCGCCGCCACCTGAAATGAATCTTTTTTATCGCCTTTGATAAGAATACCTTTATCCGCTCCCATCGCAAGCGATTGGCGGATCGCTTCTTTCGCATTATCGGCGCCAACAGAGATTGCCGTTACTTCGCCTTTATATTTATCGCGAAGCCGAAGCGCCTCTTCCACGGCAAACTCATCGTACGGATTGAGAATAAACTTCACGCCCGCCGGATCCATCGACGTGCCATCGGCGGCAACGTTGATGCGTGTCGTGGTGTCCGGTACGTGGCTGACGCAAACGAGAATGTTCATAAAAGCAGAACCTGGATTACGCGGATTGGAGGGGATTACGCGGACGATTTATCGGATAGTTTTTAAATAGCGATCCACATGGATGACATCTTCGACAAATCGTTTTTCATAACCTTCTCTATAATGTTGTTAAACCAAAAAAAATGTAAATTGTCCGAGCAAGCGGAACCGTAAAATCCAAAAATCGTCCGCGTAATCCCCTCCAATCCGCGCAATCCAGGTTCAGCTGATAATAAATGACATCGCTTCTTCCATGCCCGCGTCCATGGCCTCTGCTTGGAGGTTGCCATACGGCGTGATGAAATGAGGCAAGTCCTTATGCGCGGCGGTCTTAAACACGAGGCGGCGACTCAAAATTTCAAAGAGGTCTTTCGAAAGCAGGAGCTTTTGAATCGGCTTGCCTTTCTCATGGAGATAGCGCGATTGTGCATAAATGGCACTCTTGATCGTCTCGTAAGAGAGATCGTCTTCCGCGAGCTTAACGCGAACCAAGTCCGCAAATGGCGCCTCAGAGTTGACCGGCATAAAGCAGTGTTTTGTAACGCATATCGACGTGGCCATCGTCAGCGTGTTCGTCAAAAATTTTTCGGAGACAAGAGAGCATTGGCGCATATTCTGCATCTCCAACATTCGGAACGTAGGACGATGAGAGCAGCCTTCCCTCCACGCCATCGTAATCCATCGGCTGAATATTCTCGAATTCCGTTTCCATCACGTCCGCACCCTGAAAAAAATCCCGGACTTTTTGCGAGTCGATATTTCGGTGATTGATTTGATTATAATCGGTGCCAAATTGTTGCAAGAGCGATTCGTATTCGACAAGGAATGGGGTGGTATCGGTCTCGCGGTCGTTCCACAGGATAACGGTCCAGCCGCCGGGTCTCAGAATTCGTTTGAACTCTCGATAGGCGCTTTCAAAGTTGAACCAATGAAAAGCTTGACCGGCAACAATGTACTCGACGGCGCGGTCGGGAAGCGTCGTGGATTCGGCGGTCGCATCCATGCTGCGGAAATTTTTGAAGGTACGGAGATAGCGCTCGCCGGCTTCGCGCATGGGAGCGTTTGGCTCGATGCCATAAACGAAATTTCCGTTTTCGAGAAAAAGCTCGGCGGAAAATCCCGTGCCGGAGCCAACATCGGCGATCACATGGTTCGGGCGAAGGCCGGTTTTATCTCGAAGCGAGTAAATGATCTCTTTGGGATAATGGGGCCGGTACTTTAAATAAGCATCGACGCGGGAGGAAAACCGCTCGGTGGAGAGAACTGACATGGTTCGATATTACGAGATAAATATTGGTGTGGTTCCGTGATTCTCGGATCGAGGCAATCTATTTCGTAACTTTGTACCAAGTCTGACGCACATCGTGGTCGATACAGGGGTCAGTTACAGAGAAGTCACACCAATTATTTATGGGTTTTTCATCATTTCTTCGACGGCTGCTCCCGCAGGAAAATCAGTATTTCCGGCTTTTTACGAGCAATATCGCCAATATTCAGGAGGCCGCGACGGATCTCCGGAAATTGCTCGACGCCAAAACTACCTCCGACCGGAAAATCCTCATCGCGCGTATCGAGGATGCCGAGCACCGGGGCGATCAGATCACACACGACATTTTTGCCGATCTTTCGAAAACATTCGTCACACCGATCGACCGGGAGGACATTCACGCACTCGCCGGTGAAATAGATGATATTCTCGATCTCATGGAAGACGTTGCGCTGCGCACCATCCTCTATGACGTGACCGAATTCCCTCCCGAATTCCGCGATCTGACCGATACGCTTGTTCGAGCCGTGGAAGACCTCGCCATTGCCGTGCCGCTGCTCGGCGATATGAAAAATGTCGAGGTGATCCTTCGGTCGTGCGAGCATGTCAACACCTGCGAAAACGCCGGGGATGACATTTATCACAACGCCATTGCTCGCCTGTTTCGGGACATCAAAGACCCGGTCGAGCTCATCAAGCTGAAGGAAATTCTTTCGGACATTGAAGAAGCCATCGACACCTGCGAACATGTGGCAAATTTGATCGAGGGAGTAGTGGTAAAATATGCATAAGCGCCCGTGACCCTCATCATCATCGTTATATGCATCGCGTTTGTCTTTGATTTTTTCAATGGCTTCCACGATGCCGCAAACTCGATCGCAACGGTCGTTTCGACGCGAGTCCTTACACCGGGGCAAGCTGTGCTCTGGGCTGCGTTTTTTAATTTCATAGCTGTTTTCGGGTTTGGGACGGCCGTAGCGAAAACGGTCGGCGCGGGGATGGTCGATCTCAGCGTCGTCACGACCTACGTAGTGCTCGCCGCGCTTTTGGGTGCGATCTTCTGGGATCTCATTACCTGGTGGCTTGGGCTTCCGACCAGTTCTTCCCACGCTCTTATTGGTGCTTTTGCTGGCGCAGCCGTGACAAAAGCCGGTACGTTTGGCGTCATCATCGCCTCGGGTTGGACGCTGACGCTCATCTTCATCGTTGTCGCACCGATGGTGGGACTCATCCTCGGCTTTTTCGTCTATCTTCTTGTCACCTGGCTCTCACGGAGGAAATCGCCGATGGGAGTCGATCGCTGGTTCCGTCGCGGACAACTCGTTTCCGCCGCCGCCTACTCGCTCGGCCATGGCACCAACGATGCGCAAAAGACGATGGGCATCGTGGCGAGCCTCTTGTTTGTTAACCACCTGATTCCAAAATTCGAAATCCCGATCTATGTAATTATCGGCGCATACATTTCGATGGGCTTGGGCACGCTTTCGGGCGGGTGGCGCATCGTCCGCACTATGGGAATGCGCATCACGGCGCTCAAGCCTATTGGCGGCTTTGCGGCGGAATTGGCTGCTGCAGCAACGCTTTTCGGCTCGTCGGCGCTCGGCGTGCCGGTTTCCACGACGCACACTATTACCGGCGCAATTGTTGGAGTAGGTTCGCTTCGGCGGCTTTCGGCGGTTCGCTGGGGGGTTGCAACGCGAATCATTTGGGCGTGGCTGCTCACAATCCCCGCAAGTGGCGGCATTGCCGCGCTTTGTTATTACGCATTACACGCACTTGGATATGCCCATTAAAACCATCATTAAACCCGTCGATACCGAGATTCCGCGCTGGGAAACCACCGCGAAAAAAATTCTTGCGGAAAATCCGTATCTTGCCCTGGAAGAGCACCGCCGCGAAGAAGAAGGCTCGCGGCGGCAAGGCTACTTTTTTATCATTCACGCGCCCGATTGGGTCAATATCGTCGCCTTGACGGACGAGCAGGACGTGGTCCTGATTGAACAATTTCGTCATGGCAACGAAGAGATCGAGGTCGAGCTTCCGAGCGGCACCATCGACGAGGGTGAAAATTCCGCCGAGGCCGCGCTCCGCGAGCTGCTCGAAGAAACGGGATATGAAAAGAGCGATCGAAGCGAATTCAAAAGAATTGGCGAGGTCTTGCCCAACCCCGCATTTATGAAGAACAAGTGCTACACCTACCTCCTGACCCATGCGCGACTCACGGGCAAAACAGATTATGACGAAAACGAAAACATCCGCGTCCGGCTCGTTCCACGAGGGGAGATCGAGCACATGATCGTTTCAGGTGAAATCCGGCATTCGCTCATCATCACAGCGTTGTATTGGCTCAAACTCGCGGGATATTAAGCTTTTTCCGCCTCGCCCGTTGAGAGGCGTTAGCACGCGAAAGGCAATAAAAATGCCTCATCCTCGGGGAAAGCAAGCGTGTTTCACTTATCCCACATGAAATCGGATGAGGCATAAACCGGCTGCTTCAATGAAGAGTCAACCGGCTCATTCCATACATCAAATAAACGGGGAAAATAAATCCCGTTCGAAAATATTTTTTTGGGGAAAGCGACGGAGGCTTCAATCCATCGGTTGCTCAGGATGGGCCTTACGCCACTTCCGCCCTTCGAATGGCCGGAACGGAAAGCTCGGGCTTTCGCAAGCCTGTAATCTGGCGATCGTCTTCAGTCAGTACTCTCATCGTATCAGAGAAAACCAGCTTCTTTTTAATGGCCATTTGCTCGAGTAGCGGCACGAGCGGCACGGAATCGAGCTGGCTCGCGGCAAGAATGTCCGCCTCGAAACCAAGCTCGAGCAGGTGCTGGCCGTGATCCGACTCGCGCAGCGTCCGGTAAATGTCCGAACCGTAGTGCTGATAAATAGAGAGCGCGGCTCGCGCGCTATCCGAAAGCGGCTCCGAATCGTTTTGGCCAAACCGCGCCAGCAGCCGCGTGATGAGCATCCCGGCGCAGGTCGCATCTTCTAAAGAAAAATCGTCCTCGCGGCCGCTGCATAAAATAAATAGATGCTCGGATGCGATACCTTCGATCATCGAGAGTGCCTCGACTGTTGCCGAGAGATTGACGAAACTCGATACGAAACACTGGCGCGCATATTTCGCTTTGGTGAGCGCGACGGCGCCGTTCGTCGTCGTAAGAATGAGCGCCTTTCCGCGCACCGCTTCTTCCGTATATTCGAACGGCGAATTGCCGAGCGTAAAGCCTTCGATGCGCTTGCCGCCGCGCTCGCCGCAGAGCACCGTAGAGGTCGAATGGAGATTGCCGACGATTTTCATCGCCTGCGCGACCGTCTCGACCGGAATAATTTCCCGCGCGCCGGCCCGCATGGCGTAGGTGATCGTCGTCGAAGCACGCAGCACATCGATCACGACGACGGTTTTATCGCGCAATTCCAGCTCGTCGAGATGGTTTGGAGAAAAGTAAACAGTTATTCGCACTATTTTTATCTATTCTTGGAGTATGGTATTCGCGGTTTTGCACGTTCCATAGCGCAAGCCGCTGTGTTTCCGCAGACCTTCGCACCTCGAAATTGAACCTTCTATCGAGCGGTCTGCCTTTTTAATAACACCTTCAAACCCGTAACGTCCCGGAACGCTCCCCTAAAATTACGGGAATATTACGGCAAAATAAAAACCGCACTTCTACTGCCTTTGGGACTTTCATACCGGATTTTTGTTGTAAAGTGGGTAAACGAGAGATAATACTATGAGCGGACACTCGAAATGGTCGCAGATCAAGCGGAAGAAGGCTGTCACGGATAGGAACCGTGGCCGGCTTTTTACGCGGTTCATTCGGGAAATTCAGATCGCCGCGCGCACCGGCGGCGGCGACCCGGACGGCAATCCGCGCCTGCGTTTTGCCATCGAACAGGCGAAGAAGAATTCCATGCCAGCGGATAATATCAAGCGGGCCATCGCTCGCGGCGCGGGCGGCGAGGGCGCGGCAGCGCTTGTCGAAGGCAGCTATGAACTTTACGCTCCCGGTGGAGTAGCGCTCATCGTTGAAACGGCGACGGATAATAAGAACCGTACCGTCGGCGAAATCCGGCATGTGCTCGGAAAGTATGGCGGCAATTTGGGTGAATCCGGTTCCGTGAGCTGGATGTTTGCCAAAACGGGAACGATAATCGTTCCACGAAATGCGATTACCGAGGAACGATTGCTCGATCTCATTCTCGACGCCGGAGCCGACGATCTCCGCACCGACGATTCGGAATTTTTCGAAGTCCGAACCTCGCCGGAAGATTTCGAGCGTGTGCGCGACAAGCTTTCCGACGCGAACATCGCCATCGAGGACGCAAAAATCGCGATGCTCCCGGCAAATCTCGTAGCCGTTTCGGGCGACGATGCGGCAAAGCTCATCAAGCTCATCGAGGCGCTCGAAGAGAACGACGACGTGCAGAATGTATTCTCCAATGCGGACATCGACGAAACCGCATTTGCATAATTTCTATTCTACATGAATGGATCAGAACAGGTAGCAGAAGCGTCCTCGCCAGCGATCGAGCGGAGTGAGAATTCCCATCCAACACATCATTGGCTAAAGTGTCTGTGGAGAATTGTGGTTGTACTATGCGCAATTCCCATGCTGCAAGTCCTGATGCTGCGTTTTATCAATCCCCCGGCGACGACGATGATGGTCTATCAATCCGTTGCGCATCTTTTTTCCGGGGAACGAATAACATGGAATCATTCCAATCTTGGCCAGAAAGAAATTTCGCCCTATCTCTATTCCGCCGTGATTGCCGGCGAGGATCAGCGATTCTTCGCGCATCACGGTTTCGACGAAACGGAAATCGAGCAAGCGATGCGCGCCCATGCGCGGCATCCGAAGCGCCCGATGCGCGGAGCGAGCACCATTTCGCAGCAGGTTGCGAAAAATCTTTTTCTGCCGCCGTGGCATAATTTTATCAGGAAGGGCATCGAGGCATATTACACGGTGCTGATCGAGCTGTTCTGGCCGAAAGAACGCATCTTACAAATGTACGCGAACATCGCCGAGTTCGCGCCGAATGTTTATGGTGCGGAGGCCGGAGCAATGTTTCATTTCAAGCGCCACGCCGGACAATTAACCGTGCAGCAAGCGGCACAACTGGCGGCCGTGCTGCCGAATCCGGAACGATGGAGCGCCTCGCATCCATCGCCATACATCCAGCGCCGCGCCGTGCGAATCCTGCGCCAAATGCGCGGCATCCCAACGGATGAAGAAGAGGATGGGGAGCCGGATTGAACGTTCATTCGTTCCATAAAAATATGCTACGAAGAATTTGCGCGGCATTGTTTTGTATCCTGTTTCTTGCGTCGGAAACACGCGCGCAGGATACTACAAGCGTCGTTTCGCTCGGCCCGGAACTTTTATTTGGCACCGCCTTCCCCCAATTTTCACCCACCCCACAGCCTATCACGGCTTTTCAAATCGGCGCAAGAGGATACGTTCCGCTGAACTCTAATGTTGCGCTGCGCTTAGGAGCGTCCTACCGTTACCTTCAAATTTGGGGAGAGCCCGCGTCCTATCCCTTCGAATTCACTGGCAACTATTTTTTTGTGGCTCCCGCGCTTCGCTATAAGTGGGTAGAGCTTGGCGTCGAAGTGGGAACTCCGCTCGGCGGATTCTTCAAAACCCACGGAAGTTCGCTCGCGGACACGGCTTCGAACTTAGGCAGTTCCGATATGGCGCCGCTCGTGCTCGGCTCACTTACGGGCATTCTTCCAATCGCGAAAAATGACGGAAATGAGCTTTCGCTTATTCTTAGCTGGTCGTTCCAATTTTCATCGAACGTCATGACGAAGGAATTTATCCTTCACGATCCATCCTCATCCCTTACGACCGGCGGCAATCTTGGCCCCATCGAAACCGTGCAGGTGGGCCTGACCTGGCAATTCAGTCTCGTTCGAAGCGACGATGATAAGAGGTGGCGATAGGGGGAGTGAAGAGGAAGAGGATGTGGGCGGGGGTTGAAGCGGCGGATACGTAGCGAACTATTCTTTTAGATTAGGCTCTTTATAAGAGCGAGAGTCATTGATAAACCCTGAGTTATTATGATAAAGCGCATTGTATGTCTGGCCAATTCACGAAAGTGGTCCGAGCGATGTGTGGCCGGTGTAGAAATTTCTGGACCTAATCGAGGCAAGTGGATTCGCCCCGTCAGCATTGGGGAACATACTCAGCTTTCGAAAAAAGAGAGAATGCTTTCGAATGGCCAGGAACCGCGCTTACTCGACGTTATCGATGTTTCGGTGACAAGTCCGGATGCGCAGACGTACCAGCGCGAAAACTGGCGGCTCGATCCACGGCAACGGTGGAAATTTGTCAAGAAATTGGAGTGGGAGGAGCTTGATGCCATCGCCGATAAAACCAGCGCGCTATGGCCCAATGGTTACCACACTCGTAACGGCCGGAACGATCATGTTCCCTTAGCGCAAGCCGAAAAACTTGAAAACTCACTGGCCCTAATCCATGTTGATGAATTAGAATTATATGTTTATCATGAATATTATCGTCCAAACGTGCGCGCGCGTTTTTCGCTTGCGGGAAACGAGTATGCGCTTAAAGTGACGGATCCAATCGTCGAAGCGGAATATTTTTCGCGCGGCGATGGCGATTACACATTACCCGAAAGTTACCTGACGATCAGCCTCGGCGAACCTTTTCATGAGAATTGCTATAAACTTGTTGCCGCCGTGATTTCGAAACCATGACTTCCACGACATCCAACGCTCCTCTTGTCTTTACGATCGGGCACTCCACGCATCCGATCGAGCGATTTATCGAGCTTCTGAAGCAGCATCGAATCACGACCATTGCCGACGTGCGGTCGAGTCCCTATAGCCGGTATCAACCTCATTTTGGAAGGGAAATTCTTACGAAATTTCTTCGCGATAACGGAATCAAATATGTATTCTTGGGCGATGAACTTGGCGGAAGGGGCGCCGATAGGTCCGTCTTTGAAGGCGGCCGTGTGCAATACCATCGATTGGCGAAAACCTCCGCATTCCGAAAAGGTTTGGAACGAATTCATGCGGGTAGCCAGACCCATCGCATAGCGATTATGTGCGCGGAAGGCGAACCGCTCGCCTGTCACCGCACCATACTCATTGCCCGGGAACTCGAATCTGCGGGGATCGCCGTTGCCCATATCCACCCAGACGGCCTTCTCGAAACCCATGCGAACGCCATCCAACGATTGCTGCAAGAATTCGATCTGGAGGAACCCGATTTTTTCCGCACGCCGGAGGAGCGAATGGACGAAGCATACACGAAACAGGAAGAACGGATTGCGTATGTGGAATCGTCCGAGGAAATTGGTATCGCCGCATGAAATTATTTACCATTGGTTTTACGAAAAAAAACGCGAGAACCTTTTTCGAGATGCTGCGCGCGTCCGGCGCAAAGCGTGTCATCGATGTCCGGTTGAATAATGTATCGCAGCTTGCCGGGTTTGCGAAAAAGCAAGACCTTGAGTATTTTCTGGAATCGATTTGCGCGATGGAATACCTTCATCTCCCCCTGCTGGCGCCCACGCTGGAAATGCTGGATGCCTATAAAAAAGAAGGCGGCGATTGGGACGAATACGAACAGAAGTTCCTTGCGCTCATGCACGAGCGGCATATTGAGAACGAAGTGTCTCGCCAAGTCATTGATAATGGCTGCCTGCTATGCAGCGAAGATCAGCCCGAGCATTGCCATCGCCGTTTGGTTGCCGAATATCTTAATCGCGCATGGGGAGGCATCGCAATAGAGCATCTAAGATCATGACCCACCCCTTCAACCGATACACCGCCGCAGGCAACACCTTTCTCGTGATGAACACATGGGAAGACCCGCTCTCGCTTTCGCGCGAGGAGATGCGCGCGTTTGTGCGCGCGGCCTGCGATTACCAAAGCGGCGCAGGAGCGGATGGCGTTATTCTTATCAATCACCCTGACCCCTCACCCAGCCTCTCCCCGAGGCGGGGAGAGGAGCAAAAGATTGTGGCCTTCCGCATGGACTATTACAATCCCGATGGCACCACCGGGATGCTTTGTGGCAATGGCGCACGCTGCGCGGCTCAGGCCGCGAAAAATTATGGATTTACCCCTCTCCTTACCAAGGAGAGGGGCAGGGGAGAGGTAGAATTTGAAGTGCTCGGAGCGATCAACACCGCCGAATTCCTTCCCAATGGCTCCGTGCGAGTTTATTTTCAGGACCCGACGGTCATTCGGTTGAATTTTGAATTGCCGATCGAAAGCGGCCAGAACGTCATGAAGAATTACATCGAAAATGGCCAGAATGTCGTGGCCAATTATGTCGATCTCGGTTCGCAGCATGTGGTCATCTTTCACGACGAACTGGTAGGGGCGCATGGTAATGCGCCCGAATCCGGCCAGACGGGTGGGCGCATTGCCATGCGCCCCTACGACAATTCGGATATTGATGAAATGAATATCGCGCTTTTCGGCCCGCTGCTTCGCTGGCATCCGGAGTTTGCGCCGTTGGGCGCGAACGCGAGCTTTATCGAAGTGCGTGAGGACGGCGAGGGAGCATATCTCCGCATTCGCACCTTCGAACGCGGAGTGGAAGGCGAAACGCTGGCGTGCGGAACGGGCTGCATGAGCGCGGCAATCGTGGCGAGGCTTTCGGAACGCATCCTCAAGATGCCCATTCGATTGCTCACCCAAAGCGGCGAATTCGTCACCGTGAATTTCACCACCGATGGCGAGCATGTTTCAAATTTATCGCTCGAAGGAAGTGTTGTTCGCGGTGAAGAAGGAATGCTGACATTCGATGAGAAGAGTGGAACGCTCGATTTAAATTACGAATGACGAATTACGAATTACGAATTGCATTGTTTGCGCTCGCATTGTCTTGCTCCTTATCCACGGGCGCATCGGCGCAATTGCGAAAGCCCTACGTCCCGCCCACGCTGCCAAAAGACACTTCCATGTTTTGGATTTTCAAAGATGTAACCGCAGGGCCATATTTCACCGGAGGCGTCTCGCGGCAAAACGAGGACTTGCCGGCAGCATGGAACTCCTCGCCCCGCTTTGCTTTCGCTTTTGGAGGGACGATTGACTTCTTCTATAGCCAATGGTTTGGGATCGATTTTACTGCGCTCTACGATTCGCGCGATCTCTATGTCGATACCGCTGGCGAGAACATCGACGTGAGCCTCGGCTATCTCGCGTTTCAACCGTCCATAAGAATTTTCTGGTTGCTCATCGGTATTGCGTTCGATATTCCCATGAGCGGCAGCGCAACGGAAAATCTCGCGATGTATTCGCACCCGGATCAGCAGAACACCCACAGCTACAGCGAAAACCTGAATGTCCAGACGAGCGATATTCAGCCGCTGACCGAACTTCGCGCAACACTCTCGGTTCCCATTCTGCAAGGAGATGACGCATACCTGCATTTAGTGATTAGCGGCAGTTATCCGCTCACGAAAACCATCCGTGGAACTTCCAGCTTCGATACGACCGGCGTGAATGCAGCGCCAGGTTATTTTTCAGGAGCTTCCGCGCCAGGGAAGGGGCCATTGCCAACCATCGAAGCAGGAATTAGCTACGATTTCGATCTGCTCCACTAAGATTTGTATTATATTTGTATTATTTTATTCCTGAAAAACATGAAAAACGCCGCTGTTCTCATTGCATTACTCGTTGGAACCCTTTCATCCGCTCGCGCGCAAACCGCAACCATGGTGACCTCGGAAGATACGTGGAAAGACATCAAGCTTGGCCCACTTTTTAGCGCGGGCGAGGCCATCAGCGCGGGCACCGTGGCCAATGGAGCAAAGACATCCTCGGCCTTTGCTTTTAGTTTGGGCGCGGACGCCGATTTCCCGCTCAACCCAAACATCTCATTCAATCTTGCGCTTGCCTATGATGCGCGCGGCATCAATTTCCACGATCAGAATGATGCCAATAACAAAGTAGATTACACGTTTGGCTATTTCGAGTTCCGGCCTGAATTTCGGTTCAGCGGTTTTCTGATTGGGATCGGTGTCGGCATCCCCGTTTCCGCGAGCGCCACTGGCGGCGGCACGGTTCCATCTCCCCCCATTGGTTCGAGTTCCATGACTACGCTTTTTGAAGTACGCCTCGGTGGTGTGGTTCCAATCGTGCAGTCGAGCAGCGGCGTTCTCAACTTTACCGTCGAGGGTGCGTATGCGTTTACGCAGATCACGAACGCCTCGCTCCAGCCGTACCTCACATCCTCTCAAACTTCGCAGAACAACGGCCCGCTCGCTTCCGCCGAGATTGGACTTCAGTATTTATTCGATTTGACGCCGCATTAAAGGGAAATGATGAATTATGAATTATGAATGATGAATTTGAGAGTCGGACCTCGCACATTTTTTCATACTTCATCATTCATAATTCATCATTTTCTTCAATCCCGCGTCCCCGGATATTTCTTCTTCCGGTTCCTCACATAATCGACAAAAACGAACTGGCCCAAATCGTTCAGGCCGGAATAATACGCGCGGCCTTTGTTGGATTTCGTCAGCTCTTCGACGAAGCCGATGAGATACGGGTCGCGGGCGACCATAAAAGTCGAGATGGTGATCTTCTCGCGGCGGCAGGCGAGCGCTTCGTCTAAAGTTTTGTTGACGATCTTCGGATCGAGTCCGAAGGAATTTTTGTACAGCCGTCCGTTATCCTCGAACATAGCGGAGGGTTTGCCGTCCGTCACCATAAAGACTTGCTTGTTGACATTGCCCGAACGCTTGAGCAATTGACGCGCGAGCCGCAAACCCGCGCGCGTGTTCGTATGGAATGGCCCGACTTCGAGAAACGGCAACTCACTCACGGTAATAAGCTTCGCCTCGTCGCCAAAGGTGACGACATAAAGCTGGTCCTTCGGGAATTTTGTTTTGATAAGTTCCGAGAGCGCCAGCGCGACTTTTTTCGCGGGAGTAATCCGGTCCTCGCCGTAGAGGATCATCGAATGGGAGATGTCGATCATCAGCACCGTCGCGCAGCTGGTGAGGTGCTCGGTCTCGTAGATTTCGATGTCGTCTTCTTGGAGTACAAACTCCCCCTCCTCTGATAAGAGGAGGGGGCTGGGGGGTGGTGCGGTTGGATTGACAGAATTTTCGTCATCCCCCCGACCACCCCCACGCATCGTGGGCGATGCTTGCCCCCTCCTATTCCGCTCTGCTTCATAGGAGGGGGAGTTCGTTGTATCGCGTAGTGCGCGCTTCTGGGCGTTTAAAAAAGTCTGCGTAAAGTCGATATCCGTGGCCTGATCGCCGAAGGTATAGTTCTTCGTGTTCTGGGTACGCTCGATTCCCTGTCCGGTGTGTGGCGTGTCGTGCGCGCCGTTGGGCGATTTACGAAGCGACCGAAACATTTCGAGCAATGCATCGCGCCGGATATTTTGAATGGCTTTGTTCGTCGGCTTGAGTAGCGCGTTCTCGTCTTCGGTCACAAGCCCCAATTCTTTTAGCTGATCGACGAACATGTCGAGCGTCATGTCGGGGCCGAAGATGTTATATTGCTCGCCCAAATAGCGCATCCATTCCAGCGTCTCATCGACATCGCCGGAAGTGGTCAGCAGCAATTGGCTGAACAGCCCGACAAGCTGCCGCAGCCGGTCTTCGGCGGTCGTGCTTTCGTTCGGTTTCCATTTGGAATAGGATAGGCGCATAACGTCTGAACCATGATTTGGGGAGATTAATTGATTAATGAGATTGAATTTTAAACCATCTTTTTTACAAACAGGAGATAGCCATTCAGACGGCCAATCTACGATCTCGATTTTCCAATCTTCCTTAATCTCTAAAATCGCCCCAAATCATGGTTCAGACAATATCCCGTCGTAATTTTGCATCATGCGAATAAGCGTACTCATTATGGCGGGCGGGGTCGGCTCTCGGTTTTGGCCGGAAAGCCGGGCGCGGCGCCCCAAACAATTACTCGATGTTATCACGCCGGGAATTTCTCTCATACAAGCGACGGTGCAGCGGACCCTGCTCTTCGCGGATATTCACGACACGCTTATCGTCACGAACGAAGCGCAGCGCGAGGAGTTGGAACGCCAGCTTCCCGATTTGCCTAAAGCGAATATCATCTCGGAACCGATGGGCCGCAACACGGCGCCATGCATCGCGCTCGGCGCGAGAATGATTCGCGAGCAAACTGCCGGGGACTCGGTCATGATCGTGCTGCCGGCGGATCATGTCATCCGCAACGAGCCGGAATTCGCCCGGCTGATGAAGCTTGCCGCGCGCCTTGCCTACGATACACGCGGCCTCGTAACGATTGGCATCCATCCCACGCGCGCCGAAACCGGCTTCGGTTATATCCAACTCGATGACGAGCACCTTCCATCGCGACAGGAGCTTCCCAATTTTTCCGAGTTCGAACTTCGCGATGTTTTCAACGTCAAGCGCTTTGCCGAAAAACCGGATGTGGCCACGGCGCGGCGGTTTGTCGAGAGCGGCGATTTTCTCTGGAATAGCGGCATGTTTATCTGGCGCGTCGATGCCATCGAAGAGGCGCTGCGCCACTATACGCCCGAGATTATGCAGCAGATCGATGCGCTACCAAATCATTCTGCCTCCGATTTCGAGACCCGTTTGCGCGAAGCCTATAGCACGATACGCGGAGTTTCCATCGACTATGGAGTGATGGAACCCGCATCGTCGGCGATGCTTGCTGGGAACGTTTATGTGCTCCGCGCCGGGGCGCTTGGATGGAGCGATGTCGGAAGCTGGGACGAGGTCTATCGCCTGAGCGAAAAGGATTTGGAAAATAACGTGCTCATCGGCAGCAACATCATCGCTCGAAACTCTCGCGGTTGCCTCGTGATCTCGCGCAACGACCAGCTTGTGCTCACCTACGGGCTGACCGACGCGATCGTCATCAATACCGGCGACGCCATCCTCATCACCCGCCGCGATCAGGCGCAGGGTATCCGCGATGTGGTCGATTATTTGAAGCGGCGGCAGATGGAGGAATTTTTGTAAATTGATCCAGCGGGGGCGCTGCCATGTATTAAGGCGGTGTTGGGAACTCGAATATGGCTGTAAACGTTTTTAGAATATATGCAACAATTAGTGATCGATTCCAACGGCAAGGTTCCCATCCCTCCGGACGTGATGAGAAAATACGGACTTGCGCCCGGCTCCAAGGTTACCTTCGATGACAGGGATGATAAAATTATTATCGAGCCACTCCGCCCCCCTTCGAATGGGGCAGAGAAATCTCGAAAACGGCGAAGCATGCATGATATGGTCGGTTTCCTCGGAAAAGATCCCAAGTCGCTGAACACCTTGATGGAAGAGCGGCGCAGGGACCGCGAAAAGGAGGACCGTCCCTTTGGTTCTTGATGCTCAACCCCTCTCGATCCTTTTTCATGAGCAACCCGGCTGGGAAGTGGTGGATGGGCTACTGAGACTTCGGTAAATCGCAATGAGGTCCATCTACTTAGTTCCATAAATCTCGGCGAAGTGTTCTATTCTATTCTAAGAGACTATGGCGAAGCACGAGCAAACGAAGCGCTTGTCAGAATTGAGCAAGGACCGATCGACATTGTGATTCCTTCGATCCAGCAAACGTTGGTCGCGGCGCGATTCAAGGCAAGCGGAGGAATATCGTATGCCGATTGCTTCGCCGGCGCGCTCGCGTTAGAGCGCGGTCTTCCTGTACTAACCGGTGATCACGAATTCGAGCGGCTGATTCCTTTCGGCGTAAAGATCGAATGGCTGCCGACGAAGATGTGAGTTGTGCATTATTTACTTCGAAATTAAAATAAATTCCACTCTCCTGTTCTCGGCACGGCCTTCTTCGGTTGTGTTGGGCGCGATGGGTTTTGCGGAGCCATACCCAATCGTAGGGAGCCGATCCGGTGCGACGCCGTGCGCGGCGAGATATGTCGCGACGGCATCGGCGCGATCTTTGGCAAGGCGTTGGTTATGCGCTTCCGAGCCGGTACTATCGGTGTGGCCGGCGATTTGAAGTTTAAATTCCGGGCGCGCGGCGAGTAAATCTTTTACTCGGTCAAGCTCTTCAAACGAGGCTGGAAGCAACGTGGCCTTATCGGTCTCGAAAAAAACATTCTTCATCGTAATGGCCGCGCCGCTTTCGATTTTGTTTAGTGTGAGGTTGCGCGCGACCGGTTCGAAGCCTGTGAGGTGGGTAAGATCGAGATGCTCGCTTGTCGGGAAATAGCCGTCGCGCTCGGCGCGTAATGCGTAGCTCTCTCCGGCGGGAAGCTCGATCTGATATTCGCCCGTCGCAGGATCGGAGCGCGCGCTTCCGACTTTGGCTCCATCCGCGAGGCGTTCGTATTCGATATGCGCGGCGAGTGGCTTCCCATTAGCATCCGTGACGATACCATGCACGAGCGCAACCGGCCTCTTTCGTTCGACGCGAATGCGATAAATGGCGCTTTCGTCGGCAGCCGTTTTGCGCCAGACGAGATAGGCATACTTCCCTTCGGCGTCTTCCGTATAAAACGTCGTGCGGCCCGGACGATTGACGCTCGAACCAAGATTTTCCGGCTTCGTCCAATGCTGCCAGCTATCGTCCAGACGCACGGAACGATAGACGTCTGCTTCACCAATCCCGCCCTGCATCGCCGACGATGCGCGCTCGCTCGAAAAATACAGCGTCTTATTGTCCGAGGCAAGATAGGGTGTCATGTCCGCGAAGCGGGAATTAATGTCTGGCCCCAGCCAGAGTGGAGTACTCCAGGATTTCGAGGAATCATTGTAGAAGCTGACGTAAAGATCGCGGTTGCCCAGGGTGGAATCCCGATCGACGGCCATAAGCAGCGTCCGCTGATCGGGACCGAAACTGTAATCGGTGTACAGCCCGCGCGCTTTCAGATTTTTAATTTTAATGGCCTCCGGAATGGACCATCCGAAGGACGTTTTGTGCGTGACGTACAGCCGTTCGTCCGGCGGCGAATCGCTTTTCATTTTGCCGATGAGATACAGCGTGTTGTTATCCGGCGAAACGGATGTGACCGCTATACCGTATGAGCTTGCAAGGTTCCCGCCGGCGAACTCGGGCTTCGAAAAAATCGAATCGTTCGTAATTGTGCTTTTCCAAATATCGAACACGGTGGCCGAATCCATCCCAAGCCGCGTGCGAGTGAAATAAAGGGTTTTTCCATCGGCGGAAACGACGGGCAAAAGCTCGCTTTGGTTCGGGATGTTGATCGAAAGCGGGAGTTTTTCAAAACCACCCTGCGCTGCTGCGGGAAGGATGAAGGATGAAGGATGAAGGATGAAAAGAGCCACTAACGTGGCTGACAAGAAGCATCGTCGGCGATGCGGGGTGGCGCGCTGCGAATTCATTGGGGCAAGGTGCATCTTCTAATATATGTATCTTCAACAAACTTTTGTCCCCGTTTGTCCGGTTTAGGGATTATGGATTTTCGCACTTATAGCTACGCTCGCCCGCTTGATTCGAAGCGATGGTTTTTGGTTGGGATTTTTTTGTTTTTTAGTTCCATCGGTTTTGGCCAGATGGCGAACGTTCCGAAGCGAACTGCCGCGAAACACCGCGTTCATCATCGCGCGATCGTCCGTCATCATGTTGTGCGCCGGAAAATAAAAAAGGCCGACGCGAAAAAGTCGGTGATGATTCAGAACCATATTCAGCGCCACATGCCGCCGCCGGGCCACGATGGAGAAGAACATAGCGATTGGTTCTGGCGCCGACGCGCATGGCCGAACCAGACGATCGATCCCGCAGCCTATCCGACGGCGCTTGCGGAAGCGCGGCATATGCCGGTGCTCCAATTCGGTCGCGGCAAAGATGCCACACTTGCGAGCTTTACCTGGCAGCCCATCGGCCCCAATTCCATCGATGGCCGCATAAGTTGCATTGCCACGCACCCAACCGACTCGAATACGTTCTACATCGGCGCGGCTGCGGGTGGACTTTGGAAAACGACCGATCATGGATCGAACTGGCGCTGCGTGACAGATACGTTTGGCTCGTTGCCAACCGGTTTCGTCGCGATCGATCCCGTGCAGCCGGAAACCTTATACCTCGGATTGGGCGAACCGAATCAGAGCGGAGATTCCTATCCCGGCGATGGACTTTGGAAATCGACCGACGGAGGAAATTCATGGCAGTATCTCGCTTTCGCTACCTCGCAGTATATTGGAAAAATCATTATCGACCCTCGGAATCACGATAATATTTATGTTGCAATTCCAGGCGCAATATCTCCGGTGAGCGATACGAATCGCGGCGTGTATCGGTCCACCAATGGCGGGTTAACGTGGGCGCATCCCTTGCTGCCTCGCCTGACGAAATCGAAGAATGCTACTCCGGTCGGCTGCATCGACATTGCGATGAACCCATTGAATTCTTCCGAGTTGCTGGCGTATGCCTGGGATCACTCGCTCGAAATTTTTGCCGGAAATCTCGGCCCTACCGGACCTGGTTCGGGCGTGTGGCGATCTTCCGACTCCGGCAATACGTGGAACCGGATTGACACCGTCAAAGCTTCCGGCCTTCCCAATGGGTATGCGGAGAAAATTTTAGGACGCGGCGCGCTGGTATGGACTGCGTCGGGCACCAATAGTTATGCTTTTGCCGCGATCATTCGTCGCGATACCAATCCCGTCACGCATTATCCATTCGATGAAAATTTCGAGGGACTGTACCGCTCGACGGACGAGGGAGTGACCTGGTCAAAAGTGCTCGATTCCACCAAAAAAATTCCGATGGGCGGCGTGCAAGGCAAAGATAGTGCCAATATCACCAACGCGCAAGGCGGCTACGATCTGTATCTCGCCGCAAATCCCGCGCGCCCGAACGAAATTTATTTAGGCGGCATCGATATCTTCCGCTCGACCGATTTTGGCCTTACCTTCAACGACATTACAAATTCGTACAGCCAGTATTATGTGAAAGATAACCGCCAGCAGCATTCCGACCAGCATGGGCTTGCTTTCACTGCCGCGAGTTCCGGCACGGACATGATTGTCGTTTCCGATGGCGGAGTGTTTCACACCAATGATTTTGGCACAACGTGGAATCAGACCGTCGGCCTTCCCATCACGGAGTTTTATTCGATCGAACCCTGGAGAGCAGGCATGGCGAACACTCCCGCGACTATTTCGGCAACCGACCTGCGCCTCTTTGGCGGCACGCAGGATAATGGCACCGTCGGGCACGGCCTCACGCCCAACGCTCAAACCTTCGGCACGGACTCCGATTTTGCATGGATCAACGCCGGCGATGGCGGCGTATCCATTTCGCATCCGACCGATACGAATAAGCTTATTTCCTCGCTTCAACTCGGCGTCATCTTCGCGCGAAATACGCTGGACTCGCTCGTGCCTATTCCTTTGGGAATGAAAGACACGACACACGACACGCGGCCACGATGGCATACCCTTTCCTATCGGCTTGCCTTTGGCCCGAAAGCGCTGACTGACACCGAGGAATCCTGCGGATTCGTCGCGCCCATCGCACTCGATGACGAACATCCGACAGATCTTTATACCGGACGCTGCCATGTCTATCGCGCCACAATTGATTGGACCGATCTCGAAAACACGGTGTGGCATCGTTGGTCGCCCACGCTTGCCGGAGTTTTAACGAATGACAGCCAGTGGTATTATGGCGATGTCGAAACAATCGCCATTGGCCCGGAGGACGGCGCTGGCCATCCCATGCTGTGGGCGGGAGGTTATAATGGTTCCAATGGGACTGCTGCCGTTTGGCGAACCACGCTCGATCCCGCTCGTCAGGATACCGTCGCACCCAATTGGATTTCGGTCAATACCGGCGTTCCGCAAGCAGACGTCTCTCAGATCGTTCCCGACCGCAGCGATTCCCTCACGGCGTTTCTGACGACCGTTTTTGCCGGGAATATTCCTCGCGTCCTTCGCACAACCGACGGCGGCGCGCACTGGACGAGTATTTCCGGGAATCTTCCTTTGACGGCTCCGGCGAGCGCGCTCGTCATAGATACGCTGGCTGAGCAGGGCAATCCGCTGCTCAAAAACCAGATTCTTATTGTTGGGACCGACGTCGGCGTGTTTACGACTACGAACGGAGGGCAGCAATGGGAGCAATTAGGTGCCGGAATGCCACATGCTATTGTCAGCGATCTCAAAATTTATAAAAACATGCTGATCGCTGCGACGCACGGTCGCTCGCTGTATGCCATGGACATCAGCGCGCTTGTTCCGGGCGCTCTCGGCGTGAAGCGTGCTCCCGAGAGCGCCTTATCCCAGGTAACCGCGTTTCCAAATCCCGTTCAGGGAGGCACGGAGTTCGAGATTGCCCTCGGATTAAATTCCCAGCCGGTTACGTCCTGCAAGCTTATCGAGGAATCGAGCGGCGAGGAATTCGGAGCGAAGCTCGAACACAATGGCGATGGATCGTATGCCATTTCGCCCCCGAGCAGCCTTTCGCCGGGCGCGTACATAGTACAACTGTTCGCCGGGAACCAATTAGTGGGCCAGGGTCGCGTTTCGATCGTGAGGTAAGAAGCATCGGTACCGATGCTTGAAGTCCTCGCCAGCAAGTTTGCTTACTTTGCCATGACAAAAGATGAAACAGGAAAATATGGCGTGACGCATCATCATCGATTCGTTGGGCTTGCCATTTTTTCTTTCTTCCTGTTCCTGGCCACGGTCCCCGCCCGCGCGCAGCACCGGCATCGCAAACATGCCACCGCAGCTACGGATACGTTGAAAGTAAAACCCGATATGCTCACGCTGCGCTATAAGCCGCAGGCCGGAACGCTGCTTTACGACGTTCATACCCAAATCGATCAATTGGTCCGCGCGGATCGCATCGATCTGCGAGGCGTGCTTCGAAGCGACGCCCAGCTCGCATTTCATAATGTGGCGATCGACTATAAAAAGGGCGTGTGGACTTTTGAAGAATACTTCACGAAATTCGATCTCGCCGGATACAATCTCCTGAGGGATTCGGTGTCGCTCCGGGAAAGCATAGCCGTCAATCGTATTACGGAACTTACATACGATATGAAAGGCGACGAACTTTCGAAAATCGTTCGTGACAGCCTAAAATTGCTGAATGCCGAAGCTCAGACTAACGCCTATTTTTTCGAGCCGCCGCGCATGCTTATTCCTCTGCCCGAGCATCCCGTGACCTACGGCGATGCGTGGAGTGAGCATCGGACGGACACCGTGTTTGTCCGGGATACGGTCAACATTGGCACAACGACCGGTCAATATCGATACGATGTCTCTCGCACCTATCGTCTTGCGCGACTGCTCGATACCGACAATCGCTATTTCGCCATTATTGCCGCGACCGATTCTGGAACGTTTTCCGGATTTCAAACCAATTCCGCAACTCAGGTAACGACCACCGCATCCGGCCCGATTACCGGAGCCGACACCACAGTTCTCGATCTCTTTTCCGGCTGCGTCATGAAGCGCGCGCTCGATATGACGATTCCCGCCAACGTCACCGTCTCCTCCGCCGCGCCCTTGATCGACACGCTCACCGTCCATTCCGTCGTCACCTTGGACGAATCCAACGCGACGATATTGAAGGAATGAGAGGCAATCGCTTAGTTACCTCGCGGCGCGTGGATGTATTCCAATCGAATGCAACTCCGATGAGGCATCGAGAAAAAAGGAAAGAGTATTCCCATCCAGCTCGAATGCGTCGAGCGTGGCGCCATTATAGGTAATCTCGAATCCATGCTCATAATGCACCGGCTGCCAGGGGTGCAGCTTTTGGGAGGGCACATAAATCACCGTTGGCGTGGTCGTGAGCGGTGTGCCACGCAGAATAAGCTCGAATTCCTTCGACCGAAGATTAAAGTGCTGATGCACCGGCTCCGCGCTCGCGGCAAGGACATAGGGCCGCACGGCCACATCTAAATTTCGCACTGGGCTCCCATGAGCGGGTTCCGAAATGGGTCCGATGAGCGAAAAATCCTCTCGCATGAAGCCATCGTTGCGGTCATGGGTATTATAGAGATTCACATTCCAATAGGTTGCGTTCACCAGCGCTTGCTCGACCGCTTCGAATTGCCAGTCCATGTGACGGCGGAGTGTGGTGCGCGCCCAGTTTTGCCGCGTGCCGAATTCGGTCAGGAAGGGAATCATGGATTTCTCTCTGGCGCGTAAAGCTCCGAGGCGCTGCGCATCGAGATATTCTTCGCGCTTGGCATCGTGGAACCAACGCCCACCCAGCGCCGTGAGCAGCGAGTCGTAATAATGATAGGCGAAGACGACGCGGTCATCATCCAGCGTGGCCTGCATCGCCGACGATGCGGCCTGCATCGCCGACGATGCTGGAAGAAACGAATCGTAATCCCTATCGCCGCGAAGATTCACATTCCAATCGCTTTGCGGCGAAACGAAAGCGAAGAGGCTTTCGGAATGTTTCCGAATGCGGCGAATGGCTTCGGCATAAAATGCGGGAAGGATTTCCTCCTCGAATGCGCGACTGCCCAGACGCGCGGGATGCGGTTCGTTGAAAATCTCGATGCCGAGCACGCGGTCGCATTCCGATGCCGCTTCGGCAACGCGTTCCAGCATATCCAAAAACCTATCGCGCACCGGAAAATGCTCGAGCACTGGTTCCACGGAACCGGATGACCGATCATCCGTATTCGTCAGGTCGTTACGCCAGAAATCGGTGAACGTCTTGCGCAGATGCCGGTTGAACTGATAATTCGCGCCCCAAAGCGGAGTATCCATAAGAAAGCTGAAGTTCCGAGTTCCCTCGGAGCGCACCCATTCCGGCATGCCGTTACCACCGAAGGCCTTACCCAGCAAATCCTGATGCAAGTCAATGACGATGAGAAATCCCTTCGTGGCAAAGAGGCGGACGTAATGGAAAAAATCCTGAAGATACTCGTCGTCATATTCCGGCCTTGCCGGATTGCAATGCGGCTCGAACGCCGACCAAAAAAATGGAAGCCGCAGCGTGGTAAAGCCGCAGGCAAGCAGCAAATCGACGTAGGCCTCGTACTTCGGCCAATCTTCTTTTGCACGAAACGGCAGATGCGGCGGAAGCTTCGCCGATGGGCCAAACGAAAGGCCGCGCAGCAAAAGCCAGCGTCCGTCGGCATGACGGAACCAGCTTCGGTCGCTAAAAATCTCGCTCGTTCGCGGCGGTAAGAATTGCAATGGAAATTCAGCTCTACCTAATTCAGGCCATTGGAAGTTCCTTGGGTAGGAGCTTCCCCCGATATGGTGGACGTCTATAACCCTTTTTTGTTGTTGATGTTTCTCGTTTTCTGTCTTTCCCACTCGATCCACGTTCATCAGCAGGAAAAAAAGCAGGATCAGCCCGAACGTGATGAGCAGTACGCCGAGATAATCGCTCTTCGGATCGCCGGAGGAAATGTCAGCGAGGAGAATTAGTGGCAGCAAGTTAGTGTGTCAGTGCGAAGTGGAATAATACTTTATGCAAAAATACGGATTTTCTTGTAGGGACGTGCTGCGCGCGTCCTTTTTTGATGAACGAAACCATTTGGTTCTTCGACAAGGACGTGCGCAGCACGTCCCTACGGTTCAGGAGTTGAACCGGTGGTTTGGGTGTTTTGCCGAATTCTAAAATTTTTATATCATGGCCAAGACGAAAATACCCGCATTTCAGAACGAGACCTACAAAGATTACACCCAGCCCCGCGAACGCAAGGCTATGGAAGCCGCGCTGCGCAAAACGGGCGATAGTTTGGGCAAAATTTATCCGCACGTCATCGGCGGCAAGCGCATCGGGACGAGCGATGCGATCGCTTCGCGCAATCCGGCGCGTCCGAGCGAAGTGATCGGCAATTTTGCGAAGGGGACGATCGAACATGCGGAGCAGGCGCTTCAGACAGCATCGAAGACATTTTTGACTTGGAGCAAAGTTCCTTATGAGAAGCGAGCGAACATTGTTTTTAAGGCTGCGAAGATAGCGCGTCGGCGGCGTTATGAAATTAATGCATGGATGGTGCGCGAAGTCGGTAAGAACTGGGCGGAAGCCGATGCCGATACCGCCGAAGCCATTGATTTTCTGGAATTTTATGCGCGCGAGATGATGCGTTTCGGTGGGCCACAGCCATTGCATCAACTGAAAGGTGAGCATGATTGGCTGGAATACATTCCGCTGGGCGTGGGCGTTATCGTTCCGCCGTGGAACTTCCCGTTCGCGATCTTAGTGGGGATGTCCGCCGCCGCGATCGTGACGGGGAACACCATAGTTCTCAAACCCTCCAGCGATTCGCCGATGATGGGCTGGCTGTTCCACGAGATCATGGAAGAAGCCGGACTTCCATCCGGTGTGCTGAATTTCCTGACCGCGCCGGGCGGGGAAGTGGGGGATTATCTCGTGAATAGCACGATCACCCGGTTCATTTCCTTCACCGGCTCGAAGCAAGTGGGATTGCGGGTCGCGCAGAATGCTGCTACGCCACGCGAAGGACAAAAATGGATCAAGCGTGTCGTTGCAGAAATGGGAGGGAAAGATGCGATCGTTGTTGCGAAAGACGCCGATCTCGATGCCGCCGCCGATGGTATTGTCGTGAGCGCTTATGGGTTCCAGGGGCAGAAATGCTCCGCATGTTCTCGCGCAATTATCGAGCAATCGGTGTACCCGAAGATGGTCGAGAAAATTGCAGAACGAACGAAAGCATTAGAAATTGGTGACCCGACGAAGAACAAGCGCATTGGACCAGTGGTGAATGAGAAAGCATTTAATAGCATCATGAGTTATATTGACATTGGACGCAAGGAGGGCCGCATTGTTGCAGGTGGTGAACGATCGGGAACCGAAGGCTATTTCATTCAGCCAACCGTCGTTGCCGATATTGCTCCGAATGCACGGCTTGCGCAGGAAGAGATTTTCGGCCCGGTGCTTGCGCTTATTCCAGTGAAAAATTTCGATGAAGCATTGGAAGTTGCAAATAATACCGAATATGGATTAACGGGAGCCGTGTATTCAAAGAGCAAAAAGAATATCGAGCGCGCCAAGAAGGAATTTTTCGTTGGCAACCTTTACATCAACCGCAAATGTACGGGGGCGATGGTCGGAGCACACCCATTTGGGGGATTCAATATGTCCGGCACGGATTCGAAAGCCGGTGGGTATGATTATCTGCTGCATTTTATGCAGGGGAAGAGTATTGCGGAGAAGGATGCGACGGCGAAGAAAAGCAGGAAGAATAAGGCCGTAAAGAAGAAAAAGTAATGTTTATCGAATCACAAAATTTTCCGTTACAACCGAGGTTCCAGATGAAGCACCATTCGCTTCGAGTTCGCAGGTATAATTCCCAGATGGAATGTTGGTGAGATCGAGCGTTTTGCTCCACGATCCTGCGTTCATTGAAATTTGCACAAACTCCGTTCGGACAATTCTTCCGAGGATGTCCAGAATGCGTATAGAAACAATGCTACGTTTCGGCAGAGTAAAAAAGACATCCGCTCGATCTTGCGCGGGATTGGGAACGATGGCTTTTAGTTCGAGCGAAGGTTCGCCGCCGTTTTCCTTTTGAACGGACTCGTTGCAGTATGGTGGCTGGTAATGACTCGCAATAAACGCAAAGGCTGCTGCCAGGACGCGGGTTGTTCCGCTCGTCAAATCGTTTTCACTCACGTTGTTCGGCGGGGTTTGGATAGGGTCTGCCCAATCGAAAGCATAGAAAATCGTATTGACCGAATCATTATAGAATGAAACGCCCGCGCCGCTATCGGATGACAGAGGGTCGTTCAAGTATGTATAAGCGAGTTCATTCACTATGGGACCGACCTGTGGCGTCTTAAGCATGGGACTCACTACGTCCGGCGAAGAAGAGAATAACGAGTCGGTTGAATTCCAATACGCTGCCTGCTGGCCCACAATCCTTCCTTCATAGATGCCGCTGTCCGGCGAGTCAGCGACATATTTCACATGCAGCCACGATTGCAGGAATTCCGTATCGACTGCAGCGCCATTTGGCATCAGAAATCCATGCTCGTAAGCAATGTTTTGGCCGGCAATGAGGAGGGATTTTTTGCAATCCGATTGGCCCGCTTTCAGGAATTTTTCGACTTCGGTAATTTCTTTGGCGCTCAGGCCGGCCTGCCCAGCCGGCTCGCCGGGAATAACATCCATTGTGGGGTCACCGGATGCCCAGATGAGAACGCCGTAAGGGGTGTAATCTATCGTATCGCCTACCGCTTGATTTCGGTTTATCGTATCGAATGGAACACCGAGACGGCCAAGCGCAAGCTCGACCGAATCCCGGTTCGTTCGACCGAATTGCGTGAGGCCATTATAGCTTACGATGACCTTCGGCTGTTGAAATTGCGCGAATACGGGCTGAACTCCAAATATGCAGAGGAATGCCGCAATAATTGAGTGATTCATGGTGTGTCATCCTGACACGGCAAGAGAGGCGAAAGTTACACCAAATTTTGAAAAATCAAGCACGAAAATAAACCCCGAGTTTGCACCCGGGGCTTTCAAATAATGAGTAGACAGCGTATTTACGCCATCATCGAAATCACCATGCCGGCCAGCGCGAGGCCGATCGTGGCGTAGCCGGTATCGATCCACCAGAGCAACATGGACTTGCCGTGCCAATTGTAGTTGACCCAGAGCGTGCCGCCCGCCACGCCAAAGCCCGCGACCGCGCCGATCTTTGCAGAGCGCATGAGATCGCCGCCCTGCGCGTAGTGCAGCAGGAACGCGAGCGCGATAACGGCGAGAAGATTGCCCAAGAAGCTCTTAAGCATCATCTTCATCATCGCCGCGCCCTTGGGCGGGTTATCCATTTTTATGCCCGACTCGCGCGCCCAAATTTTGCTGAAGAGCGCCTGATACCATAACGATCCGAAAAAGAAATAAACAAGTGCCGCCACGATGACGGACAACCAGTTGATGTGTGCCATACGCGTGTAGTTTAAGTTGTGGAAATGGGAATTTAATTGTGAAAAAATGGGACTTGCCGGCGGTTTTGCCGGCAAGGCTCAGAACATTCGAATGCAAAGATACGAAATTTCCGGGCGAAAGTCAAGAAATGGAAAAATCGAGGGGGAGAAACCACGTCTCGCGCCTATCTGTTTAGCGCACTTCATTCTAATAATTTATTGATGGCAAAGCCTATTGTCGGCATTATCATGGGGAGCGCTTCGGACTGGGATACGATGCGCGAGTCCCATAAAATCCTGGAGGAATTCGGCGTGGCGCACGAATACCGCGTGCTTTCGGCGCACCGCGCGCCCGCAGCTGTCACCGAATACGCGACGAAAGCCGGGAAGCGCGGACTGAAAATTATTATCGGCGCCGCCGGCGGCGCGGCGCACCTTGCGGGTGTGCTCGCGGCGCAGACGCTCTTGCCCGTGCTCGGCGTGCCCATCGAATCGCAGGCGCTCAAAGGGATGGACTCCCTGCTTTCGACGGTGCAAATGCCCGCCGGCATTCCCGTCGGGACGCTCGCCATCGGCAAGGCGGGCGCGAAGAACGCGGCGCTGCTCGCTGTTGCCATTCTCGCCCTGAGCGATGCCGCATTGCGCGATAAACTGCAACTCTATCGCGAAACGCAGACGAAATCCGTGCTCGCGGTAAAATTGGAAGGATAACTTGATGCGTATTCAGCTTCTTGCGGATTTAAAATATCGTCAGGCATTCTCGCATTATTTGTCACACGTTGCCGATATACAATTGGTATCAGATAAACCCGATATAATTGTTGATTCCAGCTTTCTTAATCCTCGTAAGAAAATCGATACACTCCGCAGCGTTTTTCCAATACCTCCAATTATTTCAAATTCTCTTTCCATTTCATCGACAACCGTCTGGCATGCTATCGGAGAAAAGGCGCAAGTTGTTGGGGTGCCAATGCTTCCTCACTACTTTGATCGTCAATTAAGTGTCGAATACTCACTTCCATATCAGGGATCAATCAAAAAGAATACCCATGATGCGCCAGAGCTTTTTTTACCGTTCCTTTCTTTGCTCGGTAAAATCGGAGAACAAGTAAACGATGCTATCGCCGGAGTTTTCCCCCGAACGCTTGCCATGATCATCAACGAAGCGGCTTTTGCCGTGCAGGAATCGGTGGCAACCGCAGCAGACATCGACACCGCCATGAAGCTCGGCACGAATTATCCGAAAGGCCCGCTCGCTTGGTGCGATGAAATCGGCGCGGAAGCGATAGTGGCCATCCTCGATGCGCTGGCAGGAGAATATGGTTCCGAACGGTATCGCGTGGCCGCGCTCCTGAGGCGTTATGCAGAATCGGGGATGAAATTTATTGGTCAACGTGTTGATGAAGTATGATCGAACTTCAACGTATTACCGTTAATCCCGAAGTAATGACTGGCAGGCCTTCCATTCGTGGAATGCGCGTGACGGTTGCTACTATTATCGGCTTGCTCGCGGCAGGAGCATCGCGCGAGGAAATTCTTCGCAATTATCCATTCCTCGAAGAAGCGGATATTGAAGCATGTCTCGCGTATGCCGCGTGGCGCATGGAAGAATATGAGGCTCCATTGGCTCCCGTAGCATGAAGTTGTTACTCGACGCTTGCATGCCGTTCGATTGGCTTGCATTTCTGAACGATCGCGGTCATCAATGCGTGGCATGGTTGAAGATTGGGCCACCCAATGCTCCCGACACAACGATTATGCGTTATGCCGAAGAACATGATATGGTCGTACTCACGCATGATTTGGATTTTGGAACGCTTCTTGCTTTTTCCAAAACGACACAACCAAGCGTAATACAATTCCGGGCGCCAGACATTCGACCGAATGCAATTGGCACGATGGCCCTTCAAGCACTCACGATCCATGAAAGCATTCTATATAAAGGCGCATTGATAACCGTGGAAACGGAACGCGTCCGCTCGCGTATCCTGCCGATAAAATGACCGACATTTTAATACTATAAAATAGAAGCACATGCCACAAGCCTATATCCTCTCCGCCTGCCGCACGCCATTTGGGAAATATGGCGGCGCGCTAAAAGATTTGCGTCCCGACGACATGGCTGCGCTTGTCATGAAAGCCGCCGCCGAGCGCGCGGGAATCGACACTGCGGAAATTGATGACGTCATCTTCGGTTGCGCCAATCAAGCCGGCGAGGATAACCGTAATGTCGCGCGGATGGCCGGGCTGCTTGCCGGGTTCCCGGAGCGTGTGCCCGCAGTGACGGTCAACCGGCTATGCGGTTCCTCGCTCGATGCGATTATTCAGGCCTCGCGCGCGATAAAGTTAGGTGAAGCGGATATTATTATCGCGGGCGGCGTCGAAAGCATGACGCGCGCGCCCTATTCGCTGCCGAAAAATGTCTCTGGCGCCGCAGTCTTCGGAAACATTCCCGCGTATGACACGGCGCTTGGATGGCGCTATCCGAATCCACGTCATGAGGCGATGTTCCCGCTCGAATCCATGGGAGAAACGGCGGAAAATGTTGCCGAGCAATGGAAGATTGCGCGCGAAGACCAAGATGCATTCGCATTCGAATCGCACCGCCGAGCTATTGCCGCGCAAGAGCGGGGCGATTACAACGATGAAGTTATCGAAGTGACCATCGAGAATCGAAAAGGAAAAACCGTCGTCGCGCAAGATGAGCAGCCGCGCAGCGATACTACGATTGAAAAACTCGCCACGCTCAAATCGGCATTTCGCAAAGGCGGAACGGTGACGGCGGGGAATTCGAGCACGTTGAACGATGGCGCAAGCGCCGTCGTCGTTGCGAGCGAAGCTGCGGTGAAACGGCTTGGCATCGAACCGCTCGGAAGATATGTCGCAAGCGGCGTGGAAGGACTTTCGCCGCGATGTATGGGCGTTGGGCCGATCTATGCGGTACGAAAGGCGCTCACGCGAGCAAAGTTGGATATAAAGGACATCGATCTTTTTGAATTAAACGAAGCATTTGCTTCCCAAAGTCTTGCCGTTATCCGGGAACTTGGCCTCGATCCCGCCATCGTCAATCCGAATGGCGGCGCGATTGCGATCGGTCACCCGCTTGGCGCGAGCGGCGGCAGGCTCGTCGCAACCCTCCTCTATGAAATGCGGAGAAAAAATCTCAAGCGCGGCATTGCCACGATGTGCATCGGCGTCGGGCA
>PLYO01000014.1 GCA_003151825.1 Ignavibacteriota bacterium
GGAAATCAAACCGTGAGCGGAACCCTCGGCGTAACGGGAGCAACTACACTTGCCGGACTCACGGCCGGAACGACCACACTCGGCAACACCACGACGGGAACCCTTGCCGCCTCCACGGGAACATTTTCCGGAGCCGTCTCGACCACCGGCCTGACTAACACGGGAACCCTGACCGAAACGGGAAATCAAACCGTGAGCGGCACCCTCGGTGTATCCGGCGCGACGACACTCGCGGGTCTTACGGCTGGCACGACAACCCTCGGCAACACCACGACGGGAACCCTCGCCGCCTCGACGGGAACATTTTCCGGAGCCGTCTCCACCACCGGCCTGACTAACAACGGCACCCTGACCGAAACGGGAAGTCAGACCGTAAGCGGCAATCTTAGTGTTACCGGCACAACAACGTTCGGAAGCAAGATCGCGGTCGCGGACACCCTCACTTGCACTACGATCGTGACGACGAACGCCATCGTCCCGAGCACCGATACGGCAATTTCTCTTGGCAGTCTTCAGCATCGGTTTAGGGATTTGTATCTGGGGCCAAATTCCTTAGTGATGGGATCGGGCGTAGATCAGACGCAATTTTCCGTGGGATCGACCGGCTTAATAATCAATCAAAGCAATGCTTCCTCAACAGGTTCAACGGTTATATCGGCATCGGGGGACGTATCCTCGACCTCGCTGACGTCCGGCATTATCACGTCCGGAAATTCCATCGTAGTCGATGGCGTTGATATACCTCGTTCAATATTGGGCGACCTGACCACTGTCATTTCGACAAGTTCCGGAGACATCCTGATCGACCCGGCGGGCAATGTCGGCATCGGGATTAGTTATGGAACCTCGCCGGCCTACCTGCTCGATGTCAACGGCACGCTGCACGCGGCCGGCAGCGCAACGCTCAGCGGAAACACGAGCATCGATGCCAGCCCGAGCACGGCCGGAACGGTCACCATCGGTAATGCGACGAGCACGACCAATATATATGGCACGGTAAGTTTTGTGGCGCCGCCGACCCTTCCGCTTCCACGGAATAAATTGTATATCGGCAATGCCTCGGGCAATGCGGTGGCATACGCGGCTTCGAATAACTCCGTGCTGGTAACGGATGCTTCGGCTAACGGCGGCCTGCCCCAGTGGGCGACGACGCTTCCTGCAAATTTGACTATCCCGACGGCCACTATTACGGGCGGCTCGATTAACGGGACGCCGGTTGGCGCGACTACTCCGAGCACAGGCAAGTTCACGACGGGAGCTTTTTCCGGCGCGGTCTCGACAACGGGCCTGACCAACACAGGCACCCTGACCAACACAGGCACCCTCACCGAAACAGGCAATCAGACCGTGAGCGGAACCCTCGGCGTCACGGGCGTGACGACGCTCGCGAATCTTACGCTCACCAACCCGCTCACAGTCACTAATGGCGGCACGGGAACGGCCACGGCATTTACACTCGGCTCGGTTGTGGTTGCGGGCGCGAGCGGCGTTTATGCGCAGGACAACGCAAACTTCTTTTGGAGTGCTGCAAACCACGAACTCGGTATCGGCACGACTTCTCCGATTACACAGCTCGATGTGGCCGGGAAAGTCGCTTCGTCGGTTTTGGGAACGGTTTCAACCGGTTCGGGCACCAGTCCTTTTAGCGTATATGTCAGTGGCAGGTATGCCTACATGGCGAATGAGGGTACCAGCACCCTCGGCGTATTCGATGTCTCGAACCCCACATCGCCGGTCGCCGTAGGATCGGTTTCGACAGGTGCGGGCACCAATCCCACAGGCGTGTATGTCAGCGGCCGATACGCTTATGTGGCGAATATAAGTAGCAACACCCTCGGTGTCTTCGATGTCTCGAACCCTGCATCGCCGGTGAGCGTAGGATCGGTTTCGACCGGTGCGGGCACCAATCCTTTTACCATATATGTCAGTGGCAGATACGCATACACGGCGAATGTAAGCACCAACACCCTCGGCATCTTCGATGTCTCGAATCCCACATCGCCGGTCGCCGTAGGATCGGTTTCGACCGGTGCAAACACCAGTCCCTATGGCATATATGTCAGTGGCAGATATGCTTACGTGACAAATTGGGTTACCAGCACTCTTGGCATATTCGATATCTCGAACCCTGCATCGCCGGTGAGTGTGGGATCGGTTTCGACGGGCACCAGCCCCATAGGCATATACGTCAGCGGCAGATATGCCTACGTGACGAATAGGGGTAGCAACACCCTCGGCGTCTTCGATGTCTCGAATCCCGCATCGCCGGTCGCCGTAGGATCGGTTTCGACCGGTACGGGCAGTCTGCCTCGCGGCTTATATGTCGGTGGTAGGTACGCATACACCGCGAATCAGGGTAACAACACCCTCGGCATATTCGATGTCTCGAATCCCGCATCGCCAGTGAACGTAGGAACGGTTTCGACCGGTACGGGTACCAGTCCTTTTAGTTTATACGTCAGCGGCAGATACGCATACACGGCGAATGATGCTAATAGCACCTTAACCGCGATCGATCTTGGAGGCACATATTCCCAGTCCTTGGAAGCAGGCAGCACGGAGACCGGGCAACTTCAGGTGCGCAACGATATGCAGGTCGGAGGCGAAATCGCCGCGCGTGGCGGGGTAACTGCCACAACGGGTAATTTTAGCGGCAGCCTTTCGACGGCGGGCAGTATATCGACCGGTGGTCACGTCATTGTAACATCGAGCGGGACGGCGGCCTCATCCAACTCTGGCGTGACCGTAACGGATCAGCCCATCTTTATTATCACGGCGGGCGCTTCTTCCACGTTTGCGCTTACCATGCCTGCAAGCCCCGCGACGGGGGATGTGATTGTGGTAATCAATCAGTCCTCGCAGACTGCCACGTATAGTACCACTGCGAGCGTCCCCCCGCTTGGCTCGCGTACATTTTATTATAATGGCTCGGCCTGGCAATAGGGTGTGACCGGTAAATTTCTTTCCCGCAGCCTGCGAACGGCCATCGCGCCCGATGCGTTTTGCGGCACAGGACTTTTTTGAAATGCCTGCGCCCAACGAGCTACGATTATTCCTCTCTTCCACGTTCATCGACTTTCAGGGTGAGCGGGATTATCTGTCCAAGAAAGTCTTCCCCGGGCTTCGCCGGCTCTGCCGTGAACGCGGAGTAGAATTCACCGAAATCGACCTTCGCTGGGGGTTGACGGATGAAGATGCCGAGCAGGGGCGCATACTCGGAACGTGTTTTGAAGAGGTTGACAATTGCCGTCCCTTTTTCATTGGTCTGCTTGGCGAGCGATACGGCTGGGTTCCGCCGATCGAAGAACTAATGAAGAACCCCGAGCTTCGCAACCAGCATCCGTGGCTCGAAGCAGCCATGGAGCAAGGCCCAAGCGCGACCGAACTGGAGTTCCGGCATGGGTTTCTGAATCACGGCTTTGGCGAAACAAAACCGCTTGTCTATTTCCGATCTCCCGCTGCTTCCTCGCTGGTGGATGCCTCCTCCACCGAAGACCCACGATTAACGCGCCTGAAAGAGGAAGTGACCGCAAGCTTGGGAAGCGTTCCCGTATTTCACTCGCCGGCGGAACTCGGAACGCTTATCGAGCACGACCTCACGGCGCTCATCGAGCGCCATTGGCCGGCATCGGAGAAAGTGTCCTGGATCGATGAGGAGCGTGCCGGTCACGCGGCCTTCGCGCAGTCGCGCAGAAAGGGTTACGTCGCAAATCCGTCGCTGGTCGATACCATGAATGCGCATCTCGAACAACCGCAATCCGTGTTGATCCTTACGGGAGAATCGGGTTCCGGTAAAAGTTCCCTACTTGCCCATTGGGCGGAAAGCCTCCGGAACCGGGATTCGAATCTCTTCATCATCGAACATTACGTCGGCGTGACGGCCGCAAGCACCGACCCGGATACGCTCATGCGCCGGATCGTCACGGAGATTCGGGACCGAACCCACTCGGAGGATCCCATTCCCCCGTCCTCTGCCGAACTGGCACAATCGTTCCCTTCGTGGCTGGGCCGCATTTCGGAAGAACGGATGGTGATTCTTATCGACGCCATCAATCAGTTCAACATGGAGGGCCGTTTTCTGATTTGGCTCCCCGATCATGTGTCGAGCAATGTGAAATGGGTGATCTCCTCGACCGAAAGCGAAGCGCTCCAGCGCGTTCGCGACCACGCCCGCGCGACAGGCCATGCGTGGCCGGAAGTGGCGGTCAAACCCATCACACTGCCGGAGCGCCGAAGAGTGCTGCGCACGTTCCTCGCGGGATTTCAAAAAAAGCTCGACCAGAAGCAGGAAGACAAAATTGTCAAGAACAAGAAATCTTCGAGTCCGCTCTTTCTGCGGACGCTCTTAGAAGAACTGCGCCTTCAGGGAAAGCACGAATCGCTCGACCGCTTTATCAAGCATTATCTTGCGTCCTCCGATATTCCCGATTTATTTTCGAGAATTTTGGAGCGAATCGAGCAGGATTATGGCGCGGAAGAAGTCCGCGCGCTCCTTACGCGGATATGGGCCGCGCCGCACGGACTTGCGGAATCGGAAATCATCGAATCGAGCCAACTGGATCGCGCGGGGCTGTCGCTCCTGCTTCACGCGTTCGATTATCACCTGATTCGTCTGCAGGGGCGACTCAGCTTTTTCCACGATCATCTAAGGCAGGCCGTCGAAGGGCGCTATCTCGATACGACTCCGAAAAAACAGGAAGCGTGGGTAGAGCTTGCATCGTATTTCGGAAGCGCGGAAGCATCCTCGATCAAGGCGCTATCCCAGCCCTGGCTGTGGCGACGGGCCGAGCGATGGCAGCAACTCAAGCTCTCGCTGCTCGATGTGACGCTCCTGCCATACCTGACGGAAGGCTCCCGGTCCTACGATCTGCTCGGGTATTGGCTCACGCTGGAAAAGCAGGCACAAGAGAACGCGAACGACTCCCAGGAAAATGGCGCGGCCCATCGTGTCAAGTGGAATATCGATGTCGTCGCGGAGTATGAATCTGCAATCGCAAACAACGCTTCCGCGCTCGATGCCTGGATGGAGCGCGACATGCTCTATGCCCTGGGACTATTCTTTCGCAACGCGGGATGGCACGCGGGCGCCGTTTCGATGGCCACCAAAGCTCTCGCGCTGTATGAAACTAAAGATGGCCACATTGATGACCGCTCCTCCCCTGACACGCTCGCTCAAAAAACCGATCTCCTCTTAGAACTCGGAAAGGCGTATCTCGATCTGGGCGATTTGAAAAATGCTTCCACAACGCTCAAAAAAGCAATGGAGCTGCAAAGCGGAGACGAAACGAACTTCACCACCCGGCAAATAAACGTCAGGAACGAATATGCACGGCTTCTGATGGACGAGGGCAAGTATCCAGAGGCGGAAAGCATAGCACGGGTCACCTTGAAGGCGGCGATCGAGCGGTTCGGGCCGAAGGATTCCACCGCTCAGAACGAAATGAGGCGCCTTGCGGAGATTCTGGAATTCGAAGCCAAGTACCCTGAGGCCGAATTGCTCTATCGCGAGGTGCTAAAAAGCATCGAAGCCACGCTCGGGCCGGAAAGCCTCGATGCCGGGTACTACCTGAACCAACTTGCGGAATTCCTTCGGCGCATCGGAGGCGATTACGAAGAAGCGCTGCAGCTCTTCGAGCGTGCGGTCGCGATCGTCGAAAGCCGGCTCGGGGGAATGCATCCCGATCTCGCAATCCTGCTCAGCAACTTCGCAATATTGCATTCCAAGAATGGCAATTGGGAGCAAGCGGAGCCACTCTTATTACGAAGTCTTGCAATCAGCGAAACAGCGCACGGGCCGGAACATCCAAAAACTGCTCTGAGCCTGAATAACTATGCCGCTATGCTCTACCGGCAAGGCAAGTACGATCTGGCCGAAAGCCCCTACCGGCGAGCGCTCGAAATTCAATGCAAAGTGCTGGGAGAAGACCACCAGTACACAGCGTCCAGTTTTACCAATCTGGGAGACGTGCTTCGGCGGCAAGGAAACTATCAGGAAGCTGAAGAATGCTACGCAAGGGCGCTTAAAATTCGGCTGGCAACCCTCGGCCCGATGCATGATGTAACCGGCGGGGCGCTCGGAGCCTATGGCCAGTTAATGAGACTCAAAGGAGATCTCCCAGCTGCCGAAGACCTCCTGATCCGTTCTTACGCCGCGAGAAAGCATAGCCTCGGTCCCGAACATCATCACACAAATTTTACCGCCCTTGTACTTACCCTGATTCTGCTGGAACAATCGAAAGCCGAAAGCGCGCAAAGCATTGTAAATGAGGTGCTTCAATCAGTTAGCTCGGAGAAGGCTGTGGTCATTGCAAATGAGGTGCTAAACTTATTAGGCGAAGATCGGGCTATCGAGGATGGGATTATGCAAAAGTTGATAAATTTGGTCAAGGTGGTTTAAGAAAATTTCTCGAAAATCCATCAAAATGGATGAAAAACGCATATTCTGAATAGCATTCTATAAGACACCTATTTTTTCTCTAAAAATACTTGCATTCGTCCTAAAAATGTTGTATCTTTGCATTGAAGCTCGTCGAGGGTTTGCCCCTGAGACGTGCCGTAGTAGTTAGTTTGATATTTTTAGTTTAGTTCTGCCGGGAAGAAAATTTGCCGGGACTCATCCCACACGAGTCCTCAATCTTCAACCCCGCATGAATTGCCACATGAAAGGGAAATATTATGTTTGGACGCCCCGAAATTTCCACGGGAAGACTGTTCGTGGAAATTGCCTCATTGCTGACGGTTATCGTCACGCTATCATCCATCGTGCTTAAATAACTTTACTCGCCGCGAGCGAGCGGCGTATTGCGCAGAGCATCCCAGAGCGATCGCACGAGCACTTCGATATTTTCGCCGGAAACGGCGCTGATAACGAGCGGCTTTTGCTTATCGATGCGCATGCGTTTGCTTGCTTTTAGCGAATCCTCGTCCATCGCATCCGATTTCGTGATGGCGACGATGCGCGGCTTCCCGAGCAGCGCGGGATTAAATTTCCCAAGTTCTTGCGAGAGCGTCTTGAACGCCTCGCGAGGGACGGGATCGCTTGCCGTGCCATCGAGCAAAAAAAGGAGCACACGGCTTCGCTCGATGTGCCGGAGAAATTGCAGCCCAAGTCCCTTCCCCGCGCTCGCGCCTTCGATAAGACCCGGAATATCCGCGACCACGAAGGACTTATGCTCTTCCGGCGCTTGCACGATGCCCAAATTCGGCACAAGCGTTGTGAACGGGTAATCGGCGATTTTTGGCCGCGCCGCTGAGATGCGCGAGATGAGCGTCGATTTCCCTGCATTCGGAAATCCGACGAGCGCGACATCGGCCAGCAGTTTTAGTTCCAGCTCGACATCGAATGCTTCGCCCGGCTTGCCATTCGTCTGTTTGCGCGGAGCCTGGTTCGTCGCCGATTTAAATTCGGCATTGCCTAACCCTCCCTTGCCGCCGCGCGCGACAAGCAGGCGCTCATGCGGTTTGGTCAAATCGGCAATGACCCGCGTGGGGGGGGTATCTTGCCCGCCTTCCGTGGCGATCTCACGAACGATCGTTCCCACCGGTACGCGGACGATCATGTCCTCCCCGCTTTTGCCGGTGCAAAGTTTTCCCGCGCCTTTTCCACCATCCTCGCCTTTATGGGTGCGGCGATAACGGAAATCGAGCAGTGTGCCAAGCTCGGGATCGGCCTCGAAATAGACGCTCCCCCCATGACCGCCATTGCCGCCATCGGGTCCGCCTTTGGGTACGTATTTCTCGCGCCGCCACGAGACGACGCCATCGCCGCCCGTGCCGGCTTCGATACGAATTTTAGCTTCGTCAATAAAAAACATAAAAACCTAGATTACGCGGATGTAAGCGGATTACGCGGACGATTTAAGAGGATTATCCTGAATTCGAATGGTTCAAACACAATTTCGGGTAATAAATCCAATTTTTCCGATTAACCCAAAATCCAAAAATCGTCCGCGTAATCCGCTTACATCCGCGTAATCCAGGTTCTGCCCCTTAGAAATTAGCTCTTACTTCCGCCCTGGCATTATTAATCGTTACCCTTTGGCCCGAACTGCCGAGCAGATCGCCCGGCTCGTTGCGGCCATCGTAGGCGATGGTCGCCACGATGCCACTTCCAAATTGATAGTCGAGCGCGAGGCTCCATAGCCACGTCTGGCCAACGGATTTCCCTTCCGTCAGCGCGTATGGCAGCGTTACAACACCGCTCGGCGTTTCGGAGAGCGTCACTTCGTCGCGCTCTAAGCTTGCGCGCAGACGAGTGCGCGTTTCGAGCGCGTAGCTTGTGTTGAACGTGATGGCATCGGTAAGCGCCGTCAGTTCCGGCGAAAACGTATGCTCGACAGCGCGCGAAAAAGCAAGGATCGTTCCATAATCGAACTTCGAGCCGACAGGATGATAACTCCAATTCGTCGTCACGCCGAGCGTGGATGTGTTGTGCGGCGGATTGACCGAAAGCGAATCCCCCGCCGATTCGTCCGTCGTCGAAGTAACCGTGGTTTCGTTCGAAAATTCGAACGAAGGCCGAAACCGCCCGCGAATAGAACGCTCAGCCAGAAACGCGCTCTGGAGTCCGGTATTATACTGCGCAGCGGATTCACGCTCCAAATAATGCAAGCGGAACGATTCATCCGGATTATTTTCCATGATATTGAAATCCTGCCCAAGCTCCATAATGCCGTTAATCGTTGTGGAATCGTTCCGAAAATGAGAAAGACGAAACAGATAGATGTCGCTTGGAACCGTATCGGTGCTCGTCTCTTCGATTTTGATATAGGACTCGCTCGATAGATTCGCTAGCGCCGTTTGCATCCAGTTCGTAGGATTCTGAAAACCAAAGAGGTCCTTCGGATCGAGATGCAAACGGAAATTGGATTTGAGATCGGTGGTCGGAAACAGTTGCTCGGTCGGAACAGTGATGAGAACGAAATCGCCCAGATCGGCGTAGGTCGCGGGCGCGAATTCATTCGCGTCCGGCTTGCCATTGTGGTTCAGGTCGCCAAGATAATAATACGATCCAAGTCCCTGCGGGACTGGAACGAATACTTGCTGGAGCCGCGCCGCCCGCTGATTGGAAATTTCGTAGAGCGCATCGACGCTCAGCCCATGCGAGGCCAGCGTGTAGCGCGGCTCGAACCGAAGCAGCAGCGTGGATTGATTGCCTCCGTTCTGCGCATAAGAAGAGTCATCGGTGTAGCGTTTATCGCGGACGGTGAGATCGATGTTGGAACTAAATCCGCCGATTCCAATAATCGCGGCAGTCAAGTGACTCGTATGAGCCTCGCTGATGGGCGTGAGCAGACCGCTGCGGGCGCTGTCATCCATGCGGATTTCGTACGTGCCGCTAAGCGTAAGCTTCGGACCGAGCGTGAGCGACGCGATCGGACTGATAGATTGATATTCGAAACTATGCCCGGTCATCGAATCGAGCGCAAGGCCGATGGTGTCATACGGCGTCGCTTGCTTCTCTTCGCGGCCGTAGCGCAGTCCAAGCATAAGGCCATCTTTTCCAAGCCGGAATGATTTCGAAATTTCTCCTGTGAGCCGATCCCATATAGCTTGCTCCTCGATCGAGGAATCGTGCGTGGGCAAATGCTCGATTGTAATCGCGGCGTGAGGCAGAAACATTGAATCCTCGATAAGTTCCGCACGGCCAAAGACGCGCGAGGACAAAAATTGCAGGCGCGGTTCTTCGAGATCGCCGTAACTTCCTTCCAACACAAGGGAACTCATGGGATGCACCGTAAGGTCGGCTTCACGATTCAGTTCCCCCGTAACGGGCAGTGTGGAAGCATAGGAATTCGCGGATTGGCCGTCGTCGTTGCCGTATTGCCGTTCGAATTCCACGTCCTGAATACGGTCGATGGGGGTAAACTCGGCACCGAGATTTCGCTGGGTTGCGCGAAATTCGGTGTATCCAACGATCGGCAGCGTATCCGCATAGAGCGCGCCGAAACGGTACGCATTTCCATTTACCGAAGGAATGGCCGCGAAGCGATTGGGGTCGAGCGAGCTTGCGGCATATTCTCCGGTGAGGCCAAGATTTTTCGTCACTCGCAAATTGCTGCTTATCGCCATCACCTGATGCAACTGCGGCAATGGCAGGAATGCCAGCGTATCATAATCTGCCGAATCCACGCCCACGAACTGAAATTGCCCGATGGCGAGCCGCTTATAAGCACCTTTTCCGGTTCCCGCGTAACCGAATGCGATATTGTACAGCGCGTTCACCGTGTCGAGCGGTGCATAGCGGTAGAAAACAATTGTCTTACCGCTGATCGCTGTATCCGCGAGCTCATAGCTGCCCTGCGCATGGCCGGTGGCATCCACACCGGCATAGGTCACTGCGGATTTGCTGGCCTTCAATGGGTCCGCACCGGCGTTTGCGAGAATGTTTTCATCGCTATCGGAAAGCGAAAGATCGAGCGGCGCGTCCTGATTATCGCCCTCGCGCAAATAGGTCGTCGAGATTTGCAAGGCGCCATCTAAAAGCTGTCCCTTTACATTCGCGGCAAACAGCGATTTATTGTATTGCTGATCGGAATATTCGAAGTCAACGGTGATTCTCGAATCGCTCGTGATGAGCCGGCGCGGCTGGAAGACAATTTGATCGAGCGCATAATCAATGATATAATCGTTCCGCTCGCCGCGTGTTTGCAGCACACCATCGACATAGACGTGCTCGGTCCCCGCAACAATGAGAATGGCCGGCTCGCCGTTTTTTCCGACAAGCATATAGGGGCCTTGATACGCCTCCTGCCCTTGAATCGTGTTGGTCGTGAATTCCCCGCGTGGCGCGCCGCCCGCGACCGTGACGGAACCTTGATCGAACTGCGCCGTGGCTTCCGCGCCAATGAGCTTGCGCGAGATAACATCGAACGTACTTTGGCCAAACGCCTTAAATGCTTCGTCCTGCACGTTCGAAATGGCAGGCATGGAAGCAGACTGAGATTGCGAAGCATGGTTACCGATGCTGTCACGATTGTTCATTCTTGCGGAATCGCTTACGATGGAATGATTTCCAAAACGGGAAGGATCGGCCGGCGAATTGAGATCGAGATTAAAATCGCCGAGCGTGGAAATAAAATGCTCCCCTGCTTTGATGCGAATAAAGATATTATCGATCTCATTCAGCGTTTGCGTTGTGCCCTCGGGCTGAATCGGCGTTTGCTCTTCAGTAAGCGCGCCGGTAATGTTCACATCTTTTGCGACATCGCCGGAAAATTGAAGATTAAATCCGCTCGTCAAACCGAGATCGCGGTTGGAGCCAACCTGAAATCCGCGGCTAATCGAACCGGACTTTTGGAAATTATTCAGAATGTCCGCGTGCCCGGTATCGGTCGCCGTGGTGGTAATGTGTTCCAAGCTATGCTTTGCGGTATCGAGCAGCGCGCGGAGCGAATCGTTCAGCGAGGACGCTTCGAGTTCGTGACGTGAGTACGTTGTCTTCAGCGTGAGTGGCAGCGCGGTATAATTTAGCGAAAGTGTATGATGAATGCCCGGTGCAGCGTTCAGCGGAAACAGGAGGGAACGAAGTTCCGGCAACAGGATGATGGCGCGGGAAACGGTGTCGATCTCGTAATCTTTTTTATCGGCGAGAAAAAAAGAACCATCCACCTGAATTCTGAGCGTCGAAAAATCCGGAAAATTGTCCGAAAGCGCAACGACGGAATCCTGCGCCGAATGAAGCGTGACCGAAAGCATCCGTTGCTGGGCATGAGCAACGGACGCAACGATGAAACAAAACAAAATTCCTCGTAGGGGCGCATGGCAATGCGCCCTCACCAAATTCAGGGCGCATTGCCATGCGCCCCTACGGACGGCGTCCTTCGATGACGGCGACAAACTCACCCTTAAATGGATGCGCTTTAAATAAATCACGTAATGCTAAGAGCGTCCTGCGGGCAACACGTTCCTTAGGCATTGAAAGATCCATAGCGATGGCGGCGCGCCGGTCGTTGCCGAAGCCATGCAGGAGATCGTCCAAAAGCTGCGAAAGCCGGTATGGCGCTTCGAGCAAGATGATCGTTTCCTCACGCATGGAAAGCTTTCGAGCCGCATTCTGACGCGAAGATTTCTCACGCGGAAGAAATCCCGCAAAATAAAAAGTATCGGACCGGAACCCACTCACCACTAATGCCGCCAGAATACTCGAAGCACCCGGCACGGGTGAGACCTCTATCCCCTCTTCGATTGCTTTTCGCACAAGTTGCTGACCGGGATCGGCTACGAGCGGCGTTCCGGCGTCCGATATGAGCGCAAGATTTTTTCCGGCGCGAAGGAGGGTGAGCGCTTCTTCCGTTGCGCTTGCTTCGGTGTGTTCGTTCAGTGGCAGTAGGGGCTTTTCGATCTGGAGTTCGTGCAATAGCCGCCGCGCGGGCTTTACGTCTTCGCAAATAATGGTGTCCGCATTCTTTAGTACATCAATCGCGCGTAGCGTAATGTCGCGCATGTTGCCGATGGGAACGGAGACGATTTTGAGGTTGCCAGACGAACGATCCATGCGAAGCTAAACATCGGATCCGGGCCGAGTTACTCCTTTCGATTGGCTTTTACTTCCAAAAGATCATGCATGTCAGAATGGAGCTTCGAAAACTTTTGTGCGTGGACTTTCGTATGTATCCTTATGAAATCGAATGGAAAAGCACCCGGTATCGGATATATCGTGCTGACGCTTAAAATTGGCAAAGAGGATTCGCAGTGGACCGCCGAATGCGAAGAACTCGGCACCGCAACCTACGGCGATACGCTGGGCGGAACCGTGGCGGAATTGCGCGAACTCGTCGCGCTTCATCTGAGCGGCCTCGAAGAATTTGGAGAGCGCGAGCGATTTTTCCGAGAACATGGAATCGCTATCCATGCCACGCCGCCCATTCCGACCAAAAGCAGCTTTATGCTTGGCGGCGGAACGTTTCCGGAAGTGTTGCCATTCGAATATCCCCTCCATCTCGCTTCGCAATACACTTAATGCAGCATGGGCGAATCTCTTCCGGGTATTTCGGGAACCGAACTTATAAAAGTATTGAAAAAAGACGGATGGATCGAGGGCCGAAGAACGACTCATGGCGTTCAGCTCACGAAAGTGTTCGGTGACCGCACACGAGTAACGATTGTTCCAACAAAAGATAAGCATATGCCAAACGGCACCCTCGCCGCAATTCTCGGCCCCAAGCAAACAGGAATAGGCCGTGAAGGACTGCTTACTATGATGCGGCTAAAATAACGCGAAAGTACGTTTAAGATTTTGTTGCTGCATTGCTCTTCCGGTACTCATTGACAAAAAGCAAAATAACGCCCGTCGTCGGGACAGCGATGACCAGGCCGATAAATCCGAAGAAAAATCCGAAGACGAGCAGCGCGAGAATCATGAGCAGCGGAGGAACTCCGATTCCCGTCCCGATAATGCGCGGGCCGATAATATACGTTTCCAGAAAATGAAGTCCTCCAATCACGAGTAAGCCGCTGACAATCACAGCAAAATTCAACTCCATCGTAAGAAAAATCACGAGTTCCACGACGAAGACGCTGAAGAGCATCCCGACAATCGGAATCAGGTCCGAAAAGACGAGAATGACGCCGAGCAGCCCCGCATACGGGATTCCGAGAATGGAATACGCAATCGCGCCAATAATGCCGATGATGAGCGCAACCGTTGCCTGCCCACGCAAATAGCCGTAGAGGACTTTATCGACATCCGCAACGATCTGCGCACGGCGCGGCGGGTCTTTCGATGGAAAAAGCTCGTTCACGATGGGCATCAGTTTCGGCCAATCTTTTAGGAAATAAAACATGGCGATCGGCACGATAGCAAGATTGAGCGTACGCTCCAATAATCTTGGAAGTCCGGCGATGATATTCATAACAATGGACGGCACCACCGCGACTATCCTTCGAAGCTGAAGTCCGGCCTGATTCAAAATAAACCGATCCACGAGTCCCTCCGGCAATCCTAAACCGACCAGCATACGCCGCAGATGCGGCTCGTCGAGCGTGTTAGCGTTTTGCCGCACAAAGTGGGTAAGCCGCTCGATAAACTCTTTTGTTTGCTCGCCCAGACTCGGAAGAAATATCCAACCAACGGTAACGAGCACGCCGCAAAAAAGGATGACAATCGTGAGGGAACTCCAGGTACGGCTGATCGCCCGCTTCTCATGCAGATGGAGCACGAGCGGGTTAAAGAGATACGCCAGCACCGCACCGAGCATAAAGGGAACGAGAATTCCAGCCAGCGCGCGTAACAACCAAAAACCAAAGAGGACAAACCCAACGGTCATCAGTTTCCGCGCCGCCTGGTACTGCCTGAACGGTGCAAGCATGACATAAAGCAAAAAAGCGACGATGAACGGATTCAAGACCGACCGCACCGTCCAGGCAAGCGCAATGAGCGCCACGCTGCCAAGCGCAAGCGCCACACCATCGAAGCGGCGAGTGTTTCGATCGCTCATGCTGTCTGAACTTTGATTTTCGGGATTTTTAAAATTTTCAAAATTAATCGTCGAAAATTTCAATAGATAGTTAAGGAAACTCTGATTAAGCTGTTTTTATACGTCATTGCGAGGAGAACGAATCGACCGGAGGGAGATTCGTTCGACGAAGCAATCCGTTGATTTGACGAGGGATTGCTTCGTCACATTCGGCTCCCTTCGGTCGACGAATGTTCCTCGCAATGACGTTCTTATCGACTTAATCGGAGATTCCTTAAACACAAAGCTTGCAAATTCATCCTGTGAATCATCCAATCAGCGTAATTCAGATTTATTTTTTCGGCGGTTTGTGGCGAACGATTCGATCGAATACGATAAAGCCCAAAATCACGAGAATAAGGTAAACGGTGTTCATCCAAACAAAAAACCCCCGCCAATTAATTGCGAGGGCTTACATAGAGAATAATCCCGGCAACGCCTCAGTGCCCGGCATCCTCGCCGGAATAGGCAGAAACGTCCGAGCCAATATCGAACATCGTGAACGAGGGATGCTTTTGGGCGATTGGCGCAAGGCGGTCGGAAGCCGGCTGATAGAAACCCGATGCGATGTCCTGAGATGCGCCGGAAGGTGTTGTGCCGATAATTTCAAGCTGAACATTCGCGATGCCTGCGTCCATCATGCCAAGTTTTTCAGCGGCTGCATGGCTCACGTCAATAATGCGTCCGTGAGAGAATGGCCCTCGATCCGTGATTTCCACGACGCAGGATTTCTGATTCGCAAGGTTTGTCACGCGCACTTTCGTCCCGAAGGGCAGCGTCCGGTGCGCGGCCATCATCGCATTCGTATTGAATCGGACTCCGCTGGCCGTCTTTCGATTATGAAATTCATTGCCGTACCACGAGGCGACTCCGCGCATGGTGGATAAACCGCTTCCCCTTCCGGCAGAGACAATTCCTCTCCGATGATGAAGTCTCGGCGAATGACGGTGATACACCGCTTTCAAGTGCGTGCCTGAGCGTTTCAGTCGTAGTCCGGGGTGGTTTCCACGACCGGAGGATGCTTTCTTGGCGAAAGCTGTCGTAACATTCGCGCCTATGGAAATGAGGCCGGAAATGCAGAAAAAGACCGCCGCAAGCGATACCCGCAAGACCGAGCGCACGCGCTGCTGCAAGCGTTCTTCCGCCGTAATAAGGCTCTGGACAGCGCTAACGGCCTGACCGGTCATGCGATGGGCATGACCGCTCATTGCCTCAGCGCCATTTCTGAAATTAGGCATAACCCCTATACGATTATATGTCCCTAATGGTTCATGGCATGGCTTTCTGATTGAAAGCATCATTCCTTCACCAATTTCAGCGTGCGCGTTTCGCCGAGGGGGGTGGTGACGCGGGCGAAGTAAGTTCCGCTTGGCAGGTTCGTGCCATCGATATCGAAGGAGTGCGCGCCGGGCGGGAGCACCGTCCCTTTAAAATCCCCCTGCACTACGCGGCCAAGCACATCGGATAGCTGGAAACTTACATAAGCATACTCACCCATCAAGAATGAGACCGTTGTCTCCTTGTTGAACGGGTTTTCGCTCGCGGTGAGTACTCCCATCCCTTTTTGAGAGAAGGTTGATGTGCTCACCTCCGCCGGTGGCCCAAGCAATACTTGTAGCCCGAGTTGTTGGATTGTAGGTATTGTCGTATCCACCGGAAAATCAACAGAATCTCCAGGAAAATTTGTATCGACGTATTCATGATGTCTGGAAAACGTATCCCACCAAATTTGATGGCGCTGCAATGAATCGTTAATGAGGGCACCTTTTAAGGAGCTGTCATAAAAGGTGCATCGGCCCGATTGCAACAAAAAGCGATCAACGGCTATCACCGCGTTATAATCTACTCCGTTTGCAGTGCTATCCCATTCGTAGGATCCAGCAATTGATTCAGCGCAAATGCAATACCAAACAGGATTAACACGATTCAGCCAAAGCACCGACTTCAGCCATTCACGCCAGTTTGCCCACCGGGCATTATCCGTATCTTCAAAGGGGAACCTGCCCATACCTCCTAGTGCATCACCCATTATCCCGAATGCATCATAGTGCAAAGGGATTGAATCATAACACGTTTCGAGATAGAGCTTTGCTGAGTTGTATGCTATTGTAAAATCGTGTCCACCTGCATCTTCATCTGCATTTCCAGTTTGATCATATTCGAATGCTTTTGCATATTTGTAATAGCAAGTGCTATCGGTATCGTTAAGCATGGAGGCTGGCTTTGCGCTCTTTTTATGAGTTACGCCAGCGAACCCATCGCTACAGACAAGTTCGCCCGGAATGCGGTGCGTCCATGTCGTGCATATTGGTTCCATGCTGGGAACGGAATAGCAGAAAATCTCCGCGCGTGTGATCGCGTCGGGAGTTTGGAGCCAACTCGATGGCGCGCTAAGTTCCGGAGTCCCCCTTGCGGCGATGAACCGTCTGCCATGATTGGAATGCCGCTCGGCCCGATCGTAGGGACGTGCTGTGCACGTCCGTCCCCCTTGCGGCGATGAACCGTCTGCTATGATTGGAATGCCGCTCGGCCCGATTGTAGAGTCGTGCTGCGCGCGTCCGGGTAGTAAGATCGAAAGTAGAGCGAATAAATACAGCATAACTTAAAAAAGATTAAGAGACGCGCAGCATTTCTCTACGAATTTTTTGCTGTTTGCGTTCCGGATTCTCCGGATCGTCTTCCCAGGCTCCCGGATTATTCCGAACGTAATACCGGGTTTGCTCGAGTTCCCTCTCGCTCCGTATCAATCGGTCATAAAACCGCCCCTGCCATACCATCGTACCCTCCGGGCCAATCTCGTTCCGAATTCGGGACGTGCATCGACCTTTGAGCAGCACGTCCCTACGAAGTTACATTTTATTCTGAAAGAAAACTATTTTGTGGAAACAGTGGATAACTTTTTCATGAAAACTTTGGAAGAGTTCATGAAGCACAAATGCGTGCGCACTATATAATCGGCCAAAAACAGCTGAAAATAGGGTTTTAGAGGGAAAGAAAGACTTAGAGGAAGCAAAGTTCGCAATCTCTCGTTAAAACGCTAAATGTACAGCACGCAGACTCCCGGTTTTTTCGACTCCCACTGCCATTTGCAGGACGCTGCCTTCGATGCGGATCGGGAGGAAATGCTCGCCTTGTCGCGCACGGCTGGCGTTTCTCATTTCCTCGTACCGGCAACCGATGCCGCAAGCTTTGGCCCCACGCTCGATTTTGCTGGCGCGCACGAGCATGTTTTCTGCGCCCTCGGCATCCATCCGCATTCCGCCGGGGAGTGGAATTCCGAGATTCGAGAACAGATTCGGGACGCTGTTATGAGCATTGATAAGATTGTTGCCATCGGCGAGATCGGGCTGGATTATCATTATGATTTCTCACCTCGCGATGTTCAGCGAGAAGCCTTTTCGGAGCAAATTGCACTGGCGATGGAGCTTCAAAAACCAATTGTCATTCATACGCGGGAATCGGAAGAGGATGTTTTTCGGATCGTCGAAGAGCATTACGCGTCCGCCACGGCAGAATTACCGAGGGGTCAATTCCATTGTTTCTCGGCGGGAGTGGAGTGGATGGAAAAGGCGATTTCGCTTGGGTTTTATGTAAGCTTTACCGGGAATATAACGTTTAAGAATAGCAACTTAGCGGACGTTGTTCGGAAAACGCCGCTCGATCGACTCCTCATCGAGACGGATTCTCCCTATCTCGCTCCGGCTCCGAACCGCGGCAAACGAAACTCACCTGCTATGCTTCCGTTCATAGCTCGGAAGGTCTCCGAGCTCAAAGAATTAGATATTTCGGTCATCATGCAACATACGTTCGCGAACGCGCGCTCACTTTTCAAAATCCCCGCTGGATCGATCCAGCGGGCCGGATCGTTCGAGCGTACGCTCGGGCTGTTGTTGCTTGCATTGGGGCTGCTCCTCGGCGCTTCGAACTCATATGCGCAGCAACCCACACAGCCGGCCGGCACGGTATCACCCGATTCCATTCTTACCGGCGAACGCCGTAAAGCTGAAGAGCTTCGCAAAAAGCAGGAGGCAGAGCTGGCCCACGAAGCGGAGCTTCACCGGCAGGACAGCATCAAAGCGGCGCAGCAAGCACAGCTCGATGCGCAGACCAAAGCGCGCGAACAGGTCCAGCAGGATTCCATCCGAGCCGCCGAACAGCAAGCCGAAGCAGAGCGTCATGCTGCTTTTCTCCAAACCCCGCTGGCCTGGAGAGCGATTGGATTGGGAGGAAACCTGGGCGTGGCGAGCATACACACGGCAGTCATTGGGCAACTGGAGCCTACTTCGGTGCTTGGGTATAGCCTTCAACTCAAGACGGAAATAACCCGGAGGCTCGACATCACTGCTTCGTTTACCCATTCTGCACTCCGCTTTAATAGTCCGCAGGACTCGCTCTGGAATTATGGCAAGAATACGCCGGTCGAACCTTCCACCTACAACACGGGAAGAGATCCCAATAAACCAACGGATTTCAACTCTAAGGGAGAAACATGGCTCGTGCAAAGCGAAAGCCTTGGCATTTCCGTTTTCGGGCTCGATCTCAATTATGTTATTACGAGACCATCCGCGCTTATAAAATTTTACTTCGGGATGGGTTACCAGCATTTTATGATGAAAGGCGTTCAAAATTACCTTCTGATGCAAACCCCCACCACTGCGTATCCTGGCATTCGTACCTTTGAACAAGATTGGAGCAGAAATGGAATTGATCTCCTCTTTGGCCTGAAGAATGAAATCGAACTTGGCAATGGGCTAACGCTCGAACCGTATGGCGAAATTTCAGCCACGGGAATATTCAATGGCCCCACTCAGTTTTCGAATTTTATCTTTCAACCCGATCTAACCGATCTGATTGGGGTCAATGTCCGGGTGGGTTTCACGCTCTATTATGGCTGGTGGGGCGTGCCACGCCAGTAATGAGTTAACAATCGCCCACCGCCCAGTTCTGTTTGTTCCTCCAGCAGCGAAACCTTGCTGGGATTATTGCGCGTTGCAACTAAAGCAATATGGACCCAGCAACCCTCGAAGACAATATAGCCACTGCAACAACCGCGGCGCTCAATGGCCACGCCGTATCTGGCGATGGCGGGGACGGTCGTTCCACACGAGCAGCGGTGGATGGCCGCTTGCCTGCCTCGCGGCTGGCGCTGCGATGGTCCGGCGCAACCAACGATGAAGTTTATGCCGACAAGCTGAACGAACTGCTCGCCGCTTGCCGAAAGAATCTTCACTTTCTCGACGAAGAACTCGTCATTCGCGCGTTCCGGCTATGCTACGAAGCTCATAAGAATGACCGCCGCGCTTCCGGCGAACCTTATTTCATTCATCCGTTCGAAGTCTCGATGATCGTCGCGCAGGAAATTCCACTCGACGATATTTCGATTGTAGCCGCGCTGCTCCACGATGTCGTGGAAGACACTGCGTATCAGCTCGATGAAATCCGCGAGGAGTTCGGAACCGAAATCGCCGAGATCGTCGATGGAGCGACGAAAATCACCGATATTTTCAAGTCCCGCGAGATTACGCAAGCCGAAAGTTACCGCAAACTATTGATTTCGATGGTAGGCGATGTACGCGTCATGCTTATCAAATTTGCCGACAGATTGCACAACATGCGGACAATCGATTACTTACCCCCAGAACGTCAGTTTCGCGTAGCTAAGGAGACACTGGATATTTATGCCCCCTTCGCAAATCGTTTCGGACTTGGGAAGGTCAAGTGGGAAATGGAGGACTTGGCGTTCAGGGTACTGAATCGTGAGGCCTACACCCTAATCAAGAAGGCCCTTGCGGAAACGCGCATCGAGCGCGAAACTTATATCGCTGGCTTCATCGAGCCAATCATTGAGGCAATGAAAGAGCAGCATTTCAAATTCGAGATCGTCGGACGTCCTAAGCACATTTTCTCAATCTACAACAAAATGATGCGGCTTGGTGTGGGTATCGATCAAGTCTATGACTTATTTGCGATTCGTATACTTCTTGATACTCCCAACGATAACGACTGCTTTGCGGCATACGGCCTCGTCTCTTCAATCTACACACCGGTCCCTGAACAGTTCAAAAATTATATTTCTCTTCCGAAGAAAAACGGTTACCAATCCCTTCATACAACGGTGATTGGCCCGGACGGGCGGATGGTGGAGGTGCAAATCCGTACGCGCGCCATGCACGAGATCGCGGAAAAAGGCGTGGCTGCACATTGGAAATATAAAGAACATATTGCATCTACCGATCCCGATCTGGAAGAATGGGTCAAGTGGGTGCGTGACGTGTTCGAGCAGCATGGCGAAGATGCACCAAGCGCGCTCTTGGAAAGCTTTAAGTTAAACCTGTATCAGGATGAAATATATGTGTTTACGCCGAAGGGCGAATTGAGAATTCTCCCTAAAGGTGCGACCGCAGTTGATTTCGCTTTTGAAATTCATTCACAGGTTGGGCTTCGAACGATTGGTGCAAAAGTGAATGGGCGGATCGTGCCATTGCATCAAAAGCTAACCAGCGGCGATCAGGTCGAGATCATCACATCTAAAAATCAATCACCGACTGCGGACTGGGAAAAATTTGTAGCGACGCACAAAGCGCGCCAGCATATTCGAAAATTTCTAAATGAAGAGCAACGCGCACATGTCGCGCAGGGACGCGAGATGTGGCAAAAGCGGCTCACGAAGGCAAAGCTTCATGTCAACGAGGACACCCTCATTCGTTTTGCGGCAACCACGCCCTACGGCACGATCGGGAAATTTTATTCTGCGATCGCAGCCGCCGATATAGACATCGAAGAATATTTCACGCGTCTGCGCGACTGGCTTAAACCAGGCAACCGTGGGCTTCAGCCCCCGGAGCCAGAGCCAACCACGGTCACCTACATGGACACTTCCCGTGCCGCAACCGGGATTCTCATTCAGGGCCGGCGCGACAACTTCCTGTATAGTTATGCCAAGTGCTGTAATCCGGTGCCGGGAGATGAAGTCGTAGGCGTAGTGACGGTGGGACAGGGAATAAAAATCCATCGAACAAGCTGTAAGAATATCCAGAAAATGCAAGCCGATTCCGAAAAGAGGCTGATCGATGTCTCCTGGCCAAGCACCGACGAAGGAGCGGATTATTTGGTCGGCATCAGAGTTTTTGGCGAAGACCGGCCCGGAATGCTCTCCGATTTAACGCACGTCATTTCAACATACAACAATACAAATATCCGCTCCGTCAATATCGACTCGAAGGACGCAATGTTCGATGGAAAAGTTACCGTCTTCGTAAAGAACACTTATCATCTCGCGCGGCTGATGGAAAAACTGAAGAAAGTCAGAGGCGTAACCAGCGTGGAACGATTTGAAGAATAACGGATAGTGGATAACGGAAAGAGGGTTTTAGCGATTGACTATGGCACCAAGCGCCTCGGCATTGCCATTTCCGATGAGATGCAAATGCTTGCCACGTCACGCGGCATCATTGCGAATGGACCGAAGATGATAACCGAAATTCTATCGCTCGTCGAGTCCGAGCATATTCGACTTGTTATCCTCGGCATACCACGAACACTTCGCAATACCGAAAGCGCGATGACTGCCGAAGTACTTCGCTTCCGCGATAAGCTCTCTCAATCGCTCGCGCCGCTCAGCGTTTCGGTCGAGTCCCGCGACGAGCGGCTCACCTCGCTGATGGCCGAGACGAACATCCGCTCCCGCGAGCTGCCGAAAATGAAGCGCGAGAAAAAATACCTCCGCGACGAAGAAGCCGCGAGGATTTTATTGCAGGAATATCTCGATCAGCGCGGCGGGAACTAAGTCTTGGCTTCGAGCGGTTTCGATAGTATGCATCAGATATCTATTCAGGAAGCGGAAACTCATTTTGCCGGCATACTCAGCGAAGTGCGCAACGGCGAAGAAGTGATCCTCACCGACCATGATACGCCGGTAGCAAAAGTAATTCCTATGCCAAATCCCGATACAAAGCGCCGGATTTTTGGCAGCGGGAAGCATCTCATCAAGTACATCGCCGATGATTTTGATGAGACGCCGGAGGATTTCAAGGATTACGTATAACCGATGAAACTATTGGCGGATACGCATGCCTTTTTGTGGTTCTTTCACGGAGACGCGCGCTTGTCGAAACACTATCGCAAACTGATCGAAGATGATAAGAACCAAGTCTTTCTGAGCATTGCGAGCCTCTGGGAGATTGCCATCAAGACGTCGATCGGAAAATTAGAACTCGATGCCCCATTTCGGGATCTTGTCGAGGATTACGTAGAGCGAAGTGCTTTTTCTCTTCTGCCAGTAGCAACCAGTCACCTCATCGAGTTGGAGCGATTACCTCACCACCACCGCGATCCTTTCGACCGGCTTCTCATCGCGCAAGCTATTGTCGAAAGCTTGCCGGTCATCACCACCGATCCCAAGTTCGATTTTTATAACATCGAGCGAATTTGAGGTTACACTCCACGACAAAGAAGCCGAAAGAATTTTGCTGTAGGAATATCTCGATTCGAGCGGAAAATGAAATGGCCGGTTTCGTTAGCGCACTATACACTCCGCAATTATTGGATGCGTACAATCCTGATGGAAGCCGTGGTCGATCCAGGAAGGGCTGGAATCAGGCTGATGCTACTCCCATAATTATTAATGAGCCGAACTACGTCACCTGCGTTAAGCGATAAGATAGCAATGCCACTAACGGTTGCAGGTGTGCCAGATGAAGTTCCAAAGCTGGCACCTGGCTGGACGACTCCATTCACGGTGATCGCGACGTTACCCCCACCGCTGATTTGGCACGCGAAATCCACATTATAGATTCCGGTTGTACTGGGGGCAAAGTTGTCGAAGCTGGGGGTTACCGTGAATCCTCCGGCTATAGTGATACCAGAAGCAAAAGCCACTGATGAACCATTTGTTATGGCCTGATTCGTTGTGCTATACGCATTCAGGTGCGAGGCAGTAAATGTAGCCCCGCCCGAAAGCGTTAGGGTGGAATTCCCCGCAACAGTCGGAGAAGTATTGGGATACGAAATCGTCAACGTATTGCCGCTGCCATCGTCGAGTACCAGGCTCTTGGCCCCGAGTGCTCGTTGCGCGCGCGAGGAAGCGGATGAAAGTGAAATAAGCCCTAAAACAATGAACAGAATGGAAATACGTCTCATGAAACTATCTCTTTCTAATAAAAAATGACAAAACTTCCGCCGAACCGACGGTATTATTTGCTACAAATATACGAAAATTTTGGGGAGAGTGGGATGAAATGAGCTGGGCACGAAAACGATTCGCCGGGAATTTACTTACGCCAGCGGATTGCTCTGCATAAAGGTCTCTTCGCCCTCATCTAATCGGGTTAGTTCGCTCTTCAGATATTCGAATGCTTCTTGCGGCGTGTCGGAAAAGTGAATGAGGTTCAGATCACTGCGCGAGATCATGCCATAATATGCGAGCTTATCGAAATCAATTATTTCATCCCAAAAACTTTTGCCGTACACAACGACCGGCATCTTCTTTCGGATTTTTCCCGTCTGAATAAGCGTGAGGCATTCGAAGAGTTCGTCAATGGTGCCGAAACCTCCGGGAAACGCAACGAGCGCCTTGCTGAGATACGCAAACCAGAATTTACGCATAAAGAAGTAGTGGAACTCGAAATTCAGTTCATCGGTGATGAAGCTGTTTGGCATTTGCTCGAACGGGAGCGAAATGTTAAAACCGATCGACTTTCCGCCGGCAAGCGTCGCGCCCTTGTTTGCCGCTTCCATGATGCCCGGCCCGCCGCCGGAGCAAATCACATAACGCTGCTTGAACGAATGCGTCTTGATCGTCTCGACATTGACGTAAGGAATCTGCTCCTTGACCTGTGCGGCTGCAATTTGCCCTTTTGCAACCTGCGACTTTTCATAGGTTTGCGCGGCTTGCGTAATGGACCATTCGGTAATGATGCGCGCAAGCTCAGTCGCGTCAGCGTAATAGCGCGTGAGTTCCTTATGACGTGTGGCGCGCCGAACGGCTTCCGTGAGTTCCGCTTCGACTTCCGGCGTGCAGGAATTCGTCTGAATCGCAAGCGCGCGGGCGTTTTCGAGTTGATGCAGTTCCGCGCCGACCTCTTCCGGCGATTGTATGCGCGCGGAGCCGAAGAACACAATAGTATCCTTCACGCGCGCGCGCGCCAGCCGCGCGCGCGGCTCGATGTACTCCGAAAGCAAGCGGATCACCCGCGCATCGGGGCTGGTGAGAAATGCTTCGTTAAGATACGCCTTTTCGGCGCGTTGTTTTACGGCAGACAATGTTTTAAAGTGCTAAAGTGCTGAGTATGCAAACGTTTGGGTCATCGGTTTCATTTGCACGGCTTACCATAAGATCGGCATCGAGATTGAAAAACCGATTACAGCTTGAGCAATGAGTGTACTTCTCGCTATCTCGCTGCCCTGAGGGCGTGTCAGTCCTATCGGCGTCCAGCCGGCGGAATCATACTCGCGAAACCGGAGGCCGCTGCCAGCACGGTGATCCCAGGGAAAGAAATCGAGCAATTGTTCCCATTCATAGTAAGCGAAGTCATCGCCCCAGGTCCACCAGATCAGATTGAATGAAATTGCAGAACTAAGTCCACACTCCTTATAGAGAAAATACGTAATGACAGCCTGCGAGATTCCCTCGGCGATACGAAAGAAAAGTGGAGCCTTAAATCCCTGCTCGCCATGCGCTTTTTTTAGAAGATTGAACCCAATATAATCGCCGAGCGAAAATACGAGCGAACTTCCGAGCACGTACGCGTAACGATCGAGCCGCGTGCTGTTCGTGTCAGGAGCGAAAAAGGATTGCGAACGCAACGGCGCAGCGAGCACGGCGACTGCAAGGAATGAGAGGATAGAAGCACGCAGTAGCTTTACCATAAGATTGCCATGGAGATGGAGAGTCCGATCACGGCTTGAGCAATCAGGGTATTTGATCGAATGTACTGGCTGTTCTTCCTCACGAGGCCAACCGGAGTCCAGGATGCGCCATAAAGGTCGTCGGGAATGTAGGCGGTAGCCCGATCAACCCAGGGGTACGGGGGATTCAGCAGGTTTGCCCAGCCGTAAAAGCCCCAATCATCGAGCCATGTCCACCACATCAAGTTCAATGCGATTGCAGATTTAATGCCGAACGCCTTGTAAAGGAAGTAAGTAACGGCGGCCTGAACGGCGCCTTGAAAGAACCGGTACCACACGGGCGGTATGTATCCTGCCGGTGCGTTGTGACCCACCTTAAGCAAATCGAATCCCACATAATCAACGAGCGAAAGCCCAAGTGACGCTCCGAGAACAAATTCAATGCGTTTGAGCCGGGTGCTGTCTTGTCCGCGCACATTCGTTGCCAGGAGCAGCGCGAGCATTGTACAGAGCAGGATTTTTTTCATTGCGTTCACCAAAGAATTGCGATTGAAACGGAAAGTCCGATTATTGCCTGTGCCAAAAGTGTGCTTTCCGCAATGGGGCTTTGTTGTGGACGCAAAAGACCGACTGGTGTCCAGCCTGCCCATGTGACAGGAACCTGCAATCCGTTCCAGGACCGATTTTCCCAATGGTGGCCATCGCTTGGAGGATTGATGAGCGTGGCCCAGCCATAATATCCCAAGTCATCGCCCCATGTCCACCAAATTAAATTGAAAGAGATCGCAGAGGGAAGGCCGCACGTTTTGTACAAAAAATACGAGATCGCAATCTGAATACCCGCCTCGACACCTCGATACCAGGAAGGCGTGGTATTATCGATGCGAATTAAATTATGTCCCACGTAATCGACAAGCGAAAATCCGAGCGATGAGCCGATCACATATTCGATGCGTTTGAGCCGTGTGGTGTCTTGTCCGCGCACATTCGTTGCCATCAGAAGCACGAGCATCGTAAAGATCAGGATTTTTTTCATTGCGTTCACCAAATTATTGCCATGGAAACCGAAAATCCCACAATAGCTTGAGCATATAGCGTATATTTATCGATGACCGAACCCTGCTTGCGCAAAAGCCCAATTGGCGTCCATCCTGCCCAGGTTATGTCATTACCTGGCTTGAGTCCGCTTTGCGAGCTGCTTTCCCAGGGGAAGAGACTCGTTGAAGCTCCCCAGCCATAATACGCTAAATCGTCTCCCCATGTCCACCAAATCAAGTTGAATGAAATTGCCGAACTAAGGCCGCACTCCTTATACAAAAAATAGGTAATCGCTGACTGCACAAGCACCCTGGAAATGCTAAATATTGGTGGAATGTAAAAATAACCACCTGCTTCAGCGCCAGCAGCCTTTTTCACAAGGTTGTAGCCAACGTAATCGGCAAACGAAAATACGAGCGTACTTCCGAGGACATACTCATAACGCTGAATCCGTGTGCTATCTTGAGCTCGCAAGGTGGAGATCGGCAACACCGAGAGCATCGTAAAGATCAGGATTTTTTTCATTGCGTTCACCATATTATTGCCATCGAAACAGATAATCCGATAACCGCTTGTGCAACCAGCGCGTTTTTCGCAATCCAGCTTCCTTGCGGCCTCACAAGGCCAATGGGCGTCCATCCAGCAGAATTATATTCGGTAAAACGCAGACCGCTTTGCGCCCGGCTCTCCCACGGGAACCAGCTTAATAATTGCCCCCAGCCATAATAGGCAAAATCGTCGCCCCACGTCCACCAGATCAGATTGAATGAAATTGCGGAACTAAGGCCACACTCCTTATAGAGAAAATAAGTAATAGCAGCCTGCGTGATTCCCTCGGCGATACGAAAGAAAAGTGGAGCCGTAAATCCCTGCTCGCCATGCGCTTTTTTTAGAAGATTGAACCCAATATAATCGCCGAGCGCAAAGGTCAGCGAAGCGCCGAGCACGACACCATAGCGTTCGAGCCGCGTGCTCGTCGTGTCCTGAGTTCTCCCTATCGACACTCGGAGAGTCAGTAGAACGAGCAAAGTGATAAAAACTCGATTAGTAAAATCTATCCTCACCGTCATCCCTCAACTTTTAGTTTGCGTCCTAAGTTCATGGCTGTCAATAAATCGAGTTTGAGCTCGGTTTATTTTGAAGTGGAACTGAAGGACGCGTTTTATGGTAAATGTTTATATACTATGACTCTCTCCCGCCGGCACATTCTTTACGCACTCGCAGGTATTATTGCTGCTACGGTACTTCTCTGGATCGGAGTGGCGGGAATTAATCTCAATTGCGACGATTATCAGTACATCGAGTCGATGGCTCCTATTCGCTCCGTAGCCGATCTTTTTCGTCCTTTTGTGATGACCGATTTTAACCCGATATGGTATCGGCCGTTCGCAAACCTTACGATGGCAGTAGATTTTCTATTTTTTCATTGGGCCGGCGGATCTTATCATCTCACGAATCTTTTTTTTCATTTGCTTGCCACGGTTACGGTTTTTTATTTTGTACGGTCGATCTTTGGCCTGCGAACAGGTCTTGCCCTCTTGGTTTCATTAGCATTCGGCCTCAATGCTTCCCATGAATATAATCTAACGACGGACACGGCCCGAGCAGATATTCTTGTCGCATTCTTTATAATGTGGACACTGCTTGCAGAGCAAAAAGCTCAGCGCGAAAACTCATTATGGTGGAAGCTGGGCGGTATGATTGCATTTAGCTTTGCTCTGTTTTCGAAAGAGTCTGCGTTTTTCGTCTTGCCGCTTATACCGTGGTTTTCACTTCCAAAGAGTGCTATCCGACCGGACTGGACTAAGCTGTTGGGTTCTTTGACTCCGTATGCCATTATCGCAATAGCTTTCCTCATCCTGCATTCCCATTATGGCGCATCGTCAGCTCAAAATCCATGGGCAAGTTTGCTTACGATGAAAGGAATTCAACAAGATCTTTATCAGAATGGGATGGGTGCTGGTTACATTCTTTTTCCTGTCGACTTTAGCGCCGCTCTCGTGATTTTTCGTGATTATAGTAGAATAATCCTGCCGACAGCCGCTCTGCTCATTGCGAGCGTTTCGTGGTTGATGTGGAGCAATCGTAGTTCGAAAGAGGCCCAAGATATGCTCAAACCGCTGGCATTATTTTTTATTACCACGCTACCCATCGTGGTGTTTGCACGATGGAGGTTTTATTTGCCATCGGTTGCACTTCTCGTTATGGTTGCTTTGTGTGCCGCCCTCCTTTGGGAGCGAGGAGGCATTGTTGTGCGTTCCACGCTGTCTGTCGCACTTATTGGACTCACAATTTTTCATGTTCGACAAGCGATTGCCGATCAGAACGATTGGCGTTTAGCGACCCAATGGATTGAAACATTGCATCTTCAACTCGTTCCCATTTTGAGGCAGGAACGCGAACAGCCTCATTCCATGAGCTTTCTCACATTGCCGGCCAAATGCGGCGACGGTGTTGTATTACCTATCGGAGAGGATGCTTTAGTCAAACGGAGTGAAGCGGACCTTCTGGGACAATCGGTTGAAGGAACCGGAAATGTCTCCAGAGCAAAAATTTCCGCTTGGACGGCCATTCATGTTTTTTCGCTCGATGCTTCGGAAGGATACCCGAACCTTCATGTTGACCAGCTTGGAAAACTACATTATTTGGTTCACGTCCCCGTTGGCGGTTCTGTCGTGCTTGCGCCAGCAGAACTAAGCAGCAGAGGGGTCTCCATCCTCCAAACGAAGTTTCATACCGGCGATACGATTCAATCTGCAAAATGCCTTTGTACAATCGTCAACGAAAACGATGGCAAAGCCTATGCAATCGACGTAAAAGTTGCCGATTCGACGGCTCTTCCAGTCTATTTCGATGGCACAACACTTCGAAAATTTTAGTGGAGTTAGTTCCTGAGTCACCGCAACTGAGAAGTTTTCATCTTACCTTAAGTTATTACCGCCGCTGGTGATGAAAGCCTGTTTATGTTCGAGTAAGTCTCGTAATCTCCAGCATCCGCTCCAACGCCACGCGCGCCCACTTTTTTTCCGAATCCGATACGACGATCTGATTTTTCACAACGCCTTGTTTCAAATTCTCCAAAATATCGAGTAAAGATTCCGGCGAGATGCGGTACATTGTCGCGCATTCGCAGGCATAGGGCGCGAGCGTAGTGATAAATTGTTCGGGATGATCTTTCTTTAGGCGGTTGACAAGATGGTGCTCCGTGCCAATCGCCCATTTGCTTCCCGCCGGAGCCTCATCGACGGTCTTCATAATGTATGAAGTCGAGCCAACTTTATCCGCCTGCCGAACGACTTCGAAATTGCATTCCGGGTGTACCATTACCTGAATGCCGGGATATAGCGCACGCATAATGTTCGGATGTGACGGTTGAAAATGCTGATGGACCGAACAGTGGCCTCGCCAAAGAAAAATTTTCGCCTGTTGCAATTCTTCCTCGGTTAGACCACCCCCCGGCCCCCTCCTTGAAAAGGAGGGGGAGTTTTGAGTTTGATCATATAATTTGATCTCATCAAGCGGAATGCCCATCTGATAGAACGCAGTGTTTCGACCTAAGTGCTGATCGGGAAAGAAAAATACTTTTTCGAATCCTTGATCGAATGCCCATTGGAAAATTGCGCGATTGTTGGAACTCGTCGAGACCGCTCCGCCATGTTCGCCGCAAAAAGCTTTTATCGCCGCGCTGGAGTTCATATACGTTATCGGGCAAACTTTTTCGGTATCGATATACCCCCCTATCTCATCCCAGACATCTTGCACTTGCTCGATCCGCGCCATATCACTCATCGAACATCCTGCCTTGAGATCGGGAAGGATTACTTTCTGGTGCGGCGCGCTCACAATATCGGCTGTTTCCGCCATAAAATGAACGCCACAAAAAATGATGAACTCTCTATCGTTAAGCTCAGAAGCAAAACGCGAAAGCTCGAACGAATCGCCCATCCGGTCGGCAAATTGGATGATGTCGTCGCGCTGATAGTGATGTCCAAGAATAACGATCCTGTCTCGCAATTCTTCTTTCAGCGCGTGCGTGCGGCGCACGACTTCCTCGGAAGTCGTTTCAGCAACGAGCGAATCCTCGACACCACCAGCATGATCGCTCATGCTTCCTGCCCCCTCCTTGAAAAGGAGGGGGTTTTCAACTACTGGTAATTCAAGAAGTTCAGACATCGAATGGTAATGTAACGATCATTGCTGGCAACTTATGGCCTTCATTATCCTTTACGGAAACAATCGTGCCGAGATTCGCATATTTTGCGCGCACATAGCCCAATCCGATTGCTCCATTCGCGGGCGAATGTGCAATGCTGGTCACGTCGCCGATTTCATCGCCGAGCGGGTTGACGCCCACTAACGCTTCATCCGAAATTCGATTTCCGATAGCTGGCGATCCATCTTGAAAGCGTAATCCTACCAACTGCCGCTGGACTTTATCCTGCGCGTCGAGCCGCGCAATCACCTCTTGCCCGATGTAACAGCCTTTCGTGAAGCTCACCGCTTCCAAAGCGAGCTTTAGTTCGAGTGGATTGTGCTTCTCGTTGATTTCATTCGGCGCGACAGGAGTTCCATTCTCGATTCGCAGAACTTCAAAAAGCTCGGAATCGAAAATCGCTCCACCGCGTCCGAGGACATTCGCTTCAAGTTTACTCCAAACGCTTGAAGCTGTGTCAACAGCCGTGAGAACAAACCACGCATTTCCAGCAAGGCTTGGAGCCTTCACAAATGTCGCGGGAATGGATTCAATTTGCAAATCAAAGACGCTCGCGCGCGATTCTTCGATTGATTCCTGAGACGCATATTGTCTGACAATCGAGATTGCCTTCGGCCCGCAGATAAGGAATTGCGCTATCTTTTCCGTCGCAAGTTCGAAGCGCGCATCTTCCATGATCGTGAACTTATCGAGCCATTGGATAATGCTTTCCTCTTTGTCTTTGCTCGTGATAAGCAGCGTGTCTCCTGCACTATCTCGCACGACTTTCAGGACATCAATAAAGCGGCCTTTCTCATTCGTGAGAATCGTGAGCACCGCCTGACCCTTCGCCTGTTCCAGCGGCTTCAAATCGTTGGTGGACATGCGGTGCAAAAGATCCAATGCGTCCTTACCGCGCGCAAAAAGCCGGCCATAGGAATTCGTGGCATCGAATAATCCGACGTTTTTTCGAACTTTGAGGTATTGGTCGTGGTCGATGCTCATATTAATGGATAACAATCCAGAGTTCTCTAATGTGTCATACGCCGGAGTAGCTTGCGCTTCAATTGTGTTTGAAATAAGCATGACGATCGTCGATCTAACTCCCGACTATTGGAAATTTCTTTCCGGCGAAGCGAGCTTCGAGGAATATCGAACAACGAATATGGCGCTTTTCGATCATTACCTAAAATTTTGGAGTGATGGCGAAAACTTATACACTTCGTTCTCATTCGAAGAAGTTAAAGCTCGACAAGAACTCATAGTCCGACATTTGATCGCCGCAGATGAGCGGCTTCAAGAGAATGGATTTTTGACTGAAGACTTAAGTGCGATTCTTTTTGTGGGAGATCATTCCGCCAATGGTCACGCATTTCTCGATAACGGCAAGCCTGTCGCATGGTTTGCTATCGAGTGTTTTGCGACCGAACTCGAAGCGAAGATATTTACCCTGCATGAGCTTATTCACGCGTTGCATTACGCGGCACGTCCGGAATTCGCGTTCAACACTATGGAGCAAAAACGCTATGTCTCTCGACAATTGATATCGGAAGGGATCGCAACGTACCTCACAAAACGCCTTTGGAATGTAAACGACGACGTTGCGTTATGGGCGGACAAACTCTCTCCCGCGCAACTACACTCATGGATGACCGCTTGCCAAAATTCCGAGAAGGAATTATTCCAGTTTGTTGCTGCGAATTTCGATTCTTCCGATCCTTCTATTCACATATTTCACGCCGCGAATCCAAAAGATATTTACTCGTATCGAGCCGGATATTACGCTGGATTGAAATTGATTGAATCAATAGCTTTAGATAATAATTTTAATGATCTGGAGTTGATAAACACACCGTTAGCAGAGATGAAACAGCTCGTTTGGAACACTCTGTAAAGGTTCGCTTAATAACAGAAATTTCGATGTTCGACTCTCTAATGTCGTATTTTTGAACATGCTGAATTACATCTGGCTCTTTCTCATCGCAATCGCTATCTTCGTAGCCGTCGGGCGCGACGTGAGCGAGGAGACGAGCGACCGCTTTCGAAATAACGAGCCGATCGCGCTCCACATTGTGCCCGGAGCGATGAAAATCGCGGGGCCGAATCACTTTACTGGTACCGCCTTTCTCACAAAATCCGAGATTGCCCGATTTTATGGCGCTGATGAAGCGACGACGATAAAAGGCGATACCGTTTTATTTGCTGCCGATCTCCTTCAATCTCAGACGAATTCGAAATCGGGCGCGCTTACGCTCACGCTGCCCACGAATGCTCCGCAAGTCATGGTGGATGCCGCATCCGCAGGCGGCGATGCAACGAAAATTATCGGGCAAGCCACAACTTCTCTCTTCGTCCAAAACACCACCCCCCAGCCCCCTCCTCTTGCAGAGGAGGGGGAGTTGAGGTTTATGCCACCCACGGTTCATTTCCGCATTCTTGCGAAAGTTGCAAACGATGGAATTTTGAAAGTTGCGGACACAGCGGTTACGCTCGCAATCGGTCTTATTGGCATAATGGCTCTGTGGCTTGGCATTATGAAGATCGCGGAGGCAGCGGGACTCGTGCTGCTGCTTGCGAAGATAGTCCGTCCGATCATGGTGCGGGTGTTCCCGGATGTTCCGCCCGATCATCCAGCGATGGGCGCGATGGTGATGAATATGGCGGCGAATTTTCTCGGGCTTTCCAACGCCGCCACGCCGCTTGGGTTGAAAGCGATGGAAGAGTTGAACAAACTCAATCCCGTTGCCGGAACCGCAACGAACGCGATGTGCATGTTCCTAACAATTAATACGACGGCGCTTACGCTCGTGCCGGCGACCGTTATTGCCATTCGGCTGACACTTGGCTCTACCAATCCGACGGATATTATCATGCCGACATTTTTGGCAACCTTTGTTAGTTTGATTCTTGGGATTTTATTTACGCGGTTTATTCAGAGGTTCTTCCCAATTCGAGCGACGGAAGGGACGGAAGCGACTTAAATGGAAAGCACATTTATCGTAATCACCAAAATTCTTTCGAGCGCGGCGATACCGCTGATCGTGTTTGCAATCGTTGCGGTTGCGGCTATTAGAAAGGTGAAGGTGTATGAGGAATTTGTCGAAGGTGCGAAGGATGGTTTCACGACGGCGGTGCGAATTATCCCCTATCTCGTCGCGATGCTGGTTGCTATCGGGATGTTCCGCGCCTCCGGCGCGATGGATATTCTCACGAAAGCCATCAGCCCTGTGACCGATGCACTTGGCTTCCCAAGCGAACTCATGCCACTTGCCATCATCCGCAATTTATCCGGCTCGGGTTCGCTTGGACTTATGACCGACATCATGAAAACCCACGGTCCCGATAGCTTCCTGGGCCGTCTTTCGGGCGCCATGATGGGAAGCCACGAAACGACATTTTACGTGCTTGCCGTGTATTTTGGCTCGGTCAATATCAGACGAACGCGCCACGCGCCGCTTGCCGGCATTTTTTCGGACGTGGTCGCGCTCGTTATGAGCGTGATTTTAGTGAAATGGCTGTTTCCGGGATAACGGATAGTGGAAAAGTGGATAGTTTTTAGAAAGGGTTTTTAGAGTGCATCCAAGCTTTTTCTCGTGCGAAAACTACCTTCGATGGTGTGCCATGCGACGATGGCCGGCTCGCCGAGGAGATAGCACAGGAACACAATCTTGCCATTAGCGCGGCGGTGCGGAAAGTCAATGAGGCCTTTGTCGAGGTCTTTTATTTGGATGCCCAGATCGTCCAATTCTGAGGCAATTTCGGCAAGTTGCTCCATCTCGAGCGGGAATGCCTTCTGGCCATTCGGCCCCATGCCGCCAAAGTATTGATGCCGGTGAACATCGTAGCCTTTGCGGTCGCAGAGAGCCTTGAGTTCGACCATTTCCGCAAGCTTTGTCCGGACTTCCGGCAGCGCAGCCTGCGCTTCTTCGAGGGTGAAGAGATGCTTGAATTCCACATGATGAGAACAAAAGTTTGGCCAGTAATTAATCCCATCTCATTCTTTTCTCTGTTACAAGGGAGCCAAAAGCGCGTTATAATGAGCAGGTTACAACTGTTTATGACCGGGCTTGTAATTTAGAAGGTGCATTTAGCGTCTTTCTCTATATTGGAGACACTTATTAAAATGACAATGATGATACTTAACCATAAAACCCAATTACGATTCTTTCTTTGTGTGACCGCCCTGCTCGTTACGGGCGCGGGAACGGCGAGTTCTCAGAGTTTAAGCGCACCCGGAGGCGGTGAAAAGCTCGTGGCGCTGAACGAGAAAGTAGGCCATAACCAGTTTATTTGGGAGAGCGACGCTCCACTCGAAAACACCAGGGGCACGAGCGAAGGCGTGACCGGCTCGCTTACCATAGACACCCGCGATCTCTCGAAAATCCGAGGCACTATTTCAACGCAGGTCTCCACGATGAAGACGGGCAACGAGACGCGCGACCATCATCTAAAAAGCTCGGAATGGCTCGATGCCACGCATGATCCGCTCATTTCCTTTACGATCTCATCCATCGCAAATGTGACAACGAATGGGAACTCGGCAACCGGCACGGCGACCGGAAACTTCACCATGCACGGCGTATCGAAACAACTTTCGATCCCCTTCCGCCTGACCTATGTACCGCAAAGCGCAAAAACGATGGAGCGCGCGCCGGGCGATCTCACGATGTTCGCGGCGGACTTCACGATCTCGCTCAAGGACTTCAATGTCGCGGGTCAGGAGGGGCTGATCGGCAGCAAAGTGGGCGAAAGCATAAAAGTTACCGCGCAGCTGTTTGGAAACGCGCTGCCAAAGTAGTTTTTATATTATCCAATCCCTGTGAATACAAAACGAATTATTTCACTCCTCCTTTTCGCTATCGCCGCCAGCCTGCTCATTTGGTGGTTCGCAAGCGGGCATCACCCGTGGACGACTACGCAGAGCATGATCGAGGTAAAATCTACGGACGAACTTTTCGGCACGTCCGTCACAACTCAGAAATGGGTCGATGATTTCACACCAGGGCTCGAATGGATTGGACCGATTGCCGGTGTCTTTGCAGGCGTGGGTTTGTGGCTGTGGATTTCGGCGGCCAGAAAAGCGCGGGATATAGCTGCGAAGGTTTAGCCCATCACGATCTCGACCATGACGCCAAACGCCTCCTCGAACATATCTTTTTTGTGCTCGATGGCCCATATTTCGTGATCGCGGCGGCGGGAGCTTTGTAGCGTAAGCCGAACCTTGTCGCCACGCAGAGAAGCCTTAAAATTTTTGATGCGCGACTCATGGCTGCGGTCCATCGCATCGGCCAAACGAAGAATTCCTCCTAACATCCAGACGCGGCCCTGATCCTCCATGCCGAGACTGTTAAAAAATTCGTGGCTGGGCTTCGGAAACGCCCGCCGGTGGTAGCGCGCGATATTTGCAATGAGCTGCCGTTCGAGATCGGTGAACCCGGTCAGTTCCGAGTTCATAATGAGATACAAGGAATGTTTATGGTGCGATTCCGGCGAAACCGCATAGCCAATCTCATGCAGGAGCGCGGCGGCAGCAAGCATCGTCCGGTCGTGCGGCTTCAAACCATGCAGCGAACGGAGCTGGTCGAAGAGCTTCGTGGCGATAAACGAAACGTGCTTTGCGTGCGCCGCTTCATACCCAAAATGCTCTCCCAACGCCTCGGCGCCCGCAAGGCGCGCATCGAGTTCCTTCGAGCGATAGCTGCGTAGTCCGTTCCATTCCGAAAGATGATCGAGCAGCACGCCTTCGCGAAGCCCGGAGTCGCATGTGGTGATGCGAGTGATTTTGAAGGCGCGCATGATCTGCTCCAAAATCTGCCCGCCTGCCACGATAATCTCCGCTCGCCGCTCCGAAATGCCCCGGATTTTTTTACGTTCCGCCGTCGAGAGCGAAGCAAGGTGCAGATTGAAAGGGACCAGCGCGGTCCGCGTCATCGTAACGCTCGGCAAGGGGCCGGAAGAACGGCCATCGGAAATGGACTCGTTATCGGGATATGCCAGCGATTGAAACGCCGCGCCCATCGAAAGGATGGTTCCCGATGTGCCGGTCACCGTTTCCCACTTCATGCCTTTCATCTCGCGCATGGGCCGTTCAAGAGCGCCCTCGATCTCCCGCTGCATGGCCAGAAGTTCTTTGGGCTTTGGCGGATCGCTCGTAAGGAATTGCTCCGAAAGCCGCACCGCGCCGATCTTCATCGACTGGAGCATCAGCGCTTTCGCGCCGCGCATGAGCGAAAGCTCGGTCGAGCCGCCGCCGACATCGATATTGAGCAGCGTTTTTCCGCGCGGCGATTTCCCGTTTGTACCGCATCCCCGCGCAGCCGCGACGCCAATCAAGCGCGCTTCTTCCACGCCGGAAAGTACTTCTACGCGGATGCCCGTTCGGCTTTCGACTTCACGGATGAAGGCCTGCGCGTTGTCCGCTTCGCGGACCGAAGCCGTCGCAACCGCTAAAATTTGTTCCGCGCCAAGATTTTGCGAGAGCGTCTTGAAGACACTGAGCGTCCTAATGGCCTGCACGATGGCCTCGCTCGATAGATGACCTTTCAGCAGCGTCTCGTGGCCCAAACGCACCATCGACTTCTCACGCCGGAGCGGTAGCAGCGTGCCACTAGCAGCCGTCTCGGCCACGAGCAGCTTGATGGAATTCGACCCAATATCTATGGCGGCAACTCTCACGCGAAGCGCTCGATGTTTTCCATTATGATTTCGAGACCTGTTTTTTATTTTGTACGCGAGGAACGTGTGTGCCGGATCCATCACTCATGCCGTTTCGAGGAGCAAGTGACATAGGTTCGGTAAGTCCCGTAGCATCCGAGGGCGCGTCAATCACGGCCGCGATCGCGCGGCGAAGGTCGGCAGAGACGCGCGCAATCGAACGCGAGGAACGAATAACTTTGAACCCATATTCCGAAGTCATACGGTCAAACTCCTTCAAGAGCTTCGATTGATATGCGACGAAGCTATCGTAAAAATCCTCGCCAAAACCAACGTCCATCCCCGATTCCCAGTAATCGAACCCTTTGCCGGTTTCGAGCAATCGGAGCACAAGGTCGGAGATGGAATCGATGCGAAGATAAAAAATAGCATCCGGCACCAGCGCAATACGGTAAATATCGCGAACCCACTCGGGATCCATCCCTCGCGCCACAGCCCGGGCAATCGCGGAATAAATATAGCGATCCGTGAGCACGATGAAACCGGCTTTCAGCGCAGGAATGATTTCGTTATCGAGCCGGTCGGCAAAATCCGTTGCATAAAAAAGCTGCATCGTCAGCTTGCCGAGTGTGTGCCCGGTCTTCGCCTCTTTGATGCCGCGTCCGGCGAGTTCCGAGCGCGTCATGCCCGTATCTGCGACCGCGTAGCCTTTCGCTTCGAGCCACGTCCGAAGCTCGGCGATATGCGTGGATCGGCCCACGCCGTCGGTGCCTTCGATCACGATGAGCTTGCCGGGATAGGGTTTGAGATCGACATCCGGCAATGGCGTCCCATAAAATCGCATCGGTGTCATTTAAAACTTCTTCAGTCCTTTCAGATGAGGTGTGATTAGCTTACGCATTTCCTGCTGTTGCTGCAAAATTGAGCGTGTTGCGTCGATAACGGTGAGGCCAAACTCGCTCACCATCTTATCGTATTCTTCGAGAATTTTTCCCTGGAACATACGAAAACTTTCTTCCTCATCGTCGGAAAATCCCCGATCCATGCCGGCCTCGTAGTATTTAAGTTCCGGGCGCCCGGAAAGAATGCGTTCGAGCGCCACTTCGAGCGGCGCGCGAAAGAAAAAGCGCACCGCCGGCTCGACCGCAAAACGATACACCTGCCGCACCCACTTCGGATCGCAGCCGCGCACGACATCGCGCGCAAAGGCCGTATAAATATACCGATCCGCAAGGACGATCGCTCCCGCTTTGAGCGGCGGGATAATGTCGCGCTCCGTTCGGTCGGCGAAATCCGTCGCGTGAAGCAGCGAAAACGTTGCCGGAGTAAAGAGCGTCTTTTTCTTCGCGCGTTTCGTCGTTTGCATGACAAGCGGCGAGGAATTCCATTCGGAAAAAATGACGGGATAGCCCTCGCTCTTCAGCCACTGATAGAGCAGCGCGAGCTGGGTGGATTTTCCACTGCCGTCGGTTCCTTCGACGACGAAGAGCCGGCCTGAAAATTTGTGATTACCGTAAGAGATCATGTGTAACTGAAAGCCCTCGATTAGGGAAATGGATATGTGTTTAGCCTGTCATTCTGAGCGAAACCGAACGGAGCGAAGCGCGCATGATCGGTCATGCGCGGGAGTTCGGCGTAGTGAAGAATCTCTTGCCATTACGAGAGATCCTTCGACTCCGTTCGTCCCTCCTTCGTCGGGACGAACTCCGCTCAGGATGACATCCTATATTTATCAGAGTTTCCTTAACATCAGATGAAATAGTATTGAGTGTTAAATTATTATTATCAGATCATCAGATTGTCTTGCTCGCATTCTTAGATAGGCCGCTCATCCACTTCTTGTTCCCGATGTCGCGAGCAGGCTGCCAGACTTTTGGAAATTTTCGGCGCGCTTTTTCCTCGATCCGCTGCTCGGTTTGGATAATTTCGTGAAGGCCGTTGGGGGCCACGGTTTTTCCCTCAAGCAAAAGCTCGACCGTCTTTGCCGCAACCTCGGCATCCTGCAACTGGCCGAGCGTGTCCTGCAATGTTTTCATCCGATCGATAAAGCGCAGAGCGTTTTTACGGTCCTTCGGATGAAAATCGCCGCTCATTAGTTCGGCGGCATACCGGATGCGTTTCCCCATTTTGCGAACGCGGTGGAATTCGGCAGCCGCATCGCGCTCGCGCAGCTTATCCGCCGATCGCGCAAGCTTTTTCCATGCTCGATTCAGCCTCGGAAGCAGAACTTCGAGCACCGGCCCGCCCGCTTCAAGCGTCACCTGCGGAGCACGCTGTCCCTCCCGCAAGCGATTCATGAGCGCATCATAACGCTCGCTTTGCAGCCCATCGCGCAGTGCCGCTTTTGCATCGCGATGACGCGCGGCAAGCACCGGGTCTATACTTCGGAGCGCAGCCTTGACTTCGGCATTCTCATCCTCGACCGCATCGCGCAACCGCTCGCGAAGCACATCGAGATCGCGGACATTTCCCAGCAAATACGCCAGCCAGCGCAATTCCGATTCGAGTCCGGCGGCCCATTGTGCATCCGTAATATCGGCAAAGAGATGCAGAATCGCGCGAAGCCGCCGCGTACCAATACGCATCTGGTGGATCGGCTCCGCCTGAAACCGGGCCGCGCGCGCATGGTATTGCTCGATGGCCGCGAGCGATTCCGCGCAGCCGCTCCGCACAAGCTCGGCAGCCGATCGTGATGTATCCACAGTGCTTTTGCGGGCCATTAGGAATGAAACAACAAAGCGCCCGTAGGATACTCCGGCAATTTCGGGCAGATCAAAGATTTAATATTGGCCCATCGTAGGCCTACGAGTAGCATTGAATTCCGTCAAATACAGCGGTTCCAGGGCATCCAGCGCCGCGCCGCTCACAAGCTCGGTCGATTTCGCCGTAAGGAACGACATCGTCACCAACGAAAGCGCGGCGAACGAAGGATGTGGGAGAAAGGATGAAGGATGAAGGAGGAAAAAATCATGGGCAAGGATTGGTTTGGGGGTAAGATCAGACAGCTCCGTGCTACTGAGTAAACGAATTTCGCGTGGCGCATCTGAATTCGCCAAATAGAATAAATCCTGCCGGTAGCCGGGAGTAACGATGTAACCTCTATGTTCCGGATTGGCAGCATGAAGCACTTCGTGGAGCGTCATCGGCACAATGCCCGCGCCGCACGCGAGCGCCAAGCCTTTGGCAAACGATAGCCCGATGCGCAGTCCCGTAAAACTTCCCGGCCCGATAATAATCCCAATGCGCGAGATGGCGGACGCAGCTATGCCTTCGCTTTGAAGAAGATTTGCGGCTTCCATCGCCAGCCGCGCATCGTGAATGCCCCGCTCGCCTTCCACGGCATCCGCATGGAACTCGTTCAGCAAAGCGCCATCGTCATCCGCCAGACCGATGGAAAGCTGAGAACTGGATGTATCGAGCAATAAAATCATTCTTTAACATGTTGCGGAAACTCCGATTAAGTTTTTTAAAGAGCGTCATTGCGAGGAAACCCCGGAGGGGTGACGAAGCAATCCCTTCAAATTAAGCTGAATCTCAACGGATTGCTTCGTCGCATGATTCTCCCTTCGGTCGAATCACGCTCCTCGCAATGACGAAAGAAAAATATTACGTTCTGTTTCCGACGTTACTCGTATATAAACATGAATTGCACTGGCCGGGATAAGCCCATCAATCCGTTCCGGCCATTCGATGATCGTCGCGGCGTGCTCAGGATACAGATAATCCTCGACGCCCAATTCGAGCAGCTCTTCCGGCTTTTCGAAGCGGTAACAATCCAAGTGATACAAGGCGCGTAGGTCGGTGCTTCCAGCCCGACCTACGATTTCAAATTCATTCGCGAGCGCAAACGTCGGCGAGGTAAGTTCCCGCTCGTCGATGCCGAGCGAGCCGGCGATGCCTTTGATAAAATGCGTCTTCCCCGCGCCCAACTCGCCATGCACGCACACGACCGCGCCCGCGCGGATATAGTTTGCGCCAAATTCTTCGCCAAAGCGAATTGTCTCCGCTTCCGAACGGCTGATCCATTGTATGCCGGTTACATGGGTCATACCGGAACTCTCGGCACGCGGGCCGCGATGCCGCTCACGATTTCGTAGGGAATCGTTCCTATCGCATTGGCGAGCGACCACGCATCCATCGTGCCGTTCGTGACCGAAATCAATTCTACCCGATCGCCAATTTTCACATCGTCTTCTCCCACATCGAGCATCACCTGATCCATGCTGATGGTGCCAACGACGGGATATGTTTTCTCCCCGATCATAGCCCGGGCGCGGCCCGTGAGCAGGCGCGGATAGCCATCGCCATAGCCGATGGGAACGGTCGCGATGCGCGTCGCGCGCGCGGCGTGCCATTGAAGATTATAGCTCACGCCCTCGCCCGCCTTAATATGCTTCACCAGCACGACCGAACTCACCAGCGCCAGACACGCTTGCAACTCCTCGCCAAATTGCTCCTGCAATTCCAAGCTCGGCGCATAACCATAGAGCATAATGCCGGGACGCACCATATCGAATGCCGATTCCTTCGGCGCTTGCAGGATTGCGCCGCTGTTGGCCGCATGGACGAGCGGAATGAGAATCCCCGCGCCCCGTGCCTCGCGCACGACGGCATCGAACGTAGTGAGTTGTTTGCGAAAAAAGGTTTGGTCCAGCTCCTCGCTCGTTGCAAAGTGGGTGTAGAGTCCGATGAGTTCGATGTCTTTGCGATGCGCTTCGATCGCGCGCAGAAACGGAATGGCGTCCTCCGGCTCGACGCCCATCCGCCGCATTCCGGTATCGACTTTCAGATGCACGCGCGCGCGCTCGCCAAACGCGGCGGCACGCGCGGCGATGGCGTCTAAGGAACCTAAATCCGAAAGCGTAAAATCGAGCTGGTGCTCGAGAAAGGTATCGATTTCATCCGGCGCGGCGCCGGTAAGGACAAGAATAGGCAGCCCGCCGCGCCGCGCCAAACGCCGGAGCCACGCGCCTTCTTCTTCCGTCGCCACGCCAAAGGCGTCGATTTCTTCACTCTGGATGGCCGCGCGCGCGATAATATCGAGGCCATGACCGTAGGCATTTGCCTTCACGATCGGCATAATGCGCGCCCGCTCCCCCACCTGCTTGCGGACAAGCCGCAGGTTGTTCAGGAATCGCTCCGTATGTATTTCCGCGCGGGTGGGTCTCATGTTTCACCGATAACAATGGAAGGGGGAATCTCATTGCGGGCACCATCTTGGGAAATGATGAATTAGGAATGACGAATGATGAATGGTAACGTTCTTTCCCAAATCCTGTTCTCATCCTTTTAATCCTGTAAATCCTGGTTGAATAAACTCTATTTCGGCGACAACCTCGATATTCTCCGCGAACACATTGCGGATGAATCGGTCGATCTCATTTATCTCGATCCGCCGTTTAATTCGAAGCGCGATTATTCCGTACTCTTCAAAACGCCGAAGGGACACGAGTCCGACGCGCAGATCACCGCGTTCGAGGACTCCTGGCATTGGGGAGAGCAGGCCGAGCGCGAGTTCAACGAACTCCTACATTGCAACAATACCGACGTGGCCGAGATGATGCTCGCCTTGCGAAAGTTCCTGAAGGAGAACGACATGATGGCCTATCTCACCATGATGGCCAACCGACTGCTGGAACTCCACCGCGTGCTCAAACCCACCGGCTCGCTCTATCTCCATTGCGACCCGACGGCAAGCCATTATTTGAAGATTATTTTGGATGGCGTTTTTGGACATGCGAATTTTAAGAACGAGATAATCTGGAAACGTGTGGGCGCAAAAGGCAACGTCCAGCGAAAGTTTGGTGCCATTCACGATGTGCTCCTTTGCTATCCAAAGAAAATTGGAACGGAGCTATGGAATCAACTCTATAGACCACTCGACCCCGTCTATGTAGAAAACATGTACCGTTATAAAGACGCTGACGGGCGAAGGTATAGAATAGACAATCTAACTGCCCCTATGTCGAGGGCATCGAAGGGACAAATTTACGAGTGGCGCGGTAAGCGACCGCCATCAACGCGATGCTGGGTCTATAATAAAGAGGCGATGGAACAGCTTGAGAAAGATGGCAGAATAATTTATTCGAAGAATGATTATCCAAACTACAAGCGATATTTAGATGAGAACCCGGGCGAGAAGTTACCAGACGTTTGGGACGACATTCAGAATGCGATGGGAGTTGAGTTCCTCGGCTATCCAACCCAAAAACCACTCGCGCTTCTGGAACGAATCATCAAAGCATCGTCGAACGAGGGCGATGTGGTGCTCGATCCGTTTTGCGGATGCGGGACGGCGGTTCATGCCGCGCAAAAGCTCGGAAGGCAGTGGATCGGCATAGACATCACGCACCTCGCCATTTCGCTCATCGAAAAACGGCTGAAGGATGCGTTCCCAGGCATTACATTCGAGATCGAAGGCACGCCGAAAGACGTGGATGGCGCGCGCGACCTGGCCTTGCGCGATAAATATCAGTTCCAGTGGTGGGCCTGTTCGCTTGTGAACGCCGCGCCCTATCAGGGCAAGAAGAAAGGAGCCGACTCCGGCATTGACGGACTCATCTTTTTCCACGACGATAAAACGGGCGCGAAGAAGATCGTCGTCTCGGTCAAGGGCGGCGAGAACGTATCGGTCGCGATGGTCCGCGATTTCGCGCATGTGATCGAACGCGAACAAGCCGCGATGGGATTTTTTGTCACGCTCGCCGAACCCACGGGCCCGATGTCGAAAGAATCGGTCGCCTTCGGCTTCTACGACGAACCGCGCTTCGGCGCCGAATACCCGAAGCTCCAAATCCTCACCATCGAAGGATTGATGTCGGGCACCGAGCGTCCACGGTATCCGGATTTGACGCTGGGGAGATCGACGTTCAAACGCGCACAAATCGAGGATGTGAGCGGGGAGCAGGGGAAATTATTGTAAGAAACAGATGGAATATCAATCAGAAAAAGATGCACGTCAGGGATGGCGTATCTCGGCTTTTTGGATCAAATTCGCAAACTCTTTGCCAGAGTGGACTACCCGAATTTGGCCGAAAGGCTTTCCATATATACGCATGGATGACATCGGTTACGAACTGAATGTGGATTTAAACGGAAGAGAAACACCAGGTGATCCTAAGAATGATAATGTAAAACTTGATTCGCTTTTTCTTTGGGAGGCATATTTCACAGACGATTTTGATAAACTTGTAGCGGGTCTCAAAAAGAAGTTTCCAAGCGTTGAATTTGGCGAAGGGGTTTTTGACAAAGTACGCCGATTACAAGATGATGATACCAGATTTGGTGGATTGCAATTAGGATTCTTGACACCAGACAAGTTTGGTATGTTCAATGAAACATCAAAATATTTAAGGAATGTCAAACTAACTTTTCAAAAATTCACTCCATCTCTTTCCATAATTATCTTTGAGCTACACTTAACCGATGAATTTCAGAAGCAATTAAAGATTATTAGGGATACCGAGTGGAAACATCGCGTCACATTCAGATCTCTTTGGCCCATGCCTTCTGCCGGCGCTTATTCGGTAATGAGTTCTGGTACAGTTACCACATTTGAAGTGTGGTCTTTTCTTGATTCAATTCGAAGACAATTCGAAAAAGGATTATTAGATTTTTTAGGTGGGTATTACCTCTCTCGGGGATCCGAATTCGGATATCCGAAACTACCATGCATCATTAATTATAGAGTTGCTACAACGGACATTGAAACAGACAGTTTTGACGAATGCGTCAAAAACTCAGCGGGAAGTTTGGGCACATTAGGTATTGACTTACTGCATTTCTATTGGGATAGGTTTCATGCATTTGCTCTCTATAATGGTATATTCATGCGAAAGAATGTGTATCCATTATTGACCTTTAGTGATCGGTTGAAAGCAGTCCTAAGTAGGCCTGAAAATAAGAATCGGCACGAAAGTTCTGTTGAAGAACAATTGATTCGCTTCCTACTAAGAAGTGTGCCCTTGCTCGATCTTGCTGGGGCACTTTTCGAAGATTCTCAAAAACATAATAAGAAGATTAGTTTGATAGTCAGACGAAAATTCCTATTTCGTATCAGGCCCTTGCTTCAAAATAGTTTAAAAACTCAACTTACATTGGCACAATTAAGAAGAATTCAGCGAGAGGTTGAATCATTAAAGAATATGATTGATGATGATTTAAAATATCAAAGCAAATGGGAAGCGGTTCCAAATGCTTGGATTGGGGAAGAGTCAAAGGACATGCTATTAACGCTTGTCCGCATCAGAGACTTGCGCATAGCCAAAGCCGTGGATGTACTTTCGGAGTGCTTCGAAGAGGTTAGAAATAATACTTCAATACGCAATATTTCTTTTGCTCTTCGCTTGACTTCTATCGCTATTCTTATTTCAGCTTGCTCTATTTTAATAAATTCTTCTTGGACGATCAGGAACTTTTTGAGGATGTTCTTTCATACCGTCATAAAATTAATTACTTAACTATTTCCTATTCTGCTTCCCCCCGCGCGGATTGTGCCGTCCCCCCCAGTCAAGCTGAGGGCAGTCGTGCCTCTTGAGCAGCGGCGCGGCGGTCCGCGGCGGCGGGTGCCCTCTGGGCCGCATCCTCTCTCCAGCGCCAGCCCTCGGCCAGATCGGGGAGAATGTCTGAACTATGATTTATGTGATTCGTGTGATTGGCTCGATGATTGGCGCAGCATGGAAATCATGTCTCAATCAAAATAATCACACGAATCATAGTTTAGACAATGGGCTGCGGGTACTTCGTGGCTCCGCCACTTGGGGCTGCTTCCCCTCGCGCGGATTGTACCGTCCCCACAGTCAAGCTGCGGGCAGTCGTGCCTCTTGAGCAGCGGCGCGGCGGTCCGCCGCAGCGGATGCCCTCTGGGCCGCATCCTCTCTCCAGCGCCAGCCCTCGGCCAGATCGGGGAGAATGTCTGAACTATGATCCTTCGACAAGCTCAGGACAAGCTTATGTGATTCGTGTGATTGGCTCGATGATTGGCGCAGCATGGAAATCATGTCTCAATCAAAATAATCACACGAATCATAGTTCAGACAATGGGCTGCGGGTACATCCTTCGGCAAGCTCAGGACGGCTCCGCCACTTGGGGGTCGGGCTGGAAGCACCGACCTACGCAAGGAAGCATCGTCCCCAACGGCAAAATTGGTGATTTTAGGCTAATTTGAGCAATTTAGATGATAAATAACGAAAATCTTATGATACTGTGAAACATTTTTGATATTTATGCGTAGTATCTGCCTGCGAGCGTTGAGAGTGTACGCAGACCGCTGCCAGTACAGGCATGTCTGATCCCTGCACATGGATGAGATTCGCTTAAAATGCGATGATTGGCTCACGCGATGACCCCTCATCCACTGAAATCAAATGGCGCACTGGGGGCGATCGAAAAGTCCTGGGCGGGTCTACCCTTAGCTTGGGGGACATCGATTGCCGGAGTTCCTTGAAAATGTATTGTGGCCTGTTGTAGTGTACTCTATGGCGGGTCATACAAAAATCGGCACCCATTCGGCAAAGGGCAGGCTCTATTTCATTTGGAAAGCCATCAAAACGCTTCCAGAAGAGAGAGATACAACGCCTTCACGTCGGCCCCGACGCCGTAATCGGCGCGGACATTGAGATGCTCCTCGGGCACGACAAGGAAACGAAGGCCTATGCCCGCCGAAGGATGAATGCCGTGCGTAGTGAAGTCCGAAATCACATGTCCGACTTCCCCGCCGCCAGCAAATACAACACCACCGATGCGCCACCAAATCGGGAAGCGATATTCGGTCTGGAGAAGCATTACATTGTTTTCCCGAAAGCGGAGCAGATAGTATCCGCGAATTTTAGAGTCGCCGCCCAGACCCTCCATCTCGTAAAAGGGTTGATCGCCATTTACGAACTGGGCATAAAACTGAGCAGCGAGCGTTTGATCTTTGGCAATTGGAATAAATCGGCGGAGATCGAGCGTATATCGGCTGAATGTGAAACTGCTGCCGAGCGCATGGCCAAAAAACTCGGCTTCGAGATCCTCGTACTGCCCTTTTTGTGTGGAATAAATATTATCGCGGGTATCGACGAGCACGATCGCTCCGAGGCCATTGGAATTTCCGCCGCGCGCTCCGGGCTCCTGGCCATTGGCAATACGGCCGCCCGAGTCAGACTTGAGTATCCCATCGTACCGGAATTCCCCCTCGATTCCGGCATTAAATCCCTCGCCGGTCAGGCTACGCGAAAGATTTTTCGTGAAGATGAAATCCGTTCCGCGCATGACGGGAGTATAGTTATCGATCCGCGTGGCGGGACTGTAATTACCGACGCCGTAAAAATCGAGCGGATATTGTTCATAGTGGAACCCACCGCTCAAATGATAGTCATGATTAAAATAGAGATCGTAGAGAATGCCAATAAAAAATTGGTGCTTCTCCGCATACATCGTGCCCCCGGAAACGTCCGAAGGCAGCGTTCGGAGACCGCCGATGTCCGCCGGGAGAGTATCGTGGGAGAGATGGAAATAATAAAATCCGACGAGGCCGCCGGCCCATTCCGTTTCAGGAGCGTATTGCACATAAGGCGCGCCTGCAAAGCCGCTCTTCGAGAGGGAATCGCGTGTGATCTTCGTCAGCGAATCGCTGGCGGCCTTCAAGGAAGAATCGCGGGCGATCTTCCGAGCGCTGTCGGGCGTCTGTGCAGTCGCAGGAACGGTGAGGATGAGGCATGCCGCGATAACGAAGGCACCCGAATAATAAGAGGCGGTAGGTTTCATGCTCCGCGAATAACAATGAAGGAGGGAATCTCATTGCGGAGAATCCTCACTGCCAAGCAGTCTGAATTGCCCCTCAAAAGGTTCGACACCTACGTAAACAATAGTTGTCGTCTAAAAAACGATACTAACTCACCAAAACGCTCGCGCTTTTGCGTGACCCGCTTATTGGAATTGGGATGAAATAGCCTCTTTCATGAAAACTCCGAAAAACATGGTGAATTATTCATAATATTTTTTTGTAACCCAAGCGACCCGGTGCGTTTTAAACAATGGGAGGATTTACGTTCTCTCTTAACTTTTTACAAAGGAGTACATTATGCCGAGTTTCTCTGTCGGTCTTTCTCGTGTTTTTTCTTCTATTCGTTCTCGCCGCGTAGCGCCATACTTGCTGCTTCCCGTCGCGCTGCTCGCGATGGTGAGCTTTGTTGCGTTCCGGCATCCTTCGGCGCTTTCGTCGCCGGCGCATAGCCTTAGCAATCCACTCGTGCTTCCTGCGGGATGGCCTGCGCCGCCGGTTCCGGCGGATAATCCGATCACAGCGGAGAAATTCACGCTTGGCCGTTATCTCTTCTATGAAACTGCCCTCAGCGGCGACGGCAAAACATCGTGCAGTTCCTGCCACGATGTGTATGTCAGTTTTGCGTCGGCTGGCAGCGCAGGTTCGCATAGCGGAGCCTTTGGCGTTCAATCGAAACCCGCGCGCATGGTTCCCAGGCTTGAGAATGTCGCTTATGACACCGTGCTTACGTGGGATGGCCACATCCAGACGCTCGAAGATCAAGTCGCTATTGCGGTCCAGAAGAAAGGCGATCTTCAGGGCGATACGACCGTCGTCTTTGCCAATCTTGCGGCGATCCCCGCTTACGGAGTGATGTTCACGCGGGCGTTTGGCGATCCAGCCATCACGCTCGACCGCATTGCAAAAGCGATCGCAACCTTCGAGCGATGCTTTATCAGCGGCAACAGCCCTTACGATCAATATGTGAGTGGAAATACTTCCGCGATGGATTCCTCGTCCATTCGCGGCATGAATCTCTTTTTCGACACGACAAAGGGGGGAGCCAAATGCGCTGAATGTCATAATAATCTCGGCAATCAGGGCCTGACATCGGCAAATATCTTTACCGATAATAATTATTATCGGACGGGAACGTTCGAACCATCCCAGCCGGGAGCCGGATACGGCTTCCCAACTCCAAAAGATTCCAATCTCGATGCCGGCCGCGCGGCTGTTACGGGGGATTCGGCCGACATCGGAAAGTTCCGAACCCCGTCGCTTCGGAACGTGGCAATCCGCGGGCCGTATGGCGCGGATGGGACGGTCGGGAGTCTTTTGCAGATCATCGAGAATTATAATGCGGGCGGCGGCACGTCGTTCGACAGCGGAATTACCACCATTCGAATATCCAATCAAGATCCGCGCATTAAACCGCTGGGTCTCACGAGCGCCCAAATGCTGGATCTCGAAGCGTTTCTCAACAGCCTGACCGACGTTTCCTTCATTTCGAATCAGGCGTTTCGGGATCCCGGCGCGCCTTCGATCGTGGAGGACGGCTACGTTATCGCCAATAATCTTTCGCTGTATCCGAATCCATCGACGGGAGTCGTCAACATTGAGTGCCCGGATTTCACCGGCTCGACCAATGCAAGCCTGATCTCCGAAAACGGAGCAACGGTCTGGCGACAAACGCTTAACTCGGATGGCAAGCTGCGGCTCGATTTCTCCGGTGTTGCGAACGGCTCTTATCGGCTCGTTCTTCATTCGAGCGATGCGCGGCAAACGATACCGATTGTTCTTCAACATTAAGAAAGAATTCCTATTTTATAAGGGCGAGTTTCCGTATCGGGATTCTCGCCCTTTTCATTTCTATCGTTTGCGAACGTCCCCGCTCCCCTTGCTGTTTTCGTCTTCGACCTCATAATAACGAGCAAATTTTTAAGTGAAGCCAACCGACCAGCAAAATCCGGATTATTTTCATAAAGTAGTAGATTGCCAATGGGCGTGCCCGGCGCATACGAATGTGCCGGAGTACATCCGCCTTATCGCACAAGGCAAGTACACCGAGTCCTACATGCTCAACCGCGAGTCGAACGTGTTTCCCGGAATTCTCGGGCGCACCTGCGACCGTCCGTGCGAGCCGGCCTGCCGCCGCGACCGTGTGGATGGCAAACCCGTCGCCATCTGCCGCTTAAAGCGCGTTGCCTCCGATCTCCGCGATGATGATATTTCGATGCTGTTGCCGAAAATTCCGACAAAGAAAAATGGCAAACGCATTGCATGCATCGGCGCGGGACCGGCTTCGCTCACCGTCGCCAACGATCTCATGCCGCTCGGCTATGAAGTAACCATTTTCGAAGCCATGGATAAACCGGGCGGACTCATGCGCTCGAATATCCCCTCCTTTCGGCTCCCCGCCGGTGTGCTCGATGAAGAGATCGCGATGATCGTGGATATGGGCGTGGATGTGCAATATAATTCCGAGATCAAGAGCCTCAAAGCCCTACTTGAACCCTCTCCCCTTCAGGGGAGAGGGCAGGGTGAGGGGTCGTTTGACGCCGTGTTTATTGGTTCCGGCGCGCCGCGCGGGAAGGATCTGCAAATTCCGGGACGCCAAGAAGCTGCCGCGAATATCCACATCGGCATTGACTGGCTGTTCTCTATTGCGTTCGAGCATATCAAATCCATTGGCGAGAAAGTGCTGATTATCGGCGTTGGGAATACCGCAATGGATTGCTGCCGTTCCTCGCGCAGACTTGGTGGAAAAGATATTAAAGTGATGGCCCGCCGTCCGCGAAAATATTTCAAAGCATCGCCGTGGGAACTTGAAGATGCCGAGGAAGAAGGAATCGAGATCGTCATCAACTACGCGCCGAAACGGTTCGTGATGGAAAATGGCAAGCTCGTTGGAATGGAGTTCGAACGCCTCGAATGGAACGAAGGCGCAACGGAATCTCGTACCATCGACACGGTAATTCTTCCCTGCGACGATGTCATTCTCGCCATCGGTCAGGATAATGCGTTCCCGTGGATAGAAAAGGATCTCGGAATGGAATTCGGCAAATGGGATATGCCGAAAGTCGATGAGACAACGTATATGTCAACGCTGCCCGGCGTGTTTTTCGGCGGCGATGCCGCGTGGGGACCGAAGAATATCATTTGGGCTGTCGAGCACGGACATCAGGCCGCGATCTCGATCAATAATTATGTGAATGGCATTCCCGTCACAGAGCGAATGAAGCGTGGAATGAATCTCGTCAGTGCGAAGATGGGACTTTCGGAGTGGTCGTACAATAACAATTACGATCCCGAAACGCGGCAGAAAATGAAGCATGTAGATCTTGTCGAACGCTTCAAAAATCTGACAACAGAAGTTGAGCTTGGCTTCACAGCCGAGCAAACCGCGAATGAAGTCCAGCGCTGCCTGAACTGCGATATGGAGACCGTCTTCTTCGCGCCGAAGTGTATCGAGTGCGACGCGTGTATAGATGTTTGTCCAGTCCAATGTCTGACGATCACGCGCGATGGCGACGAGACCGATCTTCGTTCCCGTCTCTCCGCGCCCGCGCTCAATCTCTCGCAAGACCTATTCGTTTCGGAACCATTGAAGCAAACCGGACGCATCATGGCAAAGGACGAAGATCTCTGCGTTCACTGCGGCCTCTGCGCCGAACGCTGCCCCACCTTCGCATGGGATATGCAGAAATTCGATGCGATCATTCCCAAAGCGATCGATATGCGCGAACTGGTGATGGCGTAATAATTTAATCGAGCACACACACTATGCCCACGATCCGCGAGCTATATGAGCACGAATTTCATCTGGGGTATCCTGCAATGCTCGAACTACGTCCACATCTCGAATCGGTGGAAACATTTGTTCGGTCGGTCACGCAAGATCAGATTCCAGAAGGCTACCGGCTCATCGCTTCATTTGACGATGACACCGATGTGCCAGCAGCTGTCGCAGGATTCCGTACTGGACACAGCCTTGGCTGGGGATATTTTCTGTATGTCGATGATATGGTCACACGAACTGCATTCCGTGGCAGTGGTCATGCCGCCCGATTGATGAAATGGATATATGAGGAAGCAGCCCGACTTGGCTGCGATCAGGTTCACCTCGATTCCGGCGTTCAGCGATACGACGCGCATAGATTGTATCTAAGTCAGCATATGAAAATTGTCGGTCACCACTTTTTTAGCGGATCGAATGAAAAAGCGTTGACAGGATAACTCTGAGGATATCCGATTAAATGAGGAAGCTGGTGATGCCATAACCCAAGAAAATCTTGATAAAAGGCCGTTTTTTCGGCCTTTTTATTTTCCTAAAAAATTAGGAAACCGAACGGTTACGCATTCGGTTTAAGGAGTTGTGAGACGAGACGTATTTCAGGCCATAGCAGATCCGACGCGGCGAGCGATCCTTAGTTTGCTCGCCGTGCAAACGCTGACAATGACGAGCATCGCCGACCATTTTAAGGTAACGCGGCCTGCAATCTCGAAGCACGTAAAGATACTGGAGGAATGCGGCCTCGTAAGCATCACGCAGCAAGGCCGCGAACGGTATTGCGAGGCAAGCATGAATAAATTAGACGAAGTTTCCGACTGGGTCGAACGCTACCGCAAAATGTGGGATGAGCGGCTCGACCGGCTGGAAGAATACTTGAACGAATTACAATCCAAAACTTGAACCCCCTCCTTTTCAAGGAGGGGGCAGGGGGTGGTTGAACCCGAAAGACGTTCACGACCACCCCCGTCCCCCGCCTTGAAAAGTCGGGGGTGTAACTAAAATAGAACATGGCAACAAAAAATGATTCCACCGTTTCGACGGCTCCACGCGAAGTTATCATCACCCGCACGGTCAACGCTCCACGGGAACTCGTTTTCGACGCGTTCACCAGGAAGGAGCATTTAGAAAAATGGTTCGGGCCGCGCGGATTCCGCGTTACTGCGGAGACCGAGCCGCGCGTCGGAGGTAAATACCACATTATCATGCACGGCACCGATGCGCTGCCGGAGCCTTTTACGAGTGGCGATTATCCCATGAAAGGAGAATACACCGAATTCGTTCGACCGGAGCGGATCGCATACACCGCCGATCTTTCCGGGCACCCGCAATCGTGGAAAGATATGCTGATGAGTAGCATTCCCAATGCAGAAAAAGAAAATTATCTCACCGGATTCGTTACCATTACCTTCGAGGACGTTGCGGGCAAAACGAAATTAGCTATTCGTTCGCGGTTCGATTCGGATGCTGTTCGTGATGGTTATGTCAAAACCGGAATGGGAGAAGGTTGGGAACTGAGCTTCCAGAAACTCGAGGAATATTTGGCTGGCACCGTTATCGTTGAACGAACATTCGATGCTCCCATCGAGCGCGTGTGGGACGCGATCTCAAATAATGATGCCATGAAACAGTGGTATTTTAAGCTTCCTGAATTCCGGCCGGAAGTCGGATTTGAATTTGAATTTGAAGGCATCAAGCCGAATAAAGGAACCGTTCTCCACAAGTGTAGAGTGACGGAAGTTATTCCGGGACAAAAATTAGTCTATACCTGGGGTTACGAAGAATATAAAGGCATCTCGACCGTTGCCATTGAATTATTCGCGGAAGGAAAACAGACGAAACTTCGCCTCACTCATTCCGGTCTTGATTCGTTCATTATCAATAACGACCCAGCTCTCGATGCGCGCAATTTTGCGGCAGGATGGTCGGATATTATCGGCAGGTCGCTGAAAGAATTTGTCGAAACACGATCTACCTCCAATGATCGTACTATGGCCGCAACCCGAATCTTAAATGCTCCGCGCAAGCTTGTATGGAAAGTTCTTACCGATCCCGAACACATCAAAAATTGGTGGGGGCCGAACGGATTTTCGCTAACGACGCACAAACACGAAATGCGAACGGGTGGCGAATGGAACTTCACCATGCACGGACCCGACGGCACCGATTACCGGAACGAGATGGTGTTCGATGAACTCGTTCCGATCGAACGGATCGTCTATTCACACGGCCCCACCCCAAGATTTCAAATGTTCATTCAGCTTTTCAACCTCGGAGACAAAACGGAACTTCGCTGGAAAAACGTCTTCGAGAATGATCAAGAATTTAAGCAAGCAGTGGAAGTATTTCACGCCATTGAAGGACAGCAACAAACCATCAACCGGCTTTCAGAATATCTCAAATCACTTTAAGCATCAATAAACATGTCACAAAAAAATCCAACAACCATGAAGGCCGACACGCCACGCAAACTCATTCTGCACATGATAACGTCAATTGACGGGTTCATTGCCGACCGACACGGCTCGGGGCCAGGTCCGGGAACCCAGTGGGATGAGGAAGTCCAGCAGTTCTACGTCAAGCTCTTCAATTCCGCCGGAGCACTCGTTTATGGAAGAGGAATTTACAACCAGTATATTGGCCACTGGCGAAAGGTCGCATCCGGGGAAATTCCGCCTGAGACCTCTTTGGAATTGCTGTGGACGCAGCGCATGATGGACATGCCCAAATATGTCCTCTCGACGACGCAAACGGAAGCATACGGCAACACAACGATCATCCGCAGCACAGAGATCTTGCCCAAACTCAAACAAGAAGCCGATGGCGACATCCTACTCCTTTGCGGCCCACGCCTCTTTGCCGAGCTGAGTTCGAACCGCGTGATTGATGAATACATGCTCTACGTATGCCCAACAGCCATTGGGCAAGGAACTCATCTCTTTCGTGATACCCCTGAAAATATCAAGTTGACTTTTGAACGAACCATTCCGTTCTCATCGGGTATGAATTTGCATTACTACACTCCTGAGTATAACTCTTAATTATTAATTATTCCGAGAACAATAACCAATACATTATGTCACAAAAAAATCCAACCACCATGAAGGCCGAACCCGGCCAGCTCGATACCATACTCACACGCGAGTTCGACGCACCGCGCGAACTGGTGTTCAACGTACTATGCGATGGCAATGCTGTACCTAAGTATTATAACGAAGCAGCGCGTGTCGAGCAGTGGGACGCCCGGCCAGGAGGATCATGGGCCTTCGTTGTTCCCGGTCAAAACGGCTGGGTTATGAGGTTTCACGGAGTATATCACGATGTCGTCGCGGCGGAACGAATTATTCGCACATTCGAAATGACGCCGGGAAAAGTCGTGCTCGAAAACTATACGTTTGAAGACCTGGGTGGTCGGACAAAGATGACGCTCCAAAGCATCCATCAAACCGTTGCCGACCGCGACACAGTGCTTCAATATGGGTTTGGAAAGTACGCAGGAGAAGCTCATGACCGGCTTGAAGCTCTGCTGCAAAAACAAAAGTAGTGTTATAGTAGTCTCTCATTGTCATTCCCGCGAACGCGGGAATCCATAACTTATGCTACCTCAAAGTCTGGATTCCCGCGTTCGCGGGAATGACATAATTTCTCCAGTGGTTTTATTATCACGTCATGACAAAAAGTAAAATGAATCCTAAAGTTGATTGGTTTTTTAATAAGGCCAAACAGTGGAAGAAAGAATACGGGAAATTAAGAACGATCGTTCTTGACTGCCCGCTCGACGAAGCATTGAAGTGGGGTTGCCCGTGCTATACGTTCCAGGGAAAAAACATCGTTCTTATACATGGATTTAAAGAATATTGCGCGCTATTGTTTATGAAAGGCGCCTTGTTAGAGGATACCAATGGTATTCTAATCCAACAAACGAAGCAGATGCAGGCGGCGCGTCAGATTCGGTTCACCAATGTTCGGGATATTGTGGAGATGGAACCCATCGTGAAAGCCTATATTGATCAGGCCATTGAAGTGGAAAAAGCCGGTTTGAAAGTGGCTCTTAAAAAGACTACAGAATACATCATTCCTGAAGAATTTCAAAATACATTAGATGAAAACCCGGCCTTGAAAACTGCTTTTTATGCACTCACACCAGGACGGCAACGAGGATACATTCTTTATTTTTCAGCACCCAAACAATCCAAAACTCGGGAGTCGAGGATTGAAAAAAACATGAAGCAAATTCTGGATGGAAAGGGATTAAACGATCAGTACGCTCGATGAGAAAATAAATCGGAATCATCCTTTTAACACGGAACAGCCACGTATCGGAGCTCGTTTTAGAATTCGGTCAGCGAAATCAAACGTAGATTTTTTGACCACTATAATTCACAAATCAATCAGTTGAACTAAATCAAAGGAGAGCACACAATGAACTCAGTAGTACATTTCGAAATGCCGGCAAAAGATACAAAACGGATGAGCGATTTTTACTCGCGCACGTTTGGCTGGCAGACACAGCAGTTAGGCGCAGAGATGGGCAATTACGTTTTGGCAACGACTGCCGAAAGCGACGAGCAGGGCCGTCCAAAGCACGGCGGCGCGATTAACGGTGGCTTCTACCAACGCACGGACGACCCCGTTTCGCATGCCCCATCCGTTGTTATCGCGGTGGAAAACATCACCGATCACATGAAGGAGGTGACCAATGCCGGAGGAAAGATCATCGGAGAACCGATGCAGATTCCAGGCGTGGGGATGTATGTATCCTTCTTCGATACAGAAGGAAACCGCGTCAGCATGTTACAGCCATCGGGAATGAACTAACTCCTAAAGACCATGCAAAAAATTCAAACATTCTTGTGGCTCAACGATCAGGCGGAGGAAGCCGCGAGTTTTTATACTTCCATTTTTAAGAACTCGAAAATCCTTAGCACCATGCCGGGTTCCGGCGGAAAACCGATGGGCGTGACCATTGATTTAGAAGGGCGGGAATTTATTTTGTTCAACGGTGGGCCGATGAACGACGAATGGAAATTTACCGGAGCGACCTCTTTCTTCATCAACTGCGAAACGCAGGCGGAAGTCGATCATTACTGGGAAAAACTTTCTGAAGGCGGCCGTACCGACCGCTGCGGATGGTTGACCGATAAATTCGGCGTGACATGGCAGATCGTTCCGACAGCGCTCGGACGGTTACTCGGCGACAAAGACCGGAAAAAAGCAGGGCAAGTTATGCAGGCAATGCTGAAAATGAATAAACTCGACATCGCAGGTTTGGAACAAGCTTATAATCAAGAATAATCATTGTAAGCAATGATTATCGAACTTCTAAAACAATTAGCTAACTAAAACAACCATGGCAAAACTTAATCCATACATTAACTATCAGGGTAACACGGAAGAAGCATTCAACTTCTACAAATCGGTATTCGGCGGAGAATTCTCATCCCTCGTACGATTTAAGGACATGCCCGGGAATGACAACTTCATGCCCGGCAACAACAAAATGTCTCCTGAAGAAGCCACCAAGATCATGCACGTCGCGCTGCCCATTGGCGGGAACAGGATGATGGCAACTGATATGCTGGAATCGCAGGGGCACAAGCTGAAGCTTGGGAACAATCTCACACTTCAGCTCCAAGCCGATAGTAAGGAAGAAGCCGATAAGCTCTTCAATGGCCTCGCGGCCGGAGGGAAAATAGGAGCGCCCATTGCCGATGCTCCCTGGGGCGACTACTGGGGGATGCTCACCGATAAATTCGATGTGCAATGGATGGTGAACTATACCTATCCGAAAAAATAAGGAACCGGAACCTGGATTACGCGGATTGGATGGATTACGCGAATAAATACGTTTCCAAAAATCAATCCGTGTAATCCATCCAATCCGCGTAATTCAGGTTCATTTTTAAAGGAGAATAAACATGTTAGCAAATAAAGACGCTATCGCAACCATCGCAGTAAAAGATTTAGAAGTCGCAGGAAAATTCTATGAAGGAACGCTCGGCATGAAAAAAGTCGATCAGGGTAGCGATGAAGGTGTCAGTTTCCAAAGTGGAAATTCTACCTTCTTCGTTTATCGCTCGCAATTTGCTGGAACGAATCAGGCTACCGCCTTGACAATTAAGGTGGGGAATGATCTCGAAAATATCGTACAATCGCTCAAATCAAAAGGTGTTAAATTCGAGCACTACGATATGCCAGGTATGACACGGAATGGTGATATTCACGGCGAAGGAAATATGAAAGCGGCATGGTTCAAGGACCCTGACGGAAATATCCTCGCGCTTGTGAGCGGATAAGACGCTTCAGTAGATTAAAATTTTGCTCGTCGTCCTCGCGCGGAAATCGGAAAGCGACGAGCGAAGCCATTCCGTGTCTGAAACTCGGAGCGCGTAGAAATCGACAGTGTCTCGCGCGCACACGTATCGATCTTCGATGACGAGACTCCCCTTCTTTATCCAATCTGGATCCGGGCGATAACGGAGAATGGGATAAATAATCGCCACGCGCGCATGGCTTTTTCGGATGAAGTCATTCATGCTGTCCGAAGGATCGCCCGTGGCAAGGCGCATTCGAGCAATGCGGTCGGTGCCCAGACCGACGAGATCGATGACGGGAGAATTCGAGTAGTAACTCACGGCGCCAATATCGACGAGCACGACCGGCTTTCCACCACAATATCGCCCGACAAAGCGGGCCATCTGGACCTGCTGGTCCCAAATGTTCTTGCTCGCGATTGCCGTTTTTGAAAAATACAGAGCAAATTTTGGAATATGCGCGGTGGAAAGCCCGGCAAGAAGAACAATAGCTGCAATTCGGTATCGTCGCGAGCTATTGGTGGATGGTCGATTGACGAGCCAACCAACAAACATCCCAAGCCAAATAAGGAGTGCGATATAAACATACGCGCGATACCGTTCGAATTGTTGCTCCGGGCTTGCAATGGCGAACTGGGCAATGGCCGTCACGATGGTTGCCGAGAATCCAATTGCGGTCCCGGATGGTCGCCAATTAGGGAAATGCTTTCGCACATAGCGAGTAAGCAAAATAAGAATCGCGAATAAGGCGATTACACTAACGCCAACGAATAACATGGGCTGCCACGCATTGGGAATTTTTCGCATCACAGCATCGACCGTGCCACTTTTCAAGAAAAGAGTATTAGGCAGGAACGTGCCGCCTTCGAGCATTGCAAACACCCCATAAATCAAAGCGGGCAGAGCTCCCACTAAACCAATCGCTACCGCCCGCCGCGTTTCGCCTCTGAGCAGAAAGCCAAACGCAGTTATTTCCACGAGGAGGATACATTCATACCGCACCGCGCCAAGAAGAAATGCGAGGAGCAACGTGATGACGTCACGAGTACGATCAGATACGCCGCTCCAAAGAACTATAGAGTAAAAAAACGTCGCGACGAGTAGGCACTGAAGCGAAACCTCCATGCCGATCATGGGTTGCGAAGCAAGAGGCACGGCCAAAAATGCCAGCGCCAAAAGCCCAAGGCGCCACGGAGCACCAAGACTCACCTTGCTCCATAGACGGTCAAGCACCCAAAGCAGCAGGGTGCCCAAAAGTATATTGAGCACAAACGGAGCTATTTCCGCATCACCAAAAATGAAGAAAAAAAATGACAGAAGCGCCGTCCATAAAAGCGAGGAGGAGACGCCGCTAAATTCATTCGGAGAAATACCCCATACCTGATGAGTGGCGAGTTGTCTTGCCATGGCGAGATGAATGTACGCATCATCGAGCGCATAAGTAAATCTCCCATGCGTCAGGGTTACCGAATGCTGCCAGAGAAAAACAACAAGACCGCCCAATAGGGCAACGGCTATGAAAAAAGGGTATCGGGTTCGCACTTCAAGACGAACAACCCTATATCGAATTATAGCTCCATCTAATCTCTCTTCTTTATCTGCTCATTATCAATTCTCACCTACCGCAAAGAGAGCGCGAGAATCAAAGTGAACCTTCCTCCTGTTCAGCAATTAGTACAGTCAGATGGCTCACATACTAATCATCGATGACGAAGCCGGGATCCGCGACACGCTCGCGATGATCTTCGAATATGAGCATCATCAAGTCACGACTGCTGAAAGCGGCATCGAGGGGTTGAAGCTTGCGCAGGATGCCGAAACGCCAATCGACTGTGTGCTGCTCGATGTCAAAATGCCGGGCATGGATGGATTAGAGACGCTCGAAAAACTGAAGGAAGTGCGTCCCGAAGTGCCGGTCATCATGATTTCCGGTCATGGCACGATCGAGACGGCCGTCGAAGCCACCAAGCGTGGCGCCTTCGACTTCGTCGAAAAGCCGCCGGATCGGCAGCGATTGCTTCTGCTCGTCCGCAACGCGACGGAAAAAAAGCAGCTCGTGAGCGAAAACCGGCTCATGCGAGAGCGGCTGAAAGGCAAAGAGCGAATGCTCGGTACCTCCGCCGCAATGCGGAACATTCGCGCCATCATCGAGCGCGTTGCCCCCACGGATGCGCGGGTACTCATCACTGGTGCAAATGGATCGGGGAAAGAGCTTGTCGCGCGGGCCATTCATCGCGCCTCGAAGCGGTCGGATAAGCCGTTTGTCGAAGTGAACTGTGCCGCAATCCCGAAAGACATGATAGAAAGCGAGCTGTTCGGTCATGAGAAAGGCTCGTTCACGGGCGCGCTCGCGCAGCGCATTGGGAAATTCGAGCAGGCCGATCAGGGAACGCTCTTTTTGGATGAAGTCGGCGATATGTCGCTCGATGCGCAAGCCAAAATGCTGCGTGTGATCGAGGAAGGTCGCCTCGAACGCGTTGGCAGTTCCACGGGCCGCCCGATTCCCGTTAACGTCCGCATTCTCGCTGCAACGAATAAGAATTTAGCCGAAGAAATGCGCCATGGCCGGTTCCGAGAGGACTTATACCATCGGTTGAACGTCATACCCATTTTCGTTCCGCCCTTGCGCGACCGGCGCGAGGATATTCCAATGCTCGTGCGTGAATTCAGCAAGGAGTTCACTTCGGAAATGAATCGCAAGTCCATTCGCTTCGATGACGCTGCCATCAAGCTGCTTACGTCGCTCCCATTTTCGGGCAATATACGGGAGCTGCGCAATGTGATCGAGCGCATTGTTATTCTGGTGCCGCGAGAGGTCGTGCGTGTCGAGGATGTCGAGCACTTGGGGCTGGCTTTTTCCACGCACGAACAATCGGCGAATACTGCCAGCAATGGAGACAGCTCACCCCAACCCATTTCCGACTCAGCGCAGGATGCCCCACGGGAAGAGGCGACAGACGATCTCGCCAGGAGCGTCATCCTGACCGACGCCGATCTCCGAAGAATGGAAGAGGCCTCGCCAACGAGCGAACGCGAGTCTTATATCATCGGAGACAAGGGAAATCCGCTCGACGAGGCGATGCAGGCGCCGACGTTTCAGGAATTCAAGGATCGCGCGGAAAAAGCTTTTATCGAAGAAAAATTGCGCGAGCAAAATTGGAACATCAGCCGGACTGCCGAGGCGCTCGATATTCAACGATCCCATCTTTACACCAAAATGCGTAAGTTTGGGCTGATGAAGGATGGCCGCGCGCAAGAAATCCCGCCTAATGAGCAAGAACCGGACGCTCCCGAAACTCTGGAAGAAGAGGATGACGATGTCTTGTGAAAATATTTTATCGAACCATTGCCGGTAAAATCGAACCTTCCCTATAAGTTGTGTGTTAGCCGCGCCCGCATAGCATGGAATCTCTAAAAGAAAAAATGGAACGCGCGCTCACCGATGGTTTCGAGCGCGCGCAGGAAGAAAAAGTCCGCGAACTCAACCGCCTCTCGGTCACCGGCAAGCAAATTTCCCGCAAAGACTATAACTCCCGAAATCTCGCTGAACTCTATCACGAGTTAGGCTTGGAATATCCCGGCGGCAAGCCGCTGGCAGAAGCTCAGAAAAATTGAATGAGCGGCCTCATTCCGCCTGCACCGGCCGGTATTTGACGCGCATGCGTTCCCACCAGTCGATAAATTTTCGGAAATAGCGGCGCTGGGGTTCGAGCAGGAGATTGTAATCGGCCGCGCAGGCATCGAAGCTGACTTCGAGCACCGGCGTTGCCGCGAGCGGAACTATTTTTAGAATGTAATGCTCGTCGCCGGCGCATTGCTGGTTAAGATCGTTGGAGTCGATGGCATACAGCTTACCCATTCGGATGAGCATTCTGAGCGAATCGGCGTCCGGCGGATCGAGCGCGGCGATGGCGTTCAGGTCCTGATATTTGCCGTGTGACGTTTGGCGAGAGGTGTGAATCGTGATCGTTCCCGTGGTGTCGAGCGTCCAGGAATCGATCGGTTTTGCGTTCAGCCCGGTCGCGGCGATATACAGGCTGAATTTGAAATTCGCGGGAAGCACGTTTGCCGGTTCCCGCTTGGCTGCAAGCGTGGTATCTACGCTCGATTTCGTGGCTTGCTTCGACTGGCACGATGCCAGCGCAATCGTAAAAAATAAAATAGCTATTTTGATTTTCATGGTAAGTTTTGCAATCTTTCCGCCGTCGCAACCATCGAGGCATTGGATTCACTGAACGTCTTCATAACAAACTTAGGGGACATTTGAAATTCCGAATCGAGATATGGGCTGCCGAATAAAATAAGCCCGCGCGGAGCAATGGTACCGAGTAAAACCGCCATTGCTCGAACGATGGAAGGGACGGAAACGACATCCATTTTCGGGTTAACATACCCGCGTGCCCGATGGAATGTGACAAGAATTGTATCCCGATCCATTTGCACTGTTCCCTCCGCCCATTTCGCCGGTGTAATAATTTCGATCCCAGAAACGAATGGGCTCATGAGTTCTTCAAACATTTTCGATTTATGTATCGCTTCGGGACGGTCATCCGTAAGGATAATCATTTTTGCACCATTCAGGTGGATATTGCCAATCAGTTCGATGGCCTTGCGTGCAATCTCTTCGGCGAGGAGAGCATGTTCATCAGCATACTCCTGCAACCGCTCCGGCTGGATGGAGGAAATTTCAATTCGAGTTTTTTCCTTCAGTTCACGTATGCGACCCGCCCGTTTCTGAACCTCGTTCATAGTGATTCGTCCAGAATCGAGAGCATCCACGAGCACATCGAATGCGGACGCCGCATCGTGCGGCATGAGCAGAACATCAGCTCCTGCTTCGAAAGCAAGCAGCGCCGCCTCATCCGCACCAAAATGTTGGGTTATGGCCCGCATTTCGAGCGCATCGGTGACAATGACACCGTCAAATCCAAGCTGCTCTCGTAGGAGCGATGTGGTAAGCGTATGCGATAGCGTAGCCGGAAGATTTTGCTCTCCAACAGGCGCGCCAAAATGAGCAGCGAGTTTCGGCGCCGCGAGATGGCCCGTCATAACAGACGACACGCCGTGTTTAATAAGAGCTTGAAACGGCGGAAGTTCGAGATTCCGAAAGCTTTCCCAATCTCGCGTGATAACGGGAAGTTCGCGGTGAGAATCGACCGACGTATCTCCGTGGCCCGGAAAATGCTTCGCCGTTGCAGCTACGCCTTCCGATTGTAAGCCGAGTACAAAAGCCGATGCATATTCCGCGACAATTTCCGAACGCTCGCCAAACGATCTCGTATTGATAATCGGATTGTGAGGATTGGAATTTACGTCCGCAACGGGCGCAAAATTCCAGGAAAGTCCGATGGCGCGCATTTCACGCCCAATGGCCTGAGCCGCTTTGTAGGCAAGCTCGGGTTCTCCCGTCTTTGCCATCGCCATAGCGTCTGGAAATTCCGTTCCTCCTTCGGTAAGACGCATCGGAAGCCCGAACTCGCAATCGCACGAAAACAAAAGCGGATTGCCCTGAGAGGCGGCAGCGAGTTCCTGCAATTCCTTCACCACGCGCGCCACGGCAGCCGCGCTGCCGCCAAAAACGCAAAATCCTCCGGCGCGATGCTGGCGCACCAAACCGGAAATATTTTCCGCATAGCGTGCATCCTTCGTATAGCTATCTATATCGAGGCGCGGCATGATAAGCTCGCCAAGCAGCGCCAAATGTTCCTGTGTGGACATGGATAATTGTAAACAGCGCCAAAGCAAGTGTCAGTCCCTTGTGCGGAGCTTTCATTTGTTATAATGAGTTCAACTACCATTCCTTTATGCAGTTAACTCCTTCGCAAAACAAAGCGCTTTCGACCGAGCGGCACCTCGCCATCATGGCAAATGCCGGCAGCGGCAAAACGCGCGTGCTCGTAAAGCGGTATGTCGATCTCTTCGAACGGTATCCGGATCTGACGACCCGCAATATCGTCGCGATTACCTTCACGGAAAATGCCGCAAGCGAACTCCGCGCCCGCGTGCAGGAAGAAGTTTCCGAACGGCTTAAAACTCTCGCGGGGACCGAACCACGGCGAAGCGCGCGCCTGCGTGAGCTTCGCGATTCGCTCCCCAGCGCATTTATCGGCACGATCCACGGCTTTGCCTCGCGTCTGCTGCGTGCCTATCCGGTGGAAGCCAACATTGACGCAAGCTTCGCCATTGTCACCGGCGCGGATCAGAGATTGCTCAGTGAAGATGCCCTTAGCCGCGCATTTTATTCCGCGCTCGAAGAGTCTTACGCGCTGGCGGAGGAAAATGCCACGCTCCATCTTTTTCGCATGCTTGGGCGCCATAATGTGATGAACCTCGTGCGCGCACTGCTGAATAATCGAATGCGCGCTGCGAAAGTTAAGACGAATCTACTTGCGAAGAGTAATGAAGAAATCCTTCTTCTGTGGCGCGATCGATTCGAGCGTTTGTTCGATAGCGCAAAACACTCTGAGATAAAAGCTCTTTTCGTGCAACTCACGCCTTACTTGAAATCTGGCGTGCGTGGACTGGAAATGGCAAGCTTGATACAATCCTACTTGAATGCTTCCGGATTGTTCGAAAACTGCCACGCTCTTTTCGCTGCTGCTGACAAACTTATTACAGACAAATCCACGCTGCACTCCCAACGGATTGCAATCGACACCTTGCCGGTCAGTCTTCAAGAAGCGATTTCGGAATTCGTCCATTGGTTCGATGAAAGGTACGCCCTCCTAAAATGTTGTCCGGAGACAGAAGAAAAGTTTCGCACTGTGCATATCGAGTACCTTAGTTTGCTCCGTGCTGTGTTTGCGCTTTACGATCAAGTGCTCCTCGAATATGCTTCGACGAAAGCAGAATATGGCCTGCTCGATTTCGATGATTTAATCGAGCGGCTCCTTGCCTTGCTCGATGATCCGCAAGTGCGTGGCGAGATCACGCGCGAATTCCGGTTCCTGATGATCGACGAATATCAGGATACCGACGAAAGCCAATTCGAACTCGCGAGAATGTTGACGGAGCATTTTAGTTCCTCCAATAATCTCGCCATCGTCGGCGATCCGAAGCAAGCCATCTACACCTTTCGCAACGCGGACGCGGAAGTGTTTCACGAAACGCTGGATGCAATTCGAGGGCAATCGCTTTCCGACGCGGCAGTGGAAGAATCCATCGCACTTGCGCTTTCGAGGGAAGAAGAGCAAGGCTCGATCCTGCTCGGCGAAAGCTTTCGCATGACGCGCGCCCCGCTCGCTGCGATCAACCTGCTGTTCCGTATGCTTATGCGTGAGGATGAGCCTCCCTATTCCGAACTTATTCACGGCCGCGAGGCGCTCACTGAAGGCCGCGTGGAATGGATTTGCCCACCCGCACCCAAAAGGAGCAAGCTCTCCGAACCGGACGATGCGGTACTTGACGAAACTGACTCCGGCGAAGAGAACGAATCCAACGAAACCGCGCTCATTGCCCGGAAAATTCAAAGCATCATTCAAGATGATGACTCGGCTTACTTCGTCGAATCCGACGGGGCGCTTCGAAGGACAGCGTATGGCGATATTGCCATACTCCTGCGTTCTCGCGGCAGCCTTGCCACACTCGAACGCTCGCTCGCGACAGCGAATATCCCGTATGCGGTTGCAAAGGGTTCCGGTTTTTTTGCACAGCAGGAAATCCTGGATATTACGAGCTATCTCGAATTCCTCACTACGCCTTCGAACGATAGCGCGCTCGCCGCCATTCTTCGCTCGCCGTTTTTCGCGGTTACGGATGTGGAACTCTTTCAGATCGCGCACCATGAATCTGCCAAACGCCGATCGAGCGAAACTCCCTGGAGCTTGTGGCAGCAATTTCAGAGTTACGCCGAAGCGCCTATTGCGACGAAAGACTCCGCCCACTTCGTCCGAGCCGCGCAGCAACTGCGCGAAAACTTGGTCTTGGCCGGACGAACCAGCACGACCCTTCTCATCGAGAAGATCTATGCGGAGACTGGAATTTTCGCGTCGTTCCAGTCCGGCTCTCAACCCGCGCAACGCATTGCCAACCTCGAAAAATTTCTCGCGCAGGCCCGCGCTGCCGACCAGAGCGGGTTTTCCGGACTCTTCGATTTTGTCGAACGCATTCGATACCTCGCCATATCCGAAGAGCAGGAATCACAGGCCGAAGCACCCGATGTGCGTGGCGCCGTTCGCATCATGACGGTTCACGCCGTCAAGGGGCTTGAATTTCCGATCGTCATGCTCCCCTTTTTGCAAAAACAATTCAATTTCGATCATCAAAACCTCCTTGATAAGGAACTGGGTCTTCGAATCATGTTCCCTGATGGCCGCACCGAGCCTGTCATTGGGGAACTCATTTATCAGCGTTCGCTTGCCAGCACGATTGCCGAGGAAAAACGGATTCTTTACGTCGCGATGACACGCGCGCGCGACCATCTCATCCTTTCCTGCACACTGCCGGAGCGTCCAAAGAAAAATTCCTGGCTGGCCTGGGTCTGCGATGCGTTTGGAGTTCCCGCTGTCGGCAACACGCTCGCATTCGAAGAATTAGTCTCGCGCTACGATTCCTCCACCCAAGAAGTTTACTCCGAGGCGTTCCCATTCGAGATACCGCTTATCCGCTCGTTCGCGGATATTTCTTCGTTCCCTCCAGTAGTAATCGAAGAAGCCGTTCCAGCCACTCCTCCGATGTATCTGGGTCCGATCGAAGTTCAAAGGCCGATTGGCCGCTTTAGCGCCACGCAGTTGCTGCGATTCAAAGAGTGTCCTACGAAATATCACCTCTCCTACATACTCGGAATGCCGGAGGAACCAAAACTGGCCTACGATATGGATCCCGATGAATACTCCGAGCGCATCCGTGGGCCGTTGCTTGGCCAAATAGTTCACACGCTGCTCGAAAAAGCCGATCGCTTTGCTCCGGATGGGGTAGTCAACACTGCATCCTTCGACACCCACGTCCATTCCATTTTCGATTCGCTCGAAATGGGGTATGCAACGGAACGAGCTTCTTACTCGAATGCCGCGCGTCACCATGTTTCGACGTTTCTGGAATCGCCAATGGCTCGGCAGGTCCAATCGGGAAAAAACACTCGCATGGAGTGGGCGCTTCAAACGTTGCTCGCTTCGGGCGATACGCTCTTTGGTATCATCGACCGGCTTTTTCAGGATCGGGACGGAATCTGGACCATCCTCGATTACAAAACCGAAGCTCATCCCAATATCCAAAATCTCGATCGCTACCGATTCCAACTTCTGTTTTACGCTCACCTCGTTCATCTGATGTACCCGAGCGCCGAAACCATCCGAGGTATCCTCTTTTTCACTGCGACCGGCGAAACCACCGAATTTCTATTCTCAAGTTCCGACTTTTCTCGCTTTGCTGACGAGTGCTCCACGCTCATCGAACAAATCCGAACGCAGGAAAACATTCCCGATCTAAGACTGCTCGTCCGCAATACTGAACATTGCCCCGAATGCCGATTCTTCGAGCGAGAGGCAAAACAATGTATCGTGCTTGCTTCTCAAAATCCTACTGCGATCCCAGCCATGTAACCTAATTCGCTGATAGCCCGAAGTCCCGGCCCGTTATACGCTTCGCCGCCCGGCGCGATCGGCCCGATGGCCGGAAACGACCAATAACGGCCCATCAACATAATGGCTACCTCATATGAATCGGTCACATACACCGAATACCGCGCGCGAACAAAGACGCTGATTAGCAGCGCGTCCCATAGCGTTGCGGAACTATAATTAGTTTGTGCGCCAGTTGTTGAATCCCGGACATTCGCGTTTGCGCCGCCAAGCCCATATCCCACGCCAAGCCCCGCGCCAAATCGAAAACCGCCTTCGCTAATAAAATTGCGCAGCGTCTCGAATCCGATCGTCGTCATGCCGAGCGATTCTTGTACCGAAGCGGGAAACGGTTTGCTTCCCAAGCCATAATTCGCCCACATCCCGCTCCAATCGCGTGTTTCGCTTAGATGCTCTACGAAAAGCGAAGCCGACTGAACGCCATTCGATGCGAAGCTATAGTACAAATGCTCGATGGTCGGATTCGTAAAAAATCCGCGGTTAATGTCGTTCGGCGCGATCAGTGGCTTTTGCCCATTCACCGCGAGCCAGAAACCGATTTCCCGCGGCATGTTTTGCGCGGGCAAATATGAAGTATGAAGTATGAAGTATGAAGCAATAAATAATCGCCATACCAAATACTTTCTTTTTTCATACTTCATACTTCAAACTTCATACTTTTATCAATAGACTCGTTTCTTCGGCTGATATTTCGTTATCGCAACCGGGCGGTATTCGAGACGAGGGTTCCCGTCGCCATTCTTGGATGCGAAGGTATGCTTCAGCCAATTATGATCGTCGCGGTCCGGGAAATCTTCGCGGGCATGGCCGCCGCGTGTTTCCGTGCGATTGAGCGCGCAGGTGACGACAAGCTGCGCCGTGTCGAGCAGGTTCCCAAGCTCGATGGCTTCCAATAGATCGGTATTGAACTGATTGCCTTTGTCGTCGATCACGACCGTTTTATATTTTTCCCGCAGTTCCCCGATTCTATCGAGCGCCGATTGCAGTCCCTTCGCATCGCGGAAAATGCCGCAATCGTCCATCATCAGTTGCTGCATTTCGGTGCGGAGCGGGGCGGGCTTGTTGCCCGAAGTTCGCGATTTAATTTCTACAGTTTTCGATTTCGTTGCTTCACCGGCATTTGGTGGGAGTGGAGCAAATTCCGCGCCGCTCTTCAGGAATTCTACAATCGCCTTGCCACCGCGACGACCGAATACGATCAGATCGAGCAGCGAATTTGTTCCCAAACGGTTGGCCCCGTGAACACTGACGCATGCGCATTCTCCTGCCGCATAAAATCCTTTCACGATGCCATCCTTATGATCGAGCCTCACGCGGCCATCCACATCCGTCGGAATGCCACCCATCACATAATGCGCTGTGGGCTGTACCGGCACACCCTCTTTCGTCGGCTCGACTCCGAGATACGTCCGCGCAAAGCCTACAATTTCCGGAATTTTTTCCGTGATAATCTTAATATCCAAATGCGTCAGATCGAGAAGAACATATTCGGTGCCGTCCGATCCTTTAATGCCTCGGCCTTCGCGAATTTCCTGAATGATCGCGCGCGACACCATGTCGCGCGGAGCAAGATCTTTCACGGTCGGCGCGTAGCGCTCCATAAAACGCTCGCCATCTTTATTGCGGAGAATTCCGCCTTCGCCGCGCGCCGCTTCCGAAACAAGAATTCCCAATTTCCATAAACCCGTCGGATGGAACTGCATGAACTCCATATCTTCGAGCGGAAGCCCGGCATTGTACGCTAACATAAATCCATCGCCGGTTCCCACATGCGCGTTCGACGTAATGCGCCAAATTCTTCCATCGCCGCCGGTGGCGAACATCACGGCCTTCGCGTGGAAGACATGAATTTCGCCCGTCAGAATTTCAATCGCGACGACGCCGCTTGCCACGCCATCGGCATAAAGAAGTTCCGTCACGAAAAACTCGCTGAAAAATCGTACATTGTTCTTCAATGAGTTTTCATAGAGCGTGTTGAGCATCGCTTGCCCTGTCCGGTCGGCGGAATAGCAGGCACGCTGGACAGCCACTCGCTTCGAATCGGGATCGTCGCGGTCGAGCGGCCGCGTATGCCCGCCAAATTGCCGCTGCGCGATCTTGCCTTCCGCCGTCCGCGAAAACGGCATACCCATGTGCTCTAACTCGATGACGGCTCTTGGCGCATCGTTGCACATGACTTCGATCGCGTCCTGATCGCCCAGATAATCCGAGCCTTTGATCGTATCGAAGGCATGCCATTCCGGATTATCTTCTTCTAAGTTGCCGAGCGCCGCGCAGACTCCGCCTTGCGCCGCGCCGGTATGCGAACGCAGCGGATGCACTTTCGTCAGCACCGCGCACGAATACTGCCCACCGATTTCCACCGCCGCCCGCAGCCCCGCGCCGCCCGCGCCTACGATTATTACGTCAAATTGATGTGTCATGTACTACAAAAATACGACTTGAAAGCCCAGCGCTCACGCAAACGCCATCAAATCCTCATTCTTAATTCTTAATTTTTAATTCTTAAGGATACTTTGTTTAAGTTGTTTTAAAGAATGTCATTGCGAGGAAACCCCGGAGGGGTGACGAAGCAATCCCTTAAAATTAAGCTGAATTGCAACGGATTGCTTCGTCGCCCTTCGTCGCTCCTCGCAATGACGTGCATATAAATACTTAATCAGAGTTTCCATAATTCTTACTTCTTAATTGACAAGCGCTTCCTCCATTTTTTCCTCCATCGGCTCGTACTCCCCTTTATCGAGCAGATATTCCGTCGGTTCGAGGCCGCGCGTGAACAAGAAATGCCGATGATCGTTGTAATATTGCTTCAGAAGCGGCGTCCGAGCCAGAACCGATAGAATACCACCGGACTTTTTGTTGCTTCCAAGCCATGGATCGACGTGATAATCTTCATATTCCGATAACCTCGCGACCCCATCTCGCTCCGATGGAGTTTTTGGCTTCATCTTCGCAGAACGCATCTGTGTTTCATGAACTATGCCCTTTTCAGCCCCGATTTCGCCTCTTCTCGAATGGATCATGTGCTCGAACGGATCTTTCAGGCGGATGACAACACCCGATTTCGACGCCAAAACTCCCAGCGGACCCCGGCCCGGAAGACCGGCCTCGATATCCCAATTCATTTTGTGGGAGAACACGATGAACGTCAAACCAAACTGCTCCCGAAGTGTGATAAGCTCGGTGACCATCTTCTCCTTCTGAGCGCGGCTCACCGGAGCAAACTCGAACGAGTTCAGTACCACAACCGCGTGATTCTCTTTTCTGCCTCTCGCTCGAATGTCGCCGCCAAGCGCAAGCGTGTTCCATGTTCCGATCGGAACGTCATGAATAAAGAGATTGGGTAGCACGCTCGGACCGGACTCCGCCCATGCATCCTCATCGTCCTCTCCCTCGTTTTCTTCGTCATCATTTTCATCGTCTTCGTCGTTCTGGTCCGTAAGTTCAATGGAGCGTGCCCACGCCATTTCTTCTTCGGTCACGTCCTGGCCATAGAGTATGCACCTGCCATCCGGATAGACCATCCAGCCTTTCCCCGTGGCCTTCAATAGATCGACCGCCTCAAGAAACGTAACGCGTATCCGCCCCGTATCCGCCGCAGGAACCGAATCCAAACCGGCAATGGACTCCACAGCAGTTCGTTCTGCGGGCGCGATGGGAACCGGCATTCCGGATCGTTCCAACGCCTTGGTAAAGGACTCCTTCAGCATTGCAATGCCGGCGTAGGTATTGACATACCACACATCTAAGTCCGGATTTTCGCGCGCAACATTGAAGGCGATATTCGCGCCGATCTTCACGTTCTTGCGTATATCCCGCGATAGAACTAAATTGATGGTATCGTTCAAAACCTCGATCTGGTCGTCCCCATCCGAGTATTTATACATTGGCTTCGATTCCGGCTCGCTCCGCATATCGAATAAGCTTTCGAGCGTTAACCGCTTTTTCGTTCGTGTTCTGTAAGTCATAGTCGTATTTAATTAATGTTACAAATGCACCCATTTTCATCGTTGCCCGATAGGTGCCTATCAGGGGTTCTACAAGGAAGTTTGTGGT
>PLYO01000028.1 GCA_003151825.1 Ignavibacteriota bacterium
CAGGTTGTCAATACCCTTGCGGTGAGCGGCACGAATCTGTTTGCGGGAACCCACAGCGGCGGCGTTTTTCGCTCGACCGACAACGGCACAAGCTGGACTGCGGACACTGCCGGCATGGGAGATCAGGTTGTCAATGCCCTTCAACTGAGCGGGTCTAATCTCTTTGCAGGGACTTCTGGCGGTGCTTTTCTCTCGACCGACAATGGCGCAAACTGGAATGTATCGAATGCAGGTTTGGGTTTTTATTCCTCTGTCAATAGCCTTGCTGTGATCGGCGCGAATCTCTTTGCGGGAACCGACGGCAACGGCGTTTATCTCTCGACCTCCGGCGGCACAAGCTGGATCTCGGCGGATGCGGGTTTGACCGGTGCTGTCCTTTCGCTTGCGGTGAACGGCACGAATCTCTTTGCGGGGACTTACAACGCAGGCGTTTTTCTCTCGACCAACAATGGCACCAGCTGGACTGCGGACACTGCCGGCATGGGAGATCAGGTTGTCAATACCCTTGCGGTGAACGGCACGAATCTCTTTGCGGGGACCGCCTACAACGGCGTTTATCGCTCGACCAACAATGGCACCAGCTGGACTGCGGACACTGCCGGGTTCCCCTATGACACGACCTATGAACGTTGGCCCGGAATCAATGCCTTTGCAATGATAGGCTCGGATCTTTTTGCATTGACGTACGACGATTTCAATTACAGCGGCGGGGTTTTTCTCTCGACTGACAATGGCACAAGCTGGAAGGAGGCGGCAGACTCCGGATTAGGCTCTTGGGGCACCACACTTGTGGCGAGTGGCTCGAATCTCTTTGCGGGAACTCATTCCGGCGCTTATCTCTCGACCAACCAAGGTGCAAGCTGGGTAGCTGTCGATTCCGGTATGCCGCCCTCTGAGGTCTATGCTTTTGCAGTGAGCGGCACGAATCTCTTCGCCGGGACCGCCTACAACGGAGTTTTTCTTTCGACCAACAACGGAACAAGCTGGGCAGCAGCCAACACCGGCCTGCCAACTGATACTATTCATGCCCTCGCGGTGAGCGGCACGAATCTCTTTGCTGCGGAGGACTCTGGCGGCGGCGTCTGGCGTCGCCCGCTCTCACAGATGGTCCCGCAGGCGGCAAGCGATACACAACTCGTCGCTTTACAAAAGGACACAAGCGTCGCGCTTTCTGGTGACTCCGCAACAGTTCGCACTCACCGCATCAATTTTGTGAATACTTCGGGCGGTACGCTCACGGTCCTGAGTGCCGCACTCACCACTTCCGGCAATCGCTTCTCGATTAGTCAATTTTTGCATAGCATTCCAGATACGGTGTTGCCTAACGATACATTTTCGATGATCGTCAACTTCTTTGGCAACGATTCGGGCACGGTCTTTCTCGATACAATCGTCCTGACGATCGATCCCAACCAAGAGATCACATCCTATTATGTTTATCTCAAAGGGAATTCTTTTTCCACTGCCCCATCCGGGGTAGCGCAAAATTCGCCCGCCGCTTCTACCGATCTTCGGATTTATCCAAATCCATTATCTACTTCGGGAAGCATTCTCTATTCCCTCCCCTCCGAATCCTCCATCAGCATCACCATCTACGATGCGCTTGGGCGCGTGGTGTCAACGCCGCTTGCGGGCGAGATGGAGAGCGCCGGCCAGCACGCAACTACGTTCGATACGCAGGGTTTGCCGCCCGGCCTCTATTCGTGCCGCCTCAGCGCGGGAGACGCGGAGATGATGGCGAAGATGGTGGTGGTGAGGTAAAGCGGGCGTATGTAGCCGGAAGCTCCAGCTTCCGTGCGGAATCCCCCTTGATGCGGAAGCTGGAGCTTCCGCCTACACACACTCCACCCATGACAACGCCGTGGCGTGGCCCGTTTGTAGAAATCGTTATCGAATTACAATCCCAAGCTCCATACGAAGCTTGATTCATCAAAACAATAATCATTGCTACAAACCGGCCGTCCCTGACGGGACTGTCGGGCTGGAAGAAGCATCGTGGCGATGCGTCCGACCCACGCGACTCGGGGCTACCCCCGCGCCGTGTCGCCAACGGCAAAATTGACGATTTTAGGCGAATTTGAGCAATTTAGACGCCAAACGAAAAAAATCTTATAATACCGTGAAACATTTTTGATATTTATGCGTAGCACCTGTCTGCGAGCGTTGAGAGTGTATAAACCCCGCTGCCAGTACAGGCATGGGTTATCCCTGCACAATGAAATCAAATGGCGCACTGGGGGCGATCGAAAAGTCCTGGGCGGGTCTACCCTTAGCTTAGGGGACATCGATCACCGGAGTTCCTTGAAAATAGATTGTGGCCTGTTGTAGTGTACTATAGAGCAGGTCATTAGGCGCTTTGGTGGCAGCAAATGGCGAAATTGGCTCAAATTAGAGGGCAGCCGGGAACTCAGAAAGAAAAAAAACGGCACCTATTTCTAAGTGACAAGTAAAAAGTAAGAATTAAGAAATAAGGGAGGATCGGGAAAGTATCGAAAAGGAAGAATTCGGCGTTAGAGGTGAGTAATGTCGTATTTTTGTGGAAAGTTTTCTTAGCACTTTAACTATTGTCGGGCAGTCGCACCATTGTTGCTAACCCGACCTACGCGAAATAATTATGAATGCAATCGGACCGGCGGCGATACTCATTGTAATCGCGGCGTTATTTTTCCTCATCCTCTTCCTTTATTTTATTCCGCTGGGTCTGTGGATCACGGCGCTGTCCTCAGGCGTTCATGTCCGGATTTTTTCGGACTTGGTCGGGATGCGGCTCAGAAAAGTTCCGCCGGACGTGATTGTACGCTCGAAGATCACGGCGCTGAAGGCGGGGATTCCGGTGGACATTCCAAAGCTCGAAGCGCATTACCTCGCGGGCGGGAACGTTCCCAGGGTGGTCAACGCGCTCATCAGCGCGGCGAAAGCGAATATCGAGCTGGATTTCAACCGCGCTGCCGCGATCGATCTCGCGGGCCGCGATGTGCTCGAAGCCGTCAAGCTTTCAGTCACGCCGAAAGTGATCGAGACGCCGCAAGTTCCCGCCGTCGCAAAGAATGGCATTCAGGTGCGCGTCGTGGCGCGCGTGACGGTGCGCGCGAATATCGAGCGGTTGGTCGGCGGCGCCGGCGAAGCGACAATTTTAGCAAGAGTCGGCGAGGGAATCGTTACCACCATCGGCACCTCGGAATCGCATAAGGAAGTGCTCGAGCGTCCGGACAAAATTTCGAAAACGGTGCTCGATAAAGGATTGGACGCGGGCACGGCGTTTGAAATTCTTTCGATCGATATTGCCGATGTGTTTATCGGCGATAATATCGGCGCGAAATTGCAGAGCGATCAGGCGGAAGCGGAACTAAAGATCGCGCGCGCCAAAGCCGAAGAGCGCCGAGCCGCTGCCGTGGCCACCGAGCAGGAAATGAAAGCACGCGTGCAGGAGATGCGAGCGAAGCTCGTCGAAGCAGAAGCGCAAATCCCGATGGCAATTGCGGAAGCATTCCGCAGTGGGCATCTCGGCGTGATGGATTATTACAATTTGCAGAATTTGCAGTCGGATACGAACATGCGGAAGTCCATCGCCGAAGGCGGCACAGGCGATACCGGAAATACTCCTGCGGCGGGAGCGACGCAATCGACGTCGTGAGTAACGAGTGCCGGGTAACGAGTACCGAGTGAATGGCGTTTTAACTACAACTCATTACTCGTTACACATTACCTGGTACTGAATTGCTCATTCGTTCTATTTCCGGCCTGCGCGGCATCGTTGGTGAAGCGGATGGCCTTTCCGCTGAAGTTGTTGCGCGGTATGCCGCCAGCTTCGCGCGCTACAATGATTACAAGGGAACCGTCGCCGTCGGCTACGACGGCCGATTAGGTGGCACGCGATTTTATGAGATTGCAATAGATGCGCTGGTAGCTTCGGGGTGTGATGTGTATGCGCTCGGCATGGTTCCCACGCCCACCGTCATGTTCGCTGTCGAGACGAAACCGGAAATTGTTGGCGGAATTATCATCACCGCCAGCCACAACCCCGGCGAGTGGAACGGGATGAAGTTCATCGCCGAGACGGGACTGTTTCTCGACGCCGATGAAAATAAAGTTCTCTGGGATATTGTAGATTCGGGTGGAGCGCAGTCCGTACCACCGGAAGATTACGGCGAAGAGGTCGATGGGCGTGATTTCATCGAGCTGCACATTCAGGCCGTGCTCGATATTCCATTCGTCGATCGCGGAAAAATTGCAGCGCGAAATTTCCGCATTGTTTTAGATTGCGTGAATGCGTCGGGTTCCCGCATTTTACCGCGATTGCTGCATAGCCTCGGAGTAGCCGATGTCATTGAACTATATTGCGATGCTTCTGGAATTTTCCCGCATCGCCCGGAGCCGGTTCCCGAAAATCTTATCTCGCTCAAAGAAGCAATTTTGCGTGAGAAGGCCGATCTTGGAATTGTGGTCGATCCAGACGCCGACCGGCTGGTGCTCATCATGGAAAATGGCGAGCCGTTTATCGAAGAGAACACAATCGTGCTCTGTACCGAACATGTGCTGAAGCATTCCCCGCGCGGGCAGACCGTTGTCGTAAATCTTTCGACGACGCGAGCCATCGAAGATATTGCAGAGAAGCATGGCGCAAAAGTTATTCGAACTGCTGTCGGCGAGATCAATGTGGCAAAGAAGATGATCGAGAAGAACGCAATCATCGGCGGCGAAGGCTCCGGCGGTGTGATTCTTCCGATGGTGCATACAGGACGAGATTCGCTGGTCGGCGTTGCACTGTGCCTTTCCGCGCTTGCGGAATTTAAGGGAACAATTTCGCAAAAAAAGAAAGAGTTACCGCACTACGAAATCGTGAAATCAAAAATCGAGTTACAAAGCCAGGAACAAGTTCGAGAAATACTTTCAGCCATCGAGAAAAAGTTCTCGAGCAAGGCGAAATCCATTAATCACGAGGATGGGATTCGTATTGACTTCGAGCGATCCTGGCTTCATGCCCGCGCAAGCAATACCGAGCCGATTATACGGATCATTGCGGAAGCACCGACCAGGGAAGAGGCGGAACGGCTTATTGAGGATTCTAAGTTATAGATTTATGGCTTACAAATACGCCGCTGAAATTGCGAGTTTTGGCATCGAAAATTGCCCACCAGAAGGTTTTGAGGTGGACCAAATGGCTTATTTATGGTGTCATTCACCTTTCGATTCGAAACTCGATTTTATTCCACCGGGAGTGAAAAAGCCAAGGAGACTTATGAGGGGAGAAATGAAGAAAAGGTGTGAACTTCTTGCACTCTCGATGTACGAAACTGAGCAGCAGGCTCGCGAATACTTCATCTCACGCTCTTTTAGTGAGGATAACATTAGGGATATTGGTGAATTTATAGCGGCAGGACATGTTAATCCCCCCGACGGTAGCGCATCGGAGATTGACAGCGACGGGCATTTTAACTTTCACGAAAGCTTTGAGGTGAATCTAAGTGCTAAATTCAGCGTATTAGGCAAGATAACATAATATGGTAACATTAGGCATTCATATTGCAAAATCGGTATTATCAAGTCAGAGAAAAGTCGATGATTTGATTGAATACGCTGGCCCGGTGCTTTCTCTCTATCGAGACGGAGATGAGAACATGTTTCTTCGCTATTGGTCGAGCCATGACGAAGAACTTAATAGGTGGCTCATTGTGCCAGTTACCATTGATCAACTCAATGCTTACTTAGATCGGAAGATTTCTCTTCGTGAAATGCTATTGCATCCAGAAGGAGATGTTGTGATGATTTTGGATACCGATGAAGATCAGCGTTCGACCGCGTTGACCCTTCTGCAAGCCTCAGAAATTCCCGTTAATTATCTCCCGAAGGAGAATTCATTCTATGCTTTCGGACGGCGATTTTATTCTCAATCAAGTTTGTCTTCCAACGCATCCATTTCGGTAGAGTATCCAGAACTTAGCGAGACTACGACTGTCGGACTCGACGGGACATTAGTTGTTACTTCCTCCACTGAATTAATTTTATCCTAATGAGTGCTGAAGTTCCTACAGAACATATAATAGAATTTAGTTTTAAGCTCGTTCATTTCAAAGAATTGAGTTTTTCGATGCTTTCAGAGTATCGGAAATTGGAAGCTTCAGAAGACGTGGAATTTACCACTAATTTGGTTACTTCGGTCAGTTCTGGCCCAGTAATGACGATCGTCTTGGAAGTGTTCGCAAAAGAGAAAGGGATTGAAGAAGCGTCGGAACTTGTCCGGGTTAAGACTGAACTCGTTGTTAAGTTCGAGTCTGAGGATATAAAAACTTTGCCACGCCTGCTTCTTTTAAACCTTGTCATGGTAGCGTTTGCATCGACCCGCGGGGTATTATCTATACGAACCAAAGGTACTTTCATGGAAGAGATTACTTTGCCAATTATTGACGCATCTACCTTGCTTCGATCAACTCCGACTTCTCTTCAAAACTGGTTTGGGTAATTCGATATTATAAACATGCGAAAATTCCTCGGCCACGAGCCATACCATCAATCCGAAGACGACAAGCGCGTCCAGCAGGAGTTGCGCGCGCAGGGCAAGCTCCCACGCCATATCGCCGTCATTATGGACGGTAATGGACGCTGGGCCGAAGAGCGCGGTTTGCTGCGCGCGGCGGGACATCAGGCTGGCATTGCGAGCCTGCGCGATGTGACGCGATCTTCGAGGGAACTTGGTATTGGCTATCTCACGGTCTATGCGTTCTCGACGGAGAATTGGAAGCGCCCGAAGCGCGAGGTCTCGATGCTGTTTCGACTGCTCGTCAAAATGCTGCGCGATGAGATGCAGGAGATGCTGGAAAATGGCGTGCGTTTGAAAACAATCGGGCAGATTAACTTGCTGCCTAAAGTTGTCCAGCAGGAATTGTACGACGCCGTCGAACGAACGTCGAAAAACAAGGGACTCACGCTCACGCTTGCGCTTAGTTATTCGGGCAGGTGGGATTTAGTCCACGCGATGCAGGCGATTGCCCTCGAAGTGAGGAGTGGAAAAATTTCGCCGGAGGATATTTCCGAGGAACTTATTCGCGCTTCGCTCACGACCGCTGAGATGCCCGATCCCGATCTGCTCGTCCGCACGTCCGGCGAACTTCGGCTTTCGAATTTTCTGCTTTGGGAACTCGCGTACAGCGAAATCCACGTGACGAAAACCCTCTGGCCCGATTTCCGCCGCGAACACCTTTACGAAGCCATCCGCGAATACCAAACCCGTGAGCGCCGCTTTGGACTCACCGGCGCGCAACTCAAAAAAGAGGCTGACGACGTGTCGCATGAGCACAAGAGTTATGTCGAGAAGCTGATCTCGAAAATTTCTCGGGGATAATAGAATCTTATCTTTAAAGGAAATCGATTACTATCCCTCCCGCCGCTCTTCGCTGGCTTCGAACGGCTCGGGGAGATTTGCTTCCTTCGAAATGCCCGGAATGCGCGAGCGCGACATGCGAATCATGGATTTCAACGCCTCGATTTCTCCTTTCGAGAAAAATCCAGTCAGGAAGAGCACGAGCGTTACGGCAAGCAGCAAGCCGAGCTTTATCAGCGCACGATCCGTGAGGCTTAATGTCGTGGGAACGAAGAAATAATCTATCCCAAATCCGATCAGCACCAACAGGCCGGCGAACCCCACGCGCCGCCAATCGTATTTGATGAAATAGACTTTTTGCGATTGCCAGTAAAGCGCGCCGGCCATCGCCATGTAAGCGAAGAGCGTCGCCAGCGCCGCGCCCATGATACCCATGACCGGAATGAGCAGAATGTTAGTAACGATATTCACCGCTGCGCCTAAGCCCGTTACGAATGGTAATACTTTGTTATGCTCCTTAATATAAATTCCCGCAATGAAATTGGTGTACATCCCCTGAAAAACATACGCTGCCAGTACAATGGGAATGATATTTATTCCGGAAAGATATGCCCGTTTCTGAAAAATTGCGTGATGAATGAATGGCAATCGGACGGAGAGCAAGTCCGGCAAAGACATCGCGAGCGCGAGAAACCCGAGCGAGGCAATGAGCATGAAATAGGTAAACACACGGGAGAAAATCAGGCGCGCGCGTTCGTCATTCGTGCGCGATTCTCTCAAAAAGAATGGGCGCCACGCGTATTCGAAGAGGCTTACGAAGACCATCATAATAATCCCCATCCGGTAGTTCGCTTGATACACGCCAAGCATCGCAAGCCCAAGAAACGCTTGCACGATGGGCCGGTCGATCACCTGCACCATCATCGCGCTGAGATAGGCCGGCACATTCGTAATCGCGAATGGAAAAAGCTTTTTCATCGTGGGCCAGGATATTCGGAATTCGAACCGACGCGCAATAGTCGGCGTGAGCATTAGGAGCATGGCAGCGGATGCGATGATGTTTGCGACGAAGATCCCATCGACTCCTTTGTGAAGTCCGAGAATAAAAATGAGATTGAACGCGAGCGTCAGAACAATTCCCGTCAACCGAATCACGCCGAACCACTTCGCACGGCGGTCGATGCGGAGCGCGGCAAAGGGGATGACGTTCAGGCTGTCCATCAAGATGATGATTGCGCTAATACGAAGAATGCGCGTGAATTCCGGGACCCATGGCGTAATGTCGGTCTTGGGATCGTGAAAAACCGGCCACACGAGCGCGGGAGCGAAAATCAAAATAATCGCACTCAGTAATCCGCCAAAAATCAGCACAAAAAGAAATGGCCCGCTGAATAATTTTCGTTCCTCTTCATCGCTTCTCGTTTCATTCTCGCCGCGCGAGGCATATCGGAAGTACGCCGCTTCGAGGCCCATCGTGTAAATGATATTGAAGAAGCTCATGTAGGTGTACATCGACGCCGAGACGCCGTACATCGCCGGATCGAGCACGTTCACATAAAACGGGACGAGTAAAAAATTGAGGAACCGCCCGATGACGGTGCTCGCGCCGTAGATCAGCGTTTCCTTCGACAGGGCTTTGATTTGCTCCCGCATTTATTTCACTCCCGAATGTATCGCAACAACCCCTGCTGTTCGCGTTTCGAATTTCACATCACGAAATCCGGCTTGACGCATTATTTCTGCCAATGATTCGAGATCGGGAAATCGCCGCAAGGAATCCGGTAAATAGCGATACGCCGAGCGGTGGCCGGAAAAAACCGTAGCGAACGCGGGCAACATCATGTCGAAATAGAAACGATAGAACGGCTTCATCGGAAACTTCCGTGGGCGCGCAAGTTCCAGATTGACGAATACGCCGCCCGGCTTCAGCACACGATGGATTTCCTTAAAGGCTGTAAGCAAGTCCGTAAAGTTACGAGTTCCGAAGCCAATGGTTACTCCGTCAAAGGAATTATCCGCGAATTGTAGCGCCTCGACATCGCCTTTTTCGATTCGAATATCGAGATGTCGTTCGTCCGCTTTTTTCCTAAAGAGTTCCAACATCGGTTCCGCAAGATCGACGCCGGTTTGTTGCGCATTCGGAATTTGATTGAGAGCTTCGAAGGATAGATCGCCGGTGCCGCAGGCAATATCCAGAATTTGTGGAGCAGCGCTTCCAGCCTGCGACCGCTCCCGCAACACCTTAATTGCTCGCTTACGCCAGCCATAATCGAATCCTAACGATAGAAAGTGATTGAAAAAATCGTACCGGCGAGCGATCTGGCCAAACATGCGCTCGACGTAATGCTTTTTCTCATCCCGGCTCTGGAAGGTGAATTCATCTGACATCTATACAAAAATACGGCGAATAATAGGCGAGAACCCGTGGAATGGAATTATGTTGGAAAACTTAGCATTCCAGTAATTATGTACATCGAACAACTCTACACCAATTGTCTGGCCGAAGCGGCGTATTATATCGAGTCCGAAGGCGAAGCGGCCATCGTCGATCCGATTCGAGAGACGGACGCTTACATCGAAATGGCGACAGCGCGCGACGCGAAGATAAAGTATGTATTCGAGACGCACGTCCACGCCGATTTCGTTTCGGGGCATCTCGATCTTGCTGCTGCCACGGGCGCGGAAATCGTTTTCGGTTCCGGGGCTGAGACGAATTACGCTGTGCATGAAGCGAAAGATGGAGAAATTTTCCGCATTGGCAAGATCACCATTGAAGCGATGCACACGCCGGGACATACGCCCGAATCGACCTGCTATTTGCTGCGCGATGAAGCTGGAACTCAAAAAGCCATTTTCACCGGCGACACGCTTTTCGTTGGCGATGTGGGAAGGCCCGACCTTTTAGATGGAAAGATGACGAAAGAAGCGCTCGCGGGCATGATGTACGATTCGCTTCAAAAAATTAAATCGCTGCCGGACGAACTTGTTGTCTATCCGGCGCATGGTCCGGGTTCTGCGTGTGGAAAAAATATTGGGAAGGAAACATGGTCCACACTCGGCGTGCAAAAACGTACGAACTACGCGCTGCAAGACATGACGCGCGAGGCGTTCGTTGATACGCTCACGCACGGCCTTGCCGCGCCACCGCAATATTATTTCGATGATGCGAAGATCAACAAGCGCGGATATGCTCCACTCGCGGATGTACTCGCTAAAAATGTTCAGGCTCTCACGCTTTCTGCCTTCGATTCAGAAATTTCGAATGGCGCGCTCGTGCTCGATGCACGAAGCCCGCTTGTGTTCGAAGAAGGATTCATTCCCAATGCGGTCAATATCGGTTTGGACGATAAATATGCGTGGTGGGCCGGGACGCTCATCGCCATTTCAACGCCGCTTGTTATTGTTGCTCCCGAAGGACGAGAAGAAGAATCCGTTCGCCGCCTTGCGAGAATTGGATATGAAAATGTGCGTGGCTATCTCGAAGGCGGTTTTGAGACATGGCTGAAAGCTGGCCGCAAAGTTGAAACGATTCGTTCGATCGAACCGGGAGAATTTGCAGATGCGCGCGCTGCGGCTGAAGTGCTCGATGTTCGCAATCCCGGAGAGTGGGCGAATGGACACATTGAAGGCGCGAAATTTATTCCGCTTGGGGAACTGGAAGCGCGGCTCTCGGAACTTGATCCAACGGAAGAATATCTCATCCACTGCGGCGGCGGCTACCGCTCGATGATTGCCGCAAGCCTGATGCGTCGCCACGATTTTGAGCATCTCGTGAACGTCCACGGCGGCTTTTCGAAGATGAAGGCGGTGGTGCCGGAGCTGGTGGTGAGCGGGGAGGCGGTTGCGTGATGATGAATCATTTGATTTGCTTGGGTGCTTCCAAACATATCGTGGGATACTTAATAAGCATTCTTGCTGTCATTATCGCAGGTGGAACATGGGCTTGGAGCTGGCACCAACAGCGCAAACAAGCTCTTGCCGAACAACGCTTTCTTATTTACTCTGGCTTGGCGGAACTGCTTCATTTTTATGCGATGAAAAAGACCCAGCAGAACAATTCGTTACCTTCCGATACCCCTCAAATAGTGCGTAATAAAGTCGCAGTGCTCTTCGCACGTCCAACCACCATGAAACATGGAGAAATTAAAAGACTTTGGAATGCAATAGCGGCTGAGAAGTGGGAGAATGATGACCAGAGATTTAATGCAATTCAGATTGCAGCGGGTGAGTTACAAAGTAAGCTCAAACCGGGTCTAATTGAGATAATGTGGGGTGAGTAATTGGGAGCCATGTCATGACCGTTAGGTTAGAATGCTTGATTCTAGCGAACTCAATTTTTTCTCCATATTGTGGCAGTTGCGGTCTTGTGATCCGCAACAAAAATTCCTCCTCCGAAGTTTGTGAAATTAGAGGAGTCAAGTTCTTCGTAATTAATAATGTCTCCCTCGACAATCCCCAAACCCCTCGCAAAATAAAGATTCGCCGCACCAACAGTTTTTACGACTCTGTAATCGCCCGCGCTTCCTCCACCCGAAGAATCTAAATAAGTAGCATACACTTGTAGAACGTCCGAATATGTTGTGCCGCCAGTGTTTGTATAAGTATTCATCCGTTGCTTCAGCGTTAATAGGCATTGGATAGGCTCCACTGCGGCGCATGGTTCCCACGTTTGCCCGACGATTAAATTTTGAGGAAGTATAATCGCCATTTGTGAGGAATTTTGATAGAAAATATTGAAGCCATAAACCTCGCCGGTATCTGCTGTGCTGCCAACCAATGCCGTCGTACCCTGTTCCTGAGAATTAGAATTGAGCCAAGATACCGGTCTCCCAATTAGGCCGCGATAAACTTGCTGTGATCCAAACATTCCTTGGAAATCGCGATCGTACCCGTCAACTCGATCCACATTGCCTGAGTCATCGTAACTGGTGACATTGCCTTTGATGTGGCTTAAAATCTGGAGATTGTCAGAGAGCGAAACGTAAGCTCCTCCATTAATTGCCGTGCCGGAATTCGTATTATTATTCGATCCCGTGCTCGAATTATTGCTGCACGACGCGAATAATAAGAAAGATAAGAAAGCGAAAGACAGCTTCATGTTTTATTCCTTAGGTTCTAAGCTGGCGAGCCATGCGCGGCCATCAGCATCGGTAAAGTTTAGTGTAATGTTCTCTCCATCCGGCGAGAGAAGCGCATGAATAACCCCCTCCTGTGATGAAAGGTTGACTCCGGAATCCGCCCGCGCCCATTTCCCATATCTTGTCGATTTATAGACAGATTGGATTAGCACTTTGTTCGCGGTCATTCCGAACACTTCCTTTTCGACCCGCACGTCCTTTAAAACCGCGAGACTCATAGTGTATGTGCTGTCTCTGTTAAGCGAAAGATTGAGATAACCATATTTTTCGATGGGAACGGAGATGGTTTCATTGCCTTTCGTGATTATAACATCATTCCCTGACCAATCGCCAATAATCGTTGTGCGATGATTTTTCGCACATGAGATTGCCATCAATGCAAGGATTAATAAAGCGGCGACTCGTTCCTGTGATGAAAGCATAGTCCAAAAACACCCATTAATGGCAATCAAGTCCTTCTGCGGCACTATGCTTCCCTTTTTTCAGTTAAAAAAAGCATGGACAGATCTTTCGAACAAGTTCGCACGGAAGTCCTTGAAATGGACCCGGAAAGCCAGCGCCGGCTCGCCGATGAAATTGAACATCGTCTCGCAGAGAATGATGAGAGCGTCTATGCGGAGGCGTATCGCCGATTACAAGCTCACCGTCGCGGTGAGGGCACAACGATGAGCGCCGAAGAGTCGCTCGCCAGAGGCCGCGCAATGATTGAGGAAGCAAAACGAAAAAGTAAATGAACTTTCGTGTTCGCCCCGAAGCAGAAATGGACTATGTTGAGTCTGTTTCCTTCTATCTCGCCGAGGAGACTCCTCAATCGGCAGAACGATTTACGAATGAATTAGATAATGCCTATCTTGAGATTCAGGAGGCTCCATTTCGCCAGCGCGTTGTGCAGTATGGCATGAGAGAGAAACGTATTAAAGGATTCCCATTTGCAGTGATTTATAGCATTGAAGAAGAAGAGATTGTGGTCGTCGCAGTATATCACGATGACCGTAAACGGTCAAGATTAAAAGAGAGACTATGAAGCCTTCTCATGGGACTATCTCCCCTCCCATCGCGTTTACGCCCCGCTCATGGATTTATTAGAAAAGCTGCGGCAGGTACACCTGAAATTCGAAGGCATCGCGCGGGATCTGGAAGACCCCGCGATTGCTTCCGATCTGGATAAACTGCGCTTGCTTTCGAAAGAACGGCGTGTGCTGGAGCCGGTCGAAGCGGCGTATCATCAGTATGACAGGCTTACGCGCAATATCGAGGGCGCGCGCGAAGTGCTCCGCGATACCCGCGACCCGGAAATGCGCGCGATGGCCGAGGAAGAACTTCGCTCGCTGGAATCCGAGCACGCGCGCGTGGAAGAGGAGATCAAATTTCTGCTTATTCCTCCCGATCCGAATGATTCCCGCGACAGCATCGTCGAAATTCGCGCGGGAACGGGCGGCGATGAAGCCGCTATCTTCGCCGGCGATCTCTTCCGCATGTATTCGCGTTTCGCGGAATTACAACGCTGGCAGCTCGAAGTAATTGACGAAAGCCAGGGGACGATCGGCGGATATAAAGAGATCGCGTTTTCTCTTTCGGGAACGGATGTGTATGCGAAGATGAAATTCGAGTCCGGCGTGCATCGCGTACAGCGCGTGCCGAAAACGGAAACGCAAGGGCGTGTGCATACCAGCGCAGCCTCCGTTGCCGTGTTGCCGGAAGTTGAGGAGATCGAGATCGACATTAATCCGAACGATATTCGTGTCGATATTTTTCGTTCCGGCGGCAAAGGCGGGCAGAATGTGAATAAAGTCGAGACTGCGGTGCGGCTTACGCACATTCCGACGGGAATTGTTGTAAGCTGTCAAGAGGAACGTTCCCAGCTAAAGAACCGCAATAAAGCAATGAAGGTCATGCGCGCGCGCGTGTATGAAAAAGCGAAGCGCGAGTCCGAAGAGAAATACTCCGCCGAGCGCCGTTCGATGATCGGCTCCGGCGACCGCTCCGAAAAGATACGCACCTATAACTTCCCGCAAAACCGGCTGACGGATCACCGCATCGATCTTACCCTTTATAATCTCGCCGAAGTAATGGAAGGCGATCTCGATGGCGTGATCGAGGCACTGCGCGTAGCCGACCGCGCGGAGCGGCTTATGAAGGTGGAATGAACCACGATTACACGGATTTGAGCGGATTACGCGGACGATTTTGGAAGGATTGTTTGAATACACTCTTTTCAATACCGTCATTGCGAGGAGCGTTCGACGACCGGAGGGAGTCGAATGCGACGAAGCTATCTCCCAAGATTAAGCGAAATCCCAACGGATTGCTTCGTCGTCCCTCCGGGACTCCTCGCAATGACATTTCTATGGGGAGTTAATCCGAGATTCCTTACCTTAATGGATTGTCATGACGAGTTTTTGTGTTTAGTAACCATTCAACCCGTAAAATCTTAAAAAATCAATCCTGGAAATCCGCATAATCCGGGAAATCGTGGTTCATGCATTATTACTACACCTATTACCCCAAAGTCCGGGAAGTTGAGATTCCCGATGCCAATTTCATCGGCGCGTATGGCCCGCTCGAAACGGCCCATCCCGACCGCGAGAAAATATTGTTGGCAGCGTTCGAGCATCCCGTCAACAGCCCGAAGCTTTCCGAGCTTGCTACGCCGGACGACAAAGTGCTCATCGTGATCGATGACGCACTCGAACCCACGCCGACGGTCTTTCCGTTTTTTCATGTCGCGCAGGCGCTGCATGAAGCGGGCGTAAAGAATTCGAACGTCACTGTGCTCCTTGCCAATGCTGGGCATCGCGCGAGTTCAAACGCGGAAGTCGATCGCAAGATCGGCGTGGAAATGCGTCGGAAGTATGGCGTTTTTCAATCTGCGCTGAACGAGCATGAGAGGGATTTTCACACGTTCGGCACCGCACATACGGCAAGCGGGCCGATCACTATTAAGGCCGATGCTCGCGTTCGAGATGCTTCGCTCATTATCGGAATCGGCGGCACGTACCCCAATCGCTTTGATGGTTTTACCGGCGGCGGTTCGCTTATTTTTCCCGGTCTGGGGCATGAGGATTTGATGGGCGATATTTATCTTACAACGGCCGGCGAGCCGGCGTCGTCGGTGCTCGGCCATGCGGAAAATCCCGCGCGAACGATGATACGCGAGCTACTCAATTTCGTTCCGGCATTTAAGTTTTGCATCGATGTGGTGCTCGATCGCACGCTTGCAACCACCTCCTGCGTGACGGGCGCGCCGACGAGCGTGTATCGCGTGAGCGCGGACGTGGCTGCGCAAATGTACAACTTTTCCGTTCCCGAACGCGCGGACATTGTGATGATCGATTCTCATCCCTTCGACACCAATATCGTTCATGCCGCGCACGCGCTGTATGCCGCGCTTGGTATTATGAAAGATGGTGGTGAGATCGTTATCGTCTCGCCGCTCACGGATGCGTTGTTACCGCTATCGGCAACGCTTGCCAAAAATTTATCGGAGCCGCGCGAACTGCTGCTTCGCATGTGCCAAACGGGTGAGCTTTCTCGGCATCCTGCTCTGGGCGCGCAGCTTGTGGCGATGAGGGAAGTGCTCGATCGTTCATCGCGCGTCACTTTTGTCACGCACGGAGCCGGTATGCACGATCCGCTGAAATTCGGGTTCCATCACAGCGATAACGCGCAGGAAGCACTCCATGCGGCGTTTGGAAGAATGAGCGCCGGCGCCCGCGTGGCGCTCATCGCTCACGGTGGGCTGGCCGTGCCGAGAGTGGCGTAACGAGGCAAAATAGCTGGGTGGTGTGAGTTTTTGTTCTTACGATTGTTATTATAATTATGAAAATTGTCAGAACCCTCCTTTTTGCCGCTTTTTTTACATTGTTGCCAGTTGTGCTGTTTGCCCAATGGCAACCAGCGATTCAGCTTTCTGCCGATACAACCGCTGGTTTAAATGAAAACATGGGTCAATGTCTCGCCGTGAGCGGCGATAGCGTCCATGTCATCTGGGAGGATTTCAATGTGGACGGCGGCGCCATTTTTTATAGGCATTCCTTCGATGGCGGCGTGACGTGGGGAACGATTCAACGCCTGACGAATCTTCCGAGCGTCGCGGCATTTCCTTCCATCGCCGTTTTCGCCAACACGGTGCATGTTGCCTACCGCGACACGCGCGATACAAACTACGTTTCGTATTATCTCCGGTCACTCGATGGCGGCAATACGTGGGACTCGCCCGTTTCGCTTGGGAATTATTACTGGTGGCCGTCGATAACGTGTTCCGGGCAATTGGTTTGCGTTGCGCTCAACAGCAACGAGCCGGGCAATTCGGAAGTATGGTTCCGGCGCTCGGCTGATAACGGCACGACGTGGGATTCTGTCTTTGAAATTTCGAATGCGCTTGGCCGTTCGGAAGATCCTTCCATTGCGGCGGGTGGAGGTTCCGTTCATCTCGCATGGAACGATAATCGGACGGGCATTATGGAAACATGGTATCGCCGTTCCTCGGACAATGGCGTAACGTGGGGGCCGGAGACCCAGCTTACACACTCGACCGTCTTTTGCTACTTCCCTATTTTGTATGTTACCGGCTCCGATGTCGATCTTGCGTATGGCGACCGGCAGACGGTGGATTATGAGATACATTTTATGCAGTCCACCGACTTTGGCGTGACGTGGGACTCTTCTCAGCAAATGACCTCTGCTAACGGTAACGAAGCGTATCCCAACATCGGAGCCGACGGGCAGAATATCTATCTCGTGTGGTGGCTTTTTGGCGGCGCTCTCTCTATCCAGCATTCCGGCGATGGCAGTGCGACGTGGGATTCGGCGCTTGCGTTAGTTCCTGCTGCGAACAAGGCTACCAATCCATTCATCGTGGATGCGAATGGCACGCTGCATGTGATCTGGGTAGATTCGACAGGTGGCCGTCCGACCATCTATTATCAGCACACGGTGAATCCGGGAACCTCAAGTTTCAGCGCGAGCGCCAGCGTGGATTTTGGAAGTGTAAAAATTAATCAGAGCGAGAATATACCGATCACGCTTCGAAATCTTGGCTCTGCGCGACTGCATATTCTTAGCTATTCGCTCACCGATCCGAACGCCGTGTTCTCATTCAAGGATACTATGCTCCATATTATTACTGCCAATGATAGCGGAACGATCGCCGTTCGCTTCCAACCCTGGCAGGCCCAATCTTATTCTGCATCCATTACGATAACAACGGATGAATCCGGCGGCAGCGCATTTCAGATCATGCTTGCCGGCATGGGAGCTAGTGATCAGGCAATTGTCACCGCCAGCGGAGAATCGGGAACGGCACTTGAAGTAACGCCAAATCCCGCCTCGAATAATGCAACGTTAAGGATAAATTCAACAACCCCTCTCGAAGACGTAAAAATAAGTTACTACGATGCCGCTGCCCGGCTGATTGCTACGCAAAACATTGGTTCCATAACAGAGGGAACAGAAAGCATTCCGCTCTTGCTGCCGCCGAGGGATGGCGTGGCGTTTGTGCGAGTGACTTCCGGAGGTGTGTTGGTTGGGACGGTCGCGATTGCAATTTTCCGGTAAGTGTAACGTGTTATACGTCACATGAAAGCAACCGGCAGACTCAAACCCGTAAAATGGGATGAGAAAACATACGACCAGATCGCTGCGGATAAGAAACTCACCAAAGCTTCCGTTGAACTTGCGTTCACCGGCGAGATCGAGGGCATGGCAAGCGTCGAGTTCCTGATGTTCTATAAATATGCCGATGAAAAAGATACGCATAGCGCGCTCGCCACCTTTATGGGCCTGATGCGATTCGATGGAACGCTGAACGGAAAACGTGGCTCGTTCGTCATGGATGACTGGGGTACATTCGACAAAGGCGTGCTGAATGGCGCGTTGAGCATTCTTCCCGATTCCGGAACCGGTGAATTAGCCGGAATAACAGGGAAGGCGGAATACCATTCGAACGCAACCGAGGTTGCGTTCGAGATCGAATATGAGTTGAACGTGTAAGTCTAAATTATTAGCTAAAACAAAAAGGGACGCGCCATGCGCGTCCCTTTTTGTTTTACAAGTTCCCGACTCTTATCTTTGCAGCACTAATCGCTTCGTCGCAATCGCATCTCCACTGGTTGCGCGAACGAAGTAGGTTCCGTTGCTCGTGAGGCCGGAGGCGTCCCATTGCCAGGTTCCCGATCCCACATGACTGACCATGACATTCCCGAGCACATCGAATACCTCGAAGGTAGCGTTCGTTGCGCCATCGAGCTGCATATTCACTATGCCCGAACTCGGATTCGGATAGAGCAGCAGATTCGGCGCATTCGGCGTCGCAATCGTTGATACGCTTGCGGGCGCTGCCGTTTGGACTCCCTTCACATTGATAAGCATCGTTCCGGCCGACATCGGCGTGGCTTTGCCGCCATGCCATGCAATACCGTTCGTGATCGTCAAAGCGAGTGTATCGTAATACACCTGTCCGGTATCGCCATAGAAATGAATGATAATGGCCAGTTCTCCGCCAGCAGCAATCGTGTCTGGCAAATTCGAGGGAATGCGCTGGCTGATGAGGAAGTGGCTGCTCGAATCGGTCCAGCCGACGTTGGTCACTACGAGCGGCGCACTGGAATTATTCACGACATCGATACGATGCGCATAATAGCTTGCCGAATCGCCGGAGACATCCACGTCATCGGTTCCAGTCGTATCGATGGAGACCGTCGCCGTGTCGCTGCATGCCTGCGACATATACCCGAGCAGCGAAACGGTCGCTTCGCGGCAGTGCGAGGTATCCGTCGTCGTGAACGAAGCGGTCAGCGTGGAGTTGTAAGACGTTTCGCCGCTCGTGCGGTTTGGAATAAACTTCAGCAACACGCTATCGTAGCTATCGGACGCAATGGTGGTTGGGAAACTCGAAGAATCGACGCGAAACGCGCCATCGTCGGTTCCCGAAATGTGGCAACCCGTCAGCGTCGCGGAAGACGAAAGATCGTTTCTGATTCGCATGTGGATGTAGCTCGTATCGCCGACGTTGGTCACCGCAAACGTGGTCGCGTAGAGCGAATAGCAGGTGACGATGGAAGGATCGGTTGCTTTTGCTTGGACAATCCGAGTGCTGTACCGCGTTTGGCTATAGGCATCGTGATACTGCACGGTGAAGGTATCGATATAAAGATTCGTATCGTTCGGAGCGTTGAAGCAGAACGTCCAGATGTCGGTATCGTGAGACCCGATGGTCGTTGGGATGGAAACCGAGTCCCAGGTAAAGATTCCATTCGGATTGTGCGACCAGGTTGCGCTGACGATGGTGTCAACATCGTAGCCTGAATTGATCAGACTCATCGTTGAACAAGTATCGTGACCCTCATCTACGACTTCGGGGAAATAGGGACCACTATACAAATTCAGCGTTCCATCCTCAGGCACGTAGGCCTCGCCTTCGATGATCCGAGTGATGTACCGCGTCTGGCTGGCTGCATCATGAAACCGAACTGTGAGAGTGTCAATATAGAGGGTCGTATTATTCGGTGCGTTGAAGCAATACGTCCAGAAGGTGGTGTCATGCGATCCTAAGCCATAAGGCATCGAGACCGAGTCCCATGTAAAAATCCCATTGGGATTGTGCGACCACGTCATGCTCTCGATGGTATCGACATCGGTTCCCGAATTCACAAGGCGCATCGTGGTGCAAGTATCGTGTCCTTCCAGAACGTTCGTCGGGAAATATGGGCCGTAGCTCTGAAGTTCTCCATCGGATGGCACAACGGCCGCAGCCTGGATAATGCGCGAGGTATATCGCGTCTGGCTTGCCGAATCATGATAATAAACTAAGAAGGTGTCGGTGTAGGTATTCGTATTGTTCGGCGCGTTGAAGCAGAACGTCCAGGTCACTGTATCGTGCGAGGGCATCGTGATCGGTAAAGAGGCCGTGTCCCACGTAAAGATGCCATTCGGATTATGCGTCCATCCGGCGCTCACGATGGTATCGTGATCGGTGCCGAAATTGATAAGGCGCATCGTCGTGCAGGTATCATGGCCTTCCAGAACGTTGGTCGGGAAATAGGGTCCTACGCCCGAAAGATAGCCATCTTCGGGTACATAAGCTTGTGCCGATACGACCCGCGACACGTAACGCGTCTGGCTTGCGGAATCATGATAATAGACGACGAACGTGTCGGTATAAAGAGTCGTATTGTTCGGCGCATTGAAGCAGAACGTCCAGGTCACTGTATCGTGCGAGGGCATCGTGAGCGGCAGAGAGGCCGTGTCCCATGTGAAGATGCCATTCGGGTTGTGCGTCCAGCCGGCACTTATGATCGTATCGTGATCGCTGCCCGTATTTACCAGGCGCATCGTCGTGCAGGTATCGTGGCCTTCCAGAACGTTAGTCGGGAAATAGGGCCCATATCCTGAAAGATAGCCATCTTCCGGTACGTACGCCTGTGCCGAGACGACTCGCGAGACGTAACGCGTCTGGCTTGCAGAGTCATGATAATAGACGACGAACGTGTCGGTATAAAGAGTCGTATTGTTCGGCGCGTTGAAGCAGAGCGTCCAGAACACTGTGTCATGCGAAGGCATCGTAAGCGGAAGCGAGACCGAGTCCCACGTGAAGATTCCATTCGGATTATGCGTCCATCCTGCGCTTACGATCGTATCGTGATCCGTGCCGGCATTTATCAGGCGCATCGTCGTGCAAGTATCGTGGCCTTCCAGAACGTTGGTCGGGAAGTAGGGGCCATATCCAGAAAGATAGGCATCTTCGGCCACATAGGCATTACCGATCAAATAGACCGTTCTTGTGACGGTATCGTCCGAGATCGTAACCGTACCATAAACGTTCGAACTCTGCGGCTTATAGGCGACGCGCAGATAAAAATACGACCTCGTGTGTACCGTGTCCGTGGGACACCCAAAATAAGAGGTTCCGCTCGAAATCCAGCAGTGAATATTGGTCCCGGGGCCGGTGGTGTCTCCATTGTACCCGATTTCGACATACGCGATAACCGAATCCGTACTCGTAGGGGTGAACGTGAGGGTATCGGGTGTATAGGAGAAGGACGTAGCCCGAAGCGTCGTCGAGCCGAGGCAAGCGGTCATGAGAAAAACCGCCAAAAACCGCGAAATTCTGTTGAAATTAGTCATTTTGTATTAAAAGTAGATATGTGTCGAACGGCTGATAACACATCCAACGCAGAAAGGTCACGAAATTTTTTAAGGACTGCATAAATCATTCGTCAATATGCATAAAATCTTCGAGTTAGAATCGAAACAGCATGTGGGTTTCATGAACTATGGCGTTTTCAATCCAGATTCGCCAGTTGTCCTGAAGAAAAGGTGCTCAAAATGTGTTTTCACGTTTAATTTTCATCAAACTTTTCATTAACTTATGCATATTCTTTCATATCGAAAACCCATGCCCTCTTTCATACTTCATACTTCATAATTTCCCCATAGAGCCTGCCCTGAGCTTGTCGAATGGGTGCCCATCAAAGCAATCACTAATATACGACAAAAAATGTCTGAACCATGATTTTAAGAGATTTTATAGATGAAGAAGATTAGGAACCGTAGGGACGTGCTGCGCACGTCCTCTTGCTCGATCACTCATTCCAGATTTCGGATAATCTTACATTCGTTGACAATCACCGGGCCGGACGTGCGCAGCACGTCCCTACAAATCCATCCGCGTAATCCGCCCCCATCCGCGTCATCCCGGTTCAGACAGCTTCTCCACCAACTCCCGCACCGCCTCCCACTCCGGCGTCCCTTTGAGTATGCCGATGCCGTCGTCCTCGTCGTCCAGAAATGATTTTATGGCCTGCATATTCCGAAGTCCCGCCTCGAT